>JAIOIE010000018.1:0-600000 GCA_019912665.1 Deltaproteobacteria bacterium
TTCGCGGAGATCGAAAAGCCAGAGCTTGCCGCCGCGGTCTCGGGCCGCATAGATTCCCTCTTCGAAAACTCCCTTGCAGAAACATTGACGGAGACGGAGCGCTCCTTCCAGATGAGCTTCGTAAGCATGACAGAGGCCATCATGTCCGCCATCCAGCTCGTCTCGGTGGTCGTCATCGTCATAATCATGGCGGTCGTGGCGAACACCATGGCAATGTCCGTAAGGGAGCGCATGGGCGAGTTCGCGGTCATGAAGGCGCTGGGCTTCGGAAGCTGGCATGTAACCCTCCTCGTGTTCGGAGAGTCGCTTGCCATAACCGCTCTCGGCGCGGCCATCGGGGCCGCACTCACCTTCCCGGCGGCCGCTCTTTTCAGGGCCGAGCTCGGGCAATACTTTCCGGTATTCATAATAAAGCCGACGACTTTCTGGCTGGACGCGGCAGCCGCATTAATAGTCGCCGTCTCGTCTTCCGTCATCCCTTCATACAGGGCCTCGACAGTCCCCATAACTACGGCGTTAAGAAGGGTGGTATAGCGTATGCCGGTCCCGCTCTCATACAGCCTGAGGTCGCTTTTAGCAAGGAAGCTCACGACGGCCCTCACGGCAGGCGGCATGGCCCTCGTAGTCTTCGTCTTCGCGGCCATAACAATGCTCGCCGAGGGGCTCGAAGCCACCCTTGTCGACACCGGCTCAAGAGAGAACATGATAGTCGTAAGGAAAGGCGCGCCCTCAGAGGTACAGAGCACCATAAGCCGGGACCAGGCGGCCATAATCGAGACATACCCGGGCGTGGCGTCCGGACCCGGCGGCAGCAGGCTCGCCGCAAAAGAAATAGTTGTCCTCATCTCCCTTAAGAAGCGCGGCACCGAAAGCCCGTCGAACGTCGTAATAAGGGGGATATCGCCCGCGTCCCTTGAACTCAGGCCCCAGGCAAGGCTCATTGAAGGCAGGATGCCAAGGGCTGGC
Source organism: Deltaproteobacteria bacterium (assembly GCA_019912665.1). NCBI lineage: Bacteria > Pseudomonadati > Myxococcota > Myxococcia > Deltaproteobacteria bacterium. The sequence goes on from JAIOIE010000018.1 coordinate 967, forward strand.
ACTTACGAGATAATATCCGGAAAGGCGGTATCAGGGAGGTTCGAGGGGGCAGGCACGGGAGAAAAGCTCTCATTCGCCATGAGGGAATGGACAGTCGTCGGCATATTCGACGCGGGCGCGACCGGGTTCTCCTCCGAGATATGGGGCGACGCCGACTCACTAATGCAGGCCTTCAGGAGGCCCGTCTACTCTTCCGTGGTCTTCAGGATGGAAGACCCTGAAAAGCTCGATTCAATCAGGAGCGCTATAGAGGACGACCCGAGGCTCAGCCTCGACGCCAAGCGGGAGACGGATTTCTACTCGGAACAGTCCAGGGCCCTTTCCCTCTTCCTCCGCGTCCTGGGGACGAGCCTCACCGCCATATTCTCGATAGGCGCGATAATCGGGGCCATGATAACCATGTACTCGGCTGTCGCCGGGAGGGTCGGCGAGATTGGGACTCTACGCGCCCTCGGCTTCGGCAGGGGAAGCATACTGGCGGCCTTCCTCGCCGAGTCCCTTGTCACAGGCCTCGCAGGCGGGGCGGCAGGCCTCACCGCGGCCTCGTTCCTCCGCTTTCTCTCATTCTCGACCCTCAACTTCCAAACCTTCTCGGAGCTCGCATTCTCGTTCACCCTCACCCTGAAGACAGCCGTTCTCTCCATAACCGTCGCTCTCCTCATGGGACTCGCAGGAGGGCTCCTCCCGGCGCTAAAGGCCTCAAGAATGAAGATAACGGACGCGCTCAGGACCGGATAGGCCGGCTGAAAACTTGAGAGGGCCTTTTTTGTAAAAAAGGTCCTCTCAAACTCTCTCCAAAAACTTTTAGTTCTTCCTGAGAGAACCCCCTTAAAAAGGGGGTTCTCTCAGGAACTTAAAGTCTTTGAAGGGGGTTTGGGGGAAACTTTCTACAGAAAGGGTCCCCCAAGCTTTTAGTCCCGGCCTATCGGCCGGTGCTTCCGAATCCGTTTTCGCCCCGTGTTGAGGTTGAGAGGTCTTCGGCGAGCTCGATTGTTACCTGGGGGACCGGGAGGAATACCATCTGTGCGACTTTGTCGCCTGGCCTGAAGGTGAACGCAGCGCCGTCCGGGGAGGCGTTGCCGTTTACTGCCACAACGCCTATCTCGCCCCTGTAGGAGCTGTCCACGACGCCTGCCGTCACGATGAAGCCTTTTGCGCCGAGGCCGCTTCTGGATTTTATCTGGCCATACCAGCCGTGCGGTATCTGCATGGCTATGCCGGTTTTTATGACCTTTGTGCCGCCGGGGGGTATGGCCGCCTCCTCGGATGCGAAGAGGTCCCAGCCCGCGTCGCCGTCGTGCGACTTGCACGGCGCCTTGGCAAGCGGGGACAGGAGCTTTATCCTGACCATGAGTGTGGCTTTTTCCATTTTTTCTCCTCTCAGGGTCTAAATTGATATCATATCTGCGTGACCGGGCGCAAAAGTATTTGTAATCGGTCCGCGCTTATAATAAAATACCGGGACTATGGAAAACAAGAAGACAAAGACGCGGCAAGAGCTTGAGGCTTATCTTAAATCACTTCTGCAGTTCATGCTGAAATCCGGACAGGCTTATGACATGGGCTTCGAGGGCGAGGCCCAGAGGCTTGCGGTCGCGCTGAAGGCGGTCCTCGACGACAAAGATGGAAAAGGCTCCCTTTTAGACAGGCTCGGACTTGACCTCTACTTCTACGACAACTGCCCGGACTACGACGAGAGGCTCGCGCTGCCCATGAGCGGACTAGCGCTCTTTGCGCCATCGAGCAAGGAAAAGAACAGGTACGTCCCGCGCCTCGGCAGGAACCCTGGTGTGGCAATGAACAAAGCCAGTTTCAGCGAATGGTGGAGCAAGCCGGTCATCGTGGACAATGAAAAAGGCGTCCGCCTCACAAGGAAGGACATCGTAAACGCCGTCTCAAATACCGAGGCCAAGGGCGCGAGGCCGGTCCTTAACGAGGACTTCAACAAGCTCCTGAAGGAGAACCCCATAGGCTGGGTAGACGATAAGGCCGGGCTCAAGAAAGAGCCCCTTCTGGGGATGGAGTTCGCCAGCGCCCGCCATATCGCGTTTGAGGTGCTCATCTCATTCGAGGAACAGCTCCCCCATTACTTCGAGGGACTGTACCCGAACTGACCCGCATTATCCAATTTACAGACTAGCCATATAAAAAAGGGGAGCTTCTTTCGAAGTTCCCCTTTTTTATATGCGAGCATTTTTATCCACGTACTACGCAGATAGAGGCTGCCTATCTATCCGGGATGCCTCAGGACTTTTTGAGGAACTTAAGGAAGCGCTTGAGAAGCCCGGCCTTCTCTTCCTTCTGGGCCGGCTGCCCCTTGGCGGGCTCAGAGGCTTTAGGCCCTTTTTCCTGCCTCGCGAGTGCCATAGCGGCTGCTTCGACCTGCCTGGTATTATATTGCCTGCCCCCAAACGGCCTCTTCGTGTTTTCCTGGCCGGCGGGCTTGGAGCCCTGTTCCGTTTTCCTGGGCGGCCTCTGTCTCCTGCCCTGGCCCTGTGGTTTACCCGGCTCGGTTGCGGTCAGGGCATGAGGTTTACCCGGAGTATTTTCTTTCTGAGGGGCTCCCGGCGGGCGGCTTCCTTTCCTGCGGTTTCTTGGTCGGCTCCTTTTCGGACGGTCGCCTGGCGGACGGCTCCCGGGCTGTTCCGGCTGGCCCTCTGGCTGAAGCGCCTTTTCAATTTCAACGGCCTTCACATCGGCCGCAGGGCCTGCGGCTGCCTTCTCATGAATGCGCTGCTGCGGAGGGCCTTTCCTTTCATGGCGCTTATCCGGTCTCTTTCCGTCCCTCTGGAAGGACCTGTCGCGTCCGCCCGAGCCCGGCCTTTTTCCGCCGCCCCCTGCCCTCTCGGGCTGCCTCTCCCTTCTCGGCCTCTCCTTAAGGACGAAGTCCTTGACCATTTCCTCTTCGTCTATCCATTCGGTCTCGAGTTTGCGCTCAATGTACTTCTCTATTTCCGGGAGGTTCAGGACATGGTCCTCGCAGGCGAGGCTGTATGCCTTGCCGCTTTTGCCCGCCCTCGCGGTCCTGCCGATGCGGTGGACGTAATTAGCCGCGTCGTCCGGGAGGTCGTAGTTTATGACGTGGGTTACTCCCTCTATGTGGAGGCCGCGCGCGGCGACGTCCGTCGCAACGAGTACGTTTATCTTCCCGGCCTTAATGCCCTCTATTATCTTCTCGCGCCGGGCCTGGGTCACGTCCCCGGTAAGCACCTTGGCAGGGATGCCGTTCGCCACGAGGTTTATGCCGACCTTCTCGGCGGTCGATTTCATGTTCGTGAATATGATGGCGCGCTCGACATCGGGACGCTTGAGGAGCGCGAAGAGGACCGGGAGCTTTTCCTCGTTCGAGACGTAGATTATCTTCTGATCTATCGCGCTTACGGTCACCTGCTCGGGCTCTATCTCGACCATGACCGGGTCGGGTTTCATGTAGCGCGACGCGAGCCTTCTTACGTTCGAGTCGATGGTCGCGGAGAAGAGCATGGTCTGGCGCGGCTTGCTTCTGGGGAGCTTGCTCGCTATGTACATGATGTCCGGGGCGAAGCCCATGTCGAACATACGGTCCGCCTCGTCTATGACGAATATCTCTATGGAATCTAGCGAGAGGGTCCTGGACTTATAGAGGTCTATCATGCGGCCCGGTGTGGCGACGACCAGCTCGACACCTTCCTTAAGCGCGTTCACCTGTTTGCCGTACTCGACTCCGCCGTAGACGGCGACCGACCTGAACGGCAGATGCTTGCCGAGCTTCTCGGCGTCGTCGATTATCTGGCTGGCAAGCTCGCGGGTGGGGGCCATGACAAGGGCCCTTGGCTGCCCGGTCGTATTGGGGCCGGCTGCCATGATCCTGCTGAATATCGTGAGGAGGAAGACCGCGGTCTTTCCTGTGCCGGTCTGGGACTGGGCGATGACGTCCTGTCCTGTAAGGCACTTGGGAAGGGATTGCTCCTGAATGGGGGTGCAGTGCTCGAATCCGGCATCGCTAATCCCTCTAAGGATGTCCGGGTGCAGAGCTAAACTTTCAAATTTCATCCGTTCTTTTCAAATCTCCTTTTGCTCGGCGCATTGGTGTCCGCCGGTCTGACTGCATAAAACAATATAATATTACACCATTTTAAGCGTATTGGAGTCAAGGATTAGTTTCAGGGTAGGATAGGCGGCCTAACAGCTTGCTGGAAACTCCGTTTTATCCAGGCTGCTCCGGATGCGAGGCCCAGTTGGAACAGGGGAGCAAGGAATGAGGCGTACTTTTAGTCTACGCCGGAGTGTCAAGCGACGTAGCCTACGACGCAGATGGACTTTTTCAGCAGCCTGCTAAAAATGAAAAAGCCGGCCCGGAAACTCCGGGCCGGCTTTATTTCGAATCTGGAGCGGGCGATGGGAATCGAACCCACGTCTAAAGCTTGGGAAGCTTTCATTCTACCATTGAACTACGCCCGCGGGATTTCGCTAATAAAAATACATCATGCCTGCCATCGAGTCAAGCCCATTTCCGAGCGCACGGCTCTTATTTTCACCACCACTTCTGTTCGCATTCCTCGCCGTCGCCGGGCTGCTGGACGAAGGTCGTTTCCACCAGCTTGCCGCTCACCCAGCCGACCTGCCCGCCCTGCTCATCGGACGATTTGATCTTGACGAAACCCTCGCTCTTTTCGAGCACCTGCACCAGCGCGCCGGGCCTGAGAGTGCCTACTATCTTAACCATGCCCGGCGAGTCCCACATGAGGATCGAGACCCTGCCCTGGACCCAGCTCGTCGAGAAGAAATCCATGTCGCGGATAACACCGTGCTCAACGCAGGCAAAGGCCCCTGTGGACATAATTACGCTCAGGACTATCGAGAGGACGACTTTTTTCATGATGTGTTCTCGCCGTAGCCGACCCAGAAGCCTCAGCCCGAATCTTTCTCAATTGTAACTATTATAACATTCTTACATTTTTTTACCTCATTTGTCCACTGTTTCCCGAAAATTCGAGGATTTTGATGCTCCCCGGTTGCTTGCCCGTAATTTTCAGCTCTGATATACTCAACTGGATTCCAGGTATTCACAGGAAAGGTCAATAGGTATGCCCCCTGAATTCCTGAACCTCATAGGCGGAAAATGGTCGGCCGCCACGTCGGGGAGGACCATCGAAAGCGTAAACCCTGCCGACACCGGCGATACAGTCGGCCTTGTCCCGGCTTCCGGAAAAGGGGAGGTCGACAGGGCGGTGGCGGCGGCAAGGGGGGCCTACGCGGGATGGCGCCTTACCCCGGCCCCGAAACGCGGGGAGATACTCTTCAGGACCGCAGAGCTCCTTCTTAAGCACAAAAATGAGCTCGCCCGGGTCGTCACAAGGGAGATGGGGAAGATACTCCCCGAGGGCATGGGGGACGTGCAGGAGGCCATAGACATGGCCTACTACATGGCAGGGGAAGGTAGAAGGCTATCAGGCGAGACCGTCCCTTCCGAGCTATTCGCGAAAGACTGCAAGTCGCTCCGCGTCCCCATAGGCGTATTCGCGCTCATAACCCCCTGGAACTTTCCCACGGCCATTCCCGCGTGGAAGATATTCCCCTGCCTGATAGCCGGCAATACAGCCGTATTCAAGCCGTCGAGCTACACGCCGATCGCCGCGGGAAGGCTTGTTGAGCTAATAGCCGAATCCGGCCTTCCGCCAGGGGTCCTTAACCTCGTCCACGGGACCGGGGATGAAACGGGAGAGTACCTTGCCACCCACCCCGGCATTGACGGGGTATCGTTCACAGGTTCGTCCGCCGTGGGCGAGAGGCTTGCGAAACTCTGTAGCGGCCTTGAAAAAGAAATATCCTGCGAGATGGGCGGGAAAAACCCCATTATCATCATGGATGACGCGAGGCTCGATCTCGCGGTCGAGGGCGCGCTCTGGGGCGCCTTCGGCACCTCGGGGCAGAGGTGCACGGCGGCAAGCAGGCTGATCGTCCACGAGAGGGTTTATGACCGCTTCCTCGAGATGTTCCTCGATACTGCCCGGAGGCTCAAGATCGGGAGCGGGCTCGACCCCGTCACCCACATGGGGCCTGTCATAAACGAGGCGCAGATGAAGAAGGTCCTGGGCTATATAGAGATCGGCAAAAAAGAAGGGGCTAAGCTCGTGCTTGGCGGCAAGAGGCTAAGCGAAGGTGACTATGCTAAAGGCTTCTTCATAGAGCCCACCGTGTTCGCGGACGTGGACCCAGAGATGAGGATAGCCCAGGAGGAGATATTCGGCCCGGTCGCATCGGTCATAAAGGCAAAGGACCTGAAGGACGCCATACGGATAGCCAACGGCGTGCAGTACGGCCTTTCGTCTTCGATATACACCCAGGACGTGAATAGCTCCGCCATAGCCGAGCGCGACCTCGACGCTGGGATAGTATACATAAACGCGCCTACCATCGGGGCCGAGGTGCAGCTCCCGTTCGGCGGGACGAAGAGGAGCGGGCTCGGCAGGAAGGAGGCGGGCGGAAGGGGCGGCTCGCTCGACATGTTCACTAAATGGAAGGTCATATACAGGGATTATAGCGGCCGCCTGCAGAAGGCCCAGATAGACAAGGAATGAGGCGGGCGGGGGCGGCAAAATGGCAATCCCCAGGCGGACGTATCCATTTTCTTAAACCTCTTCAACCACCTCCCCTTTTTTGCTATAATCCGAAAAAATCAGACTGGAGGGGGGGTATGGACCCGGTGCATTTCACAGGCAAGGAAGTTCTCGACATGGCTATCAGGATAGAGGAAAACGGGATGCGTTTCTACGCTGACGCGTCAAAGGGCGCAAGCACAAAGGAATTGAAGGCGCTCTTCAAGGCCCTTTCCGAGGAGGAAGGCACTCACATAAAGCTCTTCCTCGAGCTGAAGAAACTTTTGACCGAGGACACATCAAACGGGTTCGACCCCTACATCGAGGAGGCCCAGCAGTATCTGAAGACAATGGCCGACGGCGAGGTCTTCACGAACCCGGAAGCGGGCAAGGAGGCGGCAAGCTCCGTAAAGAGCGAGGAAGAGGCCCTGAGGATGGCGATAGACATGGAGAAGGATTCGCTCCTCTTCTATTACGAGCTTGAGAGGATGATAAGGGAGAAGGACAGGAAGGTAATAGATTCACTGATAGACCAGGAAAAGGAACACGTAAGAAAGCTTACCTCCATACAGGCGAGCCTCTTCGGGAGATAACCTGCTCTTTTTCAGGCAGGCCTTCTAACAGTTGCTGAAAAACTCATAATCACATTCAGGCTGCTCAAAAAGCTTAGGATTCAAGGAGTCGTAAAATGAGGGATGAGGCGTACTTTTATTGTACGCCGGAGTGTCCAATTTTGAAGACGACGCATTCAAGGCTTTTTCAGCAGCCTGCTAAACCACTTAAGGAGAGTTCGGATGGTACAATACGTTAAGACCTACTCCTGTCCCACATGCAGCGGGCTCGCAAGCGGCAGGGGCCACCTCTGCCATCCGAGGACAGAGGGCCTGCCGTTCCTGTGCGAGTTCTGCGGTAAGGAAACCTCGGACGCGAGGCACGTCTGCCCCAAGATGGTCGACGAGATCGAGTACATCTGCAAAAAATGCGGCAGGCTCGCCATCTACGATTCCCTCCTCTGCGAGCCCCAGCCGATAGACACGGAATGAAAGCAGGCCGGGTGCCTTGGCATCCGGCTTTTTTTCCTCTCCTTCCATAATACTGAGCACAATCCATGCGCGACAGGACCGCTTTTATTGATTAAGCGGGGGATCGGAGGCCCATGGGGAACGACCTTAAAGAGCGGGCGAAGAGACACATAACCCCCGCCCTTGTTTTCCACACCGATATAGAGGTCAAAAGGGCCGCAGGGCTCTATGTCGAATCGACAGAGGGGAAGCGGTACATGGACTTCTCATCGGGCCTTGCGACCGCAAACCTGGGGCACTGCCCTCCCGAGGTGCTCGAAGCCGCCAAGCGCCAGATGGACTCCCTCATCCATTCGGGCTGCATATTCAGGTACTCGTCGCAGGTGGAGCTTGCCGAGAGGCTAACGGAGATAACGCCCGGCGCAATCGACATGTTCTTTTTTTCCAATAGCGGCGCGGAAGCGATAGAAGGGGCCATAAAGCTCGCGCGCTATGCTACGGGCCGCCAGGGCATAATCAGTTTCGTCGGAGGGTTCCATGGGAGGACCATGGGCGCCCTGACACTTACGACCTCTGCCGCCAGGTACAGGCGCGGCTTCCACCCCCTTCTCCCGTCCGTCTACCACGCGCCCTACCCTTACTGCTACCGCTGCCTCCTTGGGCACGTCAGAAAAGACTGCTCTCTCGAATGCTACGAATATCTCGAGGGCATCCTCAGGCACCAGATATCGACGGAGGACGTGGCCTGCATGGTAATCGAGCCGGTCTTGGGCGAGGGGGGATATGCACCGCCGCCCACGGAGGTCATCTTCAGGTTGAGGGAACTCTGCTCAAGGCACGGCATCCTTCTCATAGCCGACGAGGTGCAGAGCGGCTTTGGCAGGACCGGCAGGTGGTTCGCTTCCGAGCACTTCGGCCTTGAGCCGGACATAATCGTCATGGCAAAGGGCATAGCCTCGGGTTTTCCGCTGAGCGCCTTCGGGGCTTCTGCAAGCCTCATGTCAAAGTGGCCCCCCGGCGCGCACGGCACCACCTTCGGCGGGAACCCGGTCTCGGCCGCTGCGGCTGTAGCTACAATAGACAGAATAAAAAAAGACGGCCTCCTTGAGAATTCCGCGAAAATGGGAGATTACGCCCTTTCCCGCCTGAACGAAATGAAAAAACGGCACACTATAATCGGCGACGTGCGCGGGCTCGGCCTCATGATAGGCATCGAGTTCGTAAAAGAGGACGGAAGCCCTGATAAAGATGGGCTCGAAAGGGTCATGGAGCGGTGCCTTGATAACGGGCTCGTGATAATCGAGTGCGGCCCCGGTAAGAACGTCGCCCGCCTCATGCCGCCGCTCACAGTGACAAGGGAAGAGATGGACGCGGCCCTTTCCATATTCGAGGAGGCCCTCCCTTGACCGGGAAGGCAAGAGGCCGGAGGAAGCGCATAATCATCCTGGGGGCCGCCGGAAGGGACTTCCATAACTTCAACGTCCTTTACAGGGACGACCCTTCGATAGAGGTCGTCGCCTTCACCGCCGCCCAGATACCATTCATAGAAAAAAGGACCTATCCCCCTTCCCTTTCAGGCCCGCTCTATCCCGAAGGCATAAGGATATATCCGGAAGACGAGCTTCCGGAGCTTATCAAAAGGCACAGGGCCGACGAGGTGGTCTTCTCATACAGCGACGTCTCGTACGAGTATGTCATGAGAAGGGCAGCGCTCGCCATATCGCTAGGAGCTGGCTTCATCCTGCCCTCGGCAGAGGCCGCGATGCTAAAGGCAAAAAAGCCGGTCATCTCGGTTTCTGCCGTGCGGACCGGGTGCGGCAAGAGCGGGGTGACGAGGTATATCGGTAAAAAAATCCTTCAAGCCGGTAAAAGGCCCGTTGCCATACGCCATCCCATGCCCTACGGCGACCTTGAAAGGCAGAGGCTGCAGAGGTTCGCGACCCGCGAGGATTTGATAGAGGCACAGTGCACGATTGAGGAGTTCGAGGAATACGAGCCGCTGATCGAATCCGGCCTCGTTGTATACGCAGGGGTCGACTACAGTGCGATCCTGGACGAGGCCGAAAAGGAAGGCGACATCATCCTCTGGGACGGCGGCAATAACGACCTCCCCTTTATCAGGCCGGATTTCGAGATAGTCGTCACGGACCCGCTCCGGCCAGGCCACGAGCTTCTTTATTACCCTGGAGAGGCGAACCTCCGGAGGGCCCATGTCGTTGTCATCAATAAGGCCGGGAGCGCGGGGGCGGACGTGGAGCTTGTCGCCTCGAACGCGAGGGCCGTAAACTCCCGCGCTACAATCTTGAGGACCGATTCGGCAATAACGGTCGAGGGAGAGATACGGGGGAAAAAGGCGCTGGTCGTAGAGGACGGCCCCACCCTCACCCACGGCGGCATGGCTTACGGAGCTGGAATGGCCGCGGCCAGGGCATTCGGGGCGGAACCCGTGGACCCGAGGCCCTATGCAGTCGGCACAATAAAGGAGACCTTCCGCAAATATCCGGTCCTTCAAAACCTCCTCCCCGCAATGGGCTATTCGGAGGGGCAAAAAAAGGAGCTTCAGGAGATAATAGAGAAGACCCCTGCGGACCTGGTGCTTATCGCGACCCCTATAGACCTTTCCCGTGTCATCCCGATAACGAAGCCCGCCGTGCGCGTCCGCTACGAGATAGAGGAAATGGACAGTCCCGGACTCTGGGACGAGGTGCGCGCCTTCCTTTCAAAGCTCGGATGAAGGATTTTCTGCTTATATTCGCCAGGAGATACATAGCAGGGACCGAAAGGCGGGACGCGATATACGCGGCAGCGGCTTTGAACGCGCTCGGGTTAAAGGCGACGATAGACAGCCTCGGCGAGAACGTAAAAACCATCGGCGAGGCCGAGCGCTCTGCCGAAGAATACCTGGCCCTCCTCGCCGACATAAAAAAATCCGGCGTAGACTCTCATGTCTCCCTCAAGCTCACGCATATGGGGCTCGGCCTCTCGACGGATATCGCATGGAAGAACACGGAGAGGGTTGTAAAGAAGGCCGCAGAGCTCGGGAACTTCGTCCGTATCGACATGGAGGGTTCTGCATTTACGCAGGCGACAATAGATATCTTTCTCGGACTAAGGGAGAAATACCCGAACGTCGGAGTCGCCATACAGAGCGCCCTTAAAAGGAGCGTGGAAGACGCAAGGCGGATTTCCGCTGCAGGCGGAAGCATCAGGCTCGTAAAGGGCGCGTACAAGGAGCCTCCCTCTATCGCCTTCGCCGACAAGAAAGACGTGGACAAGAGCTTCGAACTTATCATGAAAGAGCTCCTCATGACCCCTACCCGCCCCGCCATAGCCACCCATGATGAAAAGCTCATAGAGGAAGCCAAAAGGTTCGCCGAGGAAAAAGGCATCCCGAAGGGCTCTTTCGATTTTGAGATGCTTCTCGGCATTAAAAGGACGCTCCAGAAGAGGCTTTCTGGCGAGGGATATACCATGAGGGTCTATTTGCCCTATGGCAGGGACTGGCTCCCGTACATGCTGAGGAGGCTACGGGAAAGGAAGGAGAACGTCTGGTTCATGCTGAAAAATATTCTCGATTGAAATATCCGGATATCCGGCATATACTCTGGCATTTGGCGGTTTATTCGGATCAGCAGCTCAAGTGTTGGGTGATTTGTCAGAATGGAGCTGTTTTAATTTCTGGAGACTTTTTATAAATGAGAGAGATCACTGACTGGCTCTGCCGGGTCGAGGCTGCCGCAGCTGAAGCATACGGGCTCTCGGCCGCAGTGTTTTCGGAGGACGAGGAATTCGTCCACCTTCTCCTCAAGCTCAGGGCAGACGAGCTTGAGCATTACAAGGCCGCCAGAAAGGCTTCGGAGCTTATAGCGAACGGCGCGAGCCTGCCCTGCATACTATCCCTTGACCGCTCAGATATGGAATACGTAGAGGACTTCCTCCTCTTCCTCAAGGGCAGGATAAAGGCAGGCAAGATGTCGAAAGAAGGCCTGCTTCATTATATCATCACGATAGAAACCAAGGAATGCAATGACTTCATGCATTACGTAGTCAATTGGCTTTTCAGGGAAGGCCACCTGGACAGGAACGCGGAAGAGCTCGTGGTCGGGCACAGGAAGCAATTGGAGGAATACGTCGAGACCCTTAACTGGGACTCCCTCGTCCAGAGGCTTGACACGGGCCTCTCGCCGCTACGCGGCAAGAGGCTCCTAGTGGTCTCCCGCGACGGACTGCTCGAAGAGGGGATAAAGGCCATCTATTCGGGCGAGGAGGTAGTTTTCGACCGCGCCCTCGACGTGAAGGAGGCCCTGGAGAGCATCGGCAGGCACGGCTACTCCGCAGTAATGGCCGATGACGACGTATCCGGCCTTGACCTGAAGCTATTCTCAGCGGCCACAGGGCTCCGCCCGGAGCTGAAAGACAAATTGATCGTCCTTACGCGAAAACCGGCTTCAGACCCCTCGTTCATGTTAAGCGGGCTCCGGGTTCTTCGCAAACCTGCCAGGGTCCAGGAGATAAAAAACGCCCTGAGCGAAATAGTCTGAAGCCCACCCGCTCGCGTCCCGAGCCGATGCCATTTTCCCCTACTGCCTCCGGGTGTATGTCATCTCCATCATCTTCTCTTCCTTTCCTCCTACAGGCGTGCCGTACATCTCGAAAGTCACGGTATTGTCGTCCACGAGCCTGCATGTGGAACGCCATTCAGTCGGGCCCTTTACGGGGTCGTCGTAGCGGCTTCTCTGCGTGAATCCCTTGCCGTCTTTGTCGATAGGGCCCTCGAAGAAGTATATGGCCGTGCCCATCGAGTCCATCCAGGTGGAGACGAACTTCTTCGTGTTATTGTCGTATCCCGTAAAGCCTATGCCGTTGAAGGTGCCGCCCATCCACTCGCCCGTGGACTCCTGCTGCAGGAACCTTCCGCCCAGTATCATTTTCTGCTCGCTTGTGCCGCTCGTCTCCTCGGGCGGCATCCCCGGCTCCCATGTCTTCGACTTTACATTCCAGCTCCCGGCCATGCGGGAAAGCAACGCATGAGGCGCTCCGGGGGTGCCGAGCTTTATGTAAAGCTCCTTCATCGCCTCGGGGTCCATCTTCCTTTCAGGCTTTCTTTCGGTAGCCATAAGAGGCCTCCTTTCAATGCATACCTTCACATCATAATTTGAGGATAATGCGGGATGGGAGCGTGTCAAGACTGGGAACATATGTCATTCTGAGCGGAGCGAAAAATCTGGTGTGAGGGGATTTTTAGCTTTTGTAGTAGTTGTAGGGTGCGCTGTGCGCACTATGTCCTTTTTGAAATTTTCGACATGACATTAAAAGAAGTGGAGAGGCGGCTGGAAAAAAGGATTCAAATGGTGCGCACAGCGCACCCTACGGAATTATGAGATAGATTCCAAGCTTCCAAACAGTTCATCATCTGACTGCGCTGAAAAAGAAATACCTTTATTCTGGAAATAGGCTCTCCAACAACAACATTATTCATAAATGTGTGTAGTTGCAGAGCAGTCTCGTCCATCAATATTATTTCATAATCCGGGCAATTATCACGTCGTCGCAAATGTAGATTGTCAGTTTCATCTATATAAACGTCAACCATGGATGTTTGGGAATTTTTCACCTTTTTGGTTTTAGGTATTCGTTTTTGTTTCTTATTATCTCTCAAAACCAGATGCTTACTTGAGTTTGCTATTTCTGATGCTGCGACTAATTCTGAAACCAGATTCCAGACATCATGATGTAATTGCTTTTTGTCCATATCAGTTATTTTGAAATATTCAAAAATAAAATCTTTAATCGCATGAGAGGTGATACAAAAATTATATAAGTGATCAGCTTTATGCAGCGGATGCCTGGAATGGAAAGCCCTGTACCGCTCCCTCTCCAATTTAGCAAATAAATCGGATGGCGTCTTAAGTGTCGGAGTCAATGACATAATTAATCTATGATGGTTTAAGCCGCAGCGCTCTATTGATCGCAGATATACATCTCAACTCAAGCTACCCCCTCCCGCACTCCTCCTTGCTTCCTTTTATCTTCTCTATCGTGTGGTTTAGGGCGGGCATGACTACCGCGAGGTTTTCGCGGACGGCCCTGGGGCTTCCGGGGAGGTTAATTATGAGGGAGCATTTCCGTATCCCGCAGACCGCGCGGGATATCATTGCGTTGGGGGTCTTCTTGAGGCTCTCGGCGCGCATGGCCTCCGACATTCCGGGGAGCTCCCTTTCGATTACGGCCTTGGTGGCCTCGGGGGTCACGTCCCTGGGTGTCACTCCGGTGCCGCCGGTAGTGAGGATGAGGTCCAGATTCAAAACATCGGCGTATTCAATGAGCTTGGCCTTGATTATGTCCGTCTCGTCCGGGATGACCTCATAGGCCTTTACCTCGGCGGGGAGCGTCTTTATCATGCGCTCGATCTCAGCGCCGCTAAGGTCCTCCCTTTCGCCGCGCGAGCCCTTGTCGCTCATCGTGAGTATTCCGACTCTTACCATAAATCTCCTGATGTTGCTTAAAAACTCAACTCACACGCAGGCTGCTCAAAAAGCTCACGATGCAAGGAGTCGAAAAATGAGGAATGAGGCGTACTTTTTTGTACGCCGCAGTGACGAATTTTGAAGACGACACAGCAGATTGGGCTTTTTCAGCAGCCTGCTAAGGCGTCTCCGAGACCCAGACCTCGCCTTTTGAAGTCGTCTCGCTCTTCCAGATGGGGGTCGTCCTCTTAAGCTCGGTTATGGCCCACTCGCAGGCCATGAAGGCGTCGTTCCTGTGCGCGGACGCGGCCACGATAAGGACGATGTTCTCGCCTATGTCTATCTTCCCTATCCTGTGGACTATGCCCATCTCGATTATATTGAAGTTCTTTAGGGCCCTCTCCCTTATGTCCGCGAGCTTTTTCTCGGCCATCACCGGGTAATGCTCGAAGGAAAGGCCGGTTATGGTCTCGCCTTTCGAGAAGTCCCGCGCGGCGCCTAAAAAAGTCACTACCGCGCCTATGCCCTTTGAGGCGGCAGTTACGCGGCGCACCTCTTCATCAATCGAAAAGTCCTTTTCCTGTATCCTTACGAGTTCGGACATTTATTAAGCCCCGTTTCCGCTGTCATTGCGAGGAGATTTAGCTCCGACGGCAATCTCAAGGCGCTCCTTTTTACAAAGAACGAGATTGCTTCCCGCCACGCTTCGCTAGCGGCTTCGGCTCACATGCCGCAATGACAATACGAATATGAATGACCATGAATGAACCGGCTCTGGAACCTTTCAGGCATCACCTCGCCTGAAAAGCGCTCGAATGACAACTACCGGATTCTTCGCTTCGCTCAGAATGACAACCGGCGTCCTACCCGCCCGAGAAGGGCGGCAGGAAACTCACCTCGTCGCCGTCCTTCACAACCGCGCCTTTTTCAGCGAACTCCTGGTTTATGGAGACGAGCACCGAGCGGCTGTCAAGCAGCCCCTGAAGGGCCGGGAAGTCCCTTTTTATGATGGACTTGAGCTCCTCAAGCGGCAGAGGCGAGCTTATGTCGTATTCCTTTATCTCTGTCTTCGCAAGCCCCTTGAGCATGGCGAAGAACCTTACTGTCACCATTGCTGACCCAGTTCCTTGACTTCGGGTTCATGGACCCTGTTGAGGTCCAGCTTGATCCTGTTCGAGGCCTTTGAGAAGAGCTCCGTGAAAGAGTCGCCCTCTCTAGGGAAAGTCGCATACCCGTAGAGTATGTCCGCCCTGCCCTCTGAAAAGGCGCTCTTAAACGCCGGCTCGTTCGCAATGACCGCGGATATGGAATGGAGGAGCCTTGTTACCTTTTCGTCGGTATCGAGGAAAAGGAAGCCGAAGGTCTCCTCGTTAAGCCTTATGACGATGTCGAAGCTCCTGGTCTTTTTCCTTATCTCTCCTATGAGCTTCGTCTCGAAGTCGGATTTGCCGGGGCCCATGTCCTTGAGGCCCGCGACCCTTATCGTAGCAAGGACCAGCCCCCTGTCGAACCTCCTTGCGCGGTTAAGCTCCTGCTCGACCTTCTCCTCGAAGATGGTAAGGGGCGCAGGGCCCGTAGCCTCGGCCTCCTTTTTGGCCTCCTTCGGCGCCGGCGTGTGCATGTTTGCGAGCGACTTTTCGGCATACACGCAAAACCGGGCGAGTATCTCCAGGTCCTGCTTCGAGAAGGCGCACGCGAATATCGAGTTGTCCCCGGTCTTGTTGAAGAGCGAAAGCACGGCGATTATCTCGTCACCTATCATTATGGGCTTCGAGAGGACCGACCTTATGTACGGGCTCACCTCCTCGGAAAACTCGCGCATGACCGGCTCTCTCCTCCGTAGGACCTCCATCACCGTCTCCTTCTCGAACGGAAGGAAGTAGTCCCGGACGGCCGCGTCATCGAGTCCGTAGGTGGCGGCCGTCTGGAACCTCTTGGAGCCTGCCTGCTTTATCCGCAAGAGCGCGCCTTCCGCCCCGAGTATCGCCGCAGGGGTGGTTGCGATTATGGTGACGAGCTTCTTCGGGTCCTTCATGGATATCATCTCGAGGCCCGCCTCGTCCACCGCGAACATCTTCCTTGAGCGGAGCTTGTCTTTCTCGCTCTGCTTGTGCTTCCATATGCTCTCGGCAAGGAGGGTCCGTATGTCCTTCAAGAAGGACTCGTGGTAGACCGAAAGCCCGCCGTGGGATATTATCTGGCCGTTGAGCGTGCCCACGAGCCGCCCCTTTGTTATCATCGGCAGCGAAAGATAGACCTTCTTTATATGGCCGTGCTCGGTCCTGTCCACGAGGAAGGTGTCTACGATACCGTCGAGAGAGGCGCCCTCGATGCCCTCGCCCGGACGGAGCGTCAAGAGCCCCAGCCCCTTGGTGTCCCTTATGCTCGAGGCCTGGAGCATGAGCCTTCCGGAATCGTCGTCCAGGACGTAGATGAAGCAGGTAAGGCCCGGCACTATCTCCACAAGCCGCTTGCACACGGCGCTAAGGCGCTTCTCCATGGGCTGGTTGGAGGACATGAGCGAGTCCACTTCTTTCCAGAAGGTGAACTTGGCTGAGTCGACCCGGAGCTTCTCGTACTCGTTCGACCTCTGTATGACCTCGGCGGCAAGCCCGGCAAGGCTCGTGAGAAAGTTAAGGTCCTCCTCTGTAAAAACGTGCGTCGATTCGCTCGAGCTTACGTTTATGACCCCGATGACCTCGCCGTTTACGACGAGCGGGACGGACATGGCGCTCTTTACGTCGCTGCGGTCCATGGGCCGCGAGAACTGCCCGGACTTGGCCTTTCCACTCAAGAGCAACGGCTTTGCAGTGCCCGCCACCTTCCCGGAGACGCCCTCGCCCACCGAGACCCGTATCTTCCTCACGACCTCCTCGTCCATGCCCTTCGCGATCTCGACCCTGAGCATCTTCTCGTCGTTCATGAGCATAATCGAGCCGCGCTCGGCGCGGGTGGACTCGGTAGCGAGCTTCAGGATTACTGAAAGGAGCTCTTTCCTGTCTATGGTGAGCCTTACGGCGTCGACTATTTCGCGGAAAGAGGTGAGGAGGTTTGCCTGCTCGTGCACCTTGTCATGGTGGTGCCCTTCGTGGGCAGTCGAGGCCCTCACCCCCCATATGAGCCTGGTGGAAAGCGGCCCGAGCTTTTCGACGTCCCTGAACTCAGGGGCTTCGAGGAACTTCTCCGTCGCCTGGTCCTGGAGCGCGTTCACGATTACGTCGAGGTCGGGTATCCTTTTGAGGCTTTCGAGATCGGTCGTCGTCTCGACGTTGAACCTCGATGCTATGCGGTATCCGAGCTCCTTCAATTTAAAGAGCATGGCGTTCTTGTTCGGGTCGGCGATGAGGCGGATGCGGGTCCGCTGGTCCCCGAGAAGGATGGGCAGGAGCTTCAATCCTTCCTTGTTCGCGCCTATCAGGGCTATGTTCTTGACCTCGGCGGACATACTCAGGCCTTCTCCAGTATCTCAAGCTCTATGAGCCTGTTCATGAGCCTTATCGACTCCAGGTCCCCCACGTTCCCCCCGGCCCGCGTGTCCTTGCCCCTGGCCTCGTCAAGCCTCCGGAGGCCTTCGAGTATGAGCCCCTCCGAGGACTCGTTTATGGTCCTGTCGTGCGTGACCGCGTCAGGCTCCACCTCGAACTCCCCGTCTTTCCACGCAAGTAGCTGGAAAAAGCCGTCCGCGCCGATGGTGTCCCTGTAAACGGAGTGGACTATCTGTCCGTCCTTCAGATAGACCCTGCCGTAGCCGAGTTCCGAGCCCAAGTGTATCGCGACCGTCTTCCGCTCCGCGTTGAAGATCTGGATGATGTCAACGAGGCTCATGTCCCTGAGCCTGCCCTTAACGCCCACGCTCGCCTCCCGGTCCCGGACAGGACCCTTCTTCCCGGATTTATTTTACCTTAAAACCCTTATTTTTTCTACCCTTCGCGCCGGGGCCTATTCCCTTACCTGGCCTTCGCCGTAGATTATGAATTTGCGGGTAGTAAGCTCCTCAAGGCCCATTGGCCCGAAGGCGTGTATCTTGGTAGTGGATATGCCTATCTCCGCGCCGAGCCCGAGCTGGAAGCCGTCCGAGAACCTCGTGGAGGCGTTAACGAGCACTGTGGAGGAGTTGACCTCTCGCAAAAACCTCTGCGCGTTCCCGTAGTCCTTCGTAATGATGGACTCGGTATGAAGAGAGCCGTACCGGGCTATGTGCTTTATGGCCTCGTCCATGCCGTCGACCACCTTTACCGCGAGTATCAGGTCGAGGTACTCGGCTCCCCAGTCCTCTTCAGTTGCCGGGGTAGCGTCTTTCAAAATCTCCCTCGTCCTTTCGCAACCCCTCACTTCCACCCCGGCCGCTTTGTACTTCTCATACATGGCGGGAAGGAACTTCGGGGCTATCTCCTTATGGACAAGGAGCGTTTCCATTGCGTTGCAGACGCCGGGCCTCTGGACCTTGGCGTTGAAGGCTATTCTCTCGGCCATACCGAGGTCGGCCGATTCGTCGACAAAGACGTGGCAGACGCCTTTATAGTGCTTTATTACGGGTATCTTCGAGTTCTCGACGACGAACCTTATAAGCCCCTCTCCGCCCCGGGGTATTATGAGGTCTATTTCTTCCTCGAGCTTGAGCATCTCGAGGACGGCCTCCCTCTCGGTCGTGGGTATGACCTGTATCGCGCCCGAAGGCACGCCAGCTTCAGCGCAGGCCTCATTCAGGACCTTCGCGATGGCGTTATTGGAGTTTATGGCCTCGCTCCCGCCCCGGAGTATCACGGCGTTCCCGGACTTAAGGCAGAGCCCGGCTGCGTCGGCGGTCACGTTAGGCCTGGACTCGTATATTATGCCTATCACCCCTATGGGGATGCGCATCCTTCCGACCATGAGGCCGTTGGGCCTCTTCTGCATCCCGGTTATCTCTCCCACCGGGTCCGGCAGGGCCGCGACTTCCTTTAGCCCGGCCGCCATGGAACCGATGACCTTGTCAGAAAGGGTGAGTCTCTCGACCATGGCCTTCTGCAGGCCCTTGGCAGTGGCGGCCTCCACGTCCTTCCGGTTTTCCTTCTTTAAAAAATCCGAGGCGTTCAAAAGCCCCTCGGCCATTTTCACAAGGGCCCGGTTCTTTGTGGCCGTATCGAGCCTCGCAACACCGTAAGAGGCCTCTTTCGCGGCCCTTGCGATCCCCAGGACACCATCCTTTACAGACATGAAAATCTCCTTGAGAAAAGAAATGTAACCAGTTAATTTTTCTCCGGTTTTCCATTCCGCATGAGGGGCCCTGGAAGCGCAAGCACATAAATCGCGCTCTATGCCGTTACGATACTATCGGTAGGAACCCCTCAAAGGTTAAGGGAAAACACGAACTTAGTTTCAAAAGCCATTAATAGAGGCAGCAGGCAGCCTTCAGAGCACTACGAGGTTATCCCTGTGAATAACCTCATCATAGATCTTATAGCCGAGGATGTTTACCACCTCGGCGGTCTTGAGGCCCTTTATCCTCTTAATCTCGGATGAGCTGTAATTAGCGACCCCCCTCGCGAACTCCATCCCCTTTTGGTCCACGCAGTGGACGACCTCGCCGGATTCGAATGAGCCGTCGACCTCCCTTATTCCGGAAGGAAGCAGGCTTCTGCCCTTATTGAGGAGCGCATCCCTTGCGCCGTCGTCGACGAAGACCCGTCCGGTGGGCCTCGCGGAGAAGGCTATCCAGTGCTTTTTGCTCGTAAGCCTGTCCTCCTTGGGGAGAAAGAGCGTGCCCTCGTCCTCGCCGGCCATGACGCGGGAGATTACCTCGGGCTTGTTCCCGTTCGCGATGATCGTCGCGGCCCCGAAGTGGGCCGCAAGCCTCGCGGCCTCGCACTTGGACCTTATGCCGCCGGTTCCGAGCCGGTTCGTGGAATTTACCATTGAGTCGGTCCTCAAGGCGTCCACGTCCTCGACTACATGGACCTTGCTGGCATCCGGAAAGGCCTTTGGGTCCTTGTCATAGAGCCCGTCTATGTCGGATAAAATGAGCAGGAGGTCTGCCTCCACGAGGTTCGTGGCAAGGGCCGAAAGGGCGTCGTTGTCGCCGAACTTTATCTCCTCCACGGCAACGGTGTCGTTCTCGTTTATGACCGGGACGATGCCGAGCCTGAAAAGGGCCGTGAGGGTGTTACGGGCGTTAAGGAAGCGCTTCCGGCTCCCGAGGTCGTCATGGGTCAGGAGCACCTGGGCGGCCTTTTCGCCCACCCCGGAAAAGGCCGCGTCATACATGGCCATGAGCGAGCCCTGGCCCACGGCAGCGGCTGCCTGCCTCTCGGGGATGGCGACCGGCCTCTCCTTCATCCCGAGCCTCCTCATGCCGAGGGCGATGGCGCCTGAGCTGACCACAGCGGCTTCCCTCCCCGAGGACTTGAGTTCTTTTATTCCGGTTGCGAGCCTCGCGAATATCTCGATGCCGTCAACTGGCGGGGCGGCTATTACGGCGCTCCCAACCTTGATTACGACCCTGCGGGCCTTCTTTACTATCTTCTTTCTCAGGTCCTTCACTTTGCCTCGGATGCTACCCCGCCCTTCGAATCCGCTACCGCCTTACCCACAAAATTGACAAGCTCCTTGAGGCCCTTGCCCGTGGCGGCTGAGATGGAGAACACCTTTATACCCAAACCGTTAAAAAATTTCAATAACTCCGGGACCTTCTCTTCCGCCTCCGGCATGTCGGTCTTATTGAGCGCAACCACCTGGGGGCGCTCCGTAAGCTCGGCCTTGAAGGCCCTTAGCTCCCGGTTCACTATCTCGAAGTCATCTTTAGGGTCCCTGCCGGAAGCGGGAGAGAGGTCCAGCATATGGATGAATATGCTCGTGCGCTCGATGTGCTTCAAAAACCTCACGCCGAGACCTTTGCCCTCGTGCGCCCCCTCTATGAGGCCCGGGATGTCAGCCACGACGAACCCGCCGAAATCTCCGAATTTCACTATGCCGAGGTTCGGGACGAGGGTCGTGAAAGGGTAGTCGGCAATCCTCGGCTTTGCAGCCGAGATGTGAGAGATGAGGGTCGATTTCCCCGCGTTCGGGAAGCCTATTATGCCGACGTCGGCAAGGAGCTTGAGCTCGAGCTTAAGGTTCCTTTCCTCGCCGGGCTCCCCTGGCTGGGCGAACCTCGGCGTCTGGTGGGTGGAGGTCGCGAAATGGGCGTTCCCCTTGCCGCCCCTGCCGCCCCGCGAGACCAGGTACTCCTGGCCGTCCTCTACGAGATCAGCCAGCACCTCTTCGGTGTCCGCGTCCTTTACGACCGTGCCCACGGGCACATTTATCCTCAAGTCAAGCCCGTCCCTGCCGCTGCACATGCTGCCCATGCCGTGCTGGCCCCGCTCCGCCTTGTATTCGCGCTTGTACTTGAAATCAAGGAGGCTCGCAAGCCTGCCCTCGGCAATGAGGATGACGTCCCCGCCTCTTCCGCCGTTGCCGCCGTCAGGGCCGCCCTTTGGCACGTATTTCTCGCGCCTGAAGCTTACGCAGCCCCTTCCGCCGTCTCCGGCCTTTACATATATCTTTGCCTCATCGATGAACTTCATTTTTTATTCCGTTTTTGATCCCCTTCGGGATGATTACGATTTGCCGATATTCCCCGCCAAAGCTGGAAATCAAGAAGCGCCGAAATGCAAAAAGGGCGGATGGAAAGGCTGAAAAAGCCTCTCCTTTCCGCCCCTTGAATGATTTTCCAGTCGTCCTTTTACTGCGGAAGGATGTTTACGACCTTCTTGGCTCCCCTGTCCTCGAACTGGACTACCCCGCTTACCTTGGCGAATATGGTGAAGTCCCTGCCCATGCCGGCGTTCGAGCCGGGATATACCTTGCTCCCGACCTGCCTCACTATTATGGAGCCCGCGGAAACGGCCTGGCCCGAGAAGCGCTTTACGCCCCTTCTCTGGCCGTTCGAATCCCTTCCGTTCCTTGAGCTTCCGCCTGCCTTTTTATGAGCCACTGTAAAACCTCCTGAAAGCCTTTAAAATATCAAGACCTGATTTCCTGTATCTTTATGCTGGTGAAAGGCTGCCTGTGACCCTGGCGCTTATCGTAGCCCTTCCTCCTCTTCTTCTTGTAGATGATTACCTTCCTGTCCTTGTCATGGGTGAGTATCTCGGCGACGACTACCGCCCCTTCTACCCTCGGGGAGCCGACCTTTATGCTCTCTCCCTCGCCGACCGCAAGCACATCGGAAAGCTCGATTCTCGCACCGGGCTCTCCGGAGAGCTTCTCCACATTGAGGACGTCTCCTTCTGAGACCCTGTACTGCTTTCCGCCTGTTTTTATGACCGCATACATCTTCGAATGCCCTCCAGGAATCTATTCCAAACCATTTGAATGTTAAATAATAACGGTTTTGGAAAGCCGTGTCAAGCCCTTTGTCACGGAAGTTGCCGCCTTGCAAAATATCATAAAATCGGCAAGAATCACTGGTATGGACCGGGGCGGAGGAGAAAAAAAATACATCCTGGGGCTTAACCGGAACGTCTTCTATACCGGTGTCGTGAGCATGCTGATGGACGTCTCGTCCGAGATGGTCTACCCGCTGCTGCCGCTTTTCCTTACCACAGTCCTCGGCGCGACAAAGACAGCGGTCGGCATAATCGAGGGCATAGCCGAGACGACGGCCTCCATCCTGAAAATCTTCTCGGGCTGGCTCTCGGACAAGCTCGGCAAAAGAAAGCTCCTCATGGGCGCCGGCTACGGCATATCCGCCGTGAGCAGGCCGCTCATCGCGATCGCAACGGCATGGTCGCACGTCCTCGGGGCTCGGTTCATAGACAGGGTCGGAAAGGGCACGAGGACCGCCCCGCGGGACGCAATAATAGCGGACTCGACTGAACGGGAAAAGCTCGGCCTCGCGTTCGGATTCCACAGGTCGATGGATACCATAGGGGCCATAATAGGCCCTGGCATCGCGTTCCTTTTACTCCTTGTATTCGTAGGAAACCTGAGACTCGTATTCTTTCTCTCGACCATACCGGCCGTAATATCCGTCCTGGTCATAATATTCTTTATTACCGAAAAGAGGCGGGCACGGGAAGAGGCGGCAAGTCTCCCGAGGTTCTCAATTTCCGACTTCGACGGCCCGTTCAGACGCTACCTCGTCGTGGTGGGGGTTTTCTCGCTCGGTTACTTCGCGGACGCCTTCGTGATACTCAGGGCCGAAGACCTGGGCGTCAAGAGCGCCCTCATCCCCATAATCTATCTCGCGTTCAACATCGTATACGCGCTCTCCTCGACGCCGATGGGCGCGCTGGCTGACAGGATAGGCCTCCGTCGCATGGTGCTGGCGGGCTTCGTTTATTACTCCTTTATATTCGTCCTGATAGCCTTCTCTACCGAAGCTCTCCACATATGGATACTCTTTCCGCTCTACGGCATATACAAGGGCATGAGCGAGGGGACCCTCCGGGCCTATCTCGCTACTCTCGCCCCGCCGGAGCGGAAGGCCACGGCTTTCGGCGTGTATCATACGGTCGTCGGGCTCATGCTCCTCCCGGCGAGCGTAGTAGCAGGCTACCTCTGGGACACCGTGGGCCCGGAAGCTACGTTCCTTTACGGAAGCGGCATGTCAGCCTTAGCCGCCCTTATTTTCGTGGTATTCAGGCCTGGGAAAAGACAATAGGGCTGGATTGGCTGCGTTGGGAACAGGTTCAGTGCGGGAAAGGTTTACCTCGCGGAGCTTGCCTTTTACGTCGCCGAAGAGAAGCACTCCTTTTGCGACGGCCTGCACAGGCAGCATCCCGTTCGTGAAATTTATCTCTATCTCGCCGTTTTTGGATCCGAAGAGGTCCTTGTCTATCCGGGCATCCGCCAGGTAGTCGGAGGTCCTCCTTTTCCTTTTCTTCTTAAGCTCCTTTTCAGGCACTATCCTTATGCTTATCTCGGGGAAACGGCCGTCCCTGGGGAAGCTAGCGATATTATAGACTCGCCCTTCCTCTATCTTCCCGTAGGACCCGAACCTGAAGTTATAGAAGGCGGCTATCGGGTCGTCAACGAACATGCCCTCCGGTATGTCTGCCGACCCCTCCTTCTCCTTTTTCCCGCCCTTCCAATAGTCCCAGCTCACGGTCCTTTTCACGTAATCCACGGTATGGACCGCTCTTTTCTTGTCCTTCCCGTCTATCTCGACCTCTTTATCAAAGCTCTCGGTCACGAACCTTTTGCCGTCGTCGGCCATCCTCAGCGTGGCGATATACTTATCCCGCCTGTGGCGCAAAATCGTTCCTACGAAGCCGGAGGTCTGGGCCGTAAGGGTTGCGGTGTATAGGCCGCCTTCCCCTTCCTCTATCTTGAGCCTGCCTTCAGCGACGTCGTCGAATATCCAGAAACCTATTTCATAGACTAGCTCTTCGCCGGCAAACGCCTGGCCGATCGTCTTTTCGTTTCCGGATCCTGCATGCAGGGGGGCGGCTATCGAGGCCAGGAGAAGTATAAAGAAACTTAAACGGAAAAAGTATTTAATTGAATGACGCATGGGTTTTATTTTAAGGAATTTCAGAAGGTAAATCAAGCAAATACAAACACGAGCCCCGTCCGGGGTTGCGCTGGCCGGTTCTTGACATATAATTGTTGGAAGGGATGCTTCATTCCCATGCATTGGTATGGGAAATCCGCTTCCCGCCAACCTGACGTCAAAAAACCCGAACGAGGAGGAGAATGAGATGAAGAGGTCAACTCTAACAGCCGTAGCCGCATCGTTTTTCCTGACCGCATTCGCGGCAGTGCCGGTAATCTCAAACGCGCAGGAGATGGCCCAGCAGCAGCAGAGACAGCAGCAGATGCAGCAGCCTATGACCCAGCAGCAGGCCGTGCAGCAGACCCAGCAGGCGATAGACAACCTCAAATCGGCCCTCAGGACCTTCCAGCAGCAGCAACAGGCTGCCAAGGATGATGAGCACATCAAGGAGGCGGTGAGCAGCACTGAAGAGGCAATTGAGAAAGCCGAAAGCGCGCTCGAGCACGCCAGGCTCTACCAGCCCCAGGCAGGCCAGCAGCAACAGCAGCAGCCCCGCGCAACCCCCGGCTCGGAGCGCGGCACGACCGGCGGCGGGATGTAAAGGCGGCCACCGGCTTTGAATTCAGGGCGGCAGGATACGCCCTGAAGCAAGGCACCAACGGGCAATAATTTGAGGGGACGGGCAAAAAAACCCGTCCCTTTCTTTTTTCTAATCCCAAGGACTCAAAGCTGCCTGCCTTCTTCCAGACCGCAGAGGCCTGTTCCATCTGCAAATGGGCGCAGGCCTTAGCTCATCCCGGTCTTTCCCTAATGCCCCCGCTTCTTTAAAGAAATTTTGAGATTTTTCCCGCAATCAAGAAAGCGCAGGAATAAAAAGCGGAGCATATATGTGAATATGTGAGCATTTTTATGCACATCCTGACGCAGAGTCCGGGGAAAAGATCATTTTCAGAGGTTGCCTAAAATCATTTACATTACGGCATAAGTCATAGTATATTAAGCGTTATCCAGCCATGGCGCCCATCGTATCCATAGTCGGTAAATCCGGGAGCGGCAAGACAACGCTCCTAGAGAAGGTCATCTCCGAGCTTACACGGAGGGGCTACAGGGTCGGCGTATTGAAACACGACGCGCACGGCTTCGAGATAGACCACGAGGGCAAGGACTCCTGGAGGCACAAGCAGGCTGGCGCAAGGGTAGTCGCGCTCTCTTCTCCGGAGAAGTTCGCTGTAATAAAGGACGTCGAAAAGGAATGGCCGCCCGAGAGGCTCATCGCGTCCTATCTTTCCGGGGTGGACGTGGTCGTCCTCGAAGGCTTCAAGAAATCGCCCTTCCCCAAGATAGAGGTGGTGCGGAAGGCGAACTCGTCGAGGCCGGTCTGCGGAAAAGACAAGTTGCTAATGGCCTTTGCTTCGGACTTCAAGGTTAGCAGGCGGCTGCCGGTCTACAAGCTCAATGATTTCAAAGGTATATCCGACCTCATCGAGGAGAGGATAATAAAGGGGCACAGGGACCCAGGCGTAAGCCTTTTGGTTAACGGGGTCAAGGTTGAGCTTAAGCCCTTTATTGAGAACCTCTTGAGGGACGGAGTGACCGGCATGATAAAGAGCCTCAAGGGATGCGGCCAAGCCGATGAAATCGAAATAAAAATCACCGGGCGCGGCTCGTAGCGCCACTCGCCTTAAACAACTTACCTGAGGCAACCTCTAAAAATTAGAGATTTTTCCCGCTTTTCCCGGAAGGCCGGGAATAAAAAGCGGAGCATATATGAATCATATGTGAGCATTTTTATTCACGTAACTACCCAGAGTCCGGGGAAAAAATCAACTTTGGAGATTGACCTGAACCGCCCTTGAAGATAAAGATGACCGGAGCTATACTCGCTGGCGGCCAGAGCCGGCGCATGGGCTTCAACAAGGCCTTCATAGATACTCCCCAGGGGACTATAATAGAAAGGACCGTCCTCGTCGTGGAGTCGATCTTCGACCCCGTTTTCATAATCGCGAACGATATTGCCCTGTACGGCGGCCTGGGCCCCCTTGTGCACGAGGACATAATAAAGGGTGCCGGGAGCCTGGGCGGGATCTACACCGCCCTTTACCGTTCGGAATCGGAACACGCGTTCGTAACGGCCTGCGACATGCCTCATCTCGACGCGGGGTGCCTAATGGCGGTCGCGGAAAGGGCCTCGGAAGCGGATTGCGTTATACCTTTCATAGGCGGCATGCTCCACCCCATGCACGCGGCCTACTCCAAAAGGTGCATGTCGGCAATAGAAGAGATGGTAAGGGCCGGGAACCTGAGGATAAACGACCTCTTCGGAAAGGTAGATACTGTGAGGCTTACGGAAAAGGACTTTCCTGGACTCGACATATCCAAATCGGTCGAGAACGTGAACACCAGAGACGACCTCAAAAGGGCCGGGATAGATGAAAAGTAACGGGAAAGCGGATATCGGAAAGCTTGAAACCCTGATGGAGAGGCTACGGGCAGAGAACGGCTGCCCCTGGGACAGGGCGCAGTCCATGGATTCCCTCGTGCCTTTCATAATCGAGGAGGCCTACGAGGTCATTTGCGCCATAGACTCCGGTATTTCCGATGAAATCCGGGACGAGCTAGGAGACCTCCTATTTCAGGTCATATTCGTCTCACAAATAGCCCGGGAAAAAGGGGAATTCACGCTCGCGGAAGTGATCGACCGCTCGCACTCGAAGATGATAAGCCGCCACCCCCATGTGTTCGGAGAGGCCAGGGCCGAAACGCCTGAAGAGGTGCTCCGTCAATGGGCTGAAATAAAAAAGAAGGAGAAGAAAGGCAAGGAGCCTGGCGGACGCCTTGCCGGGGTCCCTGAAGTCCTGCCCGCCCTCTTGAGGGCGCACAAGATAAGCCAGAAGGCGGCAAAGGCGGGCTTTGACTGGGAGAACACCGAAGAGGTACTGGAAAAACTCGATGAGGAGCTTGATGAATTCAAGGAGGCGGTAAGGAAAGAAGAACCCCTTCAAATGGAAGAGGAGCTCGGTGACATGCTCTTCACCCTCGTCAACGTCGGGAGGTTCCTCGAGGTAAACCCCGAGGACGCTCTGAGAAAAACCGTCGCGAAGTTCATAACCCGCTTCCACCACATCGAAAGCGAGCTCCTTAAAAAGGGCCGCGACCTCTCATCCACCCCCATGGACGAGCTCGAACGCCTCTGGCAACAGGCAAAATCGCCGAAGAAACAGGATTAGCAGGCTACTGCAAAAACCTCTTGAGAGGACCTTTTTGTAAAAAGGTTTCAGAGCCGTTGGATGCACAAAGGGCTCAGGAGGCTAATTGCCTCATGAATCACATTCGCATCCATCGGACCTAACACTCTCTCCAAAAACTTTCAGTTCTTCCTGAGAGGACCCCCTAATGGGGGTCCTCTCAGGAACTAAAAGTCTTTGAAGGGGGCTTTGGGGGAAACTTTCTACAGAAAGTTTCCCCCGAGAAGTTTTTCCAGTACCCTGCTAAATCAAGGGCTTCAGGAGATTTCCCCACAAGCTGTGGATAAGCTGTTGAAAAGAGGGCATGTGCAAAAAACATGAAAACCGGATTATATGGGCGTTCTGAATGTTGCTCTTTTTTTAGGCACAAAATAGAACGAAAAAACAGCCGGTTGGGGCCATTCGCCCCTTTTTCATTTAACCCGCCTTTTTGCCCCTCCGAAATAAAAAACCTTTTAAAAACGCGAGCTCAGTCACGCCCATGAGCCTGGATGCAGCGATATAGGAGATAACGCCCAATCCGAGACAGGCGCTTAAGAGGACCGCCTTCCACATCCCTCCCGAAATATCTACGATGCCAAACGCCAGTAAATATACGAGGGCGCCCATGACGAGCGCAGCTCCTGTGGACCTAAGCCCTGAGACGAACATCCCGGTCACGCCGAAACGCCCGAACTTCATCCGGAGGACGACGAAGAGTATCGAGCAATTCACAAGAGCCGCGAGGGTCGTTGCCAGCGCGAGCCCGCCATGGCCGAGCGGGCCTATGAGTAGAAAGCAGAAGACCGCATTGAAAAGGAATGCTATGAGGGCTATCCAGACCGGGGTCATGGTGTCCTTGAGCGAATAGAAGACAGACGTGAGAATCCTGGCGATTGCCACGGGCACGAGGCCGAAGGCGTAGAAATATAGGGCGGTTGCGGTTCCGGCGGCGTCAACGGAGCTGAACTCCCCTCTCCTGAAAAGGAGCTCGATAATCGGATAGGAGAGTACCAGGAGGCCGATGGTCGCCGGTATCATGACAAAATTCACCATCCTTACGGCAAAGGAGATCGAGCCCTTGAAGCCTTCCCAGTCTTGCCTCGTCACCTGCTCCGAGAGGCTCGGGAGCACCGCGGTCGTTACAGACACACCGAATACTCCGAGCGGGAGTTCCATCAGCCTTCCGGCGTAATAGAGGTACGAGACCGCGCCCTCGGGTAGCCCGGAGGCGAACCACATGGTAACGAATATATTGAGCTGATAAACCCCTATGCCGAAGGCGGCAGGCCCCATGAGGGCGAAAATCTTCCTTATGGCGCTGTCCCTGAACCCGAAGGATGGCCTTGGGAGCATTCCGAACTTACCAAGGAAAGGTACCTGCAGAAGGAGCTGGAAAGCGCCGCCCACAAGCACCCCCACGACAAGGGCGTATACCGGGGAGGCGAGGTACGGGGCTACGGCGAAGATGCTCGCAATGATAGCTATATTAAAAAGGACCGGCGAAAGAGCCGGGGCCGTGAAATGCCTGTAGGAATTGAGGACCCCCATGGCGATGCCCATCAGGCCTACGAATAGCATGTAGGGGAACATCCATCTGGTGAGGGAAACCGTAAGCTCGAACTTCCCGGGTTCCGAGAGGAATCCCGGGGCCATGACCCAGACTATCTCCCTTGAGAAGATGATGCCGATTATGGTGAGGGCGGCAAGGATGAGGGCGAAAAGAGTGAAGACGCTCGAGGCGAGAGTCCTCAAGGAGTTCCTGTCCCTTCTGCTCATCTCGTCGGTGAATATGGGGATGAAGGAGGAGGTAAGGGCGCCCTCGCCAACGAGCCTCCTGAGAAGGTTCGATATCCTGAAGGCCATGAAGAAAGCGTCTGCAAGGAGGCCGGCGCCGAAGACGTAGGCAAGGGCCGCGTCCCTTAAATAACCGAGCACCCTGCTTGCCGCCGTAAGGGCGCTTATGACAGAGGCGGCCCCGGTGATCCTCCTTTCGTGGCTCACCCGGCGCTCCCAAAGGGCTTGACAAGGGGTCTAAAAACAAATATCATGTCTCTTTATCCGGAAGAGGCCGGACCGGTAGGTGGACGATTTCACCCCGAAGCCTGGCCAATTACAGAAGGTTAACAGATTAGCGCACTAAAAGGTAGCAGAAATTAAAGGGAAAGATACTTTCAGGAGGGGATCTTGGCCAATCACGCGTCGGCAATAAAGAGGCACAAGCAGAGCGAGAAGAGGAAGCAGAGGAACGCTTCCGTCAAGTCCTCGTTGAGGACAGCCGTAAAAAAGGTTAAAGAAGCGGTTTCGGCAGGAAAGGCCGATGAGGCGAAGGCGAACCTCAAGAGCGCGATAACCGAGCTTGACAAGGCCGCCTCCAAAGGCGTTCTCCACAGGAATAACGCCGCCAGAAGGGTATCGCGCCTTTCGAAGCTCGTGAACGAGAAGGCGAAATGAAGTAACTCGAAATAGAAGACCATCAAAGACCTCCGGGTATTGCCCGGAGGTCTTTTTTTTTGCGTTCAGCCCATCCCAAACGATTTTCTCTTCCAAAAGCTGGTTTGCACCCTTTGGGGTTCTCGGATAAGCTCTTTGTTGACTGAATCCCGAGCTATAGGAGAATCCATGAGAAGACGCCTTCCTGTCCATGACGAGGTCCGGAGGACCCTGATTCAAGGAGAAACCGGCCCGATACTGGCGCTTGCCGGGGAACTCCATACCGCCGACCTCGCGCATTACCTTAGCGAGCTCCTTCCAGAAAAGGCGGCGCACGCTCTGATGGCGCTCCCGGAAAGGAAACAGGCCGAGGTCTTAAGCTATTTTCCCTTCCACTACCAGCTCGCGCTCGTAAAAGAACTTGGCCCCGGAAGGCTCGGGCCGATAATGAATCTCATGTCGCACGACGACCGCGCCGACCTATTGAAGGCCCTCCCCGAGGACCTCCGCTATGACGTCCTTCATTCCATGGCAAAGGCGGAGCGCGAGGACATTATATTGCTCGGGTCCTACCCCGAGGGGAGCGCCGGGTCAATAATGACATCCGACTACGCGGTCCTCTACCCCGAGCTTACAGCCGGGGATTCGGTCGAGGCGTTAAGGAGGGAAGCGCCGGAGAAGGAGACCATCGACCGGGCGTTCGTAATAGATCCGGACCGCCGTCTACTCGGGACAGTGAGGCTCCAGGCCCTGGTCTTCGCAAAACCCGGCACGCTCGTGCGGGAGATCATGGAGGGGCTTACCCACGCCGTAAGGGCGCAAGATACCGCCGAACACGCGGCAAGGCAGATAGCACGCTACGACATACCGGCCTTACCGGTCGTTGACGATGAAAACAGGCTCGTCGGCATCATCACCCATGACGACGCAATGGACGTACTGCAGGCGGAGGCAACCGAAGACTTCCACAAGGCCGGGACCATAGGTAAACTTCCGGGAAACGTCCGGACCGCGAGCGCATGGCTCCTCTACAGGAAGCGGGTAGTATGGCTGGTCCTACTCGTATTCGGGAATATCTTTTCCGGCGCAGGCATCGCCTACTTCGAGGATACCATCGCCGCCTTCGTCACACTGGTATTTTTCCTCCCTCTCCTCATTGACAGCGGCGGAAACGCTGGCTCGCAGGCCGCCACCCTGATGATACGCGCGCTCGCGACCGGAGACGTAGAGATAAAAGACTGGGGACGGATGCTCGGGCGCGAGATCTTCATCGCGCTCGCCCTCGGGCTAACGATGGCCGCGGCCGTCTCTCTCATAGGTATCGTGCGCGGCGGGCCGGGAATAGCGCTCGTCGTGTCGCTCTCGATGCTGGCGGTCGTGATCGTGGGGAGCCTTTTCGGCCTGAGCCTGCCCTTTATACTGAGCCGCCTCAAGATGGACCCCGCGGCCGCAAGCGCGCCCCTTATAACCTCGGTCGCCGACGCTTTGGGCATAGTCATTTATTTTCTGATAGCGAATGCGTTACTGATGAGGGGGGTTTAGGGGGGCCTTCGTCCTGAAGACATTTATGCGCGCTGCCGCGTTTTTTTGGCATAAGGCTCAGCTCGCTTACCGCCTCCGTCCTCCTCGCCTGGCCCTTAAGTCGCTCGGCCCCTTTTGGGGCCGAGCGACTGCTTCCTCGCCTCGCTCGCCTTTCCCCAAGTCCTATGCTCGTAACGTCTTATGCCCTGGGGTATTTTGAAACTAAAACGAAAATGTGGTGTGCTGTAATTCCTGAACCCCGGAGGGTAAGGCGAGACTAGCATAAGGGAAGCTGAGCGTGAACGGGCCGGGAGGTCGGGAGCGAAGCGACTTAGGAGCCCCCGTGCATGGGATGGGGGAGGCGGCGAGCAAGCGAGGCTTACCTTCAAAAACCGCGCGGAAGCGAGGCAAAGGCCTCTTTGCGCCAAGCTGAAATCCGCTATTTTCTTCCCTGTAGAGGGATTTAAATCCCTCTACTCCTCCCCTCCCTTTCTCCTCATCTTCTTTTTAGCACCCCTTACGGCCTTGGCCTTCAGGCGCCGTTCCTTTGACGCCGCAGTGGGTTTCGTCTTTCTCCTCCGCCTCGGCTTTTCCGCCGCGCGCGATAAAAGCTCTGTCAGCTTTTGAAGGGCTTCGTTTCTGTTCCGTTCCTGGCTCCTGGACTCCCGGGCCTCTATGACTACATCCCCTCCCGCAGTAAGCCTGTGCCCGGCAATTGACCTGAGCCTGTCCTTGACATCCTGAGGCAAAGAGGACGAGTCGACATTGAACCTGAGCTGCACTGCTGTCGAGGCCTTGTTTACGTGCTGCCCGCCCGGCCCCCCGGCGCGGACAAACTCCCACGAAAGCTCGCCCTCATGGAGCCATATCCTGTCTGTCACCTTGATCATCGGGTGAGTTTACACCAGCGCGTAATCCGGCACAAGGCGCAAAAAAAAAGCCGCGGAAGGCTTCCGCGGCTTAAGGGGTTCAGCGAGTTCCGGCCTTACTGCCCAATCGTCCATACCCTACCGTAATTGCCCGGTATCGGGAGCCTTATGTTCTCATTGGCCTGGATGTTCCAGAGGTTCACGTCAGCCCCTTCCCTGCCGTGGAGCTCCTCTATATAATTGCCGCTTACCGGGAAAGGAAAAGAGACCTCCTGGTCCTGGTCGCTGAAATTGAGCGCGGTAAGGCTGAAGACCCCGTCCGTCTTCCTTGAAAAGAGGAGGACGCCCTTCGATATGTACTGGTCGTCGTTGTAAAAGAAATGCTCGCCGCTCCTGAATTGGGCGCTTCTCCTTCGAAGGTCGAGGAGCTTCCTTACGAGCGCGACCATGTTCTTGCCGACCTCGTCGTAGAAATACTCCCAGCGCATGGGCCTGAAGAGCGCAACCCTGCCCCATCCCTGGTCGGGCACGTAGTAGTTCTCGCCGAACTCCTGCCCCTGCCAGAGCATGGGAATGCCCTTTGCCGTCAAAAGGCCGATGAGGTAGGGCTGCACCTTGTACCACATGGAGCGGTCGCCCTCGGCAAGGAGCTCGTTTCCGTTGAAGAAGGTCTTGAAGTTGCAGATGAAGCGGGCATGGTCGTGGTTCTCGATATATTGCACCGCGCTCTTTCTTATCCTGTCGCCGTTATAGGTGACGGCGTCCGGGTAGCCCATTAATCCGAACTGGAAACCTAGGCTCCGGAGGGCCTCGGTGCTCCCGCGCGTCACGTCCTCTGCCGCGCCGAGGGTCTCGTTCTGCCAGGTGCAGTTGGAATAGGTACCCTCGACTATCTCCCTGGGCTTTTCGAGCTGCTCGGCGCACTGCACGAGGTTTATCCCTTCCTCGGAGAAAAACCTCTGCCAATGGGTCAGCCAGTGCCCCTCGCCCTCCCTGCCCTGCACGGTCTTATAGGTCTCGTAGGTCAGGGCAGCATAGCCGCTCCCGAGCGGCCCGTCCCACCAGTCGGGCACGCAGTCGTAGCGGAAGCCGTCCACATGGTAGCAGTCGAGCCAGTGGTAGTTCACGGTGTAGAAGAAATCCCTGGTGAAGCCGCGCCTGAAATCCGTGCTCTCGCCGTAGTAGTCCTTCGCGAAGTGCCCTATGAACGGGTTCTCCTCGTACCCGAGCCTCTTGTATACGTACGAGTACGGGAAGTGCTCGCTCGTGTGCCCGTAAACGGAGTCGATGAGGACCGCCATGTCCTTCCTGTGCGCCTCCTCTATGAGCCTCTGCATGTCCCTTCTCTTCCCGAACCTCTCGTCGACCCCGAAATAGCCTATAGGGAGGTAGCCCCAGTCCACCTGGTTGGCGACGTTCGATACCGGCATGAGCTGTATGCAGTTTACTCCAAGGTCCCGGAGGTAATCGAGATGGGCTATGGTCCTTTCGACGTCGCCGCCGAACTCGCTTATTATGAGCTCGTAGAGGACGAGGTTATCGACCCTCGGCGTCTTCCAGCGTATCTCGTTGTCGTGCCACTTGTGGTGTTCGTACCCGAGGGTGAACGCCGAGAGCTTCCCGACCCCGAACTCCCTCGCAAAGGGGTCGATTATCCAGTCTATCTCGCGGCCGCGCGCGGAAGTTGCGTTCGGGTTTTCGAGGAAGTACCTGTAGACATAGCGGCCGGGCCTGCCCCACGCCGACTTCTCGACCGGCTTTGAATCCGGCGTTATCGTGACCTGGACGGACCAGTAGTCCCCGTACTCCGGGTCAGGCGCGTGGCTCATCTCGAACTGGAGAGGCTGTATATCCTGAATGAACTGGTCGTTTTCATGGATGATCTTTACCCACAACCTGTGCCCGTTCCCCGGCGTGACCCAGGGGAGGAATATTCCGAACTGGACCACCCCGTTCTCCAGTTCCCTGGTCCCGAGCTTCTCAAGAGGAAGTAGTTTCATGTTCGCTCTCCTTTCAGAAGGCGTCAAGCTGAATGAGTCGCTTTGAATTCCGGAGGGGACCGGCCAACGCTGCCCCGTACATCTCGCTGGCTAAGCCCCCGAATAATCGGGCTTTTTCAGAAAGGCGGGGACTTTGCGCCCGGTTTTAAAAATAAGTATAGCAGGGTTTTGGGGTGGCGCTGAAATACGTGAGGAAAGCGAAGGACCTGCAGGGGAAAATTCTATTATGCCTGGTTTCAAGGCAGGCTGTAATTGCGGATTTTTATAAAGGTCGATAAAGAAAGCTAGCCTTTTTCCATCATAGTAAGCTCCCATTCGTCCATGCCTTTGTCATATTTGATGATGTAAGTGCAGTCGTCGTCCGCCCTGAGCTTATAATACTCCTCTGCCTCCCCCTGCCACCTGTCGAGGATCTCCTCGATATTGAGGGTCTTCCCCCCGATGGTGAAAGAAACGGGTTTTTCCTCGGTTTCGTAGCCCGAGTATGTGTTGACCTTTATATTGATCCCGGTCATACGATAATTATACCTCATTTCCCGGACCTTTCGTTAAGGGGCTTAAAAATATCCGGCGGAAGGACGCGGCCGTGACTTGCCCGTATTATGGAAATTCTCTATCGTTTAAATAGGCACGTATCTCGGAAACACTCAAAGACTCAAAGGGGGTAAACGGAAATGGAAAGAGACCCCGTATGCGGCAACATGATAGACCCGGCATCGGCCAGGCACCTGAGCGAATACGGCGGAAAGGTCTACCGGTTCGACTCCTCCAAATGCAAGCACGATTTCGATTCCGACCCGGCAAAATACATATCCGGCGGCGGAGCCGAAAAAGCGGCAAAAGAGGTCCGCGAAGCCGGCAGGAAGACCGCGGCAAAATCCCGCTCGTTCGCCAGGAACGTCGTCTCCGGCAGGAAATCCCAGGCAGCGGACGTAATCGGGAGCGTATCGAATGCCCTGCACGACCTCTCGAGGTCCCTTGACGAGAAGGACAGGCACGAGCTCTCGCGCATGGTGGATAGGACGGCAAAAGAGGCGGACGCGGCCTCCTCGTATTTCAGGGACAGGGACGCGGACGACATAATCGAGCGGATCGAGGAGTTCGTTAATGACAGGCCAGGGCTCGCCATAGGGGGCGCGCTCGGCGCTGGTTTCCTTGCCGCGCGGCTCATTAAGGGCGACAGCGCCTGGAAAGAATGACCGCGCCCTGGGATCGAGCCGGGAGGCGCGGCCGGAGCACGGCTGAATTCCCGGCCGCCTCAGGCTCTTCCGGTCCAGGATTCACGACCGGGCTTACACCCGGCTCTATGAAGCCGGGCAGGAGGTTAAAATGGCTTACGTCAGGAAAGATGAGCGGACGCTCGGGGAATTGTTCTCCGACCTCTCCGATCAGATACAGGACATGGTAAGGAAAGAGTTCCTGCTTGCCAGGAACGAGATGGCTTCCAAGGTCTCCCGCGGCGCCGAGGATGCAAGGAGCGCCGCCATAGGCGGGGTGTTGATGCACACGGGCGCGCTTGCGGTGGCGGCCGCCGTGATACTTCTCCTCGGCCTCATAATACCGCTCTGGCTTTCAGCGCTCCTCGTAGGGCTTGGGGCGGCCTGGTTCGGGTACGGCCTCGTGCAAAAAGGCATTTCGGACCTTAAGCGGATCGACATAACGCCCCACCAAACCGTATCTACACTAAAGGAGAACAGACAATGGCTGAGAAGAAAAGCGCATTGACCGAAAGGGAGAGGGAAGTCCGGGCCGAGGCCCATAAAGAGCCCTACGGCCAGCGCCCGGAAAATGAAAGAGGCCCATACGAGCTCCGTGAGGATATAGCGCGCGACCGCGCCGAGATTTCGGATACCATAGACCTCATCGCAAGGAAGTTCTCCACGGAGCGCCTGAAGGGCATGGTCCGTGAGGAAGTGCGCGAGCTCGGAGGATACGACAGGGTAAGGGAGTTTACGGGCTCGGTCATGGAAACGATAAGGGAAAACCCCATACCAGCGGCGCTCGCCTCGGCTGGCCTTATCCTTCTCTTCGCAAGGGGAGAGGAACGGGTCAAGGCCGGAAGGGAAGAGCTTCGGGGAGAGAAAGAGGAGCTACGGGCCAGGGTCGAGGGGAAGAGGGCTGAGCTTGCCGGACGGGCCAGGGAAGCCAGGGAAGCGATATCCGGCAGGGCCGGGGCGGCCAAGGGCACTCTCCAGGAGGCCTTCCGGGGCAATATGCTGGCCGCGGTAGCGGCCGCATTCGCGATAGGCGCAGTTGCCGGGCTCGTCCTCCCGGAAACCAGAAAGGAAGAGGAGATCCTTGGCCAGGCAGCCGGGGAAATAAAGGAAGCTGCCAGGGAAGCTGAAGGCGAGGCAAAGAAAGCGGCCTGAGGGGAACTCTGCTCCGCCTTTCCCTTCCTTGTTCCATAAGCGCCGTCCTGACCCGAATGGCTTGCGGGTGTTCCCCGCGCCTTGAACGTACTCAGGTACGGGACTATACTCTGAACAAGAGTCGAGCCCGCGCTTTTTTTGTCCTGAGCCCACATTTTTCAGCTTCAATGAGGCACAAGGGCATCCGGCCAACACGAAAGGGAAAAGGAGGGCAGGTATGGAGAACAAGGAAATTGCGAAGGAGCTCATTTCTCTTTGCAAGATAGACATCGACGCGGTGCACGCATATAACCAGGCCTTGCGGCATCTCGATATAGCTGGCGTCAAGAACGAGATAGAGTCGTTCAGGGGCGACCACGAAAGGCATATCAAGGAACTCTCGGACGCAATCCGCACATTCGGCGAGAAGCCTCCGGAGTTCTCAAAGGACTTCAAGGGGTATCTGCTTGACGCGTTCACCCGTGTGCGGAGCCTTACAGGGGCCGAGGGCGCTCTCAAGGCGCTCAAGGGCGGCGAGGAAATGACCAACAGGAACTACTCTAACGCCGTTAAGATGGATTTTCCTACGCCCCTAAAGTCCCTTATTGAAAAGAACTACAGGGACGAGCAGCGGCACTTGAATTACATAGAGCAGGCCATCAGGGACCAGGTCTGGAAAAAGGCGGCCTGACGACCTCCCGCAGACATGGAAAAGCCGTAATCATCGATTACGGCTTTCTCTTGTCGCTCAGGCTGCATAAAAAAACTCCAGATGGGATGCGAGGCCCACATTGAAATAGGGGAGCTGGGAATGAGGCGTGTTTTTGCATACGCCGGAGTGTCCGGCGACGATGACAACGAAGCAGATGGACTGGCTTTTCCAGCAGCCTGTTAAGCGGATACGGCAGCGCCGCCGCTCAAGACGCGCACGAATATCAGGAAGGCCTCTTCCCCCTCCCAGATTATCTCGGAAGCGGTTATCTCGGCCCTGACCTCTTCCCCGCTCTTCCACTTAAGGACGGTCTCGTACTCGCAGACGTAAGGGGCCCGCCTTACAACGCTCCTGTAGAGCCTCAATGCCCTTGTCAGCTTATCGATGAATTCAGGCATGCGTCCGCTCTCCCCGGATAATTTCTCCGCCAGCGCGGCCATGCCGTGGTTTACGTATACCGTCCTGCCGGTGTGTACGGTAGCGACGAGCGCCCCCTCCCCTGGCATCCCCTCATCGGATTGGTCTATGCACCTGGGCGGTCCTACGACCGCCCTATGGACGACCCTCAAGCGGCCCGGCAATTCTAACAACCCCCCTTCCCGGAAAGCTCGAGCAGGCACTTCTCGAAGCTCGAAACCCCGCAGCCCCTGCACATGACGACAGGGACCCCGGCCGCCCTGCCCGTGGCCCTTGCGGCGTTGGCGATCTTGTGCGACGCCATGCACGAGAATACGATTATGGCGTCCACGCCGCCTATCCTCCTTTCAAGGCGCGGGCAGGACCTCAAGTAATGCTGCAGGCTCACCTTGTGCCTGCCTGCTATCTCCCGGTAGCCTGCGCTGAGTCTATCCATCCCTCCGACAAGGGCTATGCACATTTTGGCCCCTCCTAAATGAAAATGATTTTCATTTTCATTTATTATAGCAGAACCGCCATCCCTGTCAAGCAGGAACTCGGGCCGGAGATAAAAAAGCAGGGGGTCAGGCCAGGATTATCATGACGAGCTTCCTCACCCCCCGGAGCAGCCCCCTGCTGCTGCTGAAAAGGTCGGCTATCTGGTATGTGACGAGGAAAAAGAGCGGGTAGAAGACGGCAGGCCTTGAATCCAGCCATGAGTAAGCCGACATGAAGGAGCGCTTTCCGGCAAGGTACGGCACAACTATCCACCCGATGGCTATCCCCATTGCCGCGCCCGCAAGCACGTCCGTCGGGTAATGGAACCCGAGGTATACGCGCGGAAGCCCTATCAATACGGCGGAATACGCGAGCGCGAAAACTCCCGCCGGCCTCGAGAGATAGAGGAGCCCTGTAGCGATGGTGAAAAAGAGGACGGCGTGGTCGCTCGGAAAGGAACTCCAGCCGTCAAGCACGCTCTGGTCCACTCCGTGCGGGATAACGAACCCGGCGCCGGGCTCGTGCAGTGGGCGAAGCCTCATTGGCAGGGCGGCGGCAAGCCCTCTCGCCAGGGCTATGGCCGGGAAACATGCGAGGAGGGCCGCCAGGACGCGCTCGCGTCCAAGCTCGCGCGACCCGCCGTGCCTGAACCACAGCCACCATACGAGGGTCGCCAGGACGCCGCCCTTTAGGAGCGGGTTAATGGCTATCCAGCCGACCAGGTTGTCGAAGAAGACCGACTGCCTGGAGTAGGCGTTTATGAGGGCTATTATGGGTCCGTCGATAAAATTCATTCTCCCCAGGGCCCTCCCCTATTTATTATGGCAGGTCCGGCAAACGCCCGAGCCGCTATTCCCGCCCACTCTTCTCAAGAATAACCCGTTGGACTCGAACCTCTGGTTCTGCACGCTGACACCCCCGTATGTATAATCGATTTCGGTCCAGGACTTGTTATTGAAGTGAGGGTCGTGGCACGAGGTGCATTCCACCCTCAGCTGGCCGTTAGTGACCCGGAGAAGGTCCTGTATGGTAGCGGTATCCGATATGTAGCCCATCACGGCCCAGAGATTCCTGTCGAGGTTTCCGCTGTCGAATTGAAGCGCGCCGGTATTAAGCCCGTCGGCGAGGTCAATATCGCTTATGACAGTGTCCATAGGCCTCAAGCCGGCCGTGAACTCGGTGTAAGGGACCGAAATCGGATGGTCGTTGGAAAGGTCGCGGCCGATGTTAAGGCCAGGGTCGTTGATATAATCCGCGGTCTGGCCCGAGGAATCATAGAAGCTCCATCCCCTGTCAGTGCCTGCCAGGGTCACTCCGCCCTTGCCCGGAGCGTTCACGAGGCTGTCAAAGGTAACGATGCCGTCATGGCAGCTCAAACAGGCGAGCGAGGAGGAGCCGATGCTCGTTGAGACCGCGAACTCGTCTCCCATCGTCGGGCCGTAGGCCACAAATGACGAGGTGTTCGCGGAGAGCCTGTTCCAGAGGGGCTTTATCCCGTTCTCTCTGTTCGAGTGATGGGGCGTGTGGCAGAATACGCATATCTCTGTCGTATTGCCGGTCATCGTGAAAAAACCCGTTGCGCCGAGGTTGTGCCTTGACGAGGCTATGCCTGTAGCCGCGTCCCCGACCGTGTACGTATCGATCGCTTCAGCCGTGCCGATCGTCCAGAAGCAGGCTGAAATGACCGCCATCATGAAAGCGGTTAGTCTTTTCATTTCCGTGCTCCTTTCAGGTTGTCTTTCGCGGCGTGCGGAAACTGGAGAAAGGAAATAGCGTGGCCTCGCCCTTGGAAAGGCGCGGCTTATTCGTATCCTGCCAATTCGTATACTGATTATTCAGCTATTCGGTACGGAAGTGACCAGCAGCTTTCTGCTGCATGGAAGAGGGCTGCCCAGGCCCGGTAAGCGCCTACATAAAAAATTTTAGCAGAGAAATCGGCGCCCGCTCGCAGATTTGCGAAGGAGAAATCACCTGTAAAAAATCCTTCAGGATTGAAAAATTCTTTATGGCCGAAAGTAAACAGGATTTACACGTGGAGGTCTTCCGTCGTGGAAAAAAACGCATCAATGTCGCCCTTTTGAGAGTAAAGGGCGGCAGAGGCTCATTCGAGAAGCATGTCCGCTGTTAATTTCTTTTCCGGAGGAGGGCACAAAAAAAATTTCTGGTTTGGAGGCCGCAGGGGAAAGGATTCTGGTCCTTAGGTCTTTTTCAAGCCACGGGGCCGGGAGAGGGCTGTGGAAATTCAACACAGCCGCTCCCGGCCGCCCGTACCCGGTCTACTGAGGCTTGCTGCAGGATTTCTCGCTAAGAAGCAGAACGCTCGTCTCGCTCAAAAGGTAGTAGACGCCCGGCGGTATCGGAGGGTTCCCGTCCGCTCCGGACGCAGTCTCTTCAGCCGCTTTTTCCTCGGAAAGGCCCTTCTCAAAGGAAACGAACTCATTGAAGTTCATCCTCCTTGCCATATTTCCTCTCCTTGCGTTTATTTTGCGGCCTTTCCCAAGTATAGCAGATAAACCGGCTGACATGCCCGGGCCGGGTCAGCCGGGACAGATAATAGACCGGATGGCTCCGATATGATATCCTTATCCGAGGATGAGTGACCATAAGCTCATAATGTCCCTGATCGCAGCCCTTTTTACCCTCCTTGCGCTTTCAGGAAGCGTTGCTGCAGGCCCCCTCGTTCCCGAGCCTGTTACCCGGCATTCGCTCAAGGTGTCCGTGGACATCGCGTCTGGGACCGTGGAGGGCACGGACCTTATTACCCTGGCCAGAGACACGGATGAGGCGCGCTTCATCCTGAGGGCCGGGACAGAGGTGCTTCGGGCGCATGCGGAAGAGACCGAGCTTCCGTTCGAGCTTTCGGACCTCGGCGGCGGGTTATATGGGGTGGCAGTGAAGCTCCCTTCTGGTGAAAAGAGGCTTTCAATATCATTCAGGGGGAAATTCCAGTCACCGGCCGAGGCTTCTCAGCAGGTCAAAAAGGGAGTCGCCCATTTAAAGGACGGAGTGATCGGCGAGGAGGGGGTCTTTCTCCCGTCCTTTTCGTACTGGTTCCCGCAGGAGCCCGAAACCCTGATGGTCTTCGAGGCCGAGGTCGCCCTTTCATCGGGATACAAATCCGTCATGGAGGGCGAGCTAGTCTCAAGCAAAGAGAGAGACGGCCTCACAATCGAGACATGGAAGGAATGGAAGCCGGTCGACGGGGTCGACCTGGTGGCCGGCAGGTACTTCGTCGAAAAGGAGACCCATAACGGCATAGACATTTATACGTACTTCTTCTCGAATGACAAAGCCCTCTCGA
The DNA here is from genome assembly GCA_019912665.1 of Deltaproteobacteria bacterium. Taxonomy (NCBI): domain Bacteria; kingdom Pseudomonadati; phylum Myxococcota; class Myxococcia; species Deltaproteobacteria bacterium. The sequence continues at coordinate 42,795 of JAIOIE010000018.1, forward strand.
GGACCTATATCGAAAAAACCAAGGGGCGCCTGGATTCATTGCAGTCACTTATAGGCCCCTACCCTTTCAAGAAGTTCGCGGTGGTCGAGAACTTCTTGCCCACAGGCTACGGGATGCCTTCCTTCACCCTCCTCGGCTCGACTGTCATAAGGCTCCCCTTCATACCCGACACCTCGCTCGGCCATGAGATAGCCCACAACTGGTGGGGCAATTCAGTATTCGTCGACCCCTCGGAGGGGAACTGGGTCGAGGCCATAACGACCTATGTGGCCGATTATTCATACGAGAGGGAGAAGGGGCCTAAAGAGGCGAGAGAGTTCCGCGCGGCCAAGCTCCGGGGTTTCAAGAACTACGCCGAGGGCTCCGGCATAGCGCTCAAGGATTTCGTCGACACCTCGGACTCGGCCTCAAGGGCAGTGGGCTACAACAAGGGTTTCATGGTATTCAACATGCTCGAAGAGATGCTCGGCGAGGAGGCGTTCAAGGCCGGGCTCAAGAAGCTCTATTCGGATAACGCTTTCGGGCGAGCGTCCTGGTCCAATGTCCGCAATGCCTTCGAAGCCGCCTCGGGCAGGGACTTGAAATGGTTTTTCAGCCAGTGGCTTGAACTGCCGGGCGGGCCGGTCCTTGCGCTTGATAACGCAAGCTATACCAAGAAGTCCGGAAGCCATGCGGTTTCGTTCACGCTCAGGCAGGCCTCACCGGCGTACGCTCTGGACCTGCCGGTCCTCATAAAAACCGATGCAGGTGAAGAGTGGGAGACCGTAAGGCTCGAAAAGGAATCAGAGGAGTTCACAATCGAGGTCAGCGCAAGACCCACATCCGTTGAAATCGACCCGGGGCTCCAAACGTTCAGGATACTCGACGACAGGGAGGTTCCGCCGACCATCTCGGGCCTCCTTGGAGACAAGGGCTCAAAGATAATCGTTCCGGAAAAGGCCGGGCAAAAATATCAGGGCGCGGCAACGCTCTTCTCCTCTGATTTCGGTCTTGAGGTGATCTCGGACGACGAGGCCGGAAGAACGGATTACCTTAAGGACAGCTCGCTACTTATCCTGGGCGGGCCGGGCGAGAACAGGTTCTACAGGCTTACGGGACAGCACTTCTCCCGCAATATAAAGATTACCGATACAGCCGTTGAGGTCAACGGAAAGAGCTTTCCGAGAAAGGGGACCACGCTTGCCGTTGCGGTCAAGAACCCGAACGACGCCACGAAGACCCTGGTCCTTCTCTTGGGCGAAGACGGAGCCGAAGGCATAAGCGCGGCTGCGCGAAGGGTCCGCCACCTGACTGATTTCAGCTACCTTGTCTTCACGTCTGACGGCAAGGTCGAGAAAGGGCATTTCGAGGGTGAAAAGACGCTTAAACATGCTTTCTGATATATTCCAAGCGTTCCCTTTCAAGGGGAAAGCTTGAGATGAACATCCCCCGCCCTCTTTAAGGAGGGCGCTCAAAGCATCTCGAATTTCACCTCCGGACGAACCCAAAGGAGGTAAGTATGTTAAAGGCATTAACCATCGCGATCATTCTCGTCATTTCCGCTATTCCGGCCATTCTCACCGCAGCAGAACAAGCCCCTGACAATGACGCAACCGAGATAAGCGCAATCGAGCTGAAATTACTAAGGAGCCTCGATCTCATCAAAGGGGCAAGAAAAGTTGTCGATGAAAGCGGCTCGCCCGAGGGTTCCGCCCTCATGGACGAGGCCGAGGCCGCGTCAAAAAAGGCTTCAAAGTTTTTCGAGGCAGGCGACTACGGTTCAGCCCGGAAGGCGGTCTTTGACTCGATCCATGCGGCCGTAAACGCGATAATCGCATCGAAGGGACCGGGCACCGGCGGGCTGCGTGACACGGCCATGAATGAAAAGGCTGTAAAGAAGGCCGAAAGGGATGAGGACCAGCAGGAAGCGAGGCTTCATAAGCTCTCCTCCGAGGTCGAGACCTTCCTCAAGGTGGCTGAAAGGCTTTCGGGCCGCCCGGACGCGAACGCGAGCATAGCCGAGGCAAAAAAGCTTCATCGCCTCTCGCTTGAGAGGTCGGCCGAGGGCGACCATGACGGGGCGCTAAGTGAGATGAAGGCCGCTTACAGGCTTGCCACTTCGGGGGTAAGGGAGATCAAGCGCTCGCGCGGCGAGGTCATAACATTTCCCCCGCCCGCGCTCTCCGACCCTAAAGAGCTTCTCGCGTACGAGCTTAAAAGAAACGAAACATACGCGTTCTTCACGTCGCAAATATTGAATGCGAAAGGCGGGGGCTTATCAGTCCCGCTTAAGGCGGCTTCTGCCGCGAGGGAGGATGCTTTGAAGTCGGTCCGCTCTGGCGACACGGAAAGGGCCCTGGAGCGCATCCGCAGGTCCACGGACCTCTACATAGACGCGATAAAGGCGGCAGGCAGGTAGTCTGCTAAAAACAGGTTGACAAGGATAGCCTCTGTATTATATCTTTCTAAGGATAATTTTCGATTGGTCCTATCGTCTAGAGGCCTAGGACGTGGCCCTCTCAAGGCTAAAACCGGGGTTCGAATCCCCGTAGGACCGCCAGAAAAATCAAGGGGTTACGCAATGCGTAGCCCCTTTTTCTTTTCCAGTGCCACCAAATTTCGTAACCGGTTTTGGCCTTGCAAAGCTAAAACTTGGGGTCGAATCTCCGTAGCCACAAAATAAAATCAAGGGGTTGCGTAGCCATTTTTAAACCGCCAGACTGCCCCCCCTTTCTGTTGGGGCCTTCTGGAGGTAAGCTGGAAACTTATTCGGTGTCTTTGCATGACACAGAAAAGCCATGTGCGTTTTTTGGGTGATTTTATTAGCTAAGCCCTGCCCTCGATAAATAAAGCCCCCCTCAGCGGGTCCCAACGAACTTCGGCGTCCATATCTATATTGGCTGCCCAGACGACCTTATCGCCGTTTATTACTCTTATGCTGCGCTCCTGCTGCGGCTCCTTGATCTCATCAAGGAGCGACTTTGCCTTATGTAAGACCATCTCAGCGTAATCCGCTTCAGTGCCGCCGCCGACCAAATCAGCCCCCCTGTCATTGGGACTTGATTTTTTATACTTATGGCCAACGCTAAACCCTATGCGGCCCCCATCCTGGAAGAAACGCCGTATGCTTTCAGCCAGGATGCGCGCAAGCTTTATCTGGCCCGCATCGCTTCTTATTATATCCGCATGGACAGGATTGCTGGCAAACAATGGTTCGAGCAATATCGCCGGCATCTTGGTGAACCTCAGATTGTAGTCGCCCCTGCCGTTGAAACCACCGACCTGTATGCCTTCTCTGCCGCCCACGGGAAGCCCAAACTCGGCAGCAATTGCGGAAGCGTACCATCGCCCCCAATTCTTGCTCGTCTGAGATGCATTGGCCCCTGTGATAACGACCGCGTAATTAACCTTCGGGTCGGTACAGCTGTTAAAGTGATGCTCGATGTAGGCATTACAATTATCCGCATTTGCTTTTTGCTGTCTTTCGAGATAGTCGCCTGAGTAGAATCTGATATCGTACATAGCACCTCCGCATTTTACTGGTTCAATCGCAACGGCATTTAAGCGTATCTAAATTAGCCTGATTCCTGGTAGAGGCTTTTTTTAAAGGTTCAGAAAATAATTGCAATCTCGTTAGAGGCTCTGAAGCCTGCAATCCTGCCCGCGTGATCAACCTGTAAATGCCTGTAATAGGGTGGTGCTGCGTCCTTCTGACCCGGCACTCCGCAAGCCGCTGTCTGGACGATTATGCAGCTGTTCCCTTCCCAGCCGAAAGGCCTGTTTGGGTCATGCTCTAGGCTGTAGTCATCGTGATATATCCTGATCTCATGGTTAATATCCTTTGCTATGCGGAACTCTATGTTCTGGTGGGCATGGCCCGAAAAAACCATATCGATCGGTTTTACGCCTTTGCCGACAAAGTTTTTCGAGCCGCCGTGCTTTGTACAACTATCGCATAGACTGGCTATTTTTCTTCTAAAGAACCCGAGTCCATGCGTATCGCAGTGCGCTTCGCTGCAAGGGAATATTCTATTTAAATATTTTCTGACCAAACCCAACTTAGGCCCTGGTATCTCCGCCTCCCTGTAGCCGAGACAAAGATTAAAAAACTGGCTCAGGTAATGATTGACGGTGCCGTATGTCATTACGCATTCTCTTTTCGAGATCCATTTTCGGGCACTGCGGGCGCTCTCCCTCATGCTCATGGGGTCGAAAGACTTCTCATCAGGATTTATCGGCGGTGAATGGAAAAAAGCAAATGTCCTGGACCTCCCCTGCTTTAGGCAGTACAGCACCTTTTCAAGCCAGACGATCTGACTCCAGTTATAATGCTTTTGCTCGGAATCAAACCCTTTTGAATCCGGCGAACCACCGAAAATGTTATCTTTTAGACTCAGTTTTTTAAGGCTTTTCGACTCCTTTCCATCCAGAAGCCGCGCTGTAAATGCATCGCTTCCGGAGTCCATAATGATAAAGGAATGGCCCGCATACGAGAAGGCGTAATCGAAGTAAGGGTTTATGCGTTTTAGATAATAATGAAGGGCTTCTGGACCGGCATGCAGCGGGTTTGCCGCAAGCATATCAGTTCCCCGCTTGAGCCAGCGTTTTGAGACCCAGGCACCCAGCCAGACAAGGAGCGGTACAATGATAAACAGCCATCCGGTTGCGCCTGCGGCAAAATTCAGGAAACCTGCGAATACCGTCGTCACAACTTTGTTATTCCATTTTAATATGGAGTTGACTATGATGTCGTTCACTATGAACGCTGGCAGACTATCAATGAAGGATGAAAAAACCGTGCTGATTGTACCGATCGCTATTAAAGCACTCAGACGGAAGCTCGAAATTCTGTGCAGGCTTATTTTCCTTGCCGAGTACCACAGCTTCTCCGCAAGCTCTTTTGACCGCCTGGCGCGCTCGTCCTCGGGATAATCCTCTGAATCATAGCACTTGTACTTATAATTCTTGAGCTCGTCTTTTTTTATTCCATATGTGTTATGGATGCACGGGTCATATGGGTAGAGCCGCCAATCGTGATTGCCCGTAGAAGTGAACAGAGCGACTTTCAAACCCTCATTCGGCGGCGTGCGCTCTTTTTCTCGGCCGCCGCCGGTTATTATGTTCTCGAAGGTCCTCCAATTATTCTCGTCGAAGTTTACCGAGCCTTCCCAGCCGAGAAAAGAGAAGTCGACGAGGTCCCCTGTCATCACCACGAAATCAAGCTCGCCGGAATCAGCAAGCCTGTTGGCCTGACGTATAAAGGACCTGACATTGTCGTTGAAGTTGACGTAATCGCGCCGGATATCATCCCGTTTTCTGTTGCATTTTGTTTTAAGCACCTCGTCCAGTATTTCATCATTCCTTTTGGCGACGTGCAGGTCTGTAGCATGGATGAAACTGCAGGCCGGGTTTCCCTCAATTACCTGCACTGAATGGAAATTTACCCTCTCCTCCCCCGATTCATAATTCAGGAAAACTATGTCATAAAGGCATGGAAGAAGCCTGCCGTCACGATTCCTTAGAAGCCTCTTATTGTCTTCTCCGTACTGAAATTCAGGAAAGGCCTTTATCTTCCAATACCTTGTGCCCTCGCCCAGTACCTTGTAGTGCAGCTCGCTATTGATAATCGTCCGCGTCTCATCCAGGTCGCTGAAATCGTGAAGACGGTTCCACTCCTTTATTTCCTCGCAGCCGCGCAAGGTCAATTTTATTTCGGCTTCCGAGCCAGTCTCTGCATAAGATATCCTCAGGAAAAGCCTGTCTTTGAACAGCCTCTCATATGCGAGATTGGCACCATCGGAGCGGCTTGCCACGATAAGCGTTAAATCCGAGCCGCTGGCCAGATCTTTGACTGAAACTATAACGGGACACCCCAGATTAGGGCTGATTATGATGGGAAGTTCTGATGTGCCTGAACCCTGTTTTGCCATAAGAAGAACCTCTCAGCTTAAAATCAAACTTTGGAATTCCCTATGTTTACAGGAAGGGCGGATTTGAAAAAGTGAGTAATAAGCCTCCAACAGATATGATATTTTAGGCTGTACAAAATAGCTGCAGCTCTAAAGAAATAGGGGTATTAGGAATACTATTTTGATTTCTCAAAGGTGGTATAGCAATATACTATTCTCAATAATTTATTTCAACATTTTAATAATTTATAAAAAATGGCATACACTTGCCGTATGCTTGCCTTTAATCCCTAAAATTTCCGTTTAGCACGTTAGGTCTCATTTGCGTGCGGGAAGCGCATTTTTGTTCCCATTACACGACTTTTCCCTCTTTTATGTATTCGCGCATGATAGCGGCTTCAAGCCGCCTTAATTCAAGGCGATTCGTTTGAGCGGCCAATATCTCCAGGGCGCAATATTGGGCAACATTCATTATGCTAGCGCCGGCGAGCTCGAAGCGCGCCGAAACCTGTTGCCAATCTATGTCCTGGGCCATCTCGATCTGAGAAGGAAATGCTTTACGCCATATCTCGCGCCTTTCTTCCGGGCCAGGCATCGGAAAATGAATGATGCTCTGGAAACGCCTGATAAAAGCTTCGTCCATATTGCCGCGTTGATTGGTGGCCAATATCACAAGGCAGTTATAACCCTCGATTCGCTGCAGAAGGTACGCGATTTCCTGGTTGGCGTACTTGTCATGGGCGTCGCGTATATCCGTTCTCCTTCCGAAGAGGGCATCGGCCTCGTCGAAAAACAATATCCAGTTCTTGTTCTCGGCCTTATCGAACAACCTCGAAAGGTTTTTCTCGGTCTCTCCAATGTATTTCGATACCACCCTGGACAGGTCGATCCGGTAGACGTCCCTTCCGGTGTACTTGCCAAGCAGAGTAGCTGTAAGCGTCTTTCCTGTGCCCGGCGGTCCGTAAAACAGCGCTCGGTAACCAGGCCTAATCTTGTTGCCCATGCCCCAGTCGTGCAGGAGAGTACCGCTGTGGGTGATCCAGTTTTGGATCTCGCGTATCTGAGATAGCGTGTCCGGGTGGAGGACCAGATCGCCCCATTCCAGTTCCGTATGTATGTGCTTCGCCGGAAACTCCATGCTGAACCGGGGCCTGCTCATCGGGCCCAAGGTAAGCTGCTCTAGAAATTCCGGGTCAAGGACTAGACGGCCGCTCATGAACGGCTCGCCTTCCCGCACAGGCTCAACCCAGAGTATCTGCTTCTGGGCAAACCAATGCGCGCCGCTTAATATGCGCTGGACCTCCAGCCGTTTTCCAAGGTCGTTCCCGGCGATTATGAACAGCGCGGTTTCGCCGGTTGGGAGAATGCCGCGCTGATTTACGGACCTGATTCCGCCGAATTCCGGAAGTTCGCCGCCTTCGGGAAGATGCTCGGCTATGATCTTCCCGAGGAAATCAGGCCTCAGATGCGGCGCCAGAGCGAGGACCAATATCAGGAACTCTTCGAACGAAGGTCCGTGCGTCTTCAGGAATTCAGACAGCGCTGAATCATCACTATAGAATTCAAGCGGGCCAACCTCAAGGTCCTCATCCTCACCGAGATGCACCTTCATGCGGCTCGCAAGGACGCCCGACAGCCAATCTAAGGCCAGTTGAAGGTTGGCGAAGTTATCTCCCATGCACGATTCCTTTTAGGGCGCAAGGCTCGTCCCCCGCCCTTGCAGGATTATTTTTTTTGGTCCAGTGTAATGCGATCTTTGATATTGAGCGCTTTGCGATGAAAGAGCAAAGGGCAAAACACATTATTTTAAAGCCACTTTAAAGAAAAATTTCCTTGGAGTACCATCAGGCTGCTTTACCTTCTTAAGCCAGTCGATGGTGACTATTTGCCCATCCAACATAACTTTTTCCTTGGATAATCTCGGTCCTGCGCTCCTATTTTTGCTCGACTTAAGAGGCCAAAGGTTTTGCAATTCATCTTCGCCGCCGACCTGAATCTCGAGCACATGATCGCAGTCCATATCTTTACCATCCATATCTTTACCATTCCAGCCATATTTAACGAGTCTATCCCTGAGTTCCTTTCCGCCCTTCGTTTCCTCCTGGGATAATGGGCCAACTTCATGACCATCTATCACCCTAAAGTTCCCCATTATGCCAATCTTCTTGATTTCTTGAGGAACCTTCTCATTAGGCGCACCTTCTTCTTTATGGACACCATCAGGATTCAATTGCCAAACGAGCTTGCCCACCCCCCTTATCTTTTTTTTGGAAGTTATTCTCCATTTATTACCATCGGGCTGTTTTGCATTGTGATATAGGTACAAAGGTGGATACTCATTATAGGCAGGCTTGTGCCAGGGTAAGGAAATCCGGTTGTTCCTCGTGCCGCTTTTGAAGCCCGCAAGTACTATGCCGAGATATTTCCCGATTTCATTATTGCTATTATCAATATCCTGAAGGAGGCCTGCGACAGCCTTTTTGTCAGACGCATTCTTAGCCTGCCTCAATTTACGAAGTTTCTCACGAAGAAACTCCGGCTTACTTTTAATTCTATTCAATGCCTTCATCTTCTTGGTATTTCCGGTAATCATCTCGTTACTAAAAGCCTCTTTGATAAAGTCCTCTAGTCTCTTCGGATTACTGGCGACCATTGGTTCCGCATAGTCTTCCTCGCCCTGGAAATAAAAACAGTGCTTTTCATCGCCTGCGTCGATGGTAATCTTTTTCTTCCACCACTGGAACAATGATACTGAAGCCTCCTTGACCGAGGAGCCGATTTTTTTAAGCGTATTCCCCAGCCAGCCCACGGCCTTGTCCATGGCTTTCTCGACCGGCTGACGTATTTTCCTTGCTATGCCAATGACCTTGTCGGGAATGCCATCGAGGCCTGCGAATTTCGCAAGGAAGGCAAGCACCAGGGTCAATGTCCGCGTTATTGTTTGCTCTACTTTCTGAGCCGCGCTATCTACCTGGCCGGCGGCTATTTCGGAAATGGATTCGATAAAGGAGCCGACAACGGCGGCGATTTGGCTGATCTTCTGAACAAAAAAGGAGATTGTGCTATGGATGGACATGATAGCCTGAATCACGGCGCCCGCAGGGCTCAAAATGGCGGCCAACTTCAAGACAGCCGCCTTTACTATCTCGGACGAGACCATGCTGGTAACTTTAGCGATAAGCTCTCCTTTCAGCTCGCTTAATTCGGCTCTCATCCGCTCCCACAGGGCTACCGGCCCGTTCTTAATTAACGCGACCAGGATGTCCGCTGTTTTTTCCATGGAGGCAAGCACCGGATCAGGTATCGTCTTCACAAGTTTGGCGCGGATACTCCGCCATGTCACTCCGAGGACCGATAGCATCAGCTTGAATATCTCCGGCAGGCTAAACGACTTCGGGATATACGCTCCAGCCTCTGCCAAAGGCCCGGCAAGCCATTTAATCAAAGCGGTTTTCAAGTGCTCAACGATTTTACCCGCGAACCTCTCGAAACCCAATCTGCCGGCCCGCACAAGGTTCCACGCGAATGTGATCGGATTTTTTAAAATAGTCAGAAAGGCCGCCTGGGTCTTCTTGATATAGGGCCTGACTCCGGGCGCCACGACAGAAAAAAGAATATCCAGAAGGCTGAAGACCTGCTTAACTCCCCAGCTGACGAATTCAGTAACGATATTGGCAAACGCACCGGCGATCTTTCCGAAAGCCCCTGAGACGGTAATGAGGTCCTGAAAAGTAAGGGCTGCAACCGCGTCAAGGATTTTGCGCGGTATGGCCCGAACGAAGCCCATCAAGCCTGCGAGCGACCCCTGGAACCAGGCCCATGCCATTGCAACTGCGTTGCCTTTCTTTATATTCTCCCACAAGTCCTCCCGCCCTATAAGCTTCAGGAATCCACCGATCAGGCTTTCGGGATTGCGCGGCACTGCTTCGCCGGTTATCGGGTCCTCACCTAATACGGCTTTAAGCAGGTCGTAGCCGCGCGTCCCATGCGCCATTGAGGCCAAGGGCTTGAGAATGGCGTCCTTGACCATCTTCAATATGTCGATTACAACTGAGCTTCCAAATGCGATCAGCCGCGAAATGGGGCCGGTAAAGATAACCTTTGCGCGTTCCCAGACACCTCCCAAATCGAGAATATCGCTCCATTTCAGGGTACCGATGAAGCTCCTCAGGCCATGTGTTATCTCGATGCCGATGTTTCCGAATACCGCCATCCTTTGCTCGACCCAGACGGCGGCCTTATTGATGGCGCCGTGATTATCAAGCGCCTGCGATATTGAGGCCCCGCCGGGGAGGACTTCTATCAAAGCACGTAACAGGCCGGCGGCATTGCGCTCCGTGCCGCGATTGTTTACCGGGTTAAAGCCCAACAAGAGAGTCAAAAGCCTGAATCCAGGGATATTGAATGCCCATTCGGAAACTTTATCCAGGGCGTCCTGCTTCCCCCACCGCTGCACCGCAGGCGCCGACGAGGTAGAAGTCACTTCCGGGCTGCGCTGAACAGCGTGCCCCTGCTGAATGGTATGCGTCAGCTCATGCGCCAGAAGCCGCCTGCCTTCGCTTGAGCCGGGCTGGTACTGGTCGCGGGAAAAAAAGATATGGTTTCGATAGGTGAACGCGCGGGCTCCCAGTCTACTGCTCAATCCGGCGGCATCGGAATCGGTATGGATACGGACACGGCCGAAGTTCGCATTAAAACGCGGCTCCATGTCCTGGCGGACGCCGCTGGAGAGCGGCTGCCCCTCTGAAGTCTTGCTTTGTATTTCAGATTGCGTTCCTGCTGTGACTACAGGCGCATCGCCGCTTCCGGCGCGCTGGATGCTTTCGCTGTCGCGAGGGGCTTTTTCCTTCTTCTCCTCTTTCTTTTGCAACCCGTCGCGTGACTGGCGCTCTTGCAGTTCCTCTTTGCTCGATAATGCCGGGCCGGGCGACCGCATTGCCTTATCAGCCATCCTGTCGGCTTCCTGCTCGAATTTATCGCCCGGCTTATTAACAGCCAGTTTCGGCTGTATTGAGTTCGCCGGAGTTGGTTTAGGCACTGTTAAAAAATCCCCTGCTCCGGCCTTTTTGAAAAAAGGCAGGTTCGAGGCAGGCGCTGCGGTCGATGTCGTTTTAGAGGATTTTTCCGCGCCGGCTTTCATTGCCAACCCCATCCATACAGGCAGAAATTTTTATTGCCATTCCACCCATAACATTCTCCTCATCCACGGTAGCCTTATCATTGAAATACCCCAGGGCAAGCGGTCAAACAGGATATCGAAGGCTTTGGATTCTACCTGCAGCAGCCATTCTCCATTACGCTCCGATAGCTTTCCTGCGCGAAGCAAAAAGGTCCCGCGTAAGCCGTCAGGGTTGGTGCTGCGCAATGCATCCCAGTGCCGTATGACTGCCTCAAGCATGGAGGTAGCCTCGTCCATATCGCCTGCTGTCAATCCACAGTCAGGCTCTACTGGTGTCTCCAGGGGGATATTGCAGAGTATTTTTGGCAAAACCAATTCATATTCTGGCGCAACCGCCTGACCGGTTGCCAGGAAATGCAGCAGGCAGACGGCGCGTTCCGGCTTAAAGAGCTTATCTTCCGATGCAACGCTGAGCGCCGTAAAGAAACGGGGCAAAAAGGGATGTAGTAAGACCAGACCCGCATTGCCAATAAAGATGCCCTCTGTTGTTTCTGAGTCGCGGGATTCATCCGGGAATAGCTTTCGACCAATGTTCTCGTTATCGTGGAATGCCGATGGCTCTTCAGTTGAGACCGGCCAGTTGCGCTCCAGCACCTCTTTCAACGCAGAATATCCCGGCGCGTCCGCCGGCGTACTGCCCCAGGCATCACTTACCAGATCCTTCGGATTCAGGACGACTCCTTTCGATACTGCTTGAAATGCGGCGTCCCATAATCGTTGTTCGAAAAGACGCTTAGGAAACTGCTCAGTCGAAGTGTTCAGGGCCTGTAAAACCTCATCCATTGTTCTCTTCCAATCTGAAGAAAAAAAAGAGAGCAGTTTTTCCAGAAATACAGTCGAGAATTGCAGAGTCAGGCGCTTCCTGGCTGAGCAGTCCGCAAACAACTGGATGAGCGATTCATTCCCGGCGAATGGCCCGTTTCCTGATTTCGCCTCATTCAGCCAAGAGAGGAAAACCTGCTCCAGAATTGCTCCATCAGGGAGATGAAAAGACCATGGAAGTCGTCCGTTTCTCAGAAAATATGCAAACACATCCTTGATATGATTTTCTGCGGATTTGTGCAAGCCATTTTGGAAAATTGGTATTCCAGAGGCATCCTCAGCATATGAAAAACGGCAGCCATTTATCGATTCTAATATCGCCTTGACTACGAATTCGGACAATTCATATTCCAAACGTCCATGGAACACTGTGCCGGCGTCTATTTCCAGCCGCTCGAGATAGAGGTGCCCCCCCTTCGGCGGCTCGCAATATGCGAGTGCCCGTTCGATTGCGCTTATCAACCAATCGCATCCTTGCAATCGGCGCCGCAGAGCATAACCCTCGGATTCCGTGCCGTTGAACATGACATCAAGATATAATGTCCTGATATTATGGCTGGCAGAATCAGGCATATTAATTATGCAAAAGTCAGTTCAGTTCGTACTTCACGACCACTCTGCATCCCTTTTCAGTGAATGCAGTCAGCTATATAGCCATCCGCCGAACTGTTTATCGGCTAAACCTAACACCATTTACTTCTATAAAGGCTGGGGCTCCATTCTGCATTTCCAAAAGTAATGAAATGTCAGTTCGCGAGATGGAGAGAGCTCAGCATAGCCGCTTAACTCGGCTTTGCTTCAGGCAAAACATCTCGATCAGTCTGAAAATTGGACACGATATACGGCAGAAAGAAATCCGCGATCACCGTGCCCTCCTTCAGTCCGTTTACGGCCGCTTTTATATCGTCATCATCTGTTACCTTACTGGCAGCAATAGGTGGGAGGGTAATGTCAGATATAGTGGGATATGTCTCCTCAATAATTGCAGCCACTCGTGATTGCAATTCATCGGGATTAAAATTTCCGAATCTCTCTCTGATCTTTTTGATTATTACTTCTGATAGCACAGCAGACCTGGTTTCCGGCTCACTTGAGTGATTATTCAGTATCCTATGTTTTGCATTATTTTTGGGAACTGCATTCTTGGAAGAGCTGTGATAAACGATTATAAAAGTACCGCCCAATGGGACGCCAGCCTTGTGCTGAATGCCAGGGTTTTCCCGAAGAAAAGCGCCAAAAGACATTTTTTTTCTGGTCTCGCTCATTAGTTGGGCGTACTCCGAGCTAAGTGCCTGTACCGTTTCAAGTTTGAAGGAAGAAAAAATCTCGCTGATATGATCGATCAGGTCCTTCTGCGGCTTGAATTCTTTTCTTTTTTCGAGCGCATTGCCACGGAGAAAACGGATTAATTCGAGCATATCCCGATACTTTAAAGCAAAGTCGTTGAAGTCAAGTGAATTCAGACCGTCCGGCAAAGCTTCGGCGACCCTTGTGAAATGATGGATAAGTATTACATGTACATAATACTTAGGCTCAAGCTTGGGTGTTGTGTCCTTCAGTAACGAGCTATAAGCTTTCTCTAACTTGTCCGTATCGGCAATTTCAGTATAAGGCAGTGCTTCGAGATAATCCAAATTCTTCTCATACCAGGCGCCAACGGTTCCTTGTCCGTAACGATAAGTCGACGACGACTCGAATAAGGGAAACTTCGCCGTTCCTGCGGTCAGGCTTGAGTCATTAATCTTAACCTCATACAAAGTCGCTACAACTTTTCGTATTTCGCCCAGCATCCACGTCCGGAGCACGTTATAACGCTCCTCCAGGTCCTCATACCTGTAGGTCTCATTACCGGAGGGGAGAGCTATGAGCCCGATGGGCAAACGGTAGTCGCTTCTCATGGCGAGCAGCGTGTTGAGCACATCTTGATAGTTCTTGCCCAAATGCCCTTCTATGCGCAGGAAATTATAGGATTCAAGATCATAAAGCAACGGGTCTTTCACGAATTCCTCAGTTGACTGCCCATACTTCCCGGACTGGTAGCTTAGATTCTGACTGCTCCGGCCGCGGCGGGTCCTTTCGGGATTCCAGAGATCATGCAATGGAGGCTTGCCATTTTGATTGTAATAGTAAGGAATCGCCCTATCCGCTAACGCCACGTCACCTGATCTGCTTGGTGTAATGCGAATCTGCTTGTCGATTTCGGCAGAAGACGGTGAAGGCTCCGGCAAAAGGGGAGTATTAGTAAAACTGGCCGTCATCTCAACAAGCCGCCTGAATAGCTGCAAGGCTTCATTTGATTTTTCGGCATATCCGCCGATTGCAGGCGACGGTATGAGGTTATTCCTGCAGACGCCTGACTGTTTTGCGTTTTTAGTATCCAGCATGCCGATAGCCAGGTGCCTGCGAAACAGAGCTTCAGGTGGGGCACAGGCGCATATCAAATCCGACCCCTTCCAGCGGAACTCGTCGTAAGCGCGGATCAAATCATCGAATAGATCGTAGTAATACTGCAGAAACCGTACCTGATCGGCAGTCATTGGTCCAGTATCGAAAATGTTGAAGTTCAAATTCGCGAACGGGTTTTTGTCATAGACCTTCTCAAGGAAAGGTTTGAACGCATTATAGGTATCACGCAGGGTGTCGCAGACGGTCTTAGCAAATTTTTTGAAGCGTAATACGTTCAGGAACGCCGTATAGATAGCGACGGAATCCGGGTCCTGGGGCAGATCGAAACGCGGCAGGCGTATATCAGGCAGTTTTAGCCTGGCCGCTCGTGCTTTTTCGATCTCAGCATTGATGCTTTCGATAACTGCTTTGCTTACGAGCAGGCGCCGAAGGACGGTCCTGACCTCAGTCCCTCTATCATCACAACTATTCAAGCTGCAATTACGCCGTTCCTCATTTTTCATCTCGTAAAACAGCAGAAGTATTTTATCTTGCAGTAAATCTCCCTTTAACGACGAAGTGTCTGGCACACTCTCAGGAAAAAGCTCATAAATCTGTTCGTTTAATTTTTTAGCTTTTTCAAAAAGTGAATAATCCTCCTCACCAGGTTGCAGCTCATAAGGACGGCGAGATACCAGACTCACATCATCCGGTTCCATGATGAGGTATCCTTCCGACGTGATGCCGATACCTCTGGAAAGATGTATTATCCCTTCCCCATTCTCTATTTCACAGCTAATCTCCAGCCCACAGACGATGCCGATACCGATGAGATTCGCGCGTGTCAGGCGCCCCTGCTCATCAAGGTATGAAAAGAGCTGATTCAAATGCTTATTCGAAAGCACCTGATTGGGCTTGAAAATCGGATAATTGACCTGTTCAGGTTTCACAAGGCACCCCCTCAGCTTCCTAAATTGGTTTTTCCCAGGCGCACCGGGTTCCTGTCATTCCCTTCATCAAAATCGTGGAGCGTAGCTGCAGGATAGATACTTCTCAATCTGCTCAGCAGGTCCGTAACCACCCAAAGACGGAAAGAAACCACCTTGTAGGCACTGTAGCGGTCATTGAGCAGCGCTTTAATTAATTCTGCAGTACCGGTCTTGAAGTCCAGATCAGGGCACAGGGTTACCGCAGCGGGCGCAAAATCGGTAAATTCTTCCAAAGCCTTGCCGGCCCTGATATTTTCTTCCATCCAACTATAGAAAGCCCCTCCATAGCCTTGTAAAATAGCGGCTGCGCACCTGCAAACTGCATCCTTTTGAGCGGGCCCATTCTCATGAGGAGCAAGTAGGTTGCTTTTGAGGACTGCCTCGACGCGTTCCTGCAGATTTTCTTCAATCCAGTCGATTTTGGCGTTGGCTTCGAGCCATTTCATCCATGCATCCTCAAACCGCTCATATAGACATCCGTGCAACGAGATATGCCGGAAATGCCTGACCATTTTTTCAAGGACCCCGGGCCAGATGGTATCTGAAAATGCACTGCATGGCATATCGGCAAAGCACAATTTCGCGCTAAATTCCGCCTCAAGCGCTTTATAAAGAGCATCGGCGTGAAAATAATCGAGGGTTTTGCCGTGATACCATTCTCTGAAGACCGAGCTGAATGCTGAATATACATAAGCGGCACAGTCGCAAGCCGCTGCTGTATCGGACGGCATCGCGCCGCCTGTCCTCTTAGCATACTTGCTCAGGAATTCTGCCAACTCCTCGATGACCGGGTCGCATGGGTTTTCGATAAATCCGTCGTTGCCGATCCAGCATATCCTGGAGAGAAGGTGCGACGGCGTCTCCTGCCGTATTGTGCGATCGGCAAAATTCCGCATTTCAAGATTTGCGCCGTACGGCTCTGTCCAGCCGGCCATCACGAAAGTCAGCCGGAATGAATAAGGGTCATCGTCGCGGCATGCGTCGGAAGGGTCCTCCGTTCGCGAAATCAACAGAGCATCTCCGGGGAATTTAGGCCGGAGCAAAAGGTGCTCCACGACGATGAATTTCAGGTCCGGACAACCCAGGAGCCGGCTGATACGCCTCTGGATACCAGGGACGATTTCCCGTGATATAGGACCTGTATAGTTAAACGATTTTCCGCGATCGCGGCTGATTTCCGGACACTCCTTGAGAAACGAGATTTTATGCTGAATCAACTGATCGGGCGCCATCCGCCGACCCTGCAAATCGTTCAACAAAAAAATGTTCTCGCAGAACTGCTCGCCGAATCGGGCGATGATGTGGTCGAGAAACCGGTTCCGGCGCTCCTGGAATTCTCGCGGTGTTTCGGCCATAGCCTCTAGCGCGGGCCTATCAAGCCTATCGGCTATCTCGTCATAATCCCTGATTATCCCGTTCAGCTCGCATATGAAATAAGTTCGGCTTACGTTCTGATTAAGCGAAAACAGGTCCGTTGCATTAGCAAGTTGCGAGAAGGCGTTTGCCAGGAACTGTTCGAATGGCATGAGATACGCCCTCAACTGCCTGGCCTGCGCCCGGCGTTTATCGGAAGCACTCGAGGGGAGCCCCTCAGGGCCGATACCGTAGGCCGAGGGCAGGCTGTACTGCAGCGGATAATACTCTTCGACGCAGCGGCATTTGCCTTCAGGGAGAGGCAGGTCTTGTGGGGCGTTTTTTATTTTGGGGCGTTCGGCCTCACCGCGTAGCTGCGTTAATGTATCGCACGCCTCATCCATTCTGGGCAGGAATGGGAGTCCGTTTTTGTAAAACAGGAACCTCGATGCGTTAAGATTAAACCTGGGCTGATGCACTTCACTTATATAGAGAAGCCAAGATGCATTCGCCTTTCCGGCTTCAAAAAAAGGCTTGCCGTCCTCCGTCCAGGCCGGATCGGCTGCACCGCACATGACATTGCCTTCATGGTCGAACTTGACTAGCTGCATATTATTTACCGCTAACACGCCGTCGATGTCCATCAAACGATTGATTATATCGGAAACGCGAAGCACGGTTCTCAGCGATGCCGATTCAAGGTCGGCCGCCCTGATAAATCCGTTTTTAAGCGGCGGCCCGTTGAATATCTCCTCGACCGCCTCGCCAGCCTCCATCAGTTCGCCTAAAGAATAGAACGGCACTGTCGGGCTGAAATACCGTTCGAGTTCGAACCAGATATGGGCCTGCACCTTTTCGATGTCGGCATCCGGCTTTAGTTCAATATCCGCACAAACGCCGACTTCCTCGATGCCTACGACCTTGATCCGGCAATAATCCTCCCCGAGGTTCCGGTGCTCGTGAAGGCATTTACAGGCTTCTTTTATGGCGCCGGCGGCTGCGTCTTGTTTACTTTTGTAACGGCGGATTACCCCTGCAGGGGTCTTGTCTGCCAGGAAATCAATCAGGCCGGAAACGGTAGTCTTGCTTCTGATGAAGTCGTCACCGAAAAGACGCAGTGTCGCATTCCAGGCTACGACTTTTTCGTAGCCGGGCTGCTTCTCGATCAGCTCAAAATCCAGATAAAAGACGCTACGCCAGTGCTCGCGAAGGTATTTGTCCCGGTCATTTTCCTCCAGCTGCGAATCAGCGAGCAGGTTATATGTTTTAGCAGCTCCAAGACTTGACACCTTCAGTTCAAACGAATCTTCTTTCTCAACCTGCCATTTGGCAAGTCCTTCCATGCCCCATTCGGGAAACCGAACCTCCATCATAAAAGAGTGCCGGATACCATCATCGTCCCAAATGAAAAATCCGAGTTCTATCTTTCTGTCATTCAGGTTCCCGAATTCCGGATCTATTTCGAGCTCCAGCAGTATATCGTACAGGCCTTGAGGTTGCGCCCTCTCGGGCCAGCAAGTGTTGCGCGCGCATTCATCGCAGAGGACCCATGCATTGCGCACTGAGTCAAGGTCGATGAGCAAACGACGGAAGTCGTCCGGGCTCCAGGGGTTTACAGTCAATATTTCCCCTGCCGTAAAAAACGGCTGGTCCGGAAAAGGCTGGTCCGTGCCGCCAGAATGCGTGCGGCTTGCCAAGATGTCTTTGATGTCCCAGCCAGTTCGATAAGCAAGCTCTGTAATCGCGTAACAAAGTGATTCGAGAATGGTTATGCCGGGGTCATGCGCGTTGTAATCCGTCCAAAAGCTACTCCCCATTTCCTCTATGAAGCGTATGCCTTCCCGCCGGAGAAAGTAATAATCCTCGGCGGGCTTCAAAAGGGAGTGTTTGGATATTGATACAGGCGTCTGGCTCATGCTTCACACTGGCATTTCTCGACTGAAGCTCCCGCCTCAGCTGATTTTATGGCCTTGATATCATGTTTACCTGCCGAGACCAGTATCGACACTCCCTTGGAGGCCCTGATTTCATCCTTTGCTTCCATTTTATCGTTTGAAATGTGGAATAGCCGGAAATCGGTCAAATAGTCCACGTATTTCAAACTTTCAATAAAATCTATCAGCGCAGATTTACGGATGCTCCTGCCGAACAAAAGATCGCTGCCGTCGCGATAGGCCCACGGTGACAGGTATCGAATGACGTCATCCTGTATTTTGCTAAGATGGAAGCCTTCATCGAGGCCCTCGCGAAATTTGACCTTACAACTGACTTCAAGCTCCTCGAACTCCGGGTTTCTTACATGTATTCGATGGGGCTTTATAAAACAGGAAAGCCGTTTTTTCAAAAAGAAAGCAATCTCGTCCAGCAGTTTCAGACTTGTAAATGGGCGTAACGGATCACGGAGGTATTGAAATCTCTGGTCGGGGACAGTGATGATAGTGACATGCCCGGGCGCAAGCTCATTGTATATGCCCGCGCCGCTTTCGTCCGGCTCATACCTTGTGTGGTTAAGGCATTTGACCCTGTGGATCTGAGGAAAGGCCTCCAATATCAGACGCTCGTAATCCCACATGGTTATGGCCCGCTCTTTATGGCGGAGTCTCTCGCTCACTCTTGTATAGAATGCCGCCTGCGTTTCCTTGCCCCTCCCTCCGAACGAGTCGAAAGGCTGCATGATATTTCTAACAGAGGCGTCGGTCTGGTCGAGCCCGGTGATTGTGCCAGCCTTCAATAGTTTGGCCGTGAAATCCGGGGCATTACCCTTATCAATGAAAGTGGCCTCCAACGCCTGCGCGGCCACCAGGCGCAGTCGGCACACGGAATCTGTTTTAGACGCAACGGCCGCCTTAATCCAATGCATTCCGGCGGGCAAAAAAGTGTTCTGATCCGAAGCATCGCGCGGCACGGCAAAAGTGATGACGCCGGAATTGAGAAGCTCTGAAGTCCTGTCATCTATTTCACTTTTATCAAAACCGGCCCACTCGTTATTGCGCAGATAACTCCAGCGTATGTGCGGCCTGGGCTTTACAGATAATGGATCGGCGGTCCCGTCAACCACCTGAAAAAGGAGAGCGAGATTCTGGGGAGGCTTGAGGCCGGTTATGCCTATGTAAAATTCGGCCGCGTCATTTTCGTTGCCTATAGCATCCGGTTGAAAATCGAATTGAGGAAGGAGATAGACTTTTCCGGCCGAATGAGGAGACGGGTGCTGCTCGGCATGGCCGAATGGGGCAAGGTGAAAAAAACTGGCACTTCGTTTCGCAAAATCTTCAGCCGAACTTGAATCTATCATATGCGAAGCTTCATAATCAATCCAGAGCCCGCTCACAATCGGACCGGCCGGCGGAGGTCCTGGATGTATTATCGGGTTGCCTTGCTTGTCTTCTTCTCTCCGCAGATGTCTGATCAATTCACTTTGATATTCATTTTGGCCAAAATCGGAACTTAACTCGAAACGGAGAAAACCATGCCTTGAAGCTGTGCTATAGTATTCATTAGGAGAAAAATCCGGCTCTAGAAGAACGGGAATATCCTGTTTTTTCAATAAATTGAATACTTCCGACATATCGGTCGATTTGCCCAATTTAATTTCGTCTGAAATGGACTCCCACTCGCCATTTTTTAAAAACTTAATTTTCAGACCGGTGTCTTTAGAAAATGGCTTGGGGGCGGCTAACCAGGACACACCAACGGAGGCGCTCGTTATTTTTTTTTGGAAGACCTCTTTTGAGCCGATAATGAAAGCATTACCGGCCATAGGAGACGGGCCGAAGGGCTGAAATGGCTTCGAGGCATCGACAGGGCCAAAGTCGTTGGAAATAGCAACCGATTTAAGACCATTTACATTTACTTCGAGTTTGATCTCGGTTACGCTAATGTCCTTGAGTTGCTGGTATATATATACCTCCCGATGTCGTAATTTAATCAGTACCATCGGAAGGGTGGTCGGGAAATCGTACCCATGCGTTTTTGCAGTATAAGGGACCACAGGCGGGGTTTCGCCTGATAATATGATTTCAAAACTTAGGGTCTTTTGCTCCAAAGCAAATACCTTTACCGACCCTTTGACCCATTCCTTTTCAGCTGTAAACAGGCAATCAATATCGATACCATCCTCGGTGTCCCCAGTGATATTAAAATTTTTGTCAGTATCTGGTTCTATTTTGAAATTGAGAGTAATTTTTCGCATCCCTTCCGCCATAAGCAAATAATGCGAGGCAACGGCGAAACCGATTTCAGCTTCCGGCATCCTGACATCCGAAATCGCACCGCCCTGATATGGCTTATTGTGAAACGGATGCCAGGAGAGGTCCGGCGATGACAGTTCCGCGCCTTTCCCGTCATCTGAATTTGCTAAAGGCGCGGCGTAAATCCTTCCGTCACTGTGACGGTAAACAGTTTTCAGGGCCGCGACCGCCGCCTTATTCACGACTAAGTCGCGGTCATTGGCGAAAAAAGCCTCTATGCCAAGGTCGTCCTTCCCTGCCTTGAAGAGTTCGCCCGCCTTGACCAGGTGCGCCGGCGCGTGCCGCGCCAATTCGACAAGCAGATGCACTCTGGCGGGTTCGGCCGGTTTCTCCTTGAGCCGGAGGACTTCGCGATAATAAAAATCCAGGTGCCGGCCGGTCAGGGTATTCATCTCCTCGCGCGCGTATTCGAGCAACCGCAGAAAGGCGAGAAATAACGTATAATGCGGCTCATGGTTGTTGCTTCCCGTGATCGTTTTTTCCAGCTCCTGTCCTGCTTCCTTCACAACACGGGCATATGCCTTTAGGAACCGATTGAAAATCGACGTGAAAAAATTATGCATCGAGACATGGTTTGCCCGCTTCAGAATATTATTTTCCGGACCGTATACTGAATCGGCAGGCGAAATGTTGTTTACATAGTCGCTCCAGCTCGAACGACCAGCCTGCATCCAATCCTTTGACAAGCCCTGCCGATATATTTCGCTAAAGACAGATGTAACTTCGCCCAAAATAAGAACCCCGGGATGGACGTCCGCTATCAGGCGGTCAGGCTTTTCAAGGTCCGCCTTGTAGTAGGAAATAAGCCTCTCAAAAGAGGGGGCCAATTGACTTTTAATGAGATTTTGAAGGACGCCTTTGAGACGGGTCTCGTCTGGCAATCCATCCTTCAAGGAATCCAGCTGTTTTGCAAGAGTACTCACGCAGCTGAACAGGTTTCCAAGGCATTCTTTTGCCTTCTCCGAGTCCGATTTGTCGTCGAGATCTTTCAAAAAATCGAAATACCCTTTTATGCAGGACCTGTAATACTCCACATCCTGCACCGCGGCAACTGCAAGCTGGACGGACATATCCTTGCTGAAAAAAGGCTGCCAATCGCCTTCATGGCTATTGCCTGTATTGTAAAATCTCAAAAAGGCCGAGTATGCCTTTGCAAACAAAATCCTGTGCGCGATCGTACGCTCGTCCGGCCGTGCGTAAGCGGGATCCAGGGCCGGAGAATGCCGCTCTTCCTGGCTCGTACCTTCGCGAGCCGGTTTCAGTTCGTCGATAATCTGCTTGAGTCCACCGTTACCACTCATTTGCGGCCTTTATCTGGCAGAAGGTTAATTGTCGCAGCAAGGTCGATATCGGTACCCTCCAGCCTGTAATATGGGTAAACGAAATTGAATCGGGAATTGGTGGTTTTCACACGATACATGACCTCTATAAGGACCACCCCCTGCATTTCACGGCTAGCATCAAGCCGAACGCGCTCGAGCCGGATACGCGGCTCGTGATAAAGTATTGCGGATTCAATATTATCGGCCATCATGGTCTTCATTCTGGTATCCAGGTTTTCAAAGACCAACTCTTCCAGATTGCAGCCGTATTGCGGCAGCATTACCCGTTCCCCGGCAATAGTACTGAGCAGGACCTCAAGGCTGGATGCGATATCCGCCTCCTCCTCAAGCATTTCCACACGTGCGAGGCTGCGGTCGAAGGTGGGAGGGAAAGACCACCCTCGGCCCAGGAATCCACTGCTCATCTCCACTACCCTCCAATCAGAACAGTAGGCGCGCCGGGTGGGATTATCCCGCCGCCTGCAGCGGTCAAATCCCCGACCCTGGCGGCGGGCAGCCCGCCTATCATCACCGTCATTGAGCCTTTGACAATGGTATCCGCTCCGCAAGTGTCCCCGAGGCGAGCTGCAGGAAGACAGCCTATCAATACGGTTGGAGCGCCAGGGGGTATAATCGGCGTCGGCACACCGGATGTCGCCGTGCTTACTATCATGTCCGTTACGCGCGCAGCTGGTAACATGTCCGATCCTCCTGGTCAGTTGATCTGCACTATGCCGCCCTGTATGACTGTATTAGCGCTGCCTTTGACGGACGTGCTAGCCCCGGAAACTTCTGCGCTGGCGCTACCGGCGGCCTTGAACGCGATTTGAGCCTTAAGGTCCATGTTCACGCCCTCTATTTTGACGTCTTTAGCGGCCTTCAAGGTCAGGTCTTTGCAGCTTTCTATTTTGACCCCGCTGCTGTCGAGCGTAATCTTGTTCCCGTTCTGGTCTTCTATGAAGATACCTTTTCCATCCTCGGAAAGCGTCAACCTGTTACCGGCGGGTGTTTCCAGCAGAACGGCCTTTTTCTCATCGTCGAATATGAATTGCATTTTTTCCCGGCTTACGTAGCCTTTCCGGTGGTTGCCGTCTTTTGCCGGTTCTGGAGACGGTTTGGCGCCGCTGTGGCACATCCCAAGAACCACAGGGTGACGCGGGTCGTCATTGAGGAAACCCACCACGACCTCATCTCCGATATCAGGGCGGAAAAAAGTGCCGCGTTCATTTCCGGCGTCCAGGGTGGCTATCCGTGACCAGATGCCCTCAGCCGTATCACTAATCACCGGGAGGCGGACCTTGATGCGGTCCTGACCCTCCGAGTCATTTTCCAGCGCCGTTACTATTCCTATTTGCAAGCCGCTCACACCCGGAAGCAGGCCCGCGGCAGGGAGCGGGCGCAGGTTATGGGAATTCGCGAAAAGTTCGGTGCTCAACCCGAACTGTACATCCGTTTCCCAGCTGCCGTTTGCGAGTGTATGACGGACACCGGAGACGTAAAGCTTCCCTTGAAATCGTTCACCGATGCCGACGACTTCAATGATTCTACCGGGCAAAACACCCCCAAAGCCTTGAAATCTCACCCTGCCCCGAACTCTGGACAGACGCTCCCTCATCAGCATGCCATCTGCCCATGCCTGCAGCTCTGGTCCGCTGAGTTTGCCACCGTGCCTTACCGTGTGTGTATCCGCATCGAGAACGTCGGCCAGGTCGGCAGGCGAGAGATTGCCACTTCGCGGCGTAGCAGGCTCATTCGCATCCACCTGTACAAGTTCCTGTCCTGCAGGGTCCCAGCTGCTAGCTTCTATGCCCCTGCTTTGAAGCCTGGCGTCTATCTCAGCATCCAGCTCCAATACCGTTGCGCCGTAGCGGACATTAACGGCCGGCTCGTCTTTAAGTGAGGGGCGGGCAACGGTTACCTTTCCGTCGTTTACGAGCACCACTTGCCCGTTGGCTTCCGCGCGGCACAAAAGGAAATCCCAATCCGTGGAATCATATTGTGTGACTTCCTTCAAGGCCGGGAGCGTCGTCTCAACGTCTTTTTGCAAGCGGTATGAGCCTATTATCTCGTCAAGGATGTCACTGTCCTTCTTGTCGATAAAATAACGGTTTTTTGCGCTGACCGTCATCTTCACGGCTTTATCCCGGCATTCAACTGTAAGGGAGCTGCCGTTTTTGCGTATTTTGATGCTGTTTTTAACGACGATCCCCTTGAAAACCGGCTCGTTCTGGGAGCAATAGCCGAGTTGGATCTCGATTTTCCTGCCTGGTATGAAAAAATCGCTATCGCTCGCCTTGAAAGTGGATTTTGCTGCTTCACCATCAAGCAGCTGGATGACGGCAGCAGGAACGCGGTTGACCTCCTTCGTCACTGAAATCGCCAGAATATGGAATTCGCCCGGAATTTCCATTCCATCGACCAGGATAGTATACGTGCATACATCAGGCGTCGCTGGTGATGGGATTATCGATTCATTTGTTGCCATTATCTGCCGTCTTAGCGATGGGCGGAAAAGCAATTTCCATTCCCGGTGGCAGCAAACGGAAATTTTCAATGCCGTTTGCCTTCGCGACATCCATATAGTATTTCGGATCACCGTATATCCGGTAACACATGAGCGGGAGCGTATCTCCTGCACTGACCCGGCGAAGATGGGTCAGGTCAGGAGATTTCCTGTCCTCCCATAAGGCGCGCTTCTTTTCTTCGATGCTTCCCTTGAATCTTGCCTTCGCAACCGCGCGGATAGGCTGCCCGTCAGGATTGAAGAGCTTGTACGTGATTCCGAGTTCTACAGCCCTTCCCTTGAATACCAGGTTCCCCCATATCAGTTTGAGATGATACGGCTCATGTGAATCGCCCTGGTACTCGGTGAGAATCTTCCTGAAATGGTTTACATTATCGAATATTCCAGCCTTATTCGGTCTTCCGTCTATCAGGCCCGTGTTGTCGAACAGGAACTCAAATGTAAGTTCCTGAGGCGACGTAGATATGAATTTTGATTGTGATCCGCTTGTCCCCTGCCCCTGTTCCTCAGAGGTCTCCACCTTGTATTCCATCGTATAGGTCTCAGGGTTAACCAGCGCCTCGAAACTGTCCCGCGCATCCATTTTGGAGCCTGTCTCGGCTTTTTTAGAATCTGTAAAAGCCAAAATCAGCACCTTCTCCAATTTTCCAGTAGCAGCCCTCTCTGCTTTTTCCATTTTGTCGCTTGCAATCATCACCGTTCCTTTTTGGCCAGAAGTATCGACAAAACCTGCTCTACGCATTCGGAGACTATGGCGTCTCTGGTCTCGTAAATACTTGAGCCGATTCCACCGGAAAAAGTGCGGTTTTCGACTTGATTTTTTCTTCTGGACGCATCGACCGTAACACGTATATGAAGTTCTTTAATTTCAATGGGCATACAAGACCTCTTTTGTTGCGGCCCGGACGAAAAGTATGAGAGGAGATACTTCCTCTACTGGACCGCGAAACATCGATATGAAAACTCCAGGGTTTCGACTACGATCGAATTTTCATTCGCGTTAAAATCGCTTACAACCCATTTTTTAGGGACGGCATGTGCGATTTTCCAGGTGCGAAGGGGCTCGCTCTTTTCGTTCATAAGGATGATAGTTACATCTGAAGGCTCAAAATCCCGGTCGCGAAATGCCCTGAGGCACCACTCTATTACAGAGGAGTCCGTCAGCATCCCGCGCTTCAGCATCAGATCAGGGTATTTAGTGCGCACGGGGAGCTTGTGGACAAAGCGGTTCTCTC
Organism: Deltaproteobacteria bacterium; assembly: GCA_019912665.1. Lineage (NCBI taxonomy): Bacteria > Pseudomonadati > Myxococcota > Myxococcia > Deltaproteobacteria bacterium. The sequence goes on from JAIOIE010000018.1 coordinate 68,739, forward strand.
CACCTTCCTTGTATTCCTCGATCTCGTATTCCATGGACAGCCCTGAAACGGACTGAAAGCGCACATCATTCCTGTTCTTGCTTATGCTGAATTCCACTTTATAGTAGAACCCCCATGGCGGATAATGCTCGTTCATCACGGCGCCCTTAGACCTTCATCAATTTAAGGCCTTCATGGGCTATTTCGATGCTCTCTATCGCGGCCTCATTGGCATCTGATTTGAAATCAGGGGCGGTGACTTTTACCGGGAAGCACCTTACGGCCGACCATGCCGCCACAGGCTCGTGTCTTTCGTTCAGCAGCCTTATTGTCACATCGCGCCGCTCATTGACCCGTTCGTTGGCGATTTCATCCAGCCACGCATTGAAGTCGAAATCGCGCTCGAATTTCCCGCGTTTCATGGTTATATTATTATTTTTGACCAATCCGGGCATGGCGATCTTGTTGAAATCCTTGCTGTCGCTGTGCCGGTATTCGATTTTCTCCCTCTCCATGACAAGCCCGGTCACCTCAGTGAAACTGAGCTTTGCGCCGCCCCAATCAACCTGAAAATGGAATCTGGGTAATGGATACTCCTGCGTCATGGCCATCTCCCTTTCTTAATAGGATTCGATCAGTTCATCCGATTGTATTTTAAGTACCATCACGACTCCGCCATTTTATGGGAAAACCTGAGGACGATGAATTCAGCGGGGCGGACGACGGCCATTCCGATTTCCACTATCATGCGTCCTTCGAGAATATCCAGGGTTGTCATCGTCTTCCCTAGCCCCACGGCGACATAGAATGCATGTTCCGGTTTTACGCCCTGCAGGGCGCCCTGCCGCCAGAGCACGGTCAGAAAGTTCTCTATCATAGCCTGCACACGCACCCAGGTATTGGCATCGTTCGGCTCGAACACGAACTGCTCGGTTGCCTTTTTTGTCGACTCTTCTACGAAATTGAAGAACCGCCTGACGTTGACATAGCGCCACTCATTGTCGTTCCCGGCGAGGGTACGCGCGCCCCAGACGAGAGTCCCCTTGCCTGTAAAGGCGCGGATGGCGTTTATGGATTTTCCGCCGTTTGGATCTATATTGAGAGAATCCAGTTCCGAAGCGGTAAACATGTCTTTAGGACCGACGATTCCGCTGATGCTGACGTTCGCGGGCGCTTTCCAGACACCCCTGGTGCGGTCCACGTAGGCATAGACACCGGCAACAGCACCTGAAGGAGGAATAATCGAAGCCTTGTTCTGGATTCCGGTGATAATCGTCTTGTATAGAGGAAAATTGGAAATCAGGCCATCGTGCTTGTCCTTTTCCAATTTTCTGGCAGCGTCCACCAGGCCAAGCCAGGCCTTGCTGATCTTATCGAAAAGTGGCCGGAGCAGTCCAAGCACTTCGTCCATATTAGCCTGGTCGCTTTCTGTATCCTCCAGGATTGCCGAGGGGGGCGTAGCGTTAAGTCCATCCCATTCATTTGCTGAAAGCATAGTTGCATTATATTGTGGTTCATACCCATCTATATTGACGAGTTCTTTATCGTAACTGATTAATTCACTGAAGGGTTGCGCCAGAGATTCTATAAGACCACCTAATGATCCTCTCAAAGGTTCGTTCTTAAGGGCGCTACTGCTGGTCCCAATCAGTTCGTCAGCTTTCCTTGCGATGCCGAATAAAAAATCAATTAGTTTCATAAAATTTGCAACTGTTTTACCTGAAAGATAAACACTTTCGAGATCGGTAAATTTCTCCCTTAATGTTCGAGTACCTGCGAGTAAGCTTGAGACAGCACCGATCTTCTGATTATCGGATATGACGTCTTCATATTCCGAAATCAACCCCTTAATTTTTGTATCGTCGGTCACGCCCGATAAATCGATCCGTGTTTCCCCGATTTTGATTACGTCCTTGAAATCGCGATAGGTAACGTCTTTTGGGAAGCTGGCTTTCAACCACGGGGAATAAGCCATTCCGTATTTCAGATCCTTAATGCCGATACCAGGCCGGAAATTAGCGCCTTTAGAATCATCCTCTTTTACATGGAACAGGCAAACCCTGTCCATCAGCCTGCCGCACTGGTCCAGGGCCTTCATGTAAATTTCATAAAAATCCGCATCGAGTAGCGAGTTATCGGGAAAAACGAGTATCGTGGGTTCATCTACCGCTTCGAGGGCATCAATTCCTTTTCCTGTGCCGATGAAGTCATTTTTTGTCTTGGAGGATGGATTATCATAGCTGCCCGTGGAAACGATGTAACAGTCGCCTCCGCCATTTGCGTAGAACAAGCGGAGACTGTCATACATGTAAAACATATTTCCGACTGATGCCGATTTGAAATTACGGCTGTCATCCAAAATAACTTCAGTAACGGATGGGGCGGAGCCCACCCCAAAATAGGCCTCATACTCGGCAATGGAACCTATCTTCGTGGGCACGTTAATAAGGTCTCCGGGCGCGACCTTTTCGGCCTTTTGCGTATATCCTATAAACGCAGGTATCGCCGTCTCGACCGGCGCGATGGAGGGTGGGAACTTCGGTATCTCTTCGATGTAAACACCCGGCATTTTGTACGTTGTAGGCATCCTTTTACCTCCGTTTTAAAAATTTGGAAAATTCATACAAAGATCTCCGAGACGAGCCTAGTAACCTTCCCCGCGATATCCATTCCCTCAGCCTTGATCTGGCACAATGATGGCTTTTGCCTTGTGCCTGCATTTCCGAAACGGGTTAAAGGTAGCGGTTCGGGTGTTTCAAAAACGACATGGCCGGTTCTCTTGTTAATATACTTCCAGACGGTCGAACGGTTTTTGAAGCGGACCTGGAAAACAGGATAGCTCGCCTTGGGAAACCCATCAGGTCCGATCAAGCTGAAATCATCGTCATCTTCACGCATTGCCGCCAAACGGATGAGAGCAAACACATTCTCAGGTATGTCTTTAGACAGCATTATTCCTCGAGCAGGTGCCCCGACGAGCCCGGCGGGCGGTACAATGCGAGGCACATCGCCCTGATTGACAAATACAGGCATATTGCCGACTGTGGGTTTAATTCCCGGGAGAGGGCGTCGGGCTGGTCGCCGGTCAACTGATGCAAAGCATTATCCGACAGGAACAAGGATTCCGCCTGGTCATCTGCGGCGAGCGATGGAATCTCTCTGGAGAGAAAAAGGGCTTTTTGGGCACCTTCGCCCCTTTTAACACCGGTCATATTTGATAAGACGGGCACATGTTCTTTGAACCTGTTGGTCTCATTTTCTCCTCGGTGATACAATTCATGGACCCTTTGAGGTCGAAGCGTCAAAGCCGTATAGTTAAAAAACTCGACATCCTGCACCGTCACGACGCATTCGAATTCTGCATGGCAAGGAATTTTGGCTCTATCTGGCGCTAATACTATGCAGCCCAACTGCGTCTCCTTATAGACGCACCCCAGGCCGCTTAGAGCCCTTGAGGTGGAATCGGTAGGCGTGACTGCGAGAAAGGAGCGCATATCATAGGACAACAGGCGCCTCTCTCTTTGCTCCTTTTCCAAAAGATCATATATGGCGCTGCCTTCATCCAACCAAAAATGATGAAGCAGGCGTATTTCGAATAATCGACTGTATCCGGTAGTAATCCGTTCCGGCATATCAAACTTTACCGATCCTTATGATAGAAATCCCTGACAACTTGCGTTATCAGGCCTTTTTCGCCCTGCACGGCCTCGAATTTCAAGTCCAACATCCTCATCATGTACAAGGCGAAAGGATACTGCTTTCCTCCCAGCGTACCCCATAGATGGTTGACTTCCTCCATGGTCGGGGAATACAGGTCAAAAATGAATTTGAAGGTTTCCAATCTATCGAGCTGATTAAGCGGGTGGGTCGTTGTGGCTATTGATTGAGGAGCCACATCGTCCTGGGTAAATACATTTCTGAACTGAAAATAACGAATGGCCCTCGATAATACGAGCAGCGCATTGGTGTAATTCGAATGAGTAGCTGCCACTAAAATCAGGAAATTAAGGAAAACAGGCGGATTTTCATAAGTGGCTTTAAGTGCAGCTTCATTTCGTGTATAGTTCGGTAGATTCTTCAGGGTTCTTTCTTCTCTGATATTAACGATCGATAAATATAGCTTCTCTCTTGATAAGCCGCTATTGCTCGCGCCTGAAGTAAACCCTTCAGCTAAATTTCCGAGCGCCACCTGGTGGGAGCCAGCCCCGTAATTTTCAGCAAGATGCGCATTCAACTCGTTCACAACGATATTCAATGCATGTGAAATCATAATGGCATGAATAAGGCCCTTATCAAAGTCTATAAAGGCTGCACCGCCCCCGTTAAAATTCAATCGTTTAAAAAAAAGTATTTAGTTATAGCCAATTTATTATATTTTTTATTTATTTTGTCAAGAAAAGTTTTTAATTGTTTCACGATTCAGGAATTCAGAATTGAAAACTTAAAAAAAAAGATCATGTTTATAAATTTAACGAATTCACTTATGAACCAGTTTATTTACTGTGTATGTATTAAATTGCAAAAGCTTTAAAATACTCTGAATAATAGAATCGTGTCGACGGCTTCACAATATCGACTAAATAAAAAACATAGAGCCTTCTTGCCTCTGGATCCGCCACAATTCTGCCGCAATCCGGTCTTGATTTGTGTTTGTTTTAAGGCCAATTAAGGTTGCTTCGGCCCGATTCAGGTTAATTCGCTAGAATGCTTATGGAATTGAGTTTGACGAAGCCGGGTATTTTTCGATTCGGGATTCCAGGAATCTTCCCGAACGCGGTGCTCCCAGTCTGTCACCAAATTGTAACCGAATCTACCTTAAGAGGCATAAAAGGACAGAAAGGGCGGAATATACGGAATGGGTCTAAGGGCCTGAAAAGGCACAGAAATTCAAAAATGTGCAGGTATAAGGCCTAGTTACATTTTATTATCAAAACGAACTCTCAAGGCTAAAACCGGGGTTCGAATCCCCGTAGGACCGCCAGAAAAATCAAGGGGTTACGCGCCTGCGTAACCCCTTTCTCTTTTCCAGTGCCACCAAATTTCGTAACCAGTTTGGCATTGCAACTAAAATAACCTTTTAAAATCAGCGTCCACGCACAAAAACAGGAAGTTCATTAAGCACTTCCTCCAGCTAACTCCATTTAGCCCACGTATACTTGCCGAAAAAAGGTGCTGGGAGCGCGATGTGATATCGCGCCATTCGGCCCTCGAAGGCTCAAATTCCCGTGAATGGATCCTCAGACTTACGTTATCTGCCCCCAGTTAATGTACCGCTTCCAAAGTTAGATTAGTGCAAAAAGGCGTTAGCGTCGCCTTTAGTGCTTAGTTGGTTCCGGCCAAGTATGGAATTCCGATGCTCCGTTACGCCAGGCAAGGCACCAGGGGAAAATAAAATCGGCTCTGTATCGAGAAAGGGAGCCAAGAGTATCACTCCTTGAACATCGCATCGAGCCTCTGAAGCCTTTCAGGCACCATCTGCATGGGCGTGCCTGTAAGTATTCCGCTTACTGTCCTGAAAGGCTTGCCTATGTGCATGCCCTTGCCGTCGATTAAAAACTCGCGGATGTCCTTGTCGTGCATCGACCCGCGCATCTTGAGGACCGTGAGCCCACGGAGCATTTCGCCGTACATCTCGACGTAGCGTAACAGTATTATGGAATCGGTTATGGTCGATATGTGCGCCTCGGTTATAGAGGTGCCGCCGATAAGGTTCGATGTCGTTGCGGTAAAAAGGCCCGCCACCTCCTGGTGCTTTATGAACGAGGTCAGGCTTATGACGAACTCGCGGAAGCCCTTTGTGGTCGATACCCGCTCCAGGGCCGAAAGGCTGTCCACCGCGACCCTGTGAGGCTTGAACTCCTCCATTATGTTTTTTATGCGGATCAGGAGGTCTTCGAGGCTCGTTGCCTCCGGGTACTCGCAGGCTATCTTGAGCTTGCCCTCTGCTTCCATCCTGTTGAAGTCTATGCCCCAGCCTATGGCGTTCCTCATGAGCTGCTCGCGGCTCTCCTCGAAGCCCAAAAGCAGGCACCGCTCGCCGCTCGTGAACCCGCCCTTCATGAACTGCGTTACGATAAGGGTCTTGCCCGCGCCGGTCGCCCCTGACACGAGGACGATGGAGTCGCGGAAAAATCCGCCACCGCACATCCTGTCAAGCTCGCTCGAACCTGAGGTGATGCGCTTGTAGGAAGACTTCTGCTTGAGCTCCAGGGCCGAAAGGGGTATTACCATTATGCCCTGGTGTGGGAATATGGTGAAGGGGAACTCCCCTTTCTGGTGGTATGTGCCGCGGAACTTGAGTATCTCGACCGTCCTCCGACGTTTTTCGTCCTCAAGGACGTTCCTCAAAATGACGACGCTGTCGGCAACGAACTCCTCTATACCGAAGCGCGTGATGCCGCCGTATTCCTGGTTTCTCTCGGCGGTCAGTACGGCGGTGACCTTCATCTTTTTAAGCGCCACCGAAATCCTGAAGAGCTCCTTTCGCACAAGCGAGGAGTCGGCAAACTGGTTGAATACCGCCCCGAGCGAGTCCATCGAGACCCTGGAAGCGCCGATATTCCTCACCGCGTGCTCGATCCTCGCCAGTAGCGCTCCGAAATCGTAAGACCCGCTTTCTATCTGGTCACTTGAGGGCTGGGGAGAGGCGTCGACGAACGCCCATTTCCCCTCCTTTTCCAGCCTGCCGATGTCCCAGCCGAAACTCATCATGTTCTTCCGGATGTCCTCCGGGGACTCCTCGAAGGTCACGAATACGCCGTGCTCGCCTTTCTTGTATATGCCTGCGGAAAGGAACTGCGTGGCAAAAATGGTTTTGGCGCTCCCGGCGGTCCCTGCGACCAGGCATGCGCGCCCCCTGGGGATGCCGCCGTCGGCTATGAGGTCGAATCCCTCGATGCCGGTTTCGATCTTTTCAATGGCTTTCTTCGATTTCCTGCTCGTATTTTTGGCCGCCATTATGCGCACCTCCCGGATTTATCTACTTTACATGCTGGAGATCCAGGCCTAGCAGCACTTTTTCGCTATTCGAAAGGTCGCCTATAATTCTACGCAAAGGAGGCGGGAGCTCTTTTATAAGGGTGGGTGTCGCCAGGATCTTCTCGTCCTCGGCCAGCTGCGGCTGCTCGAGAACGTCGATTATCTGCAATACGTAATTGTCCTTAAGCTCCTCGGAACAGATATGCTGCAGGTTGGATATCGCCTTTTGAGACCTCGATGTCTTCCCTGTGATGTAGAGCTTGAGTTTTATCTTCATTCCGCTATCCTCTGGTCTGGATTGAAAAAGCGTGATTTTGATAATACATCGTCATGAAACCCATGAGTTCCAGGACAGTCATTTGCGCCTCTTCCACGTAAGTCCCGGACTTAAGCTGGTTTGACGACTTGAACTTCTCATACAGGGCTTCGCGGTGCATGTCAAGAATGTCTTTCGGCCCGGCCCTCAGGAAGCCCAGCCTCTCGGACATGGAGCGGAGCTTTCCGGAGATGTCGTATTCGACCTTATATGCGCGCTGCTCAAGGGCCATGTCCAGGATGTCGCTGTATTCCCTTACCAGCCCCTTGTAGATAGAGGGTTGATTTTCCTTGACGGATGCAAGGCCGAAGGCGCTTGCCGTTACCGGCGTAGAATTCGAAGAGGCAAGGCGGTCGAACCCGTCCATCGCCCTCGTGCGGTTCTCAAAAGCCCTGTGCCGCTCCACCTCGGCCATGAGCCTCTGCCTTTCTATCGCGTAGCGGAGCGACCTCACGAGCAGGGCGCTCGGGAGCCGGTTTTTCACGAGGTAATCCTGAGCGCCTTTCTTCAGGGCTTCCATCCCGGTCTTTTCGCTCATTTTGTCGGTAAGTACTACTATCGGTGTGTTGCCTGCTTTTTCGATGCACGCCATCAGCGCTTCAATGCCTGAAGAGCCAGGCAACGCCAAATCCAGCAATATCACATCCGCTTTCTTTCGGGAAAGGTGCCTGAGCCCGGCTGAGATCGAGCCCGCCGCGTGGACCGAGAACTTGACATTCTCGGCCCTGGAAAGCAGTTCCTTGATGTGCGCTGCATATAAGGGAGAGCTCTCAATCAGCAATGCCGAGATCTTCTCAAATTTCATTATCCACCAGCCCTGCGGGGCCGCGGCTTCGCGGCCCGCTTACAAAGACACGTACTAATTCAGCACCTTGTGCAGAACGGAGCTGAAGCTTTTGATGGTATAGGGCTTCAGGATCACATCGGAGAAACCGTACTCCTTGAAATTCGCTATTATAGTGTCGCTGGAATAGCCGCTCGATACTATCGCTTTCGCGTTGGGGTCTATTTCGAGGAGCTTTTTTACCGCCTCCTTGCCTCCCATGCCGCCCGGCACGGTCAGATCCATTATCACCGCATCGAAAGGCGCTCCGGCCTCAAAGGCCTGGCTGTATTTCTCCAGCGCCTCGAGGCCGTCGCCGGCCGTGGCAACCTCGCACCCCATGCATTCGAGCAGCTCTCCTGCCACTTCCCTGATGATATCCTCGTCGTCCATCACGAGGACCCTTCCCCTGGCCTTAAAGATGCTAGCCGATTCATCGGTCTCCCGCTCTGTTGACGCAGAAGTCGAAATCGATGCAGGGATGTAGACATTGAAGGTGGTCCCTTCGCCGGGACTTGAGCTGAAATCTATGTGCCCGCCGTGCTTCTTTATTATTGAATAGGTTATCGCCAGCCCCAGGCCGTTCCCCTTGTGCTTGGTAGTGAAATACGGGTCGAATATCTTCTGGAAGTACTCCTCCGGAATGCCCGCGCCCTGGTCTTTAATGGATATTTTCACATAAGCGTCTCCATTGAGGCCGGAAGCTTCGGGTAAAATGTTCTCACAGCAGACGCTTATGATGCCTCCATTCGGCATGGCCTGCGAGGCATTCAAGACGAGGTTGTGTATCACCTGACCTATCTGGCCAGGGTCCGCGTCCACGGGCCACAGTGTGGCGGGGATGACGAACTCGGAGAGCGCCTTCGAACCGCTGAGCGCGAATGTGGCGGCTTCGGTTACGACCTCCTTGATGACTATGGTCTTTTTTACGGGCTCTCCGCCTTTTGCGAACACAAGAAGCTGGTTCGTGAGGTCAGCGGCCCTTTTTGCGGCCCTTTCGCTGTCCGAGAGTATCTTGTAAGCCCTGTCGCCAGGGCTCAATAGTACCTTCGCCAGTGAAATGCTCCCGGTGATGCCAGTAAGCAGGTTGTTGAAGTCGTGGGCTATGCCGCCTGCGAGGACTCCAAGAGAGTCGAGCTTCTGGTTTTTAATGATCTCTTCCTCTATCCTCTTCCTCTCAGTGAGGTCGAGTATCGTCCCTATGATGCTTACGACCTTGCCGGACCTGTCCAGCTTCGGCTGGGCGTGACAATGCACGAACCTCTCCTTGTTGTTCGGCTGGACAATCCTGAAATCAAGGCTGCAGGTCCCGGCATGGGTGGCCTTTACCATCATGCGCCGTACCGCCTCCCTGTCCTCGGGGTGGACGGTCTGAAGGAAAGCATCGAGAGTTTCTGAAAACCCCTCGCTCATGATCCCGAGGATGTTGAATATCTCTTCAGAGCACTTTAAGGACGAGCCTGCAAGGTCCCATTCCCAGCTGCCGATATGGGCAATGTGCTGCGCCTCTGCAAGGCTTTCTTCGCTTATGTGCAGGGCGTCTTCGGCTTTTTTCCGGTCGGTTATATCATTGAGGTATGCTATGTAGGAAGGAACGCCGAGGCATGTCGACCTCTCGGCATACAGCTCGGCCACACCGTAATCCCCATCATTCCGGACGAAATCTATCTCTATTTTTGAACCGTCGAGAGGGATCCCGAATTCCTTGCCGAGAAGGTCCTCCGCGTTCCGTCCCAAGAGGGCTTCACCGGCAGGATTTACGTACCTTACGGCGCCATCCGAATCGAGGACTATTACCCCTTCGGAAGTCTTTTCAACGATTTCTTTGAAAAAAAGAGCATCCACGCTGAGTCTCTCGAAAAGCGGAATATTACCCTTGGGGTATTCTGAAAAGGCTCGGGCTTTGTTTTAAAAGCCCGGGACAAAATATTTCTGTGCTATTAAATTTACCATCATCACAAAATCCGCTCAAGGATTTTTTGCTACGTAAGGGCTTGAATTAAATAGTATTACCTTACTCTTTTAATCAGTTTTTTTGATAGTGTGCGATGGTTTTCCATTCCGAATTCCACCTATATTGGAATACGCGGGATGCCACAAATTTTCCGATCAAAACGGACTCTCAAGGCTAAAACCGGGGTTCGTCAAATTTGCAGGACAGCAAATTTGGACTTCGAGCGAAGCGAGAAGCCCAAAGGGCCGAGCCCATGGATGGGCGAGGTCAATCCCCGTAGGACCGCCAGAAAAAAGGGGTTACGCTATGCGTAGCCTTTTTTTACCTGCTGTCACGAAATCTTTTCGAGCAAAATCGAGTGCACATCTTATTCCGGCCATCTTTCGCTGCATATTTTTTTGCAATGAGATGGCCGGGTTCGCTTATAAGTACTCCGATGAAGGTACTCTTCAGGACGGAATCGATATCCGGCTGCAAGGGCCGGAGTACGTGCATAAAAATGAAATAAGGGGCCGGCCCACAAGGCCGGCCCCTTATTCCGTTCTTTCACTCTATGCTAAGCGTTGGCGCCTCCGGCGTTGTCGTAACGCTTGTCTTCCCTCCGAACTGGAACGCGCCCCTGTCCCAGATGCCGTTGCTCCCGCGTGCGATACCGAACATGTCTACATCGAAAGGCGATGAGAGCTTGAGTCCCGACGTCGTGGACGCCTTCAGCCTGTAGTCCTTCCCGGCATAGTTCACGAACGGGTTGATGGAGGATACCTGCGCATTGGACTCGCCGTGACTGTTGCTATCAAACCAGTTGTAGTTATGGCTTCCCCTTATTGAGCGCGGGTTGGTGTTGTAGAACAGGTTATTCTGGACGACAACATCCGAGAGGTTGCCTATCGGGAATATGGAAGCCGCATCCGACGGGTTCGAGTCGTTGATGTTTACGAAGGTGTTATTGAATATGCGGGCGTTCTTTATAAGCATCCACGAATGGCTCCAGCTGCCTACGGCGCCGTTGTTCGCGGTATTGCCCCAGTTCTTCGTCCACTCGAATACGTTGCCGTAAATATAGAGGTTGCTCGAGACGCTCTGGGCGGCTGAGGACACGACGCCGCCGAATATGAGCCCGCCGGTACTCTTCCAGTCAAGCATGTGATTATAGCGGACCGTGACATTACTGACCTGCCTTGCTGAAAACAGCTCGGAGTGGTTGGACGAGCTCCAGTTTATGCCATTCCTCTCCATCCTGTTATACTCGAAGAGGATGTTGGACCACTTGATCGGATAGAAGATGGTCCTCGCGGAGTCATGGAGCCAGCAGTACTGGATTATAAGGTCATTGCCGCCGCTGATGGCATATATCAGGTCTCCAGTGGCGCTTGTTGTAGATGCGCCGACCAGGTTATTGAAGTAAATTTCGGCATGGCGTATCCTTATGCCTGTGACGTTGCCGATGGTTATGAGCTTGCCGGTGCCTGAGGCCGCAGCCGTTATCTTAAAGCCATGACCAGAGGTCCAGGACCCGGGCCCTCCGCCAACCCTGCCGTCAAGGTCGTAGTAGCCCGTCGTGAACTTGAGATTGCCGAAGGTGGCCGTCCCTGCATACGCGGAGTTCCAGCCGGTGTTTGTCCCGTGGTCGGCCGCGGTCGCCTTCCTAATGTAGATATAAGTAGACCCGGCCTGAGCGTCATCAAAAGTATAGCCGCCGTAAGAGCCCGCGGCTATATAGTAGATATCGCCACGGACTAGTGTGGCTGGAAGCTTCGGCAACGCGTTGGCCCAGTCTGAGCCGTTCCCTGTGGCGCCCGCCCTTACATAATGGACGGCGGCGTCAGCCAGGGTCGGCACGGCGCTCAGGACAAAAAGCGCCAGGACGATAAAGCATTTCTTCATAGTGACAGCCTCCTTGCTGATGAATCGAAAAAAAATCTTTTTATGCAGGAAAGGATACAATAGAGTAGTCCTGGAAAATGTGATTTAAATCACCATATTACGCGTTTAACTTGAGGAATATTATTAACGGGACCCCATATACTTACAATTCAATTCAGTCTTCTTCAATGCGGCAAGGGACCGGACATTAAAGCATCCATGAAAATCATATCAGGCTCTGCTTCGGGCATCGGTGCCATCTAATGAGCACAGTAGGGACAATTTCCCTTTTAATTTATACAAAATACCGTGGCCGGAAAATATACTCCCCCTGACAAACGTGTCGAATTTTCATACACGATTTCACAGGATTTCACTCTTTTTATCCTTATGGAGAGAAGGGACATAACAATTTGGAAGAAGGAACTCGAATGGATTGCCGCCCGTGGGGGAATGGCACTGCTTAACACGCATCCCGATTACATGAACTTTAACGGAAGTAAGCTCGGTATTGAAGAATACCCTTCTGACTATTACAGAGAATTTCTAAGTTACGTAAAATCTCGCAATGATGGCGAATACTGGCTGGCCCTACCCGTGGAGGTTGCGCATTATATGAAAAATATGCCCTAATTCGAATCCTCGTAACAGTTTCAGGCCATATACCCCGGAATTTCCCCCTACGCCTGGTTCAGTATCTTCCTTATGGCGTCCATGTGCTCCCGTATCCTCTCGGCCGGAACATAGGCCTTTTTCGTGACGAACGCCGCGTCTATCTCCGCTATGAAGCGCGAAGGCAGCTGCGAAGAGGTCTCCTTGCCGCTCGTGCGGTGCTTGGCCGAGGTGAGGAAGAGGAGCCTCCTTGCGCGGGTCATTCCCACGTAGCAGAGCCTCCGTTCCTCCTCTTCGGTCTCCTCGTCGATGCTCCTCTTGTGCGGGAAAAGACCCTCCTCCATGCCCACCATGAAGACGACCGGGAACTCGAGCCCCTTGGCCGAGTGGATGGTCATCAAAGTCACCCTGTTGTGCTTGTCCTCGACCTGGTCCGCGTCGCTCATGAGGGACACGAGATTAAGGTAGTCGGCAAGGCTCGCCTTCGGGTGCGCCTCGACGTATTTCTTGACCGACGCAACGAGGCCCTGCAGGTTCTTTACGCGCACGTCAGCCTCCTCAGTCCGTTTCCTCGCCCAGAAGTCCTCGTAGCCGGTTAAGTCGAGCACCCTTCCGACAAAATCATGGAGAGGCATACCCGGCATCTCCTCGCGGAGCATCTCGAAGGTGCCTATGAAGTCGCTTGCGTCCTGGTTCAACGCGCCCTCTTTTCTGGCCTTTCGGAAGGCCTCGTAAAGGGAGGCGTCGTGGGCGTCGCTTATCCTGTGCACCTTTTCAAGCGTGGCCTTTCCGATGCCCCTTGGCGGCACGTTCACTATCCGGAGGAAGTTTAGCGAATCGTCGGGGTTCTGTATGGCCTTCAAGTAGGCAAGGCTGTCCTTTATCTCGCGCCTGTCGAAAAACCTGAAGCCGCCGATTATCGTATAGGGTATGCCCTCCTCGAAAAAAAGCTCCTCAAAAGGCCTCGACTGCGTGTTGGTCCTGTAAAGGATGGTACAGTCCTTGAACTTCATGGCGGGGTCTGAAGCCTTGAGCCTCTTTATCTCCTTCACGACAAAACGGGCCTCTTCGTCCTCGTTCAGGCATTCCTCATACGTTACGGGCTCACCTTGCCCGTTCCCTGTCCAGAGGTTCTTTTCAATCCTGTCCTCGTTATTCATTATGACCGAGTTGGCGGCCCCGAGGATGTTGCTTGTAGAGCGGTAGTTCTGCTCGAGCTTGATTACGACGGCGTCCTTATAGTCTTCCTGGAACTTGAGGATGTTTTCGATTGACGCCCCCCTCCAGCCGTATATGGACTGGTCGGGGTCGCCGACCGCGCAGAGGTCCGCCTGCCCGGAAGCAAGAAGCCTCGTCATCGTGTACTGAGACCTGTTGGTGTCCTGGTACTCGTCAATGAGTATGGAAGAGAACCTGTCCCGGTATTTTCTGAGGGCCGCCTCGTTTGTATTCAAAAGCTCGATGGGCTTCATGATGAGGTCGCCGAAGTCGACCGCGTTCATGGCCCGTAGCTTCCTCTGATAGGCGCGGTATATCGGAGCGATTGCGTCCCTCAGGTCCGATTCCCCTCTCCTCGCGTACTCGTCGGGCGAGAGGCAGTTGTTCTTGGCAAGGTTTATCTCCCAGAGGACGGTCTTGTACGGCAGGTCCTTGTTGTTCATCGAGAGCTCGGACATGACGTAATTCACGAGAAGGAGCTGCTCCTCCTCGTCGTAGATAGTCAGGCTGGATTTCAGCCCGAAATGCCTCGCCTCCTCCCTTATAATCCGGAGGCCGATGGTGTGGAACGTCCCCGCCCAGATCCTTTCGGCCCTCTCTCCTATGAGTTTCTCAAGCCGTTCCTTTATCTCCTGGGCCGCCTTGTTCGTAAAGGTGACCGCCAGGATGCTCTCGGGCCTGACCTTCTTATCCAGTACGAGATGGGCAATCCGCGAGGTGAGGACTTTCGTCTTCCCGCTCCCGGCTCCGGCCAGAACAAGGAGAGGGCCTTTTCCGTATCTAGCCGCCCTGAGCTGCAGGGGGTTAAGGGATTTCAGGTAACTCATTTCAGCCTTTCCAGTAAAAATGATGAATGCGTCTTATTGAGGCATCGAATGCGCCTAAACCTGGCCTCTGCCCGAGGCCGCATCATTTCGCGACTCAAGCTCTTCCCATCTCGAATAAAGGGCCTTTAGCTCCGCTTCTATCTCCCCGGCCCTCGTCTGTGCCTCGGCGGTCTTCTGTCCTCCCTGCTTGTAGAAGCCGGGGTCCGCCATTGCGGCGTATAAGGAATTCTGCTCGGCTTCGAGCGCCTCTATTCTGCCGGGCAGGTCCTTAAGCTCCCTATCCTCCTTGAAACTGAGCTTTAATGGCTTCTCCTTTTTCGGCCTCTCCTGCCTTTCCTTCCTCCCGCCCTTTTCCGGAATGGCGGGAGGCCTCTGGCTCAACCAGTCGTCGTATCCGCCTACGTACTCGTTCAAGCCGCCGTTCTCGAATACGATAGTGCTCGTGACGGTGTTATTGAGGAATGCCCTGTCGTGGCTTACTATGAGGACCGTCCCGGCGTACTCGACGATTATATTTTCAAGCAGGTCGAGAGTTTCGATGTCGAGGTCGTTAGTCGGTTCGTCCATGACAAGGAGGTTCGAAGGTTTCGAGAATAGCTTCGCGAGCAAAAGCCTGTTCCTCTCGCCGCCCGAGAGCGCCTTTACCGGGGTCCTCGACCTCTCCGGCGAGAAAAGGAAGTCCTGGAGATAGCCGATCACATGCCGGGGCTTCCCGTATATCGTTATTGTGTCGTTCCCTTCGCCGACGTTCTCCTGGACCGTCTTTTCCCCATCGAGCGCGGCCCTGTGCTGGTCGAAATAGGAGACCTCGAGGCGGCTCCCCAGCCGTACCGTGCCCGAAGCGGGCTTGAGCTTTCCGAGAAGAAGGTTGATGAGAGTGGTTTTCCCGGAGCCGTTAGGGCCGATTATGCCGACCTTGTCTCCCCTCATTATGACGGTCGAGAAGCCTTCTATGGCCGGGCCCTTTCCGTTCCCGTACGAGAAGCTTACGTCCTTTGCCTCTATTACGAGCCTTCCTGAAAGCTCGGCGTCCTGCGATCTTATCCTGGCGCTCCCTTCGAGCTCGCGCCGCTCCCTGCGGCGCTTTCTCATCTCGATCAATGCCCTTACCCTGCCCTCGTTCCTGGTCCTCCGGGCCTTTATGCCCTGGCGCACCCAGGCCTCTTCCTCCGAGAGCTTCTTGTCGAAGAGGGCGTTCTCCCGGGCCTCGGCGTAAAGGAGGGATTCCTTGCGTTCGATGTACTCCCCGTAGCCGCATTGCCAGTTGATGAGCCGTCCCCTGTCGAGCTCGATTATCCTCGTCGCCGCCTTCTGCATGAGCATCCTGTCATGGGTGACGAAGAGCAGGGTCCCCCTGTAGCCGAGGATGAAATCCTCGAGCCAGCTTATGGACTCCATGTCGAGGTGGTTTGTCGGCTCATCGAGGAGAAGGATATCCGGCTCGGCCACGAGGGCCCTGCCGAGAAGCACCCTTCTCTTGTATCCTCCTGAAAGCTCCGAGAACTCCGCCTTGTCCGGGAGCCTGAGCCTGGAGACGACAGCCTCTACCCTCTGGGCGGCCTGCCAGGAGCCCTTTGCCTCCAGCTCATGGTGGACCCTCTCAAGCTCGGCCATGGCCTTTTCCCCTCCGCCATCGAGGGCGGAAAGGGCGGCGTGATACTCCGCCAGAAGCCCGTGTATGTCGCCGAGGCCGCCTGTGATAATGTCGAAGACGGTCCCTTGCAGGTCTTTCGGGACCTCCTGGGACAGGATAGCCGCCTTAAGCCCGGGAGCGCGCGTTATCTCGCCCCCGTCCGGTTTGAGCTCGCCGCTCAAAAGGCGCATGAGGGTTGTCTTCCCCGCCCCGTTACGCCCGACCAGGCAGAGGCGCTCGCCTCTCTCAATCTGCAGGTCGACCCCGTCGAGGAGCATGGGGTTTCCGAACCCCAGCTTCAAATTTCTAAGGTTTATCAGTGCCATCATCCTCTCTGCAATATAGCGACCATGCCGGACCCTTAATACTAAACTCAGCTAGAATCAAAGACAAGCCCAACCTGCAGGATATGCAAAAAATTTTGAGGGTTAGCGCTTAAGGCATTCCGCTCTGAAACAGGTGAAAAGGCATGCTAGAAAAACGGGGGCATGGATTCCGCAAGTAGCTGATTTTTAAAATGTTTTTTGCCGAGGACGGCATATGGTAAAATTTAGATAGTTGAAAGATACTTTCAGAACTCCAATATCATGGGCCTGCAAAAAGGAAATAACGAAAAAGAGCTCCAGGAAGCCATCGGCAGGCTCGGCCTGCACGATCACCTGTGCCTCATCTACGAGACCAGAGAGGAGCAGTTCTCCTCCGTAATCCCGTTCATCCGCATCGGGCTCGAAAGGGGCGAAAGGTGCGTCTACATAATAGGCGAAAACACCGTTGAATCCGTTCTCGATGCAATGGAACGGGACGGGATAGATACTGCCGGCGCCCTTGAATCCGGCGCCCTGGTGATTGCCGCTGAACGCGAGGCTTATCTCCCTCATGGCTATTTCGACCCTGACCTGGCGATCCGGTTCCTCAAGGAAAATACCGACACGGCGATAAAGGCGGGCTACTCCGCCCTGAGGGTGACCGGCGAGATGACCTGGGCACTCGGTGACTACCCCGGCGCGGACCGACTTATCGAGTACGAGGCCAGGCTCAACTATTTCCTGACGGATGAGCGGGCGCTTGCGATCTGCCAGTATAACCGGAACCGCTTCAAGCCCGAGATCATCCTGGATGTCATAAAGACCCACCCTGATGTGATTTACGGCAACATCGTATGCGATAACCAATTTTACGTGCCGCCTGATGAATTCCTTAGGCCGGGTCAGCAAGGGCTGGAGGTCGACAGGCTGCTTGGAGCTATTTCGTCCAGGGCAAAGCGCACTGCTGAGCTTAAAAGGACCAATGCGCTTTTGCAGCGCGAAATAAACGAGCGCAGGCGCGTAGAGGAAATGGCCAGGGAATCCGAGGAAAAGTTCAGGATAATAGCGGACAACACCTATGACTGGGAATTCTGGCTTGGCACGGACGGCAATTACATCTATGTGTCTCCCTCTTGCGAGCGGATATCAGGCCATTCCCCGGGCGAATTCCTGGCCGACCCAGGACTGCGGATGCGCCTTATTCATCCTGAGGACAAGCCCGCCTTCATGGAACACCTGCATAATGTCGAAAAAAAGGAGCCCGGAGAGGTCGAGTACAGGATCTTCCGTCCGGACGGGAGCATACGCTGGGTCGGACACGCGTGCCAGCCGATTCATGGCAGGAACGGGGAATTTCTCGGCACTCGCGGCAGCAACCGCGACATTACCGAAAGCAAGCTTTCCAGCGATGCCCTTGAAGCCAGCGAACGGAAATACAAGGCCCTTTTCGATTCCATGCTGAACGGGTTCTCGCTCCATGAGATCATACTCGACGAGGACGGCAGGCCTTGCGACTATCGCTTTCTTGACGTAAACCGCGCCTTCGAAGAGCTTACCGGGCTTAGGAAAGAGGATATCGTGGGTAAGAGGGTGCTTGAGGTGCTCCCCGAAACCGAGCGTTACTGGATCGACATTTTCGGCGAAGTCGCCATAAACGGCAAGGCCGCCCATTTCGAAAATTACTCCAAGGAATTCGGCAAATACTTTGAAGTGGTCGCCTACAGTCCTTTTAAAGGCGTTTTCGCAACCGTCTTCGCGGACATAACTGCCCGCAAGACTGCCGAGGAAGCCCTGAGGCGGCACAAGGAGGAGCTGGAATCTCTTGTAAAGGACAGGACTGCCGAGCTGGTTTCGGCAAACGCGTCGCTTAGGAAGGAGGTCGCTGTAAGGATGGGGGCAGAAGATGAACTCCGAAAAGCTGTAGACGCCCTGGCTCGCTCCAACAAGGATCTCGAGCAGTTCGCCTACATAGCATCGCACGATCTGCAGGAGCCCCTCCGGATGGTATCTGGCTTTTTACAGCTCCTCGAATCAAGGTACAGGGGCAGGCTCGACGAGAGCGCGGACATGTATATCCATTATGCCGTGGACGGCGCCAAAAGGATGCATTCGCTAATTGAAGACCTTCTGCATTATTCGCGCGTGGCCACGAGGGGAAAATCATTTGAGCCGTTAGACTGCAATCTCGTTTTCCAGAAAGTCCTTCAGAGCCTCGCTTTCATGATAGAAGAGAGCGGGGCGGTAATCGAGAACACCCCACTGCCCGTACTCGCCGCGGACGAATCGCAGATTTTCCAGCTTTTCCAGAACCTGCTCAGCAATGCAATAAAATTCAGGAAACCCGGCGAGCCTCCGCTGATACGAGTTTCCGCCGAGCTTAGAGACGGTGAATGGATATTCTCAGTCCGCGACGAGGGAATCGGGATTGACCCTGAATACAAAGAGCGCATATTCACGCTCTTCCAGCGCCTGCATGGAAAAGAGTACCCCGGCTCTGGGATTGGACTCGCGGTCTGCAAAAGGATCATCGAGCGCCATAACGGCAGGATATGGGTGGAATCGGCGCCGGGCAAAGGGGCCGAATTCCTCTTTACCATCCCGGAGGAGATAAAGGACGAGAAGCGCAAGGCGGCTTGAATCAGCCGGCCTTTTTTTCCCTCTCCCTCAGCCTCTGTATTTCCCTTCTCAGGTCCTCCACTTCCATGTCCCTCTCGAAGTGCAGCATCCTGTTAAGCCTCTCGATCTCTTCCACCCTCTTCTTGAGCTCCAGCTCAAGCCTGGACCTCTCGATCGCGTACATGATGGAGCGGTAGAGGAGGCGGCCGTCTATCTGCCCCTTTACCAGATAGTCCTGGGCCCCTTGCTTCACGGCCCTCATCCCGAGCGCCTCGTCGGCAAGGCCGGTCAGCACTATTATAGGCGTCCCGGCTGCATGGGTCCGCATCGACCTGAACGTAGCGATGCCGTCGCTGTCCGGGAGGCCCAGGTCGAGTATGATCAGGTCGAACGAATTCCCGGCGACTTCGATAATGGCCCTGTTCAGGGTACCGGCCGTGGAAAATGAGGACTGCGGATCGAGTCCCCCGGTCTCCAGCATCTCGTGGAGGAGGCGCAGGTCTCCGGGGTTGTCCTCGACTACGAGTATATTCAGGCCGCTCTTCCCTTCTTTTCCACTCCCCATTGCTTTCCCTCGATGGCAGCTTTTATCGAAATGGATTATTTATTAATTTTAGCACAACATGCCTGGACTTAAAGGCCCCGCCGGTTTCAAAAAAAAGCCCCGGAATCAATCCGGGGCTTTTTTTAGCTCAGGATGCAAGCGTGCCGACTCAGCCCACGGTCGGGACCGGGCGCTTGCCGTGCTTTTTGAAGGACTTCTTGAGATGGTGCTTCTTGTACTTGTTATACGAGGCATTGCCCTTCTTGTGCTTCTTGGACTTGCTGAACTTCTTCTTGCTGTCATGCTTGGACGGCTTGCAGATGGCATTTTTCTTGTTGCTCTTCTTGTGCTTTTTATGCAAAGAGATCTTTTTCTTGCTCTTCTTGCTGAAATGCTTTCCGTCAGGCTTGCAGCAGCCGTTATAGTTGCCGTTCAAGTAACCGTTGCCCACGCCCTTTCCATATATCCAGCCCTTGCCCTTGCTTATGCCGTTATTCTTCTTGTGCTTCTTCTTGCCATAGGAATTGCCGCTCATGTTGATTTTCTTCTTGGATTTTTTGCCGTGCTTGAGGAATGACTTCTTGTGCTTGAAATCCTTGCCCTTGCTATAAGAGCCGTTGGTGTTCTTGCCATACGAGCTGCCCCACGTGGCGCCGCCGGCGCTTGCGGGCGCCACGTAAGCAAAGAGAGACCCGATTGAGAACAGGAGTGCTGTAGATACGGCAATAAGAAACTTGCCCATAGTATTCCCTCCTCTTTTTGTTTTCAGCGTCTTCTGTGCTTATGTTTCAAAGCCTAATCACAAAGGAACTCTGGTGCAAGTAGATTGAGGGAAAATGCTCCGCGCTGTACGTGAGAGGGCCTTGGGACATGTTGTAAAACGCTTGCCGTTGGCGAGGATACGGCCTGCCAGGATGGATGGGAAATAAAAAAAAGGGCGGGCTTAAAGCCCACCCCTATGATGCGGTAAATTGCGTGCTATTGCGGAACCGGTCTGGCTCAGCCGAAGAAAATCTGGGCGGTCCGGAGCATCTCGAGGTCCACGGTCTTGAGCTCGGCGGTAGCCTCCTTCAACGAGACGTCCACGACCTTATTCCCCTGTAACGCTACCATCCTCCCGTACTTGCCGTCGTGAACCATCTCGACTGCCTTCACGCCGAAGCGGGTAGCGAGCACCCTGTCGTAGGCGGTCGGCGTGCCGCCCCTCTGGAGATGGCCGAGGACCACATACCTGGACTCCACGCCGAGCCTCTTCTCAATTTCGTTTGCGAGGAACTCCCCGACCCCGCCCAGTCTTGCGTGGCCGAATGCATCGAGCGCCTTGTCCTTGGTTATCATTCCGCCGGCCCCCTTGGGGTAGGCGCCCTCTGCGGCCACTATGAGGCTGAAGTATTTGCCTGCCTCCCTGCGCTTTTTGACGTATCCGCAGACCTCGTCTATGTCGAAGGGCTGCTCTGGGATGAGTATCACGTCCGCGCCGCCGGCCATGCCGCCGTACACGGCTATCCACCCGGCGTGCCTCCCCATCACCTCTACGACCATCACCCTCTGGTGCGCCTCGGTCGTCGAATGGAGCCGGTCGAGGGCCCATGTCACTATGCTCACGGCCGTATCGAAGCCGAAGGTGAAGTCGGTTCCCGAGAGGTCGTTGTCTATGGTCTTCGGCACGCCGACCGTATTGACGCCCTTCTCATGGAGCTTCGAGGCAACGCTCAGGGTATCGTCGCCCCCTATGCAAACGAGGGCGTCGAGCCTCAGCTCCTTCAGGTTCCTGAAGAGCTTCTCCGCGTCCTTCGGGTCCTTGAGTGGGTTCGTCCGCGATGTGCCGAGGATGGTCCCGCCGAGCGGCAGCAGGCCCGAGACCGATTCCCTGGTGAGCTTCACCGTCTTCGGCTCGACGAGCCCCCTCCAGCCCTCGCGTATCCCCGTGAACTCGTGCCCGAGCTGAAGCCCCCTCTTTACCACCGACCTGATGACCGCATTAAGCCCGGGGCAGTCGCCGCCCCCGGTAAGTATGCCGATATTCATCCGTCCCCCTCCGTTCTGCATGATTCGATTTGCGCGCCTTTCGAACTACCCGCCACCTCTAAGCACTTTATGCTCATGATGCGGCATGCTGGACCTGTCACGCGGACCCTGCAAGCGGGAGGCTCACGATGAAGGTGGAGCCCTTTCCGGGCTCGCTCTCCACGTCGATAGAGCCGCCGTGGGCAAGCGCTATCTCTTTACAGATGCTCAAGCCCAGCCCGGCCCCGTGCACGTCTCGCGTCCGGACCTTGTCCACGCGGTAGAACCTGTCGAAGATGTAAGGGAGGTCCTCCCTGGCGATGCCTATTCCGGTGTCACTGACCCTGAAGACGGCATTGCCGCCCTCCTCCCTCAAGGAGAGATCTACGTTTCCGCCTCGGGGCGTGTACTTTATAGCGTTGTCGATGAGGTTAAAGACGAGCTGGCTTACCCTCACAAGGTCGCCTTTAACGGCGAGCGGCTTATTCTCAATAATATCCAACTGTATCCCGCTGTCAAGGGCGCGCCTTTTAAGCTGGTCATGCCGTTCGGCGACGACCCTGTCGAGGCTCACTCTCTCCTCAGCAGTGGCCCCCTTTTCAACGTCCATCTTCGCGAGGTCGAGGAGGTTTCTGACGATATAGCTCATCCTGTCTATCTCCTCGAGACTCGATTCCAGGACCTCCCTCATATAGGCGGTGTCGCCCTTCGAGCGTAGCGCTATCTCCATCTCGCCCTTTAATATCGTAAGCGGGGTCTTGAGCTCATGGGAAGCGTCGGCCGTGAACTGCTTTATCTGCTTGAAGGAATTCTCAAGCCTTTCTATCATCTCGTTCATGGTGGCCGTGAGCCTGCCTATCTCGTCCTGGGGCCCGGCCGCGGGTATGCGCTCATTGAGGTTCTCGGCCTTTATCCTCCTTGCGGCCTCGGTTATGGTCGCAACCGGCTTAAGCGCCTTCTTCGCGAGGAACGAACCCACTGCCGCCGCAACGATGACCGAGGCGAATATGGCGGAGATGAGGATGTACGCCATGGAATGGAATATCTCGTCCATTCCCTCGAGGGAGGACCCCACCTGCACAATCATCACGAGCCCCTTGTCCCCGGCCATGACCGGCTTCGTCACGACCCGGACAGGATACCTGCCGACATTCCTTACGACCTCGTAGGTCGTGGCCCCGCCCATTGCGGCGTGGTAGGTGCCCTTCGTAAGCGGGAGCTTGAAATTATCGAGGTTTGAGGACTTTGCGACCAGCTCGCCGTGAGGGTCGAGCACCTGTATGAAGTTGCCGGTCGTCCTTACGCCGAAGAACCTGCCGAGGATTATGTCGAAATCCCTTGGCAGGAATATCTCGCCGGACGGCCTTATGATGGTGTGCGTCATCATGTTGGCGACCGAGCTTATCTGGTCGTCCATGCGGTAGATGAATATCTTGAGGAGCGAGTACGAGAAGACCGCGCCGAAGGCTATGAGGCTCACGAAAAGGAGCGAGGTGTACCAGAGCGTGAGTTTTGTGCGGATAGAGAGGTTCATCAAAATGCTTTCCCCGCCCCGGCAAGGGCGGGACGTCCAGAGCCCCTATTCACCGAGCTCCTTGAGCCTTGAGAGCGAGTTTATGACAATTTCCTTCCGCCTTATGTCGATTATGCCCTCTTCCTTGAAGCTCTTCAGGAGCCTTATCGACGTCTCCTGCGTTATGCCGAGGAGCTCCGCTATCTCGAGCCTGGAGAGCGTGAGGTTCAGCTTGACGGCCCCGTCCTCCTTGACCCCGTAGTCGGTTGCGAGGGTGTAGAGGAGGTGCGCGAGCTTTTCCCTGGCGTTGAGGAGCCCGAGGCGGCTTATCCTCTCGTAGGCGCTGTTGAGCTCCTTGCCTAGCGCTATGATGAGCTTCCGGGCGATGGCCGGCTCGGTCTCCAGGATCTTAAAGAGCGCGTGCCGGTCGATGTAGCAGAGGTCGCAGTCCTCCATCGAGACCGCGGTGTTCTTGTAGGTGCGCGCGTTATAGAAGACCTCGAAGCCGAGGAGGTCTCCGGGGTTCAGTATCTTGATTATATGTTCCTTCCCCGTGGAGGACGACCTTACGAGCTTGACCCTGCCGGCCCTGAGGATGTAGATGCCGGTGCAGTCGTCGCCTTCCATGAAGACTATGCCGCGCTTCTTGTAATTGTTTACGACTACGGCTTCCTTGAAGGCCTCGAGCTGCCTTTCGTTCAAGCCGGTGAAAAGGGTGTTCTCCCTTATATGGCACCTGCAGAGCGCGCAGACCGATTCCTTGTCCAGCGTGGTTTTCATTGCACCGACCCCGTCCCGAAATAATCGCCTTCCAGCGCCGCGACCCTCCCTGAAGAAAGCTCCCTGAATGGGAAATCCCCCCTGTACGGCACGACCGCAAGGCTCACGTCCTTGCCTTTCATGTCCCTTATAAGCTCCACGACCTCGCTGTCCGATATCGGGCCGCCGGTCTTCCAGTCGACCGTCTGGAGTTTCATGAGGACCCTCGCGGGGTCGCCCACCGTTTTGATCGCGTCCTCGGCCATCTTCGCTATCATCTCCCGTATCTCGCCCTCTGTCTTTTCGAGCTCCTCGCCCATCTGCCTGTGGTATGCCATTATCGAGAAATAATCGAAGTCCGCCCTGAGCGCGGCGCTTAAGTCCTGTGAGAGCCAGGCAAGAGCGTAAGGCGGGTTCGTGACGCTCTCGTACATCAGGTTTATCGCGAATGCTGTACCCGGCCTCCTTTTCCTTACCGCCTCCTTCAAGCGCCCCGCGACGTCGAGAAGACGCCTGTTCTTCCACGTGGCCCATTTCCAGAAGAGCGGGGTGTAATGCACGGCCTCGGAGCCCGGCACGCGCGCATAGAGCTCCTCAGGGACGAGCTCTGCGCCGAAGTCCTTTCTGAATAAAGCCGCAGCGTGCGGCCCGAGCCCCTCGTTGTGCTTGAAGACCATGTCGTCCTGAAAGAGCACTCCGTCTATGTCGTTAAGCGCAAGGTCCGAATAAATCCTTTCGAGCCTCTCGACGGCCGCCTCGTTAAAGAGGTCCAGCCCCTTGCACCTCGCGTAGGCCCTCGCCGGGAGGTCGTATGACACGCACGCGAGCCCCTCGTCGTCCTCTATCCCGTAGTCCGCGTACCGGGTGGTCATCCATGCGAAGACCTTGAGCCCGTTGGCGCGCGCAAGCTCCGTAAGCCTGGGGAGTATGTCATCCACTACCGGCGCGTGCTCCGTTTCGAAGTACACGCCCTGCTTCCCCGAGGGGCTGGCTGCGGGGTAGTACCTGTCGCCGCTATTATGGAATACGCGGAGGATGACGGTATCGATGCCTGAGGCCTTCAGGGCCGCCATCTCCTTATCGACCTCGGCGAAGGTCATGCCCTCGAAACGCATGACCTGGACCGCCCTCAACCCGGGCCTTTTCTCCCTGAGGACGGGTCCCGGCCGGGCCGGAGGAGAAGGACGCTTAAGCTTCTCGACGGCTTCCGTCATCTTTATTTCAGCTACTATCGCGAAAGGGCTTTCCGGGAAATTCGAGATGTAAAGCTTCCACTGGGATTCGGCTTCATTGTACCTGCCAGCCCGCATGTAGGCCTCGGCCATGCTGAACTGCGCCTCTGGAATGAGGGGGCTTCCGGGGAAATTCTCTATGAACCTTCCGAGCTCCCTCAGGGCGCCGTCGTAATCTCCCTCGTCCATCAGGAACCTGGAGTAGTTGAACTGCCCGACGTCCGTAAAGTATTTATTTGAGCCCGCACGGGCATCCTCCGGCACTCCGGGGAAAAGGGAGGCCAGGAAAAAGACCAACGCCGCTATCGCGGCCGCCCCGCTCGAACACTTCTTCAATCGCCGCTCCCGCCCCGCAAATGTGGGTTTTATTATATCAAATCGGGCCCTTCCGGGCCACAGGTAAAGAGAAGAGCCCCTCCAGGGCCTCTTTCACCGTTGAAACGCCGTCGAGGACGATATCCCCGTGCCCCTTGAGGCCCTTCAGGCTGTCCCTGGGCATTATGCACCTTTTAAACCCGAGCTTGGCGGCTTCCCGTATCCTGGGTTCGACCTGGCTTATGGCCCTCACCTCTCCGGCGAGGCCGACTTCCCCGAATATGACCGTGCTCGGCTCGATTGGCGTATCCATGTAGTTGGAGGCTATTGCGGCAAGGACGCCCAGATCGACCGCAGGCTCCTCCAGCTTAAGCCCGCCCGCAACCTTGATGAATATGTCGTGGTTAGCGAGCTGCACCCCGGCCTTCTTTTCAAGGACCGCCGCAAGGAGCATGACCTTGTTGTAATCCACTCCCACGACCGTCCGCCTCGGCATCCCGAAAAGCGTCGGGCAGACGAGCGACTGCACCTCCACGAGTATCGTCCGCGTGCCTTCGAGGCTCGAGACCACGGCCGAGCCTGACGCCCCCTCGGGCCTTTCGGCCAGAAAGACTTCCGAGGGGTTCGACACCTCCCGGAGCCCCTCCTCCTTCATCTCGAATACGCCTATCTCCATCACGGAGCCGAACCTGTTCTTTACCGCCCTCAATATCCTGAAGGCATGCCCCCGCTCGCCCTCGAAATAAAGGACGGTGTCGACCATGTGCTCGAGGACCTTGGGGCCCGCTATGGCCCCCTCCTTGGTGACGTGCCCGACAAGAAAGACCGGGACTTCCATTGATTTCGCGGCGGAGGTCAACCGGGCCGATATCTCCCGCACCTGGCTTACGCTGCCGGGAGAGGACTCGAGCGCCTCGGAGTAGATGGTCTGCACGGAGTCCACCACAACGGCGGCGGGCCTTACCTCCCTAAGCGCCTCGATTATCCTTTCTAGGGATGTCTCGGGATAGACCAAGAGGTCCCCGCTTACGGCCCCGAGGCGCTCGCCCCTTAGCCTTATCTGCCTGGAGGATTCCTCGCCCGTAACATAGAGGACCTTGAGCCCCTTCCCGGCAAGCGCGCTCATCGCCTGAAGGAGTATGGTCGATTTGCCTATGCCCGGGTCGCCGCCGATGAGTATCGCCGAGCCCGGCACGATGCCGCCCCCGAGCACCCTGTCGAACTCGGCTATGCCGGTCTGGACCCTGTCCTCTTCGGTTATGCGGAGCTCGGAAATCGGCTCCGGGCGGCCGGATGACTCAGGACGCCTCGGGCCGGACTTCCTCTGAGGCGCGGCCTTTTCCTCCAGGAATGTGTTCCAGCCTCCGCAATCAGGGCACTTGCCGAGCCATTTGTGTGACGTGTTCCCGCATCCCTGGCAGGAGTATATAGTCTTCTCTTTGGCCATCTCTTCCTCTGGAAACGGGCTTTCGGCAAATTACTAAACGGCAGGCTTACAGATTGACAAAGACTGCAGTTTTGCTATCATATCCGGGTCAAAATATGGAAGCCAGGGAAATGCCTGCAGAAACCGACAACTACGCCACCATACTAATTGAACTCATAAAGGCTGTCAAGATGCACAATTTCTATCCGCAGGGGCATCCTCAGCTCGAGTCCGTAATCGAAAAATCCTTCCTGCACCTTAAAAAAAGCATAGACAAGACAGGCGAGCTCAAGTGGCGCGTTGACCAGCGCGGCTTTTATTTCGGCAAGGTCCCCTTCGGCGCCGGGAACCCCGAGATAGGCGCAATGGCCAAGAAGCTCTTCTTCAGGAAAGTAAAGGAGATAGCCTTCACGCCTGGGCTCAGGCCGTCGGACTTGAAGGTGTTCATATCCGCGGTGAACACTGAGCCCGAGGAGATACAGGCCGGTGGAGGCGTCGAAGCTTTCTTCGCTCGTCACGGCATAGAAGGCATCCTCCTAAACGAGCAGCACTACGAAGACATAAAAAAGCTCAAGGCCGAGCTTAAGGATAAGGAAGAGGAAAAGGCCGTCACCGACGACCATGCGAAGAAGGCCGGAGCCTCCGAACAAAGCAAGAAGGAAGAAGAAGAAAAGAAGCAGGAAGAGGTCCGGGATGAGCCGCTTCACGAGCTCGTTACCCGGCTTAAGGCCGAGGACGACCCGATAAGGTATAACGACCTCGCCGTTAGGATAAGGGAAAAGCTGGAACTCCTCCTCATCGACGGGAAGACGGACGAGGCTTTTCCGGTCCTCATCGTCTTCCACGAGCATTCGGAAAAGCATTCCGGGAAGAGCGACGCGATAGTGGAGGCCGCCCTTGAAAAACTCAAGGGGCTTCTGACTCCGGAGACCCGCAAGTATCTCGCTGCCAAAGCCGGCTCTAACGACGAGGCAAACCGGTGGGCGGTGCAAGGAATGCTCCTCGCGGCGGGCTCGGACGGCGCCAATGCGCTCCTGGACGAAATAATAACCGCCCCGGAGGCGGCGGCAAGGAGAAACCTCTTTAACGCCCTCGTGCTCTTCGGGCCGGAGCTCCGCCCGCTTGCCGAGGCCAGGCTGGAGCACCCGGAATGGTACGTCACAAGGCAGATGGCCGCGCTCCTGGGCGAGATAGGCGGCGAGGAGGCCCTGCCAGCGCTTGAGGCCGCGTACAACAACCCCGAGCCGCGCGTGAAAAAAGAGGTACTTAAGAGCATGGTCAAGATAGGCGGCGGCCGCGTAACCGATTTCATGGTCAAGGTGCTTAGCGAAGACGACCAGTCCATAGTCGCTCAGGCCATAATCTCGCTCGGGGCGTTGAAAGACGCCTCGGCAGTTGACGCGCTCAAGGACATAGCTTTCAAGCGGGAAGGTTTTGCCGAGCCCTCCGATGCCGCGAAGGAGGCTGTAAAGGCCCTCGGCATGATAGGCGACCCGAAAGCGGTCCCGCACTTGAGGAAGATACTCTCCAGGAAGGTCTGGTTCGGCAGGAAAGCGAACGAGGAGATGCGCTCCATGGCCGCCCTGTCCCTCGGCATGATAGGCACCCCCGAGGCGATAGAGGCGGTGGAAGACGTTTTCGCCCACTCGGCAGGCGAGCTCTTCATGGCTTGCAAGCGGGTCCTTGACGGAAGAGGTAAAGAGAGATGAACGGAGATAACAGGGAAAACATTCTCAAAAACATCAACGCGGCGCTCAAGAGCAGGAAGCTTTACCCGGCAGGCCACCCGGCGACCACCGCTCCGGTGGCGAAGACCTACGCCCTGCTCGTAGACGAGCTGCAATCCAGGAACAATCTGGTTATCGCCCTGGTGAACGAGGCGCTCCTCTACGAGGAGGACTTCATCCAGGACGCCGAGAAGCTCTACGCCGACCTAATCCAGCACATGGGAGCGAAGAACATCGACGCCCTCATCTTCGAGAAAGGGCTTTCGGAGAAGGAGATGGGCTCGCTCTTCGAGATAATGGCCGGCGCCGACATAAAGGGCGCGGAGCTCCAGAATGAGATGTACAACAAGGGCGTTACCCACATAACGCTCAAGTCCAT
This sequence comes from Deltaproteobacteria bacterium, assembly GCA_019912665.1. NCBI lineage: Bacteria > Pseudomonadati > Myxococcota > Myxococcia > Deltaproteobacteria bacterium. The sequence goes on from JAIOIE010000018.1 coordinate 97,765, forward strand.
GCCCATTGGCAAGCGGAACATTCTCGAGATATACAACGGAGCGGTCGAGGTCGTAAAGAACGTCATGGGCGAGGTCCGGATGGGGAAGATCCCCAAATCCGAGCCCGTCGAGAGCATCATAGGCGAGATGACGGACTCGGTCCTATCGGACCCGAACGCCATGATCGGGCTTACGATGATAAAGAACTACGACAACTACCTTTACAACCATTCGGTGAACGTCTCCATCCTGTCCCTTTCGCTCGCGAAGTTCATGGGTCTTTCGGACCAGGAAGTACACGACGCGGGGGTCGGCGCGCTACTCCATGACATCGGCAAGACCGGCGTCTCCGAGCAGATAATAAGGAAGCCCGGTGGGCTCAGTTCCGAGGAATGGGAGAAGATAAAAGAGCACCCTCTGCTCGGCTCGAACATCATAAAGAGGATGGCGGGGATGAACGAGGCGGTCGGCAGGATCATATACGAGCACCATATAAAGTACGACCACTCGGGCTACCCGCAGACCACCTCGAGCCTCCATCCCCTGAGCCAGATAATCTGCATATGCGACGCCTATGACGCGCTCACGACCTTAAGGGTCTACCAGAAGCCGCACGACCCGTCCGAGGCCATACGGATACTCACGAACTTCTCGGGCAAGCACTTCAACCCCGAGACGTTGAGCGCGTTCGTCCGCATGATGGGCGTCTACCCCGTGGGCACAATGGTAAGGCTTTCGTCGAACGAGGTCGGCGTGGTAAAGAAGCTCAACCAGGACGCCCCGGAAAGGCCGGTAGTGAAGGTGCTCTACGGGAGCGACGGCGTGGAGGCTGCATCTCCTTACGAGCTCGATCTCCTCTCGAACAGCTCCCTTGATATAGTCACGAACGTGAACCCTTCCTTTACGGCTACCGACCTCGAATCCTTTTTCGAGAGGGAGGCGACGGAGGGCTGATTCCGTATCGCGGCATAAATAAAAAAAGGCAAGCCGGGCGGCTTGCCTTTTTTTTACATTTATACGATGGCCTTATCTGTCCATCACCCCGAGCCCCCTGAGGGCAATCGACTTCATCTTCAGGTTGCCGTTCTTCGCAAAGTGCAGTAGCGCGTCTTCGGCTCTCTTGTCACCTATCATCGAGACCGCTTCGAGAGCGCGCTCCACCACACCCGGGTCCTTGTGCTTGAGCGCGTGCACCAGCGGGCCGAGGAGCCTCTGGTCCCTGAACCCGGAGAGCGATTCGATAGCGGCCCTGACCACTACTTCGTTCTCGTCCTTAAGGGCCTCTACAAGGGCCTGAAGGGTCGAGTGGTCGCCGAGAGAGCCCAGCGCCCTCGCCGCAGCGGCCCTGACGTCCTCTGAAGCGTCCTTCAGGGCTCCCGTAAGCGCCCCGGCTATTTGCGGGCCCCTCAAGTCGGAGAGCGCGTAGATGACTCGTATCTTCTCGAGCATGGCCCCCGCGGAGAGCTTTCTAAGGAGCTCTTCGAGCCTGTCTCTCGCCTGGAGCTTCTCAAGCGCCCACGCGGCCGATTTCCTGACCTCCTCGTCGGCCTCCTTTAGCGCGCCGATGAGTACCTCTTTACGCCTGTCCATGCGCTAATCTATATCAGAACGGAAATCAAGTTGCAAGGGTTACGTCAGCCCACCTTGAGAAGTCCTCTATCGCCCTAGCGGCCTGCATCTCCCTCCTAGTCTTGCCCTCTATATATGGAAGGAGGCCCATATTGGCGTTCATGGGGGAGAACTCCCCTTCCTTTCCGGAGATGTAACGCATGAGCGCGCCCGAAATGGTAGTTTCTGGCGGGCAGACTAGCGGAAGCCCCCTTGCGGATCTCAGCGCGTTTATCCCCGCCAGGGCCCCTGACATGGCGGATTCCACGTAGCCTTCAACGCCGGTAATCTGCCCCGCGAAGAAGAGCCCCGGGGATTTCTTGAGCTCCTCGCCGCATGAGAGGAGCCTCGGGGAGTCCAGATAGCTATTTCTGTGGAGCTTCCCCAGCCTCGCGAACTCCGCCTTTTCGAGCGCTGGTATCATCCTGAATATTCTTTTCTGCTCCGGGTACGCGAGCCTCGTCTGGAAGCCGACCATATTATAGAGCGTGCCGTCCCTGTTCTCGCGCCTTAGCTGCACGACCGCAAAGGGCCTCTTTCCTGTCCTGGGGTCTATAAGGCCGACCGGCCGCATGGGGCCGAAGAGGAGGGTCCTGGGGCCCCTCTCGGCCATGGCCTCGATGGGCATGCAGGCCTCGAAGCTTTCCATCTTCTCGAACTCGCGCGCCCTGGCCCTGTCCGCCTTTACAAGCTCTGCATAGAAGGCCTCGTACTCGCCCTCGCTAAGGGGGCAGTTGATGTAATCGCCCCCGCCCTTCCCGTAGCGTGAGGCGAGAAAGGCGCGTTCCATGTCAATCGATTCCGCATACATTATCGGCGCGACCGCGTCATAGAAATTGAGCCCTTTGCCTACGAGCCCCTCAAGCGCCGTTGCAAATGCGTCAGAGGTGAGCGGGCCTGTCGCCACGACCAGCGGACGGTCTTCCGGCAGTTCCTTTACCTCTCCCCTTTCCACTTGCACACCGGCCCGCTGAAGCTCGGAAGTTACGAATTCCGAAAAAGCGCTCCTGTCGACCGCCAGGGTCTTCCCCGCAGGCACACTCGTCGCCTCGGCGGCCCTTATTATGAGAGAGTCGATTGCGCGCAGCTCGGACTTCAGCACCCCCGAGGCGTTATCAAGGCTGTCGGATTTAAGGGAGTTGCTGCAGACAAGCTCGGCCAGGGTGGGCAGGTTGTGCGCGGGAGAGAACCTATCCGGCTTCATCTCGCGGATGACGGCCTTCCCGCCGAGCCTCGATACCTGCCACGCGGCCTCGCACCCGGCAAGCCCGCCGCCTATTATGGTGATATTCCCGCTCACATGCCCTCCCCTGCCATTCAATTATAGTAACCCCCTGCCCTCTCCTCTTCAAGCCCATTTATGAGAGCACGCCCCCCACGGGCACTTGCGGCCCGCGTTTTTTTGTGATAGCTTCTCAAAATGGACAGGATGGTAAGGGCCCGCGTAGTCATAGAAGGCCGCGTGCAGGGAGTAGCCTTCCGCGCGAGCATGGTCGAGGAAGCAAGACTCCACGGCGTAGCCGGATGGGTAAAGAACAACCCTGACGGCACGGTCGAGGCCGTGGTCGAGGGCAAGGAAGGGCCGGTAGGCAAAGTGCTCGAATGGTGCCGCCAGGGACCGCCGCTTGCGCGAGTCGACGATGTGCGCCTGAATTGGGAACCGTTCAAGAACGAATTCGACGATTTTACAGCCCTTACTAGATACAGCACATATTGAGGACGGAAAGACGAGGCTCGCCATGATAAAAGACAGAGAGGGGAAAATAAAAACGGCAGGGTTCCGGATGATGGCGTTCCTGCTTGTCCTCCTGGCCGTCGCCTATGGATGCCATCCAAGGCCCAGAGCAGCCATGTACCTTGCGCCGGACGAAAAGGGGCCCATGGATTACAAAGCCGTGGCAGGGGCCGGAATAATCGAGAACGGCTATATGAAAGTCGCCGCACGCCAGGTGCGGAAAGGCGAGGAAGGCTCGGCCCTCCTTGCGAGGCTACTGGAGGAAAACTTCATAATAATAGACCTCGTTATCCAGAACACATCCGAAAAGACGATAATCTACAAACCGAACCTCACTTCGCTTACGAACGACGCGATGGACTTCCTGAGGCCGCTCGATTATACCGACCTCTATGATTTCGGAGAATTCGACGCGCTCGATGAGATACGCGGGAGGTTCTACGACCTCGACGTTACGCTAAAGCCCGGCCAGAGGTCCTCGCGACTCCTCATATTCAGGCCCGTATCCAAGAACGCAAAAAAGGCCGCCCTCAATATAGACGACTTTTACCTCGGGACCGACACGCTGAGGCTCACCTTCCCATTCTCGTTCAAGGCGCGTACTCTTTGACCTTATCCGCGCTTTTATCCACGGCCTGCTTTGTCTTCTCTATCGTCTTCTGGACGGCCCCCTTGGCGTTTTCGGCCTTTTCCTTGACCGTTTCGGCCGTATCTGTTATGGCCTCCCTTGCCTCCCTTGCCGTGTGCTTAAGCCCCTCCTCGTACTTCTCAAGCCTTGCCCCCGCCTCTTCGGTCTTGCTGCCTGCGAGCCTCAAATACCCAGGGCCGCCGAAATAGAGGAACGCGGCGATTGCGATTATTCCGAGCAGGAAACCGAACAGCACTTTTTTCATTCTTTGTCCTCCCTTGATTCCGCCCTGATCGCGAGGGCCGCCTTATAGACCTCGGCCCTTGGAAGGCCGAAGTCTTTTGCCACGGCCTTTACGGCTTCGTTGAGCTTCGCCCCGGATGAAAGGAGTGTTTCGAGGGCCGGAATGAAATCACCTTTGGCCTTTTCACGGGTCCGGACGGCTATGGTCACCTCACCTTTTACCTCCCTTTCCCCGAGTTCGTCCATGACCCTGCTCACATTTCCCCTTATTATCTCCTCGTGCACCTTCGTAAGCTCGCGTCCTATTGCTATTTCCACCTCCCCGAGCGCCTCCATCATTATCGCGAGCGTCTTTTTAAGCCTCCGGGGGGATTCGTAAAAAATGTAGGTGTGAGAGCCGGAAAGGCCCGAAAGGAGATCCTTAAGTGCGCCCTCCTTTTCCGGGAGAAAGCCCTTGAAGGTGAATTCATCGGTTGGAAGCCCCGATACGCTCACGAGTGAGATTATGGCCGAAGGGCCCGGCACTGGCACCACTTCGATAGCGTTCTCCAGCGCGAGCCTCACGACCCTGAAGCCAGGGTCGGATATTCCGGGCGTGCCCGCGTCAGAGACGAGCGCGACATCCGTTCCTTCCTTTAGCTTATCGAGGAGAAGACCCGCCTTCTCCCGTTCATTATGCTCGTGGTAGCTCGTAAGCGGGGTGTCTATCCCGTAATGAGTGAGGAGCTTTCTGGTGTGCCTTGTGTCCTCGGCCGCTATCAGGCCCGCTTCCTTCAAGACCCTTACTGCCCTGAAGGTCATATCCTCGAGGTTCCCTATCGGGGTAGCGACCACGAAAAGCCTTCCCTTCCTCATTTCCTCCTCTCGAAGACAAAGGCCGAAGCGAAGGTAAAGGCGATTGCGAAGACCGAGACGAAGACGATATCAACGAGCATGGGGAACTCCGGCGCAAGCCGCCCGGTTCCGGGCAGCAGCACGTGCTTGAAGGAATCAACGCCGTAGCAGAGCGGGTTTACATATGCGAACACCTTTATATACGGCGGTAGCGACCCTACTGGATATAACGCGCCGCTCAGGAAAAACATCGGAAGCACTATGAAATTCATGATCACGTTAAAGCCTTCGAGCGAGGCAAGGAACGAGGCGACGAAAAGGCCTAGGGCCGTTATGGCGAGCGCGACGAGGGCCATCAAAATGAGCATGGCGAGAAAATCCAGGACTCCCACCCCGAGCCCGAGGAATGGAGCTATTAATAGCAGGGCAGCACCCTGAAATAACGATAGTGTTGTGCCTGAAAGGAGCTTCCCGAATACTATGGTGACCCTTGAGACCGGGGACACCAGCATCTCCCTCAAGAACCCGAACTCCCTGTCCCAGACGACGGATATGGTCGAGAATATGGAACTGAAGAGTATGGTCATCCCGACTATGCCGGGGAGTATGAACTGTATGTACTCGACCTCCTCGGTATCTATGAGCATGGTAAAGCCCGAGCCAACGATGAAAAGCCAGATAAGCGGTCTCGCGGCTGTGACGACGAGCCTTCCCTTCTGGCGGAAGAACCTCTTGAATTCCCTTAAGGTTATGACGTAAATGGCTTTATATGCTAGCATTTCCTGACTCGCTACCCCCGGAGTCTCTGTTGTCCGCCGTTCTCCCTTATTTCCCTGCCGGTAAGGTTTATGAAGACGTCCTCCAGGCTCGGCCTCTTCAGGTTCACGGAGACGACGCCCACGGAAAGGGCCTCGAATAGCCTAGGTATGAACTTCTCGCCGGTCTCTACCGTAAATGCGAGCCCGCCTTCGAGCCGCCTGGGGCTGAGGCCAAATTTGTCGCCTATCTCGGAGGCGGCGGTCCCGTCGTCGGTCGTCCGGAGGTATATCGTATCGCCCCTCAGCGCCCTCTTGAGCTCATCGGGGCTTCCGCAGGCGATTATCCGGCCCCTGTCTATTATGGCGATCCTGTCGCAGACCTCGGCCTCTTCCATGTAATGGGTGGTCATGAATACGGTATTGCCCTCGGCCCTTTTAAGGTCCATTATGAACTCCCAGACATGGCTCCTGGTTTGAGGGTCGAGCCCCAGAGTGGGCTCGTCGAGAAAGAGGACCTTGGGCCTGTGGAGGAGTCCCCGCGCTATCTCAAGCCGCCTCTTCATGCCGCCCGAGAATTTCCTTACGAGGTCGCCGCTGCGCTCGCTTAAGCCGACCACATCCAATATCTCCCTTATCCGGGCCTCCGCGAGCCTCTTCTCCATGTTGTACATGTAGCAATGGAACTTGAGGTTCTCGTATGCCGTAAGGTCGTTATCGAGGGTTATCTCCTGGAAAACAAGGCCAATGGATGAGCGGACGCGGTGGGCTTCATTCCTGCAGTCGTGCCCGTTCACGAGGGCTGTCCCGGAATCGTAGCCGAGGAGGGTGCAGAGGATGTTTATGGTCGTCGTCTTTCCCGCGCCGTTAGGTCCGAGAAAGCCGAAGGTCTCGCCCTCCTCCACCTCGAAGGAGACGCCGCTTACGGCCTCGATCCCGTTATACCTCTTTACGAGGTCCTTTACCTGGATTATTGACATTGATTGAACGCACCCGCCGAATATCCGGCGGATTATAACATAAATCCCGGGGTAAGGTCGGATTTATTAGCTTTATTGAGGGATAGGGGATCCGGGCTTGCATGCTTTAAGCGAAAAGCTGAAGGTGGAGCCTGCACCAGGGGCGCTCTCCACGTGGAGCCTGCCGTTATGCCCCTGGATTATGTGCTTCACGATGGCGAGGCCGAGGCCGGTCCCGCCGAGCTCCCTGCTCCTGGCCTTGTCCACCCGGTAGAAGCGCTCGAATATCCTCGGTATGTCGGCGGCCGGTATGCCGATACCGGTGTCCTTTACCTCTACCCTCACGCTCTGGCCGTCCGAGCCCGCCGTCACGGTCACCAGCCCGCCCGAGGGGGTGTACTTTATGGCGTTATCGAGGAGGTTCACCAGCACCTGTTCGAGCCTGTCGTGGTCGCCGAGTGCCTTTGGGAGCCCCTCGGGTATGCCGGTCGATACAGTTATGGACTTGTCCCTGGCCTGCTTCTCGAACGCCGGTATCATCGAGAGCACGAGGTCTTTAATATCCACCGGGGCGGAGACTATGGTCATCTGGTGGGATTCGAGCCTGGAAAGGGTAAGCAGGTCGTCTATGAGCCTCGACATCCTTGTCGCGTGCCTGTCGATAACGCGGAGGAATTCCTTAAGCGTCTCTCCGTCATCCATGCCGCCGTCAAGGAGGGTCTCTGAGTAGCCCTTTATGGAGGCAAGCGGGGTCCTTAGCTCGTGCGAGACGTTCGCGACGAAGTCCCTTTTTATCGTCTCTACCCTCTTCTCCTCGGTTATGTCCTGGAGGAAGAGGATGAGCGAGAAATCCGCCTTCTCCTTTATCGGGACGAGCCTTGCGCTGTAGAAGACAGGGCCCTCGCCTATCTCCATGCTCTCGGGGATTGCGCGCCGCTTCTCAAGGAAGCCGGTCACGGCCTTAAGGAGGGCCGCGTTGGTCATGAACCCGGAAACGTGCTTCCCCTCAACACCGCCCTCGACCGGGAAGAATTGAAGGAATGACGGGTTTGCGTAGAGCGCCGAGCCGTTCCGGTCCAGGACAAGGACGCCTATCCTCATCTCGCGGGCGATGGTCTCTAATATAAGGTATTTGCCCATGCGGCGACCCTACTCCTCCCTGAACCTGTATCCCACGCCTCGCACCGTCTCGATAAAGTCGCCTGCCCTGCCGAGCTTCGACCGGAGCCTTCTCACATGGGTATCGACGGTCCTCGGTATGACGAAACAGTCCCTGCCCCAGGCCCTGTCGAGGATGGCGTCCCTGCTCAAGACCCTGCCCCCGGCCTGCATGAGCGCGGAAAGGAGACGGAATTCGGTAGTCGAAAGTTCTACAAATCTACCCTCGACAGAGACTTTGTGCTTCGAGAGGTCGACCGTCAGGCATTTGAATGCTATGACCCGGCCCTCTTCCCCGTCTCCGGGCCGCTCGGACGTCCTCTTGAGGACCGCCTTGACCCTGAGTATCAGTTCCCTGGGGCTGAAGGGCTTTGTTATGTAGTCCTCGGCCCCCAGCTCGAACCCGATTACCTTGTCTATCTCCTCGCCTTTTGCCGTGAGCATTATGACCGGTATGCTTTTGGTGGAATCAATGGACTTAAGCCGCCGGAGCACCTCGGTGCCTTCCATATTGGGGAGCATTATGTCGAGTATCACGAGGTCGGGCCTGTTGGTCCTGGCGGACTCTATCGCCTCGGGGCCGTCCTTTGCCAGGAGTATGCGGAACCCGGCCTTCCTGAGGTTGTACTCAAGCAGGTTCAGTATGTCGGATTCGTCGTCAACGACAAGAATCCTGGACCCGTTCGCATTCTGCAATGATAAGCTCCCTGACCCTTTTCTCTATATCATTTCTGACCCGCTGCATGACATCCCAGGGCCTTCCGAGCGGGTCCTCTATCATCCAGTCGTATTTCCTGCCCTTGAACCAGTCCGGGCATATCTCGTCGGCAGGGGCCGAGCCCATTGTGACCACCACGTCAGCCCACCTTATGTGCTCGTCCGCAAGCTGATCAGACGACTGGCCGGAGATGTCTATCCCGGCCTCCTTCATGGCCTCTACTGTGCTCCTGTTAAGGTAGCCCGACGCGCTCGTGCCGGCGCTACGCACCTCCACCTTTTCACCGCCGTGCCGCTTTGCGAAGCCCTCGGCCATCTGGCTCCTGCAGGTGTTCCCCACGCAGACGAATAAGATCTTGAGAGCCATATCGTTGAGTCCTTTTTCACTGGGTTTATCAAACCATTTTACACGCGGAGAAACCCGGAGGCAATAACAAAACCGAATAAAAAAAGCGGGCCGCCTTCGGGCGGCCCGCTCGGACTGACACAGAGTCAGGGGAAAAGATCGATTTTTAGGGGATTGCCTTCTACCAAACTCCGGTCGTAAGATACTCTTGCATGGACGCTGCAGCCTTCCTGCCGTCTCCCATGGCGAGGATGACGGTAGCGCCTCCCCTCACGATGTCGCCGCCCGAGAAGACCCCTTTCTTGCTGGTCCTGCCGGTATCTGGATCTACTGTGATATTCCCCCACTTGTTCACCTTTATATCAGGCGAGGTCTGGGGTATGAGGGGGTTGGCCCCGTTCCCTATTGCCACGATAGCCACGTCCACCTCCATGGTAAACTCGGAGCCGGGGACCTCCACGGGCCTCCTCCTCCCAGAATCGTCGGGAGGGCCCAATTCCATCTTGAGGCACTCCATCGCCTTGAGCCTTCCGTCGTCGTCGCCTATGAACCTCTTTGGCGCGGTCAGGAGCTTGAAGATGAGCCCTTCCTCCTCGCCGTGGTGTATCTCCTCTATCCTCGCTGGCATTTCCTCCCTCGAACGCCTGTAGACTATCGAGACCTCCTCGGGGCAGAGCCTTAGCGCGGTCCTGGCCGCGTCCATGGCCGTATTGCCGCCGCCGATGACCACGACTTTCTTGCCGCGTATTATGGGGGTGTCGTACTCCGGGAACATGTAGGCCTTCATGAGATTCACTCTCGTAAGGTACTCGTTCGCCGAATATACGCCAGCGAGGTTCTCGCCGGGTATGTTCATGAAATTCGGAAGCCCAGCTCCCGAGCCTATGAAGACGGCGTCAAAACCGTTCGAAAGGAGCTCGTCGACAGTCTCTATCTTCCCTACTACGGCATTCAATACTATCTCGACGCCCATGCGCTTAAGATACTCGACCTCCGACTGGACTATCTTCTTGGGAAGCCTGAACTCGGGTATGCCGTAGACCAAGACACCGCCCGCGACGTGGAGCGCCTCGAATACCGTGACCTTATGCCCCTTCTTTATCATGTCTCCGGCTACTGCAAGCCCAGCCGGGCCCGCGCCGACGACCGCGACCTTCTTGCCGCTCCAGGAGGGTATCTGGGGGATGGTTATCTCTCCGTGCTCCCTCTCGTAATCGGCGGCGAACCTCTCGAGCCTCCCTATGGAGACCGGCTCGTTCTTCTTCCCGATGACGCAGACCTTCTCGCACTGGTCCTCCTGCGGGCAGACCCTGCCGCAGACCGCCGGAAGCCCGTTCGTCTCCTTTATCTTCCTCGCCGCCTCGACGAACTTGCCCTCGGCTATAAGCCTCAGGAACCAGGGTATGTCTATATTGACCGGGCAGCCGCCAACGCAAAGGGGCTTCTTGCACTGAATGCACCGCCTGGCCTCTTCCATCGCCTGCTCAGGGGTGTACCCGTAAGGGACCTCATAGAAGTTCCCCACCCTCTCCTTGGGGTCCTGCTCAGCCATGGGCTGCTTGGGTATTTTCATCCGTTCCTTAATTTCCTTCGGGTCCATATCCATCTCGGGACTCGCTCCTTATGTCATCGTAGAAAGAAGTTAGCTTGAGAGTGCGTCAGAGTTTTCCGGGGGAAACTTTCTGTAGAAAGGTTTGCCCCAGACCCCCTTCAAAGACTTTTAGTTCCTGAGCGGACCCCCTTTTAAGGGGTCCGCTCAGGAAGAACTGAAAGTTTTTGGAGAGAGTTTGAGAGAAACTTTTTACAAAAAGGTTCTCTCAAGAAAAACTCCCACAAGCCTCCCGAGCTACTTCCTCTCGTAGCACTTCACGCCTTCGTGGTAGGTGAGCTCCTCCATTGCGAGCTTTTCTTCTTTCATATAGCTCCTGTTCCTTAGTATGAGCTCGGCGAAGTCCACCTGGTGGCCGTCGAACTCCGGGCCGTCCACGCATACGAACTTGGTCTTTCCGCCGATTGTAACCCTGCAGGCCCCGCACATGCCGGTGCCGTCGACCATTATGGGATTGAGGCTTACGACTGTGGGGATTCCATAGGGCTTGGTGACGTTACTTACGGCCCTCATCATGGGCACGGGGCCTATCCCCACGACACAGCCTATCTTCATGCCTTCGTCGATGAGGTTCTGGAGCACCTGTGTTACGAAGCCGTGGTGGCCGTAGCTCCCGTCGTCGGTCGTCACATGAAGCTCGTCGCTTACCTCCCTCATTTCCCTTTCGAGTATGAGGAGGGACTTGCTCCTTGCGCCTATTATGGAGACGACCTTATTGCCGGCCTCCTTCATGGCCTTGGCGATCGGATACACGGGCGCGGTGCCGATGCCTCCGCCCACGCACACGGCTATCCCGAAGTCCTCGATGTGGGTGGGTTTGCCGAGCGGGCCGACGACGTCGAGGATGTTATCGCCGACTCCCATGTTCCCGAGCATGGCGGTCGATTTCCCGACCTCCTGGACGATTATGGTGATGGTCCCCTCGCGGGCGTCGGAATCGACTATGGTGAGCGGTATCCGCTCGCCTGCCTCATTGAGCCTCAGGACCACAAACTGTCCGGCCTTCCTTTTCGCGGCTATTTTAGGGGCCTTGACCTTGAACTGGTATACGGTATGGGCCAGCTCTTTTTTGTCCGTTATCTCGAACATCGATGGACTCCTTGTGAAGTTATCCGGGCGCCAAAAGCCGGAGAATGATACCAGAAGAGGTGCCGGGTTTCAATAGAATCAGCTTTCGATCTTTTCTAAAAAAATCCAGAATTCCCTGTTCCCCTTCGCCCCGGTTATCGGGGACTCGCCCCTTGAGACGACCCGGTAGCCGACCCCTTCCGAGAACCTCGCTATCCTCTCGACCACTTCGGCGTGCATGCGGGGGTCCCTCACGACCCCGCCCTTCCCGACCTGCCCCTTCCCGACCTCGAACTGGGGTTTGATAAGGGCCAGGACCGCTCCTTTTTCCTTCAGGAATTCCCTGACCTTGGGCAGTACCTTTTCAAGGGATATGAACGAGACGTCTATGACAGCGAGGTCGACCGGTCCGCCGACCTCGGAGGGATCCAGATACCTTATGTTCCTTTCCTCAAGGACGACCACCCTTGGGTCGGACCGGAGGCTCTGGTCTATGAGCCCTTTTCCAACGTCAACGGCATATACCTTTGCAGCGCCCCTTTTAAGGAGGCAGTCGGTGAAGCCGCCTGTCGAGGCGCCTATGTCAAGGGCCGTCATCCCGGCCACATCCAGGCCCGTCTGGTCGAGAAACGAGGCGAGTTTCACGCCGCCCCGACCTACGAACGGGAGGCCTTCCTTCAGCGATATTTCGGACTCGGGGTCTATCTCCCTGCCCGGCTTATCCACCAGCGCGCCCTCCACGAAGACCTTGCCCGCCATTATGAGGGCCTGGGCCTTTTGGCGGCTCTGAACAAGCCCCTTTTCGACGAGGAGGCTGTCTATCCGCTCCTTTTTCCTTTTCTGCCCGCCTCCCACCTTAGAAGGCCATCTTGAGACTGCCGGAGCCCGCGACAAGCGCCTTCGTGGCGGCCTCGATGCCCTCGGCGGTAAGGCCGAGCCTTGCCCGTAGCTCCTCCTGGCTCCCGTGCTCGATAAACTCGTCGGGCACTCCGAGCCTCTTTACCGGGACCTGCACACCGCGCTCTTCAAGGAGCTCAAGCACCGCGCTCCCGAAACCGCCCTGCAGAGAGCTCTCCTCGACAGTGAGGAGCGCGCCTGCCGATGAGGCGGCCTTCAGGATGCACTCGGAATCCAGCGGCTTAGCGAACCTCGCGTTTATGACCCCGGCCTTTACGCCCGCCTTTTCAAGGCGCCCGGCTGCTTCGAGGGCCGGATGGACCATGTTCCCTATCGCGAGTATCGCGGCGTCCTTGCCTTCTTTAAGCACCTCGGCCTTGCCAAGAGGAATCTGCCTCATCGGCCCTGATGTGTCGACGCCCGTGCAGGCGCCCCTCGGGTACCTGAGCGCAACCGGCCTGCCGTACTGCACGGCCGAATAAAGGAGATGCCTCAGCTCGTCCTCGTCCTTGGGCGCGGCGACTATCATGTTCGGCAGGTGCCGGAGGTATGCGATATCGAAGAGGCCGTGGTGGGTGGGGCCGTCCTGCCCCACTATTCCGGCCCTGTCCATGGCTATCACTACCGGCAGGTCCTGGAGGCAGACGTCGTGGAAGACCTCGTCATAGGCCCTCTGCAGGAAGGTCGAATAGATGGCTGTGACCGGGACAAAACCCTCCCTCGCAAGCCCGGCCGCAAAGGTAAGGGCGTGCTGCTCCGCTATGCCTACATCAAAGAACCTGTCCGGGTATTTTTCTGCGAATTTAGAAAGGCCGGTCCCCTCGGGCATTGCGGCGGTTATGGCGACGACTCGCCTGTCCGAGGCGGCGATATCAAGGAGCGAGGAGCTGAATACGTTGGTATATGATTCCTTTGAGGGCTTTCTCGGCTTTCCGGTCTCCCTTATGAAGGGCCCCACGCCGTGGAAGGCGGCCGGGTCGGATTCCGCCGGGAGGTAGCCCTTGCCTTTCTTTGTAAGCACGTGGAGCAATACCGGGCCTTCGCTTGACGATACGTCCCTTAGCGAGGCAACCAGTGCCTCGATATCATGGCCGTCAAGAGGGCCGACATAGTGGAACCCGAGCCCCTCGAAAAGCATACCTGGAGTGAGGAGAGTGATTATCGAGTCCTCCGCCCTCTTGGCGATATCAAGGAGTCTCGTCCCGAACCTGGGTATTGTCTTTATGAACCTCTCGAGCTCCTTCTTGAGGTTCATGGCGAAGCGGCCTGTCAACTTCCTGCTAAGGAACTGGGAGAGGGCCCCTACGTTTTTCGAGATGGACATCTCGTTGTCGTTGAGGATGACTATCAGGTCCTTCTTGAGGTGCCCCGCCTGGTTGAGCCCTTCGAAGGCGAGTCCGGCCGTAAGCGAGCCGTCGCCAATGACAGCAACCACCTTCCTCTTGCTGCCCGCGAGGTCGCGGGCAGAGGCCATGCCGAGGGCAGCGGAAATGGATGTCGACGAGTGCCCGGCTACGAAAGCGTCGTAAGGGCTCTCCGAAGGCTTCGGGAAACCGCTAATGCCGCCGTACTGCCTGAGCGTCCTGAACTCGTCCTTCCTTCCGGTCAGTATCTTATGCGCGTAGGCCTGGTGGCCGACGTCCCAGACGATCCTGTCATAGGGGGTGTCGAGCACATGGTGGAGGGCTATCGCTATCTCGACCGCTCCGAGGCTCGAGGCGAGGTGACCGCCCTTATCGGAGACGGTCTCGATTATGAGCTCCCTCACCTCTCCGGCAAGGGTCCTGAGCTCATCCGGGCCGAGGGCCTTCAAGTCCGCCGGGGACTTGATTCTCTCAAGGACGCTCTTCAACGCGGCCTACCTTTTCCTCTCGACTATGTACCTTGCGATCTCCCGGAGCGGGTCGGCCCTTTCGTCCAGGCCGGATATGGAATGGAGCGCTATCTCAAGGAGTTCCGAGGCCCTTTTCTTCGACTCGTCGAGGCCGATTGCGGCAGGGTACGTCGCCTTGCCCTTCTTCTCGTCAGACCCGGCGTTCTTGCCCATCTCCAGGGGCGATCCCTCGACGTCCAGTATGTCATCGGCTATCTGGAAAGCAAGGCCGATGGATTTCCCGAACTTCGTAAGCGCGTCGAGCTCCTTCTTTCTGGCGCCCCCGAGGATGGCCCCGCACTTTACGGCCGCGAGTATGAGCTCCCCTGTCTTGTGTATATGTATGTACTCCAAGACCGGGAAGAGTATGTCCTTCCCTTCGGATTCGATATCTATCATCTGCCCGCCTATCATCCCGGTCGAGCCCGCGGCCTTCGCCATCTCGAGAATGCATTTAGTTACCGCCGACCTTCCTCCGCCGCTCCTTGCGGCCATGTCGAACGCGGCTGTGAGGAGCGCGTCCCCCGCGAGTATGGCCGCGGCCTCGCCGAAGGCCTTATGGCAGGTGGGCCTCCCCCTACGGAGGTCGTCGTTGTCTATCGCGGGCAGGTCGTCATGGATGAGCGAGTAGGTATGGATGCACTCGAAGGCGCATGCTATGTTGAGCGCTCCCGAAGCCTCGCCCCCAGCGGCCTCGGCAGAGGCAAGCACAAGTATCGGCCTTATCCTCTTTCCGCCGGCAAAGAGGCTGTAGTGCATGGCCCTGTGGAGGGTCTGCGGGTACTCCTCCTCGCCCGGAAGCAGCTCCTTGAGCGTCCTGTTTACAAGATCAGTCTTATCGGAAAAATATTTATTAAGGTCCACGGTCCCTCGCAACCGGTTCTTACGTATCCGGCCTGCCCAAGCGCTTAAACCGTAAATAATGCCTTGAGCGGCTAATATATTATATTATCAGAACAAAAATTCAATTACAAGGGCATGGAAAGAGGTGCGGGCAATGACGCAAGCTATAAAGGTCGTTTACGGATTTTGTAAGATGAGAACGCCGGAAGGGAATAGCCGTCGTCTCCGGGGCGAAATTAAAAACCCCCTCCTGCCTGGGCAGGAGGGGGAGTGCGGTTCAGATACAAAGCCGTCCGCGGTTCAGACTGACAGGGCCAGTCTTACGCCACTTTCATTACATTCGACGCTTGAGGGCCCTTGGGTCCCTGGGTTATCTCGAATTCAACCTCTTCGCCTTCCTTAAGGGTCTTGAAACCCTCGCCGGTGATGGCCGTATAGTGCACGAATACGTCCTCGCCGGACTCCTGCTGGATGAATCCGAAACCCTTGGTGTCGTTGAACCACTTCACTCTGCCTCTTGCCATTACAGTGCCTCCTTGTTTTTCTGGTACCCTCTTGCAGCATAAAAAAGCCGCGGAGTTACTGAGTCCCTCCACGGCCTGACTGGCAATAACCCCATCCCATACTGCAAAGAATCCCATGTGAAATTTGACGCAATACTACCAATATAAATTTTTGGTGTCAAGGACTTTTTTATTAAAACTAAACTTTTAATTTTGCTGCCTTTTTCTGAGTATACCACGAAAAAGGCGCATAGCCCGGCTTCACTCCGCTATTTCGGAGAGGCGCACCACCTCGACGCCTTCGAGCCCTGGAATGGCCTCCTTGAGCGCCCTTATCGTCTCAGGATAGGGGTGTCCTATAGCGACGGCCTTGCCGCTCTTCCTCGCAATGCGGGCAGCTTCCATTAGCTGGCCCTTTATGTAGTCCACGTCCCTCCTGTTGTCCAGGAAGACGTTCCTTTCCGCACTCCTGACCTTGAGCTTCCGCGCGATAGAGACTCCGACGGTCTCGGCCGAGGTGCGGCTGTCGAGGAAGAGGAGCCCCCTCTCCTTGACGTTCTTCAAGACGATCCTCATCTTGTCAGGGTCCTCGGTGAACCTCGAGCCCATGTGGTTATTGATGCCTATTGCCCCGGGCACGGATTTGAAGCCCTCGTCCAGCAGATAGGCTATCTCCTCGTCGGTCATCGCGACCAGGAGGGCGCCGTTTCCGGGATTGTGCCCTTCCGTGTTCTTGGGCTCCATGGGCATGTGCACTATTACGTCAAGGCCGCCCGAGGCCGCCTCCGTGGACACCTCTTTCGAGAAACGCATCTTCGGCATCACGGCAATGGTGACGGGCTTATCCAGCTTAAGGAGCTCGCGGAGCTTATTGAGGTCGGGGCCCATGTCGTCTATGACGACGGCAAGCTTGGGTAGAGGCGGCGGGGTTATTGCCTTCCCCGGCGGCATGGGCTCTTCTTCAATGGGTGGAGGCGCTTCACGCGGCACGGGTTCCCTCTCGGGCTCGACCCTTACAGGCGGAGGGACGCTCACCCTGGGCCTTTCCGGAGGGGTCCTCTCAAAGCCCATGTACTTGAGCCCCAGGACGGCGATTGCGGCCCCGGCGATGAACCCGAGCACTACCAGCACCCAGGCATAGCCTCCGGTCTTTTTCCTTCTCTTTCCCATTCAGGCCGCCTCCATAAGGCAAAGGCCCCTTTCGGGGCCTTTGCTGCCATGCCTTCTATTTCGGATTTCAGCTCGCCTTCGCAGTGGCCTTCTGCTGCAGCTGCTTCTTAAGGTACTCGACGGCTTCCTTGAGCTGTATGTCCTCGGGCTCTTCGCCCGGCTTGGACGGCTCGGCCGGGGTCGCCTTTATCTGCTCTATCTCCGGCTTCTCGCTCTTTTTCTCTACAGCCGGCCCCTCGGGCGCGAGATGGCCTTCGAGGTCAGCCTCTTTTATATGCCCTTTCGGGGCCTCGCCCACCACTATGTCGGGCTCGATGCCCTTGGCCTGGATCGACCTGCCGGAAGGCGTGTAATATTTGGATGTCGTAAGCCGGACGGCCGAGCCGTCCGAGAGCGGGATTATGGTCTGGACGGAGCCCTTGCCGAAGGTGGGCACGCCCATGACGATCGCCCTCTTGTGGTCCTGGAGAGCTCCGGCGACTATCTCGGAGGCCGAGGCGCTCCCGTTATTGACGAGCACTATCATCGGATAGTCCGGCTGGCTCCGGGCCTTGTCCGCGCTGAAGCTCATGTTCTGCCCGGGCGCCCTGCCTTTCGTGTAGACGATAAGGCCGGAGTCGAGGAACTCGTTCGATACCGAGACCGCCTCCTGGAGGAGTCCTCCGGGGTTGTTCCTCAAATCCAGCACCAGTCCGGTAAGCATTCCGCCGTTGGTCTTGGAAGCGAGGTCCTTAAGGGCCTTGTCGAGGTCCTCGGAGGTGCGCTCCTGGAACTGGTTCAGCTTGACGTAGCCGATGCCTTCCTCGAGCATCTTATATTTGACGCTCTTGACCTTTATGATGGCCCTGACGATCGTGAACGGCTTGGGCTCGTCGAACCCTTCCCTCATGATGTGGATGGTCACCGGGGTGCCCTTGGGCCCCCTCATGAGCCCTATCGCGTCCTGGATGCTGATGTCCTTGGTGTGCTTGTCACCTATCTTCACGATCTTGTCGCCCGCGAGGAGGCCTGCCTTGAATGCCGGCGTGTCCTCGATGGGGGCCACTACGGTCAGGGTGTTGTCGCGCATGCCTATCTCGATGCCGAGGCCGCCGAAGCTACCCCTGGTGTCGACCTGCATCTCCTTGTACTCTTCGGGGGTCATGAAGCTCGAATGAGGGTCGAGCCCCTTGACCATGCCCTTTATGGAGTTGTAGATGACGTCCTTCGAGTCGATGTCCTCGGCATAGCTATCCTGCACGATGCCCAGAACGTCGGTATAGAGCTTGAGGTTCTCGTAGGTGCCTTCCGGCACCGACGCGGACTTCTGCACCCCCCAGGATGAAAACGAGAAGACCGCTATTATGGCCAAGGCCCCGGCGAGGAGCCTGGGGTCGAATATCTTCCTCATCAAAATATGTTCCTCCTTTTCTGCGCTATGAAAGCCGAAACTGGCCGCAGTTCCAACATTATATCAAATGAGGAGCCGGGCTTGAAACATAAAAAATCACAAAATCACCGTGCGGACAACCACGCCATGGGGTCCCTTGGGATTCCCTTCTGCCGTATCTCGAAATAAAGGCCGGGCCTGCCGTCCGGGCCGGAGTCGCCTATAAGGCCGACCTCAGCGCCGGATTCGACCTCCTCCCCCGTCTCCTTCAGGACCTTGCCGAGATGCGCGTAAAGGGTATAGAAGCCGCCCTTGTGGTCTATTATCATCACCTGCCCGTAGCCCTTGAGCCACCCGACATAAATCACCTTCCCGGCATAGACGCTATTTACAGGCTGCCCCAGCGGGGACTCTATCGTGATGCCGTTATTGAAGGTAACGGTCTGGAACTTCGGGTGCCTTACCTTGCCGTAGAAGGAGATGACCTTGCCGTTCACCGGCATGGGCAGCCTCCCCTTCATCGACGGAAAACCGGTGCCCGAAGGGGGCGCTTCGCTCTCAGCGGCCCTGAGCCTGTCTATGAGCTTTGATAGCTCCGTAGCGGCCTCCTCGAGTTCCTTCTGAACGCGCTCGCGCCTAGCCTTCTCCTGCTTGACGCCGGAAAGGAGCGCGAGCTTCTTTCTCTGGAGCGCCTCCGCCTCCTTCTGCCGTAAGAGGGCCTCTGCCCTGGCCGTGCCGAGCTCCGTAAGGAGGAGGGCGTTTTTCTCCTTCTCGGCTTCGAGGGTTCCGAGGGTAGCCGAGAAGTCCTCCATGAGCTCGGCGTCCATGTCCATCAGCATTGTTAGGTACTTGTGGCGCCTTCCGAGGTTTCCGGCATCGGATGAGAAGAGGACCTCCATTGTCTCGCCCCTCTTCATCTTGTACATGGCCTTGAGCCTTGCCTTGAGCCTGTCCGCGAGCTCCCTTTTCCTGGCCTCGAGCCTCTCTATCTCGGCGCCGACCCTCCCTGACTCCTTCCTTATCTTCTGTATCGAAGCCCTTACGGCCCTTAGCTCCTCCCTCTTGGCCGCGAGGTCCTTGCTAATGACCTCGAGCTCGCCGAGTATGTCCATTTCTTTCTCGGCAGCCTCGATTATCCCCTTTTTATTCTCCCGTATCTGCCGCTTTACGTCCTCGAGGCTCTTCTCCTTTTTTATGAGCTCCTGCCTTGCGCTCTTTTCGGCGGCAAGGGCCGGGCTCCAGCACACCGCGACCAGGAGCGGGAGGAGAGCAAGTACCCGCCACTTCATACCTTGAGGAACCTGTTCATGGAGATGAGGCTTCCGGCAACACCCATTACGATGCCCGATGCGGCGAGCACGGCGATAAAGAGCGGCACAGGATAAGGCATCTCAAGGGCGAACCGGAGGTACGGGGGCACCTGCCCCATTATGGCGACCCTGCCGGCTGCCAATATGCCCATTGCGAGGAGCCCGCCGAGTACTCCCTGGATAACGCCCTCTATTATGAAGGGCGCCTTTACGTACATGTCGGAGGCGCCAACGAGCTTCATTATCTCGATCTCGTCCCTGCGCGCATAGACCGCGAGCCTAATCGTATTAGAGATTATGAAAAGGGTAGCGGCCGCGAGGAAAAGGCCGATGGTCGCGGCGGCAAGCTTTATGAACCTCAGTAAGGACGCGAGCTTCTCCGCCCATTCCTTGCTGTACTGCACCTCCTCGACCCAGGCCTCAGCCTTGAGCCCCGAAACGATCGATGCAAGCCTCGCGGGCTCTATATGCTCATCCCGGACCTTTATCTCGAAGGACGCCGGGAGCGGGTTCGAATCGACCCCTTCGAGGATTCCCTCGTGCCCCTTCAGCTCAAGCCTCAATTCCCCGAGGGCCTTCTCCTTCGAGATGAACTCCGCTCCCCTGACCCCCTCCATCCTGAGTATCTTCTCCTTCAGGGCCTCGGGGGACGAGCCGGGGTCGTCTTTCAGGTAAGCTATCACCTGGGTCCTGTCGCCCCAGCTCTTTACGACCGTATTGAGGTTCGTTATCACGAACGCGAATAGCGAGAATATCGCGAGCGAAAAGCCGAGCGTGAAGGAGGTAAGGACGGTCGTGCCCTTGTTCTCCTTAAGCGAGCCCAGGGCGTCGGAGACGATGTAGAAGATATTCGCGGATCCTGTCCCGGCCATCTACGCAAGCCTCCCCGCCTCGAGGGCTATGGTGCGCTTCGCGTATCTTTCAA
Source organism: Deltaproteobacteria bacterium (assembly GCA_019912665.1). NCBI lineage: Bacteria > Pseudomonadati > Myxococcota > Myxococcia > Deltaproteobacteria bacterium. The sequence goes on from JAIOIE010000018.1 coordinate 118,295, forward strand.
GGAGGCCCTTGTCATGGGTCGCGACGACCACGGTAGTGCCGCGGCTGCTCACTTCCCTGAAAAGCTCTATTATCTGGACCGATAGTTCGGGGTCGAGGTTTCCCGTAGGCTCGTCCGCGAGTATTATGGCCGGGTCCTTCACAAGCGCCCTTGCGATGGCCACCCTCTGCTGCTCTCCGCCGGAGAGCTGAAGCGGCTTGAAATTCGCGCGGTGCTGGAGTCTCACATAGGAAAGCATCTTCGTGACCCGCCTTTTTATCTCCGAAGGGGGCGTGCCCATGACCTTGAGCGAAAGCGCTATGTTGTCGAATACGCTCTTTTTCGGAAGGAGCTTGAAATCCTGGAATACGAACCCGATACGCCTCCTTAAGGGCGGGAGCTCCTCAGGGGGTATCCTCACGTAGTTCCTCCCGTCGAGTATTATCTGCCCCTCGGTAGGGGCCTCGGAGCCGCACATGATCTTAAGCAGGGTGGACTTCCCAGCTCCGCTCGGCCCGGTTATGAAGACGAACTCGCCTTTTTGCACCTTGAGCGTTATATCCGTAAGGGCAGGCGTGCCGCCCTCATAGCTCTTGGAGACATGGAACATCTGTATCATCAGTATGGCCCTCCGGGAGAAAATCTCCGGAAAAGATTTGTTTTTCAAGCACTTGAGGCGAAACGCAAATCCCGGATATTATCCCAGCAGAGCCCTTTCCTGTCAAGCGGTATCGGGACTTGGAAGAGGAGGAATGATGTGAAGAAGCGTATCCGGCAGGTTTTTCATTCTGCTAAAGAGGAGACTTGACGTAGTTGCCTATGGTTTGTATGTTATAATCCTCCCCCATACATCTTTTGTGCCCCATATGCCAGAGCGAAGGCTTTCGAGGAGCGCTATCTGGCTGTGGTCCACGAAGAGGTTCACCTCCGGGCCGTAGTTTTTTACGTACCATGTGAAGACCTCGGGGTCTGCAGCCTCGAACATGACCCGGTCGAGCCCCAGCTCCCCAATGAACTCGCTTATCACGTCCGTCCGCCAACTCGACACGCCTTCGGTTATGCCTTCCGACTCGACCATTATCATGGACGCGCCGGCGTCAAGGTGTCTCTTCGCCTGTTGGATGGCCCAGCCGGGGTCCTGGACGCCTTCGGACTCGAGCTCCCGGGCGGGGCTCGCCCCTCCGGCCCCAAACTGTATCCCGACCTCGGCCTTGACCCTCAAGCCGGCGGCGACTATCTTTGAGGTCAGCCTCACCATGTCGTCCGCCGGGATGGAGATGAAGCCCTTTGAGACCTCTATTATGTCGAACTCAAAATCCTTGCACTCTTCTATATATTTACCGACCGCGTCCGCGTCCCTCGCGAGCACATGCTCGATGAAGCCGCCTGTATCGACCTCCACGCCATAGGCGTGCGCAAGGTCGATAATGTCCCTGAGCGCCTCGGCCGGCATAAGGGAGAAAGAGCCTCCCGCGAACTTCAATATATCCACGTATTCGCCGAAGGTCTCGAATATGTCCTCGAGCTGCCTCTTGCCGATGGGCGTATAATAGGGACCGCGTATTTCGGTTATCCCCCTCTGCCTGGGCTTGGCATCCCGCCTGTTAAGGCCCAGGAATGAAAAGGCGCGTCCCTCTTTTCTGGAAATCTCCTCCATGAAAGCCTCCCTGGTCGAGATTTATACGGATGAAACGGCCCTCACGAAAAACCTGAAAAACTGAAAATGACAGGACGGGCGCGAAATCAGGACCCGTGCCTTCCATGCCAAACCCCGGTCGTCCTCTGGCTGTTCCTGTCGATCAGGAATTTCTCAATTTCCACGAGGACGAAGACGGTAAACGCGACCGCCACTATCCTCAGCCAGTCCGACACCCCAATATCAGCCGTGCCGAAGAGCGATTGCAGGAAAGGCACGTACGTGAAAAGGAGCTGGAAGAAGACGACCAGCGCTATCGCGATAAGGGCGTACCTGTTGCCGAAGAGCCCTTCGAAAGATACTACAGACCTCCTCAGATACCTCGTGTTCAGGAGATAGAAGACCTCGAACATGACGAGCGTATTCACGGCCACTGTCCTGGCCTCCTCTATCGGGGTCCCGTTCGTCCTCTCCAGGACGAAGAGGCCGAACGTTCCGATGATGATGATACCTGAGACGAAAAGTACCCTCCAGATGAGAAAGGCCGAGAGTATCGGCTCCTTGGGGTCCCTAGGAGGCCGCCTCATAACGTCCGCCTCGGGCGGCTCGAAAGCGAGAGAAAGGGCCAGGGTCACGGCGGTTATCATGTTCACCCAGAGTATCTGGACCGGGGTTATCGGCAGCATCATCCCGGAGAATATGGCGGCGAGTATGATGCCCGCCTCGCCCCCGTTTGTCGGGAGTATGAATGTTATCGACTTTATTATGTTGTCGTAAACGGTCCTACCCTCCTCGACAGCGTTCGATATCGAGGCGAAGTTGTCGTCGGCAAGGACCATCTCCGAGGACTCCTTCGCGACCTCGGTCCCCTTTATGCCCATGGCCACGCCCACATCGGCCCTCTTGAGGGCCGGGGCGTCGTTTACGCCGTCGCCGGTCATGGCCACTACCTCGCCGTTATCCTGAAGGGCCTCCACGAGCTTCAGTTTGTGCTCCGGGCTTACGCGTGCGAAGACGTCGCAATCAACCACTGCTTCTTTCAGGCTGGCAAAGTCCATGGACTCGACCTCCTCGCCTGTTACGGACTGTCTGTTCTCGCCGATGCCGATAGCGGAGCCTATTGACCGGGCGGTGAGGGCATGGTCGCCGGTTATCATCTTTACGCGTATCCCGGCCGATTTGCAGAGCGCCACGGCGCTTATCGCCTCGGCCCTGGGCGGGTCGATTATGCCGAACATGCCGAGGAGAGTAAGGCCGCCTTCCACGTCTGAAAAGGAAAGCTCGTGCACCTCTATCGATACCGGCTTGCAAGCTACCGCGATAAGCCTCTGCCCCCGGCTTGCGGTTTCAGCCACCCGCCCCTGCCAGTATGATAGATCAAGCGGCTCTTCGTCTCCTCCCGAAGTCCTCTGGCTGCCGCACATTTTTAAGACCCGTTCAGGCGCGCCCTTCAGAAATATGAAGGCGTGCCCTTCGTGGTCGTGGTTGAGGGTCGCCATGAAGCGGTGCTCGGATTCGAAGGGTATGGCGTCCTCCCTCGGGAACATCTCGTTAATGAACGCGTGCTCCAGCCCGGCCTTGAGCGCAACGGTTACGAGCGCGCCCTCTGTAGGGTCGCCGTGCACCCGCCACTCCTCCTCGTCCTTGCTGAGGGTCGCGTCATTGCAGAGGAGGCCCGCCTTCGCAATCTCCATGAGACCGGGGTGCTCCTCGGGAACGATGTCCTTGCCGCCGAGGAGGAACCCGCCGTGGGGGTCGTAGCCCACGCCGCTCACGGTGAAGGTCTTGCCCGGGGTTATCACCGACTGGACGGTCATCTCGTTACGGGTGAGGGTGCCGGTCTTATCCGAGCATACGACCGTCACGGAGCCGAGGGTCTCGACCGCCGGGAGGCGTCTTATTATCGCATTACGCCTCGCCATCCTCTGGACGCCTATGGCGAGCGTTATGGTTATTATCGCGGGCAGCCCCTCGGGTATGGCCGCGACAGCGAGACCTATGCCGGCGAGGAACATCTCCCCCGCCGAATAATCCCTTACGAGCATGCCGAAGAAGAACGTAGCGGCGGCAAGGGCGATTATCGCGGCCGAGAGCCATCTTCCGAACTGGGACATGCTGAGGAGGAGGCGCGTCGTAAGGGGCTCTACCTCCGAAAGAAGAGAGCTTATCCGGCCTATTTCGGTGGAGTCGCCGGTCGCAACGACGACCCCGCTCGCCTGTCCGTATGTGACAAGCGTGCCGGAGAAGGCGAGCGAGTTCCTGTCCCCGATGGTGGCGTGCTCCGGCGCTGGCTCGGCTGCCTTCTCGACAGGCACCGATTCACCGGTGAGCGCCGCCTCGTCTATCCGGAGGCTCTTTACGGATACGAGCCTCAAGTCGGCCGGCACCTTGTCCCCGGACTGCAGGAATACTATGTCGCCGGGAACGAGCTCCTCGGCAGGGACTGTCGTTTTCACGTTGTCCCGGAGGACGAGGGCGTTTAGCGAGAGCATCTTCTTTATCGCGTCGAGGGCCTTCTCGGCCTTGCCCTCCTGTATGAACCCGATGAGCGCGTTAACGATAACGACGCCCAGGATGACTCCCGAGTCCACCCAATGATCGAGGAGGGCTGTGATGACCGCCGCTATGAGTAGTACGTATATGAGGACATTATGGAACTGCGATAAGAACCGGGCGAGAGGCCCCCGCTTCCTCTGCGGAGTGAGGCGGTTGGGGCCGAACTCCTTGAGCCTCCGGGCCGCCTCGGACGCGGTAAGCCCCTTTGGACCCGAATCAAGCGCCTCCATGGCCTCCTTTACGCCGAGCGAGTGCCACTTCACTTCAGCCAACCTCTCCTTCATCAAAACCCCCTCAAAAAATCCGAGCCAGCGGCCCGGAGGAATATTCATGGCTGCGCTCATTTATGGCCTGTTTACAAAGGAAACCTATCAAAGTCTATCAGATTACAAAATAACATCAAATATGTACCCCCAAGAAGCAAAATAGGTTTACAAGGCAGAGCGCGTGCTTGAATTGGTTTGGGCTTGAGTTGTTTTTATGTTAAAAAATCATATGCTTAAAGACCTTTCCAATCTAGTCAGGGACACGGGCCTGCCGGTGAACGAGATCCTACCGGAACTCCTTCTCGCTCTCAAGGGAGGGCGGAACGCGGTCCTCGAGGCCTCTCCGGGCGCGGGAAAGACCACGATAGTCCCGTTGGCCCTTCTCGGGGAGAGCCGGCTTGGTCAAAAACGCATCCTGATGCTCGAGCCGAGGAGGCTCGCGGCAAGGGCCGCCGCATCGAGGATGGCCGAGCTCCTCGGCGAAAGGACCGGTGAGACGGTCGGCTACAGGACAAGGCTCGACAGCTCCGTCGGCCCCCGGACTAGGATAGAGGTCGTTACCGAAGGGATACTCACGCGCCTCATTCAGGACGACCCCTCGCTCGAAGGGACCGGGATAGTCATCTTTGACGAATTCCATGAAAGGAGCGTGCACGCGGACCTCGGCCTCGCCCTCACCTTAGAATGCCAGTCGGCATTAAGGGAGGACCTCCAGATACTCGTCATGTCGGCGACACTCGACGGCAGGGAAATAGCTTCCCTCCTCGGAGGTGCGCCGGTCATAAGAAGCTTCGGGGCCTCTTATCCTGTGGCTACAAGGTATTTACCCGGCACATTGAGGCCCGAGAGGGCCGATACTGAGACCGGGCCGGATTTCGTGAAGAAGGTAGCCTCCGCGGTCCTTTCGGCCTTGAGGGAAGAAACCGGGAGCGTCCTGGTATTTCTTCCGGGTAGCGGCGAGATAAAGCGGGTGGAAGGCGCGCTCATGGAGAAAAAACCCACGCCGGACGTGGATATCGTCCCTCTCTATGGAGACCTCTCCAGGGAGGCGCAGGACCAGGCGATAAGGCCCCCGCCTCCGGGGAGGAGAAAGGTCGTGCTCGCCACCTCCATAGCGGAGACGAGCCTTACGATAGACGGGATACGGGTGGTCATAGATTCGGGGCTTAAGCGCGTGCCGCGCTTTTCTCCCGCTACAGGCTTGAGCAGGCTTGAGACGGTCAGGGTCACAAAGGACTCCGCGGCCCAGAGATGCGGCAGGGCCGGGAGGCTCGCCCCCGGAGTTTGCCTGAGATTATGGCCCGAGCACATGAACGCGGCCCTAAAGGAACGGGCCACGCCCGAGATACTGGAAGCCGATCTCCTGCCCCTTGCCCTTGAGCTTTCGGTCTGGGGGGCCGCCGACCCGGAGAAACTCAGGTGGCTCGACCCGCCCCCGAAAGGGGGGCTCTCCCAGGCAAGGGAGCTTCTCTTCCGACTCGGGGCCGTAGGGCACGACAGCAGCGCAACCGCCCACGGAAGGGAGATGGCGAGGCTGCCGCTCCACCCGCGCCTTGCGCACATGGTAATAAGGGGAAACTCCATAGGGCTCGGCGCGCTCGCCTGCCATATCGCCGCCTTCCTTACGGAGCGGGACTTCCTCAAGGACGAAAGGGACCCGGACCTGCGCCACAGGCTTGAGCTACTCTCTGGCGGCGCCCGCGGCGGGACCCATACCATCGACAGGGGCGCCTTTGAAAGGGTGAAAGCAGCCGCCCGGCAGCTCGAAAGAGCGCTCGGGATAAAGGGCAAGCCAGGAGACCCGGACAAGGCCGGGCTACTCCTTGCGTTCGCGTATCCGGACAGGATTGGGAAAAGAAGGGGCGGCGGAGGGGCCGACCGCTATCTCCTCGCGAACGGAAGGGGCGCGCTCCTTCCGCCCTCGACCGCGAGCGAAGAATACATTGTCGCCGCGAGCCTAGAAGGCGGAGAGAGGGAATCCCGCGTCTTCCTCGCGGCCCCTTTCCCCGGACCCTGGCTTGAGGAGTATTTCACTGACCAGATAGAGGCGATAGACATCATCGATTGGGACCAGCAGGAGAAATGCGTTATCGCCAGGGCCGAAAAGAGGCTATCGGCACTGGTCCTCTCCGAGAGGCAGATTAAGAACCCGGACAGGGAGATGGTGCTTACTGCGCTCATTAAAGGGATCAGGCAGAACGGCATCGGGGCGCTCCCCTGGGACAGGCACTCTGAGGGCCTGCGGTCGCGCATAAACTTTCTAAACCGCGTAGCCGACCTTACAGGGGCCGTCTTTCCGGACCTTTCGGACGAAAAGCTCCTTGGTTCGCTTGAGGAATGGCTCGGGCCGTTCGCATCCGGCATGACCAGGCTTGAGCACCTTAAGGGCATTGATATGAAGGCTGCGATCCTCGGCATGCTCTCATGGGATGAGCGCGAATCGCTCGACAGGCTCGCCCCGGCACACATCGTGGTCCCGAGCGGCTCGAAGATAACCATCAACTATTCGGGCGAGCGTCCTGTGCTCGCCGTGAGGCTTCAGGAGATGTTCGGGCTCGCCTCGACCCCGACGATAGCGGGAGGAAAAATAAAACTCCTCCTTCACCTCCTTTCACCCGCGGGCCGCCCGATGCAGGTAACCGACGACCTTGCCGGGTTCTGGACGTCAAGCTACCAGCTCGTTAAAAAGGAGCTCCGGGGAAGGTACCCGAAGCACCACTGGCCGGACGACCCGATGATTGCAGAGCCCTCAAGGGGCGCGAAAAGGAAAAAATAGCAGGGTGTTTAAACACCCTGCTAAGCAATCCACGGATGGTTGCCAAATTGCGAAGACTATCCAAGTCGAGCAATTCGTGAGGCTTGGACGGATTCATTCCTGCCAAGACGTGGTTGAAAAAGCCCAGGAGGACTTTTTCAACATCCTGATAGAAAGCCGGAGGAATACAGGCGTGAAATATGACTTCGACAGGATAATCTCCAGGACCGGGACCGACTCGGTCAAATGGGACCACCACCAGATGAAGGGCGAGGTGGAGGATGTGATCCCCATGTCCATAGCCGACATGGATTTTGAGGCCCCGGACTTCGTTATCGACGCGGTGGTCGAAAGGGCCAGGCACGGCGTCTTCGGATATACGGTTGTGCCAGAGGGCTATTTTTCTTCACTCTCCAAATGGCTCTTGAAGAGGTCCGGCTGGGAGGTCAGGAAGGAATGGATAAGGCCCACACCCGGGGTCATCCCGGCACTCGCCTTCGCGGTGCAGACCTTTACCGAGCCCGGGGACAGGATCGTGATACAGCCGCCCGTCTATCACCCGTTCAGGGCCGTCATTGCCGATAACGGCAGGGTCGTCGTGAATAACCCGCTTAAATGCGAAGGCAACACGTACTCCATGGACATCGAGGGCTTTAAGCGCGTAATCGACGGCAGGACGAAAATGGTCATCATCTCAAGCCCGCATAACCCTGTGGGCAGGGTCTGGCTGAGGGACGAGCTCAAAGATCTGACGGAAGTCTGCCTCGAGAACGGCATAATCATCATATCAGATGAAATACACGCGGACCTCGTAATGCCGGGCTGCACGCACACGCCCACGGCAATGCTTTCTGACGAGGTCTCGAGTATTACCGTCACATGCACCTCGCCGAGCAAGACCTTCAACCTCGCCGAGCTGCACGTGGCAAATGTCATAATACCGGACAAGTGGCTCTATGAGAGGTTCGACCTGGCGCTCTCCAAGGCAGGGCTCAAGAGGCCGAACGTGCTCGGCATGGCCGCCCTGGAGGCCGCGTACGCAAAAGGCGGCGAATGGGTCAACGAGCTTATAACCTATCTCAACGGGAACTATCTTTTTATGAGGGATTTTTTCCGGGAAAAACTCCCGGAGGTAAAGGTCTCGGCCATGGAAGGGACGTATCTCGGGTGGCTCGATTTCAGGGGCCTCGGCCTCCCGGAGGCCTCGGTAGATGAAGGGCTCCTTTTGAAAGCACGAGTCGATATGACGCCCGGACGCATATTCGGCCCCGGCGGGGAAGGCTTTTACAGGATGAACCTCGCCTGCCCTAGAGCGGTGCTCGAAAAAGCGCTCAGCCGGATATATGGGGCTTTCAGAAAATAGCATCGCGCTTTTCTGCTATACTCCGATTAAGGGCGCCTGAAATCATACAGAGATATGGTCTGCGAGTATAGGGGGGTCGGATGAGGCATTTCCTTATTACCGTTCTCATGATTGCGCTTGGAGCAGTACCGGCGCTCTCACAGCCGGAAGGCGATGCATACGAGGCGCGAATCGGGCCGGACTGGGTCCAAAGGGCGGAAGTGGCCGCCGGGAGCTATTATTTCAGACCCGGCCATATAATCGTCAAGGCCGGGGTGCCTGTCGAGCTTGAATTGAAGTCCGAAGCATTGATTATCCCGCACGACTTTATCATAAACGCCCCGGAAGCCGGGATCGAGGTTTCGGAGGAGCTTACGAGGAAACCGGTCTTCATAAGGTTCACGCCGACAAAAGCAGGCAAATACCCGTTCCACTGCGGGAAGGACTTCCCTTTTCAAAAGAGCCACAGGGAAAAAGGAATGGAAGGCGTGCTCGAAGTGGTACCCTGAAATTCCTTTTTCGCGCTGCAGGGAAACGGGATAGCGCCGTTCCCAAAGGGAACGGCGCTATCGATAAAACGCGTCCTGTTCTTTTATTCTTTCCCGCTTACTTCCAATCCCTGTCTTCCATCACCTTCCTGACGACGGGTTTCCCCCCGATAAGGTGCTCCTTTGTGATGGCCGCCGCGTCTGCCGGGGCCAGGTCCCTGTAGAAGACGTTGTCCGGGAATACGGCGGCAATGGGCCCCTCGAAACACGGCCCCATGCAGCCGGTCTGCACGAGCGCGAACCTGCCGAAGAGGTCCTGCTGCTCGAATTCCTTTGCGAAAGCCATGAGCACCTCGCGGCCTCCCCTCAGCGTGCACGAGCCCTTCGGGTGCCCTTCGGGCCTCTCGTTCACGCACACGTAGACGAACTTTTCCGGTTTTGCCATGTCCCCTCCTGTAGAAAATCCAATTTACGGCCCCACGGGGCCTGGCCAATGGATTATATCAGGAAATCGGGATTCGCGGCAGGTTGCCCTAATAAAAAGAGCCCTGAAACCCGGTTTTCCGGGTTTCAGGGCTCTTCGTGTCTGGCGGGGCCGACGGGACTCGAACCCGCGCCCTCTGGCTTGACAGGCCAGCGTTATAACCGACTTAACTACGGCCCCGTGTTTTTTACGCTTAAAAAAGCCTGCCCTCTTATTATAGCAGGGTGCGGCTGTAATTCATGGTAGGCGGAACAGGGTTCGAACCTGTGACCCCAGCCTTGTAAGGGCTGTGCTCTACCGACTGAGCTATCCGCCCTCTGAAACCGGCGCGGCTTAGTGCTTCTTAGCCGCCCAAAATCAAACTGCCCGGCCTCTCAAGTTGAATCCCCCGCCTTTCGGTGGGGGATTCAGTTTTTTATCAGTTTTGGCCTCCCCTGTCAAGGAGATTCGAAGCCTTAGTGCCTTACGAGGTCTCCTGCAACAGGCGCGGGCGCCTCGGCAGGAGCATCAGGTACGACCGCCTTCTCGACGGCCTTGACCTTGAATATCTCTTCCCTGGTCTTCGCGTCCAGCGCCTTTATGAGCACCTCGTCCATGTGCTCGACGAGCTCGGTTTTGACCTTCTTAAGGATCTGCTGCGGTATCTCCTTAAGGTCCTTCTCGTTCTCGGCCGGTATGAGCACCTTGGGTATGCCGGCCCTGTGCGCCGCCAGGAGCTTCTCCTTCAGGCCGCCTATGGGAAGGACTTTCCCGCGTAGCGTTATCTCGCCGGTCATGGCCACGTCCTTGCGGACGGCTATCTTCGTCAATGCCGATACGAGCGCCGTTGCCATGGTGATACCGGCGGACGGCCCGTCCTTCGGGATTGCGCCCTCGGGCACGTGGATGTGTATGTCGAGCTTCTGGTAGAAGTCCCTCTCGAGGCCGAGCTCGGTTGCGCGGCTCCGGACGTAGGTCATCGCGGCCTGCGCGGACTCCTGCATCACCTCTCCGAGTTTTCCGGTTATCGTGAGCTTCCCCTTTCCGGGGACCAGCGCCACCTCTATTACCAGGAGCTCGCCTCCGACCTCTGTCCAGGCAAGGCCGGTGGCCATGCCCACCTCGTTCGTCTTGTCCACAGTGCCGTAGCGATAGGGCGGCACTCCAAGGTACTTGGCGAGCGACCTGGCCGTTACCGTCACCTTCGCGTTCAGGCCCTTCTTCAGTATCTCCTTTGCCGCCTTCCTGCATATGGCAGCGACCTGGCGCTCGAGGTTCCTGACTCCGGCCTCTTTCGTGTATCTCCTTATGAGCATGAGGATGGTGGATTTCCCCATGTCCAGGTTCGCCTTTGTAAGGCCGTGCATCTTGAGCTGCTTCGGGAGCAGGAACCGCTCCACGATGTGGAGCTTCTCAAGCTCGGTGTACCCGGGTATCCTTATAAGCTCCATCCTGTCGAGGAGCGGGTAAGGGATGCCCTGCACCGAGTTGGCGGTCGTTATGAACATTATCTTCGAGAGGTCGTAGTCGCAGTCCAGGTAATGGTCGCTGAACGTATGGTTCTGCTCCGGGTCCAGTACCTCGAGCAATGCGCTTGCCGGGTCCCCCCTGAAATCGTGGCTCATCTTGTCCACCTCGTCCAGGAGGAAGACAGGGTTGTTGGAGCCCGCCTTCTTGAGCGACTGAACTATCTTACCGGGCATGGAGCCTATGTAGGTCCTCCTGTGGCCCCGTATCTCGGCCTCGTCCTTCACTCCGCCGAGGGAGAGCCTTACGAAGTTCCTGCCGGTGGCCCTTGCGATGGACTTCGCAAGCGAGGTCTTCCCGACGCCCGGAGGGCCGACAAGGCAGAGTATCGGGCCCTTCATCTCGTCTACGAGGCCCCTTACCGCCAGGTACTCGATTATCCGTTCCTTCACGGCCTTGAGCCCGTAGTGGTCTTCGTCCAGGACCTTCTCGGCCTCGGTTATGTCCTTCTTCTCGTCGGTGACCGTGTCCCAGGGTAGCGAGAGGAGCCAGTCTATGTAGTTCCTCGATACCGTGGCCTCGGCCGACATGGGCGACATGAGGCGAAGCTTCTTCAATTCCTGCTTGGCCTTCCTGTTCGCCTCCTTGGACATCTTCTTGGTCTTGAGCTTTTCCTCGAACTCCTGTATCTCGCCCTTAAGGTCGTCCTTCTCGCCGAGCTCCTTCTGGATGGCCTTCATCTGCTCGGAGAGGTAGTATTCCTTCTGGGTCTTCTCCATCTGGCGCTTGACCCTCTGGCGGATCTTCTGCTCCACCTCGAGTATCTCGATCTCGTTCTCCATGATGGAGTAGAGCCTCTCGAGCCTCTTGGTGGGGCTCGGGAGCGCCAGCAGCGCCTGCTTGTCCTCTATCTTGATGGTCAGGTGCGAGCAGATGGTGTCCGCGAGCCTGCCCGGGTCCTCTATCGAGGATACGCTCATGAGCATCTCGGGCGGGACCCTCTTGTTGAACTTCACGTAGGACTCGAAGGACTTAACGACCGACCTCGTAAGGGCTTCGGTCTCGACGGTCTCGTCTATGACCTCCTCGACCTCCTCGACCGCGACCATGAAGCAGTCGTCCTCGGAGACGTACTCCTTTATCTTCGCCCTCTTCTTGCCCTCGACAAGCACCTTTACGGTGCCGTCCGGGAGCCTGAGGAGCTGGAGAATAGTGCCGAGCGTGCCTACGTCGTAGATGTCGTCCTGGCCGGGCTCCTCGGTCTTGGCCTTCTTCTGGGCGGCGAGCAGTATGGACTTGTCCGAGCCCATCGCGAGCTCGAGGGCCTTTATGGACTTCTCCCTTCCCACGAAGAGGGGCACTACCATGTATGGAAATATTATTATGTCCCTTAACGGTATGAGCGGGACTATCATCCTGTCTCTCTTCAAATCCCTTCCTCCCTTTATGAAGGACAGCATCTCTAAAACCCTCCGGGCCGGGCTGATGGCCGGCCCTGGCGCTTACTGCCCAAAACCCGGGCGCCGCCACTTTCGGCGGCCCGTTATACGAAAACTTGAAATACGCCGATTCGGGCGGGGTTTCAGGCCGTCTCAGCCCTGTTGCCGTACACGATTATGGGCTTGGCCTTGTCGAAGATAACGTCCTCGTTGATTATGCACTCCTTGATGTTGGTCTGCGAGGGAAGCTCGTACATCGTATCGAGCATCACGTTCTCGAGGATGGCGCGGAGGCCCCTTGCCCCCGCCTTCCTCCTCATAGACTCCTTCGCGACCGCAGCAAGCGCGCTGTCCGTGAATTTGAGCTTCACGTTCTCGAACTCGAAGAGCTTCTGGTACTGCTTTATGAGTGCGTTCCTGGGCTCCGTGAGTATCCTCACCAGGTCCTTCTCATTGAGCTCGTCGAGGACGGCCGTCACCGGGAGCCTGCCCATGAACTCGGGTATGAGCCCGTATTTGAGGAAGTCGCCGGGCTCGACCTGGTGCATGAGCTTCGTGTAGCTCGTGTCCACGTCCTTCTGCTTCGATTCGTCCGTGCTGAAGCCCACGGCCCTCTTCCCTACTCTCTGCGCCACAATAGAATCCAGGCCCGAGAATGCCCCGCCGCAGATGAAGAGTATGTTGGTGGTGTCCACCTGCAGGAACTCCTGCTGCGGGTGCTTGCGGCCGCCCTTGGGCGGCACGTTGGCCACGGTCCCCTCGATTATCTTAAGGAGCGCCTGTTGTACGCCCTCGCCTGAGACGTCCCTGGTTATGGAGGGGCTGTCGCTCTTCCTCGATATCTTGTCGATCTCGTCTATATAGACTATGCCCTTCTGGCACCTCTCGATGTCGTACTCGGAGTTCTGCAGAAGGGAGAGTATTATGTTCTCAACGTCCTCGCCCACGTACCCGGCCTCGGTGAGGGTGGTGGCGTCGGCTATGGTGAAGGGAACGTTCAGAATCTTCGCGAGGGTCTGCGCAAGAAGGGTCTTCCCGGAGCCGGTCGGGCCGACCAGGAGTATGTTGGACTTCTGGAGCTCCACGTTCCCGAGGGACACCTTGGACTCGATCCGCTTGTAGTGGTTGTGGACCGCGACCGAGAGAACCCTTTTTGCGTGCTCCTGTCCGATGACGTACTCGTCGAGGATGTTCTTTATCTCCGCGGGCTTCGGGATGGCATGCTCCCTCTTCTTGAACTCCTCTTTCTCGTACTCCTCGGCAATGATGTCATTGCAGAGCTCGATGCACTCGTCGCAGATGTACACCATCGGCCCGGCTACGAGCTTCCTCACCTCATCCTGCCCCTTGCTGCAAAAAGAGCAGGTCAGGTAGCTGCCGCTTTTCTTGTTGATCGACATCTTCTCCTCCGACCATTCCTTTGGCCGAAACCCGCGTTATTAATCCCTATTTCGGCTTGGCTTCAGTTGTGACTCTCTTCTCTATGACCTTGTCAATTATACCATACTCGACCGCCTGCTGCCCAGTCATAAAAAAGTCGCGCTCGGTGTCCCTGTGTATCCTGTCGAGCGGCTGGCCGGTATGCCGGGCCAGTATGGTGGTCAGCTCTTCCCTTACCCGCAGTATCTCCTTGGCCTGTATGTCTATGTCCGTCGCCTGGCCCTGCGCTCCGCCCAGGGGCTGGTGAATGAGTATCCTCGAATGCGGAAGCGCATAGCGCTTGCCCGGCGCGCCACCCGCGAGGAGGAGCGCCCCCATAGAAGCCGCCTGCCCGATGCAGATGGTCGAGACGTCAGGCTTAACGTACTGCATTGTGTCGTAGATCGCGAGGCCGGCGGTTACGAGCCCACCGGGGGAGTTCACGTAGATGTGGATGTCCTTCTCAGGGTCTTCGGATTCGAGGAAAAGGAGCTGGGCGACAATCAGGTTCGCGATATTGTCGTCCACGCCGCTCCCCAGGAAGATTATCCTGTCCTTGAGGAGCCTGGAATAGATGTCGTACGACCGCTCTCCCCTGCCAGTCTGCTCGACTACAATAGGGACAAGATTCATATCCCCTCCCGTTTATGGCAACCCCTAAAAATTGATCTTTTCCCCGGACTCTTTGTCAGGCCGTGAATAAAAATGCTCACATATTCACATATATGCTCCGCTTTTTATTCCCGGCCCTCACTTGATGCGGGAAAAATGTCTAATTTTTAGAGGCCGCCTGTTTTTATTGCCGGGCCGACTACGGGGCCGGCTTGCTCGCCTCTATGATGATATCGAATACCTTCTCGTGCCTGAGCCCGTCCTTTATGACCTCGAGGGCTCCTTCCCTTTCTATCCTGGCCATGAGGGACTCGTAGGAAACGCCCCTCTGGGCCGCTATGTTCCTTACCGCGTCCTCTACCTCGAGGGCGCTCGCGTCCACCTGCTCCTTCGCGGATATATGGTCGAGGATGATATCTTCCTTGACCGACCGTACGGCCGCGGGCGTATACTTCTCCTTGAGCTTCTCTATGTCGAGCCCCTTGTCCTCCGGGGCTATCACCCCGGCCTTCATGTTCTCGATCACCCTGCCGAGTATTATGCCCAGGTACCTGTTGACGAGCGCCTGAGGCACATCGAACGCGTGCTTCTCTATGAGCTTCGTGAGTATCTCGGTCTTCAGGCGCTCCTTGGAGTCGGCTTTCTTGTGCTTCTCTATTTCCTCCCTGACCTTTGCGCGAAGCGCCTCGACGCTCTCAAGGCCAAGCTCCTTGGCGAACTCGTCATTCACCTCGGGGGTCCCCTTCTCCTTCACGGACTTGACGACCACCTTAAAGAGCCCTGTCTTGCCGGCAAGGCCGGTTTCGCTGTAGTTCTCGGGGAACTTGATTTCAAATTCTTTTTTTTCACCCTTTTTTACGCCCTTGAGCGCCTCGTCGAAGCCTGGAAGAAGCGTCTTCTCACCTATTATACACCCGTAATCCGAACTTTTTCCGTTCTTTATCGGCTCACCGTCAAGGAACGCCTCGAAATCCACGACGACCATGTCGCCGTTCTCCGAGCTCCTGTCGGCCTCAACCCATTCGCCGGCAGCCTTGCAGAGGTTATTCAGGCCCCTTTCCATGTCTTCCTCGGTGATCGTAACCTCCTCTTTTTTGAGTTCCATGCCCTTGTAGCCGTCGATCTCGACGCTCGGCTGGACCTCGACGGTCACCGAATACGAGAAGTCGCTGTCCTCGCTTATCTTCTCGGTCTTGAGCTCGAAGCTCGGGGCCTCGACCGGCATGAGCTTTTTCTCCCCCAATGCATGGGGGTAGGTCGACTCTATCAGCTTCCTCGTCACGTCCTCCTGGACATGGCTCGCGAACCTGGCCTTCAAAATATTCAGCGGGACCGAGCCCTTTCTGAACCCGGCGACGTTCGCCGTGGACTTCATAGAGCGGTACGCCGCGTCTATTTCCTTCCTTACCGTCTCGGCGGGCACCGAGATATCGAGCTTCTTCTTTACCGGGGTCAAATCCTCGACTTCGACTCTGATGTTCTGCATCTTACCCTTCCCTCTATTCTATATGAGTTTTCTTCAGACCCTGGGAAACTGGTGCGAGAGGGGGGAGTTGAACCCCCACGGTTGCCCACCAGATCCTAAGTCTGGCGCGTCTGCCGATTCCGCCACTCTCGCAAGGGACTTTCCTTCCGGGCCCGGAGGTTGCGCCCATTCCCATTTTCAGGAGCAATGCCGCCAGCTGAGAAGCTTTCAAAAATTGAGGCAGGTTTGCTTAGGCCGGAGCCCTTTAAGGGGGCTTTGCAACGCAAAAAGGCGTCTTTTATAGCAAACTTAGGTATTATAAGGTATCAAATCCCCCCTTGCAAGCCCTTTTACTGCCCGAAAGCCCCGGTTTCAGGCCGGTTGAACCCCGGATCGGTCTATTTTAGCTTGAACCTCTTCACCCGCTCGGTCATCTCGCGGTCGAGCCTGGCAAGCTCCTCGACCGCCCTGTCCGCGGTAACCGCCCTCTCTATGTTTTCAAACGAGACCTTCCGTACGGCGTCCAGGGCCTCCAGCACCTTCGTCGTATTCCTGCTCTGCTCCTTTATGACGTCATTTATATAAGCGACCATCCTGTTTACGTCGCCTATTGTGGATGTTACCTGGCGAGTGGACTCGGCCTGCGACTTGGTAGTGGCCTTGACCCTGTAGGTTATCTCGGACATGCGCTCGGTAGCCTTGTTTATGAGCTCGCTCCCCCTGGCGTGCTCGTGTGTGGCGTTCACTATCCTCCTCGTCATCTCCGCGAGCTTTTCGGTCGTCTCGGCAACCATCCTGCTCTCCCTGGCCTGGAGCTCGGATGCGGCGGCTATCTGCCTTACGCTCGTGGTGGACCGCTTTGCGCTCCCAAGTATCTTCTCGAGCCCCTCCCCGGCTTTCATCGAGAGCCTTACGCCCTCCTCGACGCTCAGGTAGCCGCGCTCCATGGACTTCACCGCCCTGTCGGACTCGAGCTCTACGGCGTGGATTATCTCGGAGACCTCCTTTGCTGAGGTAGAGGCCCTTTCGGCCAGGTCCTTTATCTCGTTTGCCACGACGGAAAAGCTCTTTCCGTGGTCGCCGGTCTGGGCCGCTATTATGGCCGCGTTGAGGGCAAGGAGGTTCGTCTCCTCCGCCACCTCCTGTATCACATCGAGTATTTTCCCGATTTCTTTAATCCTTTCAGAGAGGCTGTTTATTATGTGCGTTGACTCCCTCGTTATCTCTTTGGTCTTCAATATCCCGTCTATGGTAGACTCGACCGTTTCCATGCCGGCCTTGGCGTCCCTTATGACCTCTTCCGCGAACATGGAGGCCTCTGCCGCGTTGGCCTCCACCTCCCTTATGCTCGCGCTTATGTGCGTTATCGACGACGAGACCTGCGTAACGGCCGAAGAGAGGCTCTCTATGCTCTCGGAGACGTCTTTTATCGAGAAGGACATGTCCCTGGTGGACGCCGAGGTCTCGTCCACGCTCATCGAGAGCGCCTCCATGCTGTCCACGACCTCGTTTATGCTCGCGCCGAGCTCGAGGACCGAGATGGAGCCCTTTTCGAGCGACTTGGCAAGGACCTCGGTGTAATTGGCTATGCCGGATATGGAGGCGTTTATCCCGCCCATGTTGGACCCTATGGAGTCGAGGGCCGCGCCCTGGGCGTTCGAGCCCTCGAGAACGGAGCTGCTCATCTCGGCGACCCTCTTGGAGATTCCCGTCGCCTCGTCCGAAGTCCGCCTCATGTCCTCTATCATCCTGTGAAGGTTCCTTACGACCTCGTTCATCTGCCCGCCGAGATCGCCTATCTCGTCGTTCGAGTCCACCTCGGCCTTGCCAGTAAGGTCCCCGGAGGCGAGATGCCTGGTCGTCTCCACCAGCGACAGTATGGGAGAGGTGACGACCTTCCTTATGAAGGCGAGGCCTACAAGGCCCATAGCCAGGACCACCACGAAACCGAAGCCTATCGAGCGCCATATGTCGTTCATGGCCGCCGCAAGCTCGTTTTCTATGGGTATTATGACCTCGAGACCTCCTGTGACGTCCCCTATCCTGTAGTCCTTCTTCGGGCTTGCCGCATGCCCGTTATGGCAGTCAACGCAGGTCTGGGAAGTGGCTATGTCCGGAAGCATGTATCTGATGGACCTCTTCCCCTTATAGTCCTCGAACCTGTAGAACTCAGCGACCGCACCCTTGTCGAACCTGCTCAGGGCCTCTTTCTGGAAGTCGTCCTTGGGAAGGTTGGCAGGGTTTACGGGGCGGAGGCTTACGAGCTCCATGTGGAAGAAGCCCTCTGAGCCAAGGCCCTGGGATGCCTCCTTGAGGAATGTGAGGTGGAGCGGTATGGCCCGTTCCTCGTTCAAATAGGAGCTCGATACGGAAAGGCCGGAATCAAGCGCCTTCCTGACGACCGTCGAGGTGTAGTACTGGCTTCCGGCAGCGAGCTCCCTAGTAAGATAGCTCGCGGTCATGTGGGCCATCCTCTGGGTCTGGGCGATCCTCTCCTTATATATGTATACGCTATAAATGCCGAAGATGACGGCCCAGACAAGGGCGGCAAAGATGAGGAGCTTGACCCTGATACCGATTCTCATGAAACCCCTCTTAAAAAGGCTGGCATTCATGCGCAGGAAAGCACCGGATGCGCACGATTACAGAGCTGGCGTAACCACCCCGTATTATAACCTAAAATGCCATTTTACAAAGGAATTTCTGCAAGGCGGGATGGAAAGGGGGCTGGGCGATACGGCTGGAAGGCAATGGGGGGGGAACTTCCTATGGAAAGTTCCCCCCTATTAATTTTCTTCTTCCTTATTATTCCAGGCAACTAGAGGTTGCCTGTACCAGTTAATCCAGCGCCAGGTTACCTGCCTTGTCGCTGAACCAGATGACCTTTACATCTCCGGGGGCGACATCGATGGTCTTTTCGACGGCATAGGCGGATTTTTCCTTTGTCCCGGCGTTGTACATAAGCGCCTTTATCTTCCGCTCGCCGGGCTTGATGCTTAACTCGCCGTAGATGTAGGAGGCCATGTCCTTTTTAAGGCCCGTTGGCGCGTAGGCCTTATCGAGCGCCTTTTCGCCGTCTATGTATACTTCGACCATAACGGGGTGTCTCTCCCGCGAGCACTTGGCGAGCCTGGCTATGTCCATCTGCACCCGCCGCGCGTCCTTTAGCTCTCCCCTGTATCTCTCGCCCTCCTGCCTTATAAGGCCGCCCTCGTCGCAGTCCTCGACCTTCTTCCCGGACTGCTTGAAAGCTACCTTGAGTAGCGAATCCTCCGGGCCGTAATGGGCGTACGGAGGGTCGGAGATGAAATAAACGGGGGCAAGGAGTATAAGAAGCGCGAAGGTCGATCTTATGACCCCGGAGATGGGCACCGGCTCCTTTTTCCTCGCGGCGATGCCTTCCCTGGCCTCCCTTTCCTTTCCCTTCTTCCATTCCCTCCACAGCACGAACGCTACCGGGATGAGAAATGCGAAGAGAGTGACTAATATAATGACCATGTTTCCTTATTTCCTCCTGTCAGCGAGGGAAGAGCGGAACTCGTCCAGGCCCTTCAAAAACCCGGTTTCCTCTGCCGACGACAGATAAACGGTCCGTATCCTGGACCTGTCGATTGACTTCCTCACGAGCGGCGGCCTGTACCCGTGGAGCCTGCCGGTGAACCACTCGTCCCCTTTCCTGTACTGGCAGTCGCCCTTGCGGCAGCTCGAAACGAAGACGCCGTCGAGGCCTATGGACTTCTCGAACGGTATCGAGAGCATCGATGGCTGGAGCATGCCTATGCATGGGAGTGATACCACCCTGGCCCATTCGCGGCCCTTTAGACTCCCGTCCGGGCCCGTGATGGAATCCAGCCTTGCGCTTTTGGCGCACGCGAAGACGAGCACGCCGGGGCCTCCCCCGGCCTCCTTAAGCTCCTTCGAAAGGCTCCGTATCCTGGCCTTGACGTCGGCCTCTGTCATGTCCGGGAGGTCGAGCGCATTGTAGTCGCAGGAGCCCATGCATATGCCGCAGCTTGCGCACCGCTTTGGTATTATGACCGCCTCAAGCGGGTACGGCATCCCGTCCGTCCTCTTCCTCATGTATATGGCCTGGTACGGGCAGTCCTCCATGCAGAGCTCGCACCCCGTGCAGTTTTCGAGCTTGAGCCGGACGGCGGGCCCGCGGCGGGAACGCGTCAGCCACGGCACCGCGGCTGCGATGAGGGTGGCCGCGACTATGAAGCCCCAGAGCTGGTGAGCGCTCATATAAGCGAGGAGCGGGTATATGAACATGTAGAACCAGTCGAACGGGACCGCCTCGACGAGCCTCCCGAGCTCGGCCGGTGGCGCGCTCGTAGCGGGCTTGATGAAGGAGACGGCGAAGAGGACGGCCATGACCGCGTAGGCCAGGACCCTCGGCGGGTTTATTATCGCCCTGGTTATCCTGGCTATGTGGACGAGTATGAGTATGAATAGGAAGAAGATGGAGGAGAAGTGTATGAAGAGCAGTATGTAGAAGAATTGATCGGTAAGGTGCTCGGCCCTCGCGAAATTCAGGCTCAAGGGTATGCCGAATATCGGGATATTCTCGAGCATGTGCGCCGAGAGCGTGGCTATGAGCTGCGCCCTCTGGTCCCAAACCATCCAGTAGCCGAAAATGCCCGCCGTTACTATGACCCATGCTATGCCTATGCCCGTGACCCACGCGACCCACCTCCAGTGGGCGTACCTGTCGAGCATGTAGCACCTGAGTGCGTGAAGGACCATGACGAGCACGAGCCCGTCGGACGCGTATCTGTGGAGGCTCCTCATGACCCCGCCAAGATACCACTGGTTGACGGTCAGGTCCTGGACGGAAAGCCACGCGCCCTTTACGCTTATGCTGTAGAAGAGGAAGAGGTATACGCCGGAGACGAGTATGACCCAGAGGAAGAATATGCCGAGCGCGCCGAGGTAGTGGAAGGGATTGTAGGCCGGGGTGGTCAGGCGGCTCACCTGGGCTTCCATCCGGAGCCATAATCTCTGGACCGCGCCGCCGGAGAACTCCCGCTTAGCCCCCGGAGCGCCCTTTGTCATTTCCTTTTCATCCATTTGCCTATCCTTCTCCCCCATACCGCGTATATTATCACCCCTATTATGAGCGCCTGGAGGGCTATGCTCACGAAGACGGGGTAATCGAGCACGTATTTTCCGGACTGCGGGTCGTACCTGTAGCAGAAGAACTTGATCCTGTCCACAAAGGTGAGCGAGCCCGAAACGGCGGCCTTGCCAGCTATGAGCTCGTCAAGGCGCATGGCCAGGTTCTGCGGCTGGGAACGGAGGCTGAAGACCTGCTTGTAAATGGTGCCGTCCGGCTTTATTGTCGTCACCATGTCCATGTGGTCGAAGCTGCCGTCGTCCTGCCTGAAATGGAAGAAGCCGGCGTCGGCGAGCAGATTCTCTATGGTCTCCGCGTCGCCTCCCGCGAACCTGAAGCCCTCGAAGGCATCGGTATAGCTCGCTCCGTATCTCTTAAGGCGCTCCGGCGTGTCGTTCGCCGCGTCAAATCCAATGGTCAGGACCTCGAACCTGTCCCCGAACTTTTCCCTTGCCCCGTCGACCGCCCTCTTAAGCTCCATCGTTATCGTGGGGCAGACCTCCGGACAGCTAGTGTAGATGTAGCTCAGTACCAGGGGCTTTCCCTTGTCGAAATACTCGCTCAGCATGAAACTCTTCCCGTCCTGGTCGAAAAGTGCGTAATCGCCGAGCTTCCGGCCTTCGGCTTTGAGCGAATTATCGACAGCGGCCTTTAGGACAACGGGGTCGAGCTGCTGGAGAGCGAACGAAGGCGCGGCAGTGAGGTGCAGGAAGAGGAGCAGCAGGGCCAGGTAAGCGGGCATTTTCAAAGAATCCTCCGGGGGCGTAATCTTTTGACAATGGTAACAGCCGGGGGCCGCTCTTCATATGACCTTTGTCAAAAGCATAACGCATTGAAAAGTATATCATTTCACGGCAGGGAAATACAGCGGCCGAGAGCTTGCGATATAAAAAAAGCGGGGCCGCAAAAAAACGGCCCCGCTTTCCTGATGCGTTTAAGTCGAGCGCAGTCCTCGCGCTCCCATTCCGGGTCAGCCCTCTATCCTCTTCCCCCAGATTATGGAGCCGAACGAGAGCGCTATGTAGAGCGCCCCGCCCGTCACCGCAAGCAAGCCCCCCACTCCCATCATGGAAAGAAAGAGGTCTATCGACGGGTCGAACGAGAATGAGAAGGGCGCGCCCGAGAAGGTTATGTCGTAATGCCTCCTGGGCACGCCGAAGGATCCGGCCGACATCATGCCAATGGAAAGGAGCGCCACGCCGACCCCGTAGATATAGGGCTGGATGCTCGCGAAGCCCTTCCAGATGAGCTCCCTCCTGAAGACGTAAGGCACGAGGAGGTAGGTGAAGCCCATGAAGGCTACCGTTGTGCCCGCGACGACCGTGCCGTGGAAATGGCCGGTGATGGCGATTGTGTTGTGGCGGATGATATTGAACTGCTCGGTCCCGAAGATTACGCCGGTTATGCCGCCGAGGAAACCAAAGAGGAGTATCGATATGGCAATCGCCGAGAAGGCCGGGTTGCCCCAAGGCGCTTTCTTGAGCCATTCGAAAAGCCCCCTGGTGTAACCCTGGTTCCTGAGGGCGACCTCCATCGACGCAGGGACCGCGAAGGCGTGTATCATGCTCGCGAGCACCGCGAGGTGCATCATGTAGCTCGTGTTCACGACCTTGTGCCAGTTGGAAAGGGCCGGGTCCACTAGCAGGTGGTGCTCGGAGGCGACGTTGATAAAGAGGATATAGAGGACGAAGGCCGTCCTCGAGAGCTTCTCGTTAAGGGGCTTTCCCCCTATGACGAAGTACGAGGTCATGTACCAAACGGCGACCATGGCGCTCACGTTTATCTGCTGCGAGGGGTGTCCGAGGCCCCAGAAGACGAGCCTGTAGGCCGCCGGGTCGATGTAGCTCATGAGGTCCATGGACCAGAGGAGCGTGGGAATCATAATGGCCGCGCCGTGCGCGAGCGTGAGTATTCCTATGATGCTCGCGGCCAGCATGCCGAAGGAGCCGAGCGGCAGGGTCCGCTTGTACCCTCCGTCCCTCTTCGAGAGCGCTACGTTGATGAAGAAGATGATGAAGCCGAGAAGCGCGCCCACCGCGAAGAGGATGACCCCGAGGTAATAGAGCGGGTCGCCCTTAAGCGGCACGTAAGAGGTGAACATCACGTCGGCCCCGCCCATGAGGACGATTATGTTGATTATCGCCCCGCCAATGAGCATGAGCGCGAAGGCGACCCACCCGAGCCACGGCACGTATGAGCGCGTGCCCAGGAGCGCGGCCGAGGTGAAGTGCACGAGCGCGACCTCGAAGAAGATTATCCACGCCAGCAGCGCGTCTATGCCGTGGAGGGTAAGGAACCTGTAATAGTAATCGAGCGGCAGGAGATGCACGCTCGGCCACCTGGTGAGGACGACGAGGAGCCCCAGAAGGCCGCCTACCGCGAAGGTCGCGAGGGCGGCGATCACGTTCCACCTTACCAGGTGCTCGGTCTGCGAATCTATCTTGAGGCCTGAGAGCGGGTCCGTCCTGAAAATAGCCATATTATGTCAAGCACCTCCCGTTCTGAATTTAACAGGCTGCTGAAAAAGCCCAATCTGCTGCGTCGTCTTCAAAATTCGTCACTGCGTCGTACAAAAAAGTACGCCTCATTCCTCATTTTTCGACTCCTTGCATCTTGAGCTTTTTGAGCAGCCTGAACGTGCTTTGAGTTTTTAACACCTGTTAGAACCCTGCGTCCGGGCAGCGCCCGGATGCTACTGAACTCCCCAGACGTCGGTGAGCCATTTGAGGTGGACGAACCATATGACGATGAAAACAACGAGGAATATGAGGGCGAGTACGAAAACGCCCGGCGCCTCGATTATGTCCCTGTGGTCCTGTTTCGGCATTTCAGACCTCCTTTCGGTTTGGCCTTAACAGCTTTAAAAATGTATCGCTCCGAGCCCTTCGTTTGTCATTCCGAGGCGAAGCCGAAGAATCTGCTTTCGGCCCATGATTTGGCGGTCACAGCCCGCCCTACAACCGAAATTCTGAATGTCCCCCTTTTCTAAAGGGGGACAAAGGGGGAATATAATCCGCTAAAGATAATCTCCCCTGCCCCCTCTTTATAAAAGAGGGGCTACCTAATCAGGCCTCAGGCTCCCTCACGTACATCTTCCCCACCATCAGGTGATGGCCCAGGCCGCAGTATTCGTTGCAGACTATGTGGAACTCGCCGGACGTGGTCGGCGTAAGCGTAAGCACGTAGTCGAAGTCCGGGAGCACCATGAAGTTCATGTTTATGGGCAGTATCGAGAACCCGTGCTGGATGTCAACTGACGAGAGGTGGAGCTTGTAGGTCCTGCCCTTCTCAAGCTCGACTATCGGGTACCACTGCCACATGGAGGCCCTTATGTAGACCGGCTCGTCGGGGTTGGGACGGACGACCGGAAAGCCCGCCTCCTCGCCGACCTGGTATTTCTGCACCATGCCGTCGACGAGCTTGTCGAAGTCCTCGGCCGAGACCCTGTACGTCTCGGAGGGCGGGTTCTGCGCGCCCACGAAGTGGTAGACCGGCATGAAGACGAACGAGACGAGCATCCAGATAAGGGCCAGCGCGACCCATATCCTCTCGTCCTTGCTAAGCGGGTTCCACCATACTCTTTCGGGTTCGTGTATCGCCATTTCCTACCTCCTTAAGGGGCCACGGGGAGCTGCGGCACCATTGCTATCTCGATGAGCCCCCATACCGTGTAGACAACCGTCGGCAGAACGACGCCGAGTATCAGAAGAAGCCAGATGTTGTCGTAAAAGACCTGCCAGGCCGGTATCGGCCCATCCGCTTTTTCAGCCATTTACTCCTCCTTTTTTGGCGTCTGCCGCCACGAAGGTACACTTGTGCCGTTTTTCAGGCAAGTTCCGGGACACTATATAAGGATGCCCGTCGGGAAAAAAATGACATTTGTCATATTTCCTGAACTTACTCTCTTCTCGGAACTGAGGGAAATCCAACGGCCGGTACGCGCCCTGTTACACACTCTTACTGGCCCGGGGGCCCCTGCTTCGTACGGCCGCTTAGTGCGGAAATGGAAAGACTCGATGAATCGACGGGCGGACCCGTCCGCGGACAGCAACAACTTACCTCGCAAGAATTTATATCAATTCCGGGTATTTGTCAATAATTGAACCTGACAGCCTCCCCTCCCCATTGTTTAATCAGGCGGGAGGGGATAAAGGGGGAGGGTGAAATTTCTTCACCCCCACCCTTCCCTCCCCCATCAAAGGGGGAGGGGTCAAAAACATACGCGCCGCAGGCAGCGGGGGATTCAACCCTTGTAGATTACATTCCCCCTTTCCAAAGGGGGATGTAGGGGGGATTATATTAATGTACGCACATATGCTATTCGCAGGCATCAGTCTCCCAGGTCTGGGGCCCGGAATCGTATTCGTACAGGCCGTTCCCGTCCGTGTCGGCTTCGATGCGGTATTGCGTATCCGACAGGACCGTTAGCCGCGCCCTTGTAGGCCCTCCTCCTGCATCAGCCCCGGTAAGCACGAGGACGCCGTTCGAGGGCCAATCGCTTCCGTTGTAAAACCTGAGCGGGATCTGAGTTGAATATGTAATATAGCCGTAGTCGGGATGATAGAAACGCCCTCCCGTTATGGACTCTTCGATATAAGTATCGTAGTCCCTGAAGGTCATGCTCAGGTCTTCCAGCCGGTATACGGTCGAGCTGCCGTTTTCCTTGATAAGGAGGGTCATCTCCACAAGGGCCGGGACCACGGAGAAATCATAGAATATATCGCCTGCGACGGTCTGCGAATCGCCGCAGGGGGTGGTAAGGACGACATTGTTCAGGGAGAAACTGAGATTTTGTAGAGAAGCCGTATAAAAGTCCAGCTGTCCGGAAAAGCTTGCGTTCCCCGAATATGTATATCCGTCAAAGCAGAAACTGACGAAGGAGATGGTCCCGTAGTAGCTTCCGTCAAGCGTGTTGATATTTTCGTAAAAAACAGCGTATCCGGGGCTCCCGGGGCAATTGCCAGGGATGTACGACGTATTGGAGTATATGGCCCTCGCGTCCCCGGCTGAAGAAGAGGCCTCATTGTTACGCACCATCTCCTCAAGGAGCCTGGAGACAACCAGATAGAGCTGGTGGCCGGATTGTTTATTTGACGCGCCCGAGCTTAATGACGCGACCCCGCCGAGCGTTCCGGGGCCGCTCCCCTGCAAGGAGGTGGAGGATATCTCGTCGGCATTAGAATCAGTGATGCTCGCCTCGGTGGTAAGCCCGGCGTATGTAATGGCAGGCGCAGAGGCGCTGTCGCCGTCGCCGCCGCACGAGGCAAGGACGAAAATACCTAGTATAAGGAAGAATACAGATGCGCTTGTCCCTCTTGCGGCTCCCCTCATGTCTCCCCCCGGTGAAAAGCATCTGGCTGCGCTGGCTAAAATCAGCTTACAGATATATCAGTTGAGGTCCGTTGTCAACAGATATTGGGGCCTGATACTCGGGCCTGATTAATTTTCGGGCAACAATTTCCCTACCTTTCTAAAGCGGGATGTAGGGGGAATATCAATGAATGCGTTATGACACTGCCGTCATTGCGAGGGACGCAAGTCCCGAAGCAATCTCATGCACTTCTGAATTAATATGAGATTGCCACGGCGCTAAAGAGCCTCGCAATGACTGCAATCGGTTAATCTCTCCCCTGTCCCTTCCTTAGGAAAGAGGGGAGGAACAAAAAAAACGGGGCAGGCTTTTAAGCCTGCCCCGTTCGGTTGTGCTTATTCAGACGACCGGATTAGAACTTTGCGGTTATCTGGAGGTACGCCCAGTCCTGGTCATCGTCAGAGGTCCCAGCCGGGGTTATACCATCGCCGGGCATGAAGCGGGCTGCGCCAGCCTCGATGGTCAGGTTGTTATTGTACTTGTAGGTGGCCACGAGGTCGATTTCGCTGCCGAGCTCGTCGTCAGCGCCAGCGCCGGTGGTGCTGCCGTGGTCGACGCCGGTGGCCTCGTTCTCAGTGTAGTTCCAATACGCCACATACACCCTGAGCTTCTCGCTGATATCGGCCGAGGCATTGAGGCTCCAGGCCTGGATATCAGACCAGGTGTTCACGACATCGCCGATGCCAAAGTGGCCGTGGTTGGTCGGGAAGAGCTGGTTGAATGTCTCGTTATCGTTGTCATTCGGGTTGTCATCGCCGGTGGCGTAGTCATACTCCGCGCCTATCCTGAGGTTCATGGGAGCGCCGGGGATGGTGTAGCCTACTTTCGCGGCAAGGGCCCAAGCCTTTATGTCCACCGTGTTCGATACCTCACCGAACTGGTAAGGGAACTCGACGGTGTAGTCCAGGCCTGCTGCGGAGCCCGCGAGCCTGGCGCCTATTGTGTAGCGCTCGTCACCAATTGTTCCGCCACCTACACCTGTGTGAACATTAAGGAGGTACACATCAAGGGTGTTGTTCGGGATCAGCTGGCCGAGGGTGGCATAGACGCCAGTCAGGGTGGTGTCATCGTTGCTGCCGGCAGTGGCTGACGTGGTTTCAGTGAGTGTCATCCTGAAGAGGTCTACATTTATGCCATCCTGCACGTAGTTGAACTTGAGGCCCTCAAAAGCCCTGGCGTTATTCGACCAGCCGAAGGAACCGATGAGCCTCTGGTCGCCGTAGTTGAGCTCCTGGCGGCCTATCCTGAAGTTGACAGGAGTGTCGAAGATGTTGGTTACATTGAGGTATGCTTCGTGAATATCAACCTGCTGATTGGTCTGCTGAGTGTCCGTGAGGAGTCCGTTAGTACCGTCCGCGCCAAAAAGCCTCGTGTCCTGAAGTGTGATCTTTACCGAGACATCGTCGCTGGCCTGGGCGTTTGCCGTGAGCCTGATCCTCTGGCCTATGAACGCCCTGTTATCATCGTCTGCAACAGTATCAGTGTCGTTGAAGTCCTGGTTGTTCCTGTACTCACCCCTTGCCCTGTACTCCCCGTTAAATGTTACGTCAGCACTCGCGGGGGCCGTCCAAGCCACGGTCACCGCAGCCGCAAAAACAGACAACAAGATTCTCTTCATTCGTCTCTTCCTCCTTCTTCTGTGTGAGTTAGTACTGCACTTCTGCGATATAAGCGCATGACTTACATGCGCCTGGGGCTCAGCGTCAACGGTGCGCGAAGATATTAAAGAGACTCTTGCCGGTTCTTTCTGGTGCGCGCGGCGCACCCTGCCTGCGGTATTAAATCCATCCGTGGGTGCGCGCGGCGGCACCAACGGCTCTTGTTTTGAGTTTTCTTTTTTTCGGGAGCCGCTTGCAGTTTCATCATTAGTTCGATACCAACTTCTGCTCGCTACGGTACGGCTTAATGGACTTGACTGAGACTGGACTTCAAGAACTCCTCGCCTAAATCGGCAAGGCCTGGTCGGGATTTTGGCTTATTTTTGACGACTTTATACAACACCCCGAATATGCTGTCAAGCTTTTTAGTTAAAAAATCTTGAAAAAAACATTAAATCGTAAAAATGAGAACCGAAGCCGCGTTTATTATCATTGCGGGGGACGCATGTCCCGAAGCAATCTACTTTTAAAACGGGATTGCTTCGTCGTTTCACTCCTCGCAATGACAGGGAAAAAGAGAATTAATCAGAGCTCCCCAAGCAAATGACAAACATGCGCGCTACACCACCCCGGCCTTCAATAAGTCGTGCATGTGGACGACGCCGATAGTGGCGCCGTCCTCGCCCGTGACGAAAAGCGAGGTTATCGAATGCTCCTCCATCATGCGGAGCGCAACCTCCGCGAGCGAGTCGCCCTGTATGGTCTTGGGGTTCCTGTGCATCACCTCTCCGGCTGAAAGGCCCATTATGTCCGAGCCCTTCTCAAGCGCCCTCCTTAAGTCGCCGTCGGTTATGACGCCCGCGAGCCTCTCGCCCTCGAAAACGCCCGTAAGGCCCATGCGCTTTGCGGTCATCTCGAATATGGCGTCCTTCATTGAGGCGCCGGGGCCGACTCCAGGCATGGCCGCGCCGCTGTGCATAAGCTCCGATACTTTCTGGAGCTTCCTCCCGAGGCTTCCCGCAGGATGGAGCCCGGCGAAGTCCTCGACCTTGAATCCCTTCTTCTCTATGAGGGCCACGGCGAGCGCGTCGCCCATGGCGAGCGTGGCCGTGGTCGAGGCCGTGGGCGCGAGCCCGAGCGGGCAGGCCTCCTCGGCCACACCCACGTCGAGGACGGCGTCGCCGTGCCGGGCAAGGGTCGAGTCCTTCCGCCCGGTCATGGCTATCATCTTAAGCCCCATCCTCTTTACGATGGGTATTATCTTTGTAAGCTCCTCGGTTTCGCCGGAATTCGAGATGGCTATGAGGACGTCGGTCTTCATGAGCATCCCGAGGTCCCCGTGGACGCCCTCGGCCGGGTGGAGGAAAAAGGACGGCGTGCCGGTGGAGGCGAGAGTGGAGGCTATCTTCTGCCCGATGATGCCGGATTTGCCCATGCCTGAGACCACGACCTTGCCGGTTACGGCGCAGATGATGTCAACGGCCCTGGTGAAGTCGTCGTCAAGCCTCCCGATAAGCGCCCTCACGGCCTCGGCCTCGATGGCGAGCACCCTTTTCGCGGTCTCTATGGCGTCCTTGGTCAGCATATGGCTCGTTACAAACTCCCTCTGATGGGGACCGGTGGATCAGGCATTCTCATTTTAATCAAGCGAGCGGATTTTAAAATGATAAAAAGCAGGTTTTCAGACTATACTTGTGCCAGCGCCTCTTTATTAATAGCCCTGTCAATCTCGACGACTTCCTTGAGAAGGCCGGAGACGTCCTTCAAGGCTATGGAGTTCGGGCCGTCGCAAAGGGCCTTGTCCGGCTCGGGGTGCACCTCGAAGAAGAAACCGTCCACGCCGACAGCGGCGGCGGCCCTGGCAAGGTGGATGGCCATTGCCCTGTCTCCCCCGGAAGACGCGCCCATGCCTCCGGGCGACTGCACGCTGTGCGTCGCGTCGAATACCACCGGGTATCCGAAGCCCCTCATTATGGGTATGGACCTGAAATCCACGACGAGGTTGTTGTATCCGAAGCTCGTGCCGCGCTCGGTAAGGAATATATTGCCGTTCCCGGCCGAGAGGGCCTTTTTAACGGGGTTCAGCATGTCCTTGGGGGACATGAACTGCCCCTTCTTTATATTGATGACGCGCCCGGTTCGCGCGGCCGCGACTATGAGGTCGGTCTGCCTGCAGAGGAAGGCGGGTATCTGGAGTATGTCCGCGACCTGGGCTGCCTCTTCCGCCTCCTCGGGGGAATGGACGTCCGTGAGTATGGGGAGATTAAACTCTTCCCCCACCTTCTTTAATATGCGAAGCCCCTCTTTTATGCCGGGTCCCCGGAAGGAAGAGACGGAAGTCCTGTTTGCCTTGTCGTAGGACGATTTGAATACGAAGGGGACCTTGATCTCGGCGGTTATGCGCTTAAGCGCCTCGGCTGTCCGGAGGGTAGTTGCCTCGTTCTCTATTACGCAGGGGCCGAGGATGAAGAAAAGCCCCTCGCCTATGGCGAAGTCCTTAAGACCTATCCGCTTCATTCAGGTGGACCTGTCTTTTCGAATTCGCCTTGCGGGGCGCCGGTTTCTTCCGTGGGGCCTTGCCGCCTTTGGCGGCATGGAGCTTTTCAGCCAAAACCGCCTTTACGAAGCCCTTGAATAGCGGGTGCGGGTCCATCGGCCTGCTCTTGAACTCCGGATGGAACTGGCAGGCCACGAACCAGGGGTGGTTTTTGTATTCCATTATCTCGACGAGCTGGCCGTCCGGCGAAAGGCCGCTGAACTCGACCCCGGCCTTCTCAAGCTCGTCCCTGTAAGAATTATTCACCTCGAAGCGGTGCCTGTGGCGCTCGCTAATTTCCGTAGAGCCGTAGGCCGCGTGCGCCCTGGTGCCCCTCTTTATGACGCAGGGATAGGCCCCGAGCCTCATGGTGCCGCCCTTTGCGTTCACGGCCCGCTGGGCCTCCATTATGTGGACTACCGGATAAGGCGTTTCCGGGTCGAACTCCGAGGAGTTAGCGAACTTCATCGAAGCCAGCCCGCGCGCTATCTCGATTATCGCCACCTGCATGCCGAGGCATATGCCGAAGAAGGGCATTCTGGATTCGCGGGCGTATTTGATCGAGGCGATCTTCCCCTCGACCCCCCTTCCGCCGAAGCCGCCGGGGATGAGTATGCCGTCAACACCCTTCAAGAGCGCCTGCGGGCCCTTCTTCTCTATCTCCTCGGAGTCTATGTAGCGCATGCTGACCTTGCAGTTCGCGGCTATGCCGCCGTGTATAAGCGCCTCGTGGAGGCTCTTGTACGAGTCCTGCAGGTTCACGTATTTGCCGACTATGCCTATCGTTACTTCGTGCTTCGGGCTTGCGACCCTCTTTACGAGAGCCTCCCAGTCCTCCAGCTTCGGGGAGCGGGTCCAGATATTGAGGAGCTTTACTATCTTTTCGTCAAGCGACTGGCTGTGGAAGACGAGAGGCACCTCGTAGATGCATTTAACGTCCTCGGCGGAGATGACCGCGTCCTTGTCGACGTTGCAGAAAAGCGCGATCTTGCCCTTCAATTCCGGCGTAAGGGCCCTGTCAGAGCGGCAAAGGAGTATGTCGGGCTGGATGCCTATCTCACGGAGTTTGTTCACGCTGTGCTGGGTGGGCTTGGTCTTTACCTCGTGGGCCGTGGCTATATAAGGAAGGAGCGTGAGGTGAACGTAAAGGACGTTCTCTTTCCCGAGGTCGAACCGGAGCTGCCTTATCGCCTCAAGGAAGGGTAGCGACTCTATGTCGCCGACGGTGCCGCCGATCTCGATAATCGCGATATCGACGCCGTTCCCGATTGCGAGTATCTTCCCCTTTATCTCGTCCGTCACATGCGGAACTACCTGGACGGTGCAGCCGAGGTAGTCGCCCCGCCTCTCCTTCTGTATGATGGAGTCGTAGACCTGGCCCGTGGTGAAGTTGTTCCTACGGGAGAGCCGCGCGTTCGTGAACCTCTCGTAATGCCCGAGGTCGAGGTCCGTCTCGGCGCCGTCGTCGGTCACGAAAACCTCGCCGTGCTGGAAGGGGCTCATGGTGCCGGGGTCTACATTTATATATGGGTCGAGCTTCTGTAGCGTAATTGTGAGGCCGCGCGATTCGAGGAGCGCGCCGATGGACGCGCTCGCAAGGCCCTTCCCCAGGGAGGAGACGACACCCCCGGTAACGAAAATGTACTTTGTCTTGGATTGTTTTTTATGCTCGCTCATTGGCAACAGAAGGGACTGTATTGGATTAAAGCGATACTATAACCTGAAACCACTGTCGATTTGAACTACTTTTTACGGCTTCAGCCATTTATTTTTATCAACCCGCGCACTTTTTCCAGGTCTTCGGGGGTATCCACGGAGACGGGATTATAATCGACCTCCACGACCTTTATCCTGAGCCCGTTCTCAAGGGCGCGGAGCTGCTCGAGCATCTCGGTATTCTCAAGCGGAGAGGATTCAAGCCGCGTGAACTCGAATAGCGCGTCCCGCCTGTAAACATAAAGCCCTATGTGCTTATAGGGCGGGGAATGAAGTTCTTTGAACGGAGTGCGTCCGCAGGGGATGGGGCTCCGGGAAAAATAGAGGGCGTTTCCGTCCCTGTCCGTCACCACCTTGACCGCGTTCGGGTTCCGGTACTCTTCTTCGATTGTTATCCTCGTCTTGAGAGTGCAGATACGGACTTCCGGGTCGTCGAGCATGGGGCGGATCGCGGCGTCTATGCAGCGGGGGTCCATAAGGGGCTCGTCCCCCTGGAGGTTTACGATTATTTCGGCGTCGGTTGAAAGGGCGGCCTCGGCCACCCTGTCCGTGCCCGATGAGTGCGAGGCCGAGGTCATGACAGCCCTCCCGCCGAGGGAATGGACCGCGTCCAGGATCCTCCTGTCGTCGGTAGCAACGGAAATCTCACTCGGGAGGCCCGCCGCCATCGCCCTTTCGTATACCCGCCAGACCATCGGCTTTCCGTTTATGTCAGCAAGGGGCTTTCCTTCCAGGCGGGTGGAGGCGTACCTGGCCGGGATTATGACGGCGATTTTCATTCACGCCAATATATCAAAACGGGTTTTGAAGTCAATAGGGGAGGACTGTGGTTTTTTGGGGGGATTTGCCCCTCCCCTCGACGGGGGAGGCCGGGCGGGGGTTAAGGACAGTCCCCCTTTCCCTAAAGGGTGGCCGGGGGAATTAAATTGCCCCCTTCTGACCTAGCCCGTTATTTTACCGGACTCCGGGCCGCATCATTATATATAGGGGACGCACCGGGGCCCGGCCGCCCTGCCCCGGACATTCGCGTTGACACTAAACAGGCGCTATGATATTTTTCCCGGTGAATTTCCTTTCAGTCCATCTCATGCCGGAGTGGTGAAACTGGCAGACGCGCGGGACTCAAAATCCCGTGGGGTATCCCCCCGTGCGGGTTCGACCCCCGCCTCCGGCACCAAATACCCAATTGATTTGATAACGGTGGGCACAGTCAACCGTACATTACTGTCTTGAACTGCGCGAGCATATGCCTTATTAAATGACACCGTGCACGTTCCCTCAGCTTCAGTCCTTGATGCTTTAGCCTATCTTCTGGAGTAAACGTGAGCAAGCTAAAGGGGAATTAGCGCATAATGCAACCAGCCTCGTAGGTCGGGTTAGCAAAGCGTAACCCGACAACTTAAATTTCTCCGCGCAAAAAAAGGGGCAGCCAATTGGCTGCCCCTTTTTGTTAAACTCCTCAAAAAAAATAACGCCCTATCCTCTCGGCGGGGGCGGTGTTTGCAGGTTGTTCTGCACCGAGACGACGCCCGGGACCTCCCTGGCTATCTCGGCCGCCCTTCTGGCGTCTTCACTGGTGTTCACAAACCCGTTCAGCTGGACGACGCCCCTGTAGGTGTCCACGTCTATCTGGAGCGCCCGCAACGCCTCGTCCTGCAGGAGGTTGGCCTTTACACGCGAAGTTATCGTCGAGTCGTCTACGGTCTCTCCCGCGGTCCTTGTCGTTTCGGTCGCGGCGCAGGCGCTCAGAATGGCTACGAGAATGAAAGCTGCAACGAACCTTGATACGGTATGATATCTGGCCATGATCGCGCTCCTTTTCTGTTTAAAATGCCCCTACAGAAAAGGATATACCATACTGAACGCGTGTCAAATTCAGCACTGATTTCGAAGGCGTCCTGGCAAACGCTTTAACCGATAGACTCCATTGCCTTTTGCACCTTACCGATATAGGCGTCCCCGCTCACGGGAAGGCTCCCGCGGTAATACCGGGCTATCCCCTCCTCGAACCCGTAGCGGTTGATATATTGAGCAAGGATATGAGCGCCGGCCCCTATGTTCGTGTCGATATCGAAAAGCGTGCCCTCGATGCCCAGTTCTTTTTTCCAGAACGGCATCACCTGCATGAGCCCCTTCGCCCCCTTGGGGCTCACGGCAGATACCCTGCCGCTCGATTCTACCATGATGACGGCCACGATGAGCCTTGGCGAAAGCCCGTACTCGCCGCTGTATTTCAGGACGGCCCTGCCTATCTCGTCCGCCTCGGAGCTAGTGAGGGACGGGTTCATCGCCGCGACCAGGCCTCCCCAGTAACGCATCTCCTCATCAAGCCTGCTCTGTGCTTCTATGTCTTCACCTGATGTCTTTTTCGATAAAGTCTCTTTTATCATCGGAACGGCCGCAGACCCTGACAAAGCATAAACGAATACTGAAACGATCAGGACACTGAGCAGAACGGCTATCCGCCGTCCCCGGTAAATGTGCAGTGAGCGCCCAAGCGCGGCAGCTTTGAAAATAAATTTTTTCATCGTGATTTTCACCTCCGCACATTCTCGGCCCCACTGTCTACGCAAACACCTTGCCAAACCTTTCCGGTCCGTTCCTAAGTGTCTGTTTTTATAAAAGTTCGCAAATTGCGCGTGAACCAGCATGCATAAAATGTAAAGAATATGGACACCATAAATTCCCTGTCGAAAAGGGCTATTCGACATTGAACGGCCTTATAAATCGAAGAGTTATAGAGTTAATCCTGTCGGCATAAACAAGCTTTGAGGCGAAATGAAAAAAGGCCTGGGCATGTCCCAAGCCTAATTCCCCATTTAATATAGAGATTTATTCCTTGTATCGCTTCAGAGGCCTACGCTACTGTCGGATTACTTTACACTCGCCCCCTCCCCTGATCCGGTTTCATTGCCGTGGATTCAAGTTCATTCATGGTGCGGCGGCTTAAGATATATGATTATCTTTAATTGGAAAAGCACAGCCACGCAGGTCGGGTTAATGAATTATTTTGTTTCCGCACAAAATGGAACGGGGCAGCAAATTAGCTGCCCCGTTCCATTTGAATCTATAAATTTGAATCTATAAAAGAGAAAAAACCTACATGCTCCCCGGCCAAACGGCCTTTATCCACCTCCACGCCGTTGATAGTCCAGGCTGCGCCAAGAACATGGCCGAGCGGACCTTCCTCAACTCCCGGCCCCTGACGCGAGTAGAGAGCCCCTCCATAAGGCCCATCGCCTCGACGGGGTCTGTCTTCCTTAAGAGCTTCGACAGCTCCATCGTGACCTCGAAATTCCAGGGGTCGAGCTCAAAGGCCTTCCTCAGCATGCTTACGGCCTTTCCCCTTTCAGGCCCGTTCCTGAAGAAGCGGTGCCCGCTGAAAAGGGTGTGCATCGCCTCGGCCCTTTTGCCCTGCCTTTCATATACATAAGCCATCGTCTCCCACACCTCGGCGTTCCTCGGCATGAACCTGGCAGCCTGCGAATACATGCTAATCGCCTTCTGGCTGAAACCGGCGGCGAGGTATCTTGAACCGGCTATCTTGAAACTCATCCAGGCCTCCTCGAAATTCTTCATGCGCGCAAGCAGCGGGGCCACCTTGGCATGAACAAGGTAATCGTCCGGGTCCGCCTCAAGGACCCTCTTATAATGGCCGACAGCCCTTTTAAGCCTTCCCCCAGCCTGCGCCTTTGCGGCAGCCGCGAGGCACCTCTCCCTGTTATAAGACTTTTCGCGCCAAAAAAGCATGTGTGCCCCGGCCCTGCGGTCTTTAAGACCAGCTCCCGGTTTATTCTTCTATAATCCTTCCTCTTTTTATGTGACTTTGGGCACCTTGTAGCCTCCCTGCGTCCCCTCGGTTTGACAAAAAAAAACCGCGGTTTATATTCATTAATATAGAGGGATATTCCAAAAAGGAGGGACACAAATGGCAAAGCCGATAAAATCATGCACCGATATGCCGAAAGTAAAGGCCTGCGAGGTTACCGAGTGCGCTTACAACATCGACAGGAACTGCCATGCAATAGCAATAACCGTCGGCAACTCTGAGGCGGCAAGGTGCGATACCTTTCACAGGCATCAGAAGGGCGGCATAAAAAGCCTGACCGGCGGCGTAGGGGCCTGCAAGATGGACGATTGCAAGTTCAACACCGACCTTGAGTGTTACGCGGATGGAATAAATGTAGCGACAAACGGCGGCGAGGCTATCTGTAAGACCTTCACCAGAAGATAGAATAATTCAAAATAAATGCAGGTACGGGTGTCTTTCGTTCAGGGCACCCGGACGCTGTCGTTTGCCCGGAGGACCCGGTATCAGAGCTTGTGGATTATTCTCGCGTAGAGCTCCGGTAGCTTCTTTGCGAGCATGTCCACACCGGGAAGGACCGCGTAATTCCCCCGCCCGAAGACCCTCGGCAGGTAGTCGGATGCGCCAGTGTCCACTGTAAGGCAAAAAGGCGTGATACCCTCTTTCTCTGCCTCCTTTATCGCCATCCTCGTATCCTCGAGGCCGTACCTCCCCTCGTATACGTCCACGTCGTTGGGCTTGCCGTCCGAGAGAATAAAGAGGAGCTTTGTCCGAGCCTTCTCGCCGCCGAGTATTCCTTTCGCGTGCCTTACGGCCGGCCCCATCCGGGTATAGGAATAGGGTATGAGCCCGCCTATCCTCTTTTTTACCGCCTCGCCGTAGCTCTCCTTAAAGCTTTTTACGCGAAAGAAGCGGCAGCCCTTCCGGGACTTGCCCGAGAAGCCGTATATCGCGTACCTGTCCCGAAGTTTCTTCATTGCCTCGCAGAGTATGACGAGCGATTCCTTTTCGTGGTCAATTATTTTTGATCCTCCAGCCCATCCGTCGGTGGACATGCTCAAGTCCACCAGGAACAGAGCCGAGATGTCGCGCTCGGTCCTTACGTAGGCGGAATAGAGCCTGTCGTCCGGCGTGCGCCCGGCTTCGAGGTCGGCAATAGCGTCAACGGCCGCATTGAGGTCGATGGAAGTACCCTCGGCCTGGCGGCCCATTAGCCTTACGGAAGGGGATACCATCTCGAAGCTCCTCGTCACCTCCCGTATGAGCCCGCGCTTTTCGCTCAGCACCCTATCCGAAAAGCCCGCGTCCTCTCCTTGGGCAGGGGCCTCCACGAGGCGGGAGTAATCGGGCCTGTAGATGCGCCTCTTGTAGTCCCATTCAGGGTAGTAAAAAGACTCCTCGACCGGGTCAGCCTCCTGCTCCTCGGCCCCGGAGTACCCGTCAGCTTTTTCAAGCTCGGCGTTAAAGGTGTTCGCCGTCGTCCTTTCAAGGGAGGCAGTCGTCAGCTCCTCGCACTCGTCCGCCTTTTTCCCGGGGTCTTCCTCTGGGTCGTCGTCAAAGGGCCTCTTCACGTTCACGAATTCGGCCCAGGTGATTATCTTGTCGTAGATGTTGAGCGTGAGGCCGTTCTCGTTCTCCTTCTCGTCGACCTTTTCGGTCCGCGCCGCGTATCTGGAGCCCTTCCGGGGCCCTTCTTTCTCAGGGGCCCTTTCATCCCCTGCCGGGGTCGGGGCGGCGCTCGCGTCATTACCGGCCTTGAAAGAAGATGAGCCGCCGTCTTTGATCCTCTCCGGGATGAGCTTCCCCCAGGGGAAAAACGGGACGATAGCCCTGTATTGCCCTGTCTTTATCCCTTCGGCCTTCCACTTCTTTTTCATTTCGATAGCGAGCCGGAGGCTCTCCCCGGCGCTCCGGGAACCGAAACGGGCGTCTGCGGTTGAAACCGAAAAAGTCGATTCGAGCACCTCTTTAAGGAACTCCTCTGCCTTTTCCTCGGCCTTGTTAAGGTACTTGGCGGACGGCCTTTTTTCAAGGAGATAGCCCGCGAGCCCGGCCCATTCCCTCAATACGCCCGGATACTCCGCGAGTATCTCATTGTGAAGCCTCGCGTTCTCGATTATCCAGAAAAGGTCGGCAGTGAGGCGGTCGGATGATAGCAAGGAACGGTTTTTGAAGGCAATATCGAGCGTGCCCCGGCTCACCTGAAAGGAGAGGAAGAAGAGGAGCGCCCTTGCCATCCCCTCCCTCGCGGCCTCGTCGGGCATCTCCACCACAGAGACCGGAAAAAAAAGCGTCTCCCCGTCTGACCAGCCGAACCCGTGCTCAGGGAGAAGTGCCGGGTGCGCAATCTTATAGAGGACCGGCCAGTAGGGCCGCGGAGGCGTATCTCCCCTTATGTCCGCGGCCTCGAGCTCGCGCCCGGCTATCATCGAAGCGACCGCCGCAAACCTCCTCCGGTTGCCTTCCATGACAAAAGGCGCGCCCTCGCCCTTCCAGGCCTCCATGCGCCTCCGGTGGATGAGCTGGATGGCCTTGTCCACGCCTTTTCCGATGAGATGTTCCATTGAGTGGCCTGCCGCGTGCGTCAATTAAGGGCAATTCTAAAATTAGAGATTTTTCCGCTTTTCCCGGAAAACCGGGAATAAAAAGCGGAGCACATATTTGAATATGTGAGCATTTTTATTTCCGGCTTGACGCAGAGTCCGGGGAAAAGGTCAATTTTAAAACGATGCCTTAAGTATATCCATCATCGCCTTATGGAGCTCCAGATCATCTGTGACCGGCCTTACAATCGCCGCCTCGGAAGCCTCCTCAGGCGAAAGCCCCTGATTTATAAGGGCGGCCGCGTGCACCAGGAGCCTTGTGCCCGGAGGCGACTCAAGCCCGGAGTCCACGAGCTTCCTCATCCTCCGCCCGGCGCGGACGAGCTTGCCCGCAAGCTCCGCGTCGAGCCCGCTCTCCATCGCGACTATCTCTGATTCGACCTCCTCGGGCGGGTAATCGAACTCGAGCGAGATGAATCTCTGGCGCGTCGACGGCTTCAAGTCCTTCAATATGTGCTGGTAGCCAGGGTTATATGATATGACCAGCATGAAATTATCCGGGGCATGGATCTCCTCGCCCGTCTTCTCAACCGAAAGGACGCGCCTGTCGTCCGAAAGGGGATGGAGTATTACGGTAGTGTCTTTTCGCGCCTCCACCACCTCGTCAAGGTAGCAGATGCCGCCGCCCCGGACGGCGGTGGTAAGCGGGCCGTCCATCCATACGGTCTCGCGCCCCTTTATGAGGTATCGCCCGACGAGGTCCGAGCTCGTGAGGTCGTCATGGCAGGCGACCGTATGGACCGGAAGCCCGAGCCTCCATGCCATGTGCGAAACGAAGCGGGTCTTGCCGCACCCGGTCGGCCCCTTTAGAAGCACTGCCATCTTCGACTTGTAAGCGGCCTCGAATATCTCTATTTCACGGCCAAGGGGTCTGTAGTACGGCTCTTTAGAGGAGGCGCAGGCTTTCGCCTGCGCCTCCCTTATATCAGAATTGCCCATTTCCTTGCTCCCGTTCATGCCACGTTAAGGGACTTGGACCTACCCGGGAAAAAGAAGTCGTAGAGGTAAACGACGAGCCCTATGGCAAAGGTCACTCCGAAGAAGAGCCTAATGCCGTAGAATACGCCCATGTACGCCTGCGTTTCCATATAGGAGATGCCGAGCACCCTCTGGAGATACACCTGGACTATCCCCGCCCCGGTAAGCGCGAGCGCTATGAAGACCATCGAGATTGCCATGGTCCAGAAGGCGAAAACTTCCTGCTTCTGGTGGGTTATTATGCCGGTCGCTTTCCTCAAGTTCGGGACCGCGTAGCTCGCCATCGCAAGGACGATGACGGCGTATGCGCCGTAGAACGCGAGGTGGCCGTGGCTCGCCGTTATCTGCGTGCCGTGCGTGTAGAAGTTGACCTGCGGAAGAGTGTGCATGAAGCCCCATACCCCGGCGCCAAGGAAGCTCAGCACGGCCGCGCCTACGGTCCAGAGCACGGCAGCGCGGTTCGGGTGCTGGCGGGCGCGCTTGCTGACCATCTTGAAGCTGAAGGCCACCATCGCAGCGAAGGGCAGAACCTCTATGGCCGAAAACCACGCGCCCCAGGTCTGCCAGAAAGCCGGGGTGCCTATCCAGTAGTAGTGGTGGCCCGTGCCTATGATGCCCGTAAGGAACGTGAGGCCGATTATGACATAGAGCCACTTCTCCGCGACCTCGCGGTCTATGCCCGTGAGCTTTATCAGGAGGAACGACAGGAAAGCGGCCATTATGAGCTCCCATACGCCCTCGACCCAGAGATGGACCACCCACCACCAGTAATACTTATCTACTGTCATGTTCGCCGGCTTGTAAAAGGCGAAGAGATAGAAGACCGCGAGCCCTAGAAAGCCGATGAGGAGGACTATTGAGATGCTCGTCCTCCGCCTCCCCTTGATCATGGTCATTATCATATTATAGATGAACATCAGGACCACTATGACTATGCCTATCTTTATGAGGGTAGGCTGCTCCAAAAACTCCCTCCCGTCATGCCACCTGAAGAGGTAGCCCACTATGGCGGCAGCACCCCCAGCGAGGAAGAGCCAGAACTGGACCATTGCCAGTTTGGTGCTGTATATCTCGCCTTCGACCTCCTCGGGCAAAAGATAATAGGCCGCGCCCATGAAGCCGAATATGAGCCACACTACGAGCAGGTTTATGTGTATCATCCTGCCGATATTGAAGGGGATTGCCGGAAAAA
The DNA here is from genome assembly GCA_019912665.1 of Deltaproteobacteria bacterium. NCBI lineage: Bacteria > Pseudomonadati > Myxococcota > Myxococcia > Deltaproteobacteria bacterium. The sequence goes on from JAIOIE010000018.1 coordinate 159,100, forward strand.
GAAGGTCCGGCCAGAGATACTGGGCGCCGATAAGGAGCCCGAAGATTATCTGCGCTCCGAAGAGCAGCATGGCAGCCACGAAGTAAGGGTAGCTGACCCGTTGTGACTCGAACTGGTATTTCATCGACTCGTCTCCTGTTTATCTTTTTTCTACACGATCTGCCGAATCCGCCAGGTGTTAGCCTTCCTTGTTCGGGGGCCAGTTGTTCGTGTCCACCCGGTTCATCCACTTGAAGAACTCGACGAGGCTGTCTATGTCCTCCGCGGAAAGGTCGAAACGAGGCATCCTCCTGGTCCCGCCCCAGCCCTCAACTGCCGTGGTCTCAAGGACGGTCCGGAGAAAAGGCTCGCCGCGCCTCTCGATCACATTTCCGAGCTCAGGCGCGTAATATGCCCCCTCCCCCAGGAGCGTGTGGCAATTGATGCACGCGTGCTTCTCCCAGACCTCCTTGCCGTGCGCCACCTGGGGGGTGATATCCTCAGGGTTCGTCATTGCGGTGAAGGCCGCGTGGGACAGGTAGGTGAGGTAGAGGAAAACAGCCGTCACTACGACAGTCGCCACGATGAACATGTTTCTTGCCGACATCTTGGTCATTATCGTTCCCTTCTCCTTATCTTAATGGCCTTTAAGGAAGTTATGCGGGCCATGGCGTCCCATGGGCCCGAAAACCACTCTCCTGGCCCCTTTTCAGGCGCAAATCAAGCCTGGCAGGCGCGAAACTCCGTCGCCCTATAAAAATTTCCTTACCCGGTTTTTTCTATACTGAGATGCAGGGAGGCCTGTCCTGTGGGACTGGTGCAATACTCGCGAAAGACTGGTCTACCACCTTTAGAGGCGCGGCTTGGCCAGGCTGCCCTGGCTCTGAAGCGGTACGCCCGAGGTTGAAGTCGCAATGGACGGTCTGGTGGTCGCAATCGGCGTACGCGCTTTGGACAAGCGGAGCGGAGTAATTTCTATTGCCCCTATTCGAAGATCCCTCATGGGGGTCCGCCCTATGCGGGCCATGCGAGCCTATCTCGACCTTCCCATGGACCTCTTGCGAGGCCGCCCCCGGGTGGTCCGCAAGACCGGTATTCTTGCAGAGCGTGCCCAGGTTGATTGCGAGCGCGCCGACTATGATGAGCATGAATGCCGTGCTTTTTCCCAAGGCCTTTCTCTCCCGCAAAGTCGAGCCAAAGACAGCTCCGATTTTAGCAGGCCGCTCATAAAACAAAATGATTTATGTCAACACATCCAAAACAACCGGACTCGGAGTCTTATGTGGGCATGTATTATACTTGAAGCACCCTGCCCGGATGAGGCGGCAACTTACCTCTTGACATAATTTCGATATTTCGCAATAATGCAAATATGAAAAAGGAAGTCTTCAAGCTCCAGGCAGAGATATGCAAGACGCTGGCGAACCCGAAGCGGCTCGAGATAATCAACGCCCTGAGGGACGGCGAGCTCCCGGTCGCCGAGATAGTCGAAAGGCTCGCCGCGACCAGTGCGAACGTATCGCAGCACCTTGCAGTGCTCCGCCAGAGGAGGGTCGTCACCGCCAGGAGGGAAGGCGCGAACATCTACTACCGCATAAACAATCCCAAGATAATTGAGGCATGTTCGCTCATGAAGGCGGTCCTCCTCGATCAGCTTGAGGAAAACGAAAAGCTCGCCGTGAGCATTAAAAAAGAGAAACACCGCTAAAGGAGGCTCTTATGACGGTTGAAAGATACCTGAGACTCATAGCCGGAGTATTCATCCTGCTTTCCCTGTTTTTGTCAGTGCTCCACTCCGAGTACTGGCTTCTTTTCACTGCCTTCGTGGGGCTTAACCTCGCCCAGTCATCTTTTACCAACTGGTGCCCAATGATGAGTTTTCTTAAGATGCTCGGGGTAAAAGACTGCTGCCAGGCCTGATTTTTTTTAAGGGGCACCTCCCTGCCCCGCGTCTCAGTCCAACTTAAATCCGCGGGTCTGCCTATGCCGAAGACCATGCTTTCAGTTGCATTCTTCATAATCCTTTCTTCTGCGGGCGCGCTCGCATCAGAGGGTGCAATCACCCTTAAGCAGGCCATTGAGCTGGGCTTGAGGGAAAACCCCGGCCTCAAGGCCGCGGCAAGCTCAACCGAGGCCGCAAGGGAGGATATCGGCATCGCAAGGAGCGCGCTCCTGCCGAAGATAGCGCTCGAAGAGCGCTTCATGAGGACCACTAACCCGACCTTCGCCTTCTCCTCCAAGCTTAACCAAGAGCGGTTCGCCCAGGACGACTTCGCGATAACATCGCTCAACAGCCCCGATGCGATAAACGATTTCCAGACGTCAATATCTTTCGAACAGCCGCTTTATTTAAGGGGCGCTGGAATAGGGCTACGGATGGCGAAAGAGGAGTATTCTGCCAGAAAGGATGAGCTTGAGGGGAAGAGGGAGGCGGCCGCATTCGAGATAGGGTCTACATACCTTCTCGTAAATACAGCAAGGGAGTTCGCGCGCGTTGCCGATCAGGGGCTGGAGGACGCAAGGGAGCACCTGAGGCTTGCCGAGGCCCGATACGGCTCGGGGCTTGGCCTTCTCTCGGACGTACTGAGGGCAAGGACAGGCGTTGTCGAGGCAGAGCAGAGGCTCGTCACGGCGGGAAAGGAGCTAAGGGTCGCGAGGAGGGCCCTCGGGCTGCTCCTCGGCCTTGAAGGGGAGATCGTCACCGCAGACGAAGTAGAGGCCCCGGCACTGAAGGAGCTCGATTATTACCTTACGGCCTCAGCCAGGAGGAGCGACTTGAGCTCCATGTCCCGGAGGCGCGATAACGCCGGGAACGCCGTAGAGCTTGCCCGGTCCGGCTATTACCCGATGATAGGAGTAGGCGGCGCTTATTTCCTCAACGACCACAGGGCACCATTCGGCGCCGAAGGAGAAAGCTGGCAGGTCTCCGCGTTCCTCAGATGGAACATCTTCGACGGAGGACTCAGGAGCCATGAATCCAAAAAAGCCAGCCACCTGGCGAACGAGGCGGCCCACCGGCTCGAGGGGCTCAGGAAAACGGCGGTCTTCAGCGTGCACGAGGCGTGGCTGAGTGTCGAGGAGGCAAAAAAAAATCTCGAGCTATCGGAGGCGGCGCTCCGGAGCGCGGAGGAAGGCGAGCGTCTCGTGAGGCTACGGTATGAAAACTCGCTCTCGCCAATTATAGACCTGCTGGATGCCAGGCTGAGCCTTGAAGGCGCGCGGGCCGACCGGGTGATGAGAAAAAACGCGCTCTCGACGGCGCTCCTTAACCTCAGCTTCCAGGCCGGGACGCTGCTTGAAGACCTTAGAGAGGAGTAGGCTGAAATGAAAATGGCTCTTGTCGTTCCCATCCTCGCCCTTGCCCTCGCGGGCTGCGGGGAAAAGACCGCCTCGGAGAATGGCGGCGTTCAAAGGGGCGAGATCGCCGGCATTACGGTCCTCGAAGTATCGCGCGAGCCGGTTACGGATATATACGAGGCGCCGGGCACGATAAAGGCCGCGACAGTAAGCGAGGTCTCCTCCAGGGCCATGGGAAAAGTCGCTTCGATAAATGTGCGCGAAGGGGATACGGTCAGGAAGGGCCAGGTCCTCCTCACCATAGAGGACAGCGACACCTCGCAAAGAGAGGCGGCTGCCAGGGCCGGCCTCGGCGAGGCGGAAAAGGGCCTTCAAGCCGCGCGCGAAAGGATGAAGCTTGCGGATGCCGCGTACCGGAGGTACGGCGCGCTCCACGAAGCGAAGGCCGTATCCCTCCACGAGTTCGAGACCGTTTCGATGCAGAGGGAGACCGCAAAACTGGAATACGAGCGCATGGAAGAGGCCGTAAATAGGGCGCGGGCGCTCTCGCGTGAAGCCGAAATAACGAGGGGCTTCGCGAAGGTCGCATCCCCTCTCGACGGCGTCGTCTCGAAAAAGATGATAGACGAGGGCAGCATGGCCTTGCCCGGCGTTCCACTGCTGGTGGTCGAGGATACTTCCGCTTTCGTTATAGAGGCTCCCATAATAGAAAGGCTTGCCGGAAAGATACGGCCCGGAGATGCGGCCAGGGCCAAGGTGGATTCGCTTGAAGGAGAATACGATGCGGTTATAACCGAGGTGATGCCGTCCCTGGACCCGCTAACGAGGACTTTCAATGTAAAGGCTTCGGTCAAGGGAGATGGGCTCCGTACAGGGCTCTTCGCCCGCCTCCTTGTCGCTACGGGCGAAAGGGAGGCCCTGGCCGTGCCTAAGGGCGCCATCGTCTCAAAGGGGCAGCTGACTGGCGTTTATGTGGTGGGCGAGGACGGGACCGCGCTCTACCGGCTCGTACGGCTCGGTAGGCCCGTAGGAGGCGGCAGTGTCGAGGCCGTCTCCGGTCTCTGGCCGGGTGAAAGAGTCATCACCGGCGGCACGGAACGCGCGTTTGACGGCGGCATCGTAAAGGAAAACAAATGAGTCGATATAAGCCGCACAAGGAAGGGCTCAGTCTGTGACAGGCATCTCCGGAAAGATAGCGCGCGCGTTCATTCATTCGCGACTTACGCCGCTTATCGTGGCGGCATCCCTGCTCCTCGGCCTCTTCGCAATCGCCGTGACACCAAGGGAGGAAGAGCCCCAGATAAAGGTGCCGATGGTTGACGTCTTCGTCTCCTACCCGGGGGCGTCGGCGCGCGAGGTTGAGGAGCGCGTGACCACTCCCATGGAGAACATCCTCTGGGAGATAAATGGAGTCGAGTACGTCTACTCCATTGCCGGGCCGGGACAAAACCTCACCATAGTACGCTTTTACGTCGGCACCGACATGGAGGACGCGATTGTGCGCCTCTATAATAAGCTCATGTCCAATTACGACCGGATCCCTCCGGGCATATCTCAGCCCCTCGTAAAGCCCAGGTCCATAGACGACGTCCCTGTGCTTGCGCTTACGCTCTGGAGCGAGAGGTACACGGGATATGAGTTACGGAGTGTCGCCACGGCCCTTGCCGATGAGATAAAGAAAGACGAAGACGTCTCGGAGGTCGTCGTAATCGGCGGGCAAAGGCGGCAGGTCAGGGTCGACCTCGACAGCGCCCGCCTCAGGGCCTATGCGCTTTCGCCATCGGAGATAATAAGGGCGCTCGGCTCCGCCAACCTGAGCCTTTCTTCCGGGTCGGTCCAGTCGCCTGAAGGCGAGCTCCTTATCGAGGGCGGAGGGTTTCTAAATGACATCCGCGAGGTGCAAAGGGTCGTTGTGAGCGCGCGGGAAGGAAGGCCCGTTTACCTGGGCGATGTCGCAGGAGTTACCGACGGGCCTGAGGAGCCTTCGGACTACGTCTTCATGGGATTCGGCCCGGCGTCAGGGAAAAAGGGCCTCAGCGCCGCGAACCCGGCCGGAGACCACGAGGCGGTCACAATAGCCGTTGCCAAGAAAGCGGGCGCTAACGCGAGCGTTGTCGCGCATACGGCCATCAGTAAGGCCGAGGCGCTAAAGGGCAGCCTCATCCCCTCGGGCGTGAACACGACCGTAACTCGCGACTACGGCGAGACCGCCAAGGAGAAATCAGACGAGCTACTTAAGCACATGCTCATCGCGACCATCGCGGTCACGGTGCTCGTCGCGTTCGCGCTAGGACTCCGCGCATCAGTCGTCGTCGCGGTAGCTGTTCCGGTTACGCTCGCCCTTACGCTCCTCGTGAACTATCTTTACGGCTACACCCTCAACAGGGTCACGCTCTTCGCCCTCATATTCTCCATAGGGATACTCGTTGATGACGCGATCGTCGTGATCGAGAACATCCACAGGCATTTCAGGCTGAAGGGCGCCGGGACCGATGCCGCCGTGGGTGCCGTGGACGAGGTCGGGAACCCCACGATACTCGCAACCTTCACGGTGATAGCGGCCCTCCTCCCGATGGCTTTCGTCTCGGGCCTCATGGGGCCGTACATGAGGCCGATTCCGGTCGGCGCATCCGCGGCCATGCTCTTCTCGCTCCTCGTCGCTTTTATAGTAAGCCCCTGGCTGGGCTACAGGGTCTTGAAGGGCGCAAGGCACGCCGGAGAGGATAAAGGGTCTCAGGGGCTGTACGCGGCCTATTCGAAAATCCTGAGGCCATTTCTTGAGAAGAGGCGCAGGAGATACGGCGCGCTCGGGGCCGTGGTATTCCTTCTCCTCCTCGCTGCGCTCCTCGTGCCATTAAAGGCCGTGACCGTAAAGATGCTCCCCTTCGACAACAAGAGCGAGCTCCAGATAGTGATAGACATGCCCGAGGACGCAACCCTTGAGGAGACCGCAAGGGCCGCAAGGGCCCTGGGCGAATACCTTCGGACCGTGCCAGAGGTGACGGATTTCCAGACCTATGTAGGCACGGCGTCGCCTTACAACTTCAACGGCCTCGTCCGCCACTATTTCCTCCGCTCGGGCGCGAACGTCGCGGACATACAGGCTAACTTCCTCCCGAGGCATCAGAGGAGCGAGCAGAGCCACGACATAGCCAAGCGGATAAGGCCGGGCCTGCAGGAGATAGCGGCGCGCCACCGGGCTAACATCAAGATAGCCGAGATACCGCCCGGCCCGCCGGTCCTGAGCACGCTCGTGGCCGAGGTCTACGGCCCGACCGAGCGCGGCAGGGTCGAGGCCGCCCGTCAGATAAAGGAAGTCTTCGAGACGACGCCGGGCGTCGTTGACGTCGACTGGTATGTCGAGGACGACCGGAAGAAGCTCGTATTCGAGGTAGACAGGACCAAGGCCGCCCTGAGCGGTATCGACGCAAGCGCCGTAGCGGAAAGCCTCCGCATAGCTGTATCCGGCGCTTCTGCCGGGCTCATGCACCTTAACGAGGCAAAGGAACCGGTCGAGATATTCCTCCGCATGCCGTATGACGAGAGGAACGACATATCAGCCCTGAAATCCATCGGGGTGCCCTCAGCCTCGGGCGCGCTCGTGCCGCTCTCGGAGCTGGTCCGCGTAAGAGACGAGACAGCCGACAGGACCATCTACCACAAGAACCTCAAGCGTGTCACCTATGTTACGGCCGATGTAGCGGGCGAGGCCGAAAGCCCGGTCTACGCCATACTCGACATGCGCTCGCGGATAAGCGGCATAAAGTCGCCGGAAGGATATTCCATAGAGCAGTTCTCCGCGCGACAGCCCTGGCTCGAGGAAGGCTACTCCATGAAATGGGACGGGGAATGGCACATAACCTACGAGGTCTTCCGCGACCTGGGAATAGCGTTCGCCGCGGTGCTCGTCCTAATTTACGTGCTCGTGGTCGCGTGGTTCAGAAGTTTCATAACGCCCCTTGTAATAATGGCCCCAATACCTCTCACGCTCGTGGGCATACTGCCGGGCCACTGGGCCTTCAACGCGTTCTTTACCGCGACATCCATGATAGGCTTCATCGCCCTTGCCGGCATAATAGTGCGGAACTCCATCCTCCTTGTGGATTTCATCCAGGCCGAGGAGGCAAACGGGGCCGACATCAAGGAGGCTGTAGTCCGCGCCGGGGCGGTAAGGACCAGGCCCATCCTCCTTACCGCGGCAGCGGTCGTGGCGGGCTCGTTCGTCATGCTCTTCGACCCGATATTCCAGGGTCTCGCCATCTCGATGATGTTCGGCGCAATCGCGGCTACCTTCCTTACGCTCGCGGCCGTGCCGCTCCTCTACTACGAGATTTTCAGGAAACGCTGACCGAAATCATTTTAAGCCCGCAGGATGATTGCTATGATGAAAGCCGTATCGAGAAAGGAAGGCCTAAATCCATGAAATGCATGATAAATAAGGAGACCTGGATAGTAGCGCTCGTCTCGGCCCTGCTCCTTACGGCTGTGACTCTGGCAACTTGGCCGTAAAAGCCTCTGTATTAGCCGGAATGACGCGGGGCTGGAGCGCCTTTTTGAAAAAAAAGGCGTTTCGGTATGGTTATTTACCGTCTGCGCATTATCAGTCTAGCTCCCCGCTATGACCAGCATAGGCATGACCAGCGGCCCTTTGCAACCGGCCATAGTCGCTTACCTCTGGACAGGCAGCCTTATCATTGCCTCCTCGCCTGTCTCACTGTCTTTCAGGGTTATAAAGCCTCCCGAGACTTCTTCCACGTTGAACCTGGACCTTATTGAATCTCCTTTTTTAATGATATAGACGTCTGCACCTCTCATGATGAAGGCTGACTTGCTGGAGCTACTGTCGAGAAAGCCGATGAATCTCGCCTCTGAAGCAAAGACCTGTATCTCCGACGGAGGCGGCGGGGCCGGCACCTCGGGCATGGGAGGCGGCAACTCCTGCGGCTTTGGCGCCGGTGCGGCCTTCCTGGCAGGGCTCTCTGGAGGGCTGAACAGGTCCCTTTTCACTCCCTTGTAAGGCGCTTTCCCGGTTGACAGCAGACCGAGCCTCAAAGGAGGCAGCTGCCGGTCCTCCCTGCCGGATTTGGCCTGCGGCGGATCTCCCTTCTTGCCGAGAATAGCAAAATTATAGAGGACCACCCCGCCAAGGCAGAGAAACAGCAATATCAGAACGGCTTTTTTTCCATCCACGGCATCTACCTGTAATAAACGGACATCCTTATCCTCAATGCGGTCTTCCCCTCACCCGCTTTGCCGCTTGCCAGGCTCAACTCCTCTATCACCAGGGGACGCCTGCTGGACTCGACATCATACAGGAACCTTTTTACGTCCCTGTAGCTGCCTTCGACCGGGAAGGTGAATGCGTACCTGGAAATCGAGCTGTCCTTGAAAGTCTCGGAATTATACTCGGCGGTTGCGACCGAAAGCCCGCTCCTTTTCGCGGACTTGAACACCTCTTCCAATACCGAAGCCAGTTCACCTGATTCCGGAAGCCCTTTTATGAAGCTGACGGCCAGGGCAGTATCATTCGTCCCTGAGCCTTTGCCCGAAAGGGCACCCCTCAATGCCAAAGCCCTGTCCTTTAGCTCCCTTGCCCTCTCATCCTGGTCCTTGATGAACGTAAAGCTTAAGACAAGGTTCAGGAATACGGCAAAAACGGCCGCGGCCAGGACGATATAGGCCGGCCTGGTCCTCCCATGGGCTGCCGAGAATACCGATGCCATCATCTTCCAGCCCCGTATTGCGCCGACATGTTGAAGATAACAAGCCTCTCCTTGTCCTCTGAATGCCTGGTGAGGACCACCTTCTCGAACCCGCGGGCTTCCATCCTGCTTACAGTCGAGAACACATCTTCCATGCTCCGCGCAGTCCCGGCAATGCTCACTGCGGATTTGCCGAAATCGGGGCTGACCTGAAGGAGATAGACGCCTGAAGGCAGGGCTTCCTCGAGCTCGGAAAGAAAGCCGGTCCAGGAAAAGATCCTTTTTTCAACGTAGCTGTTGATTATCTCGATATCGCGCGTTAGCGCCCTGGGCTCCTTTTCTCCTTTCGGACCATCTAATTCACGCGGGAGCTTCTCCTCAAGGGCTCGTACGCGCTCGGCCATTTCCTGGATATCGGAGCTGTTCATCGAATATTCGTGTATATTGTAGAAAGAGAATATGAGAGCAATCGCCGAAGCGAAAGTCGCCAGAGCGGATATTATGAAATGACGGCCTTTGGCGGTAGCCAGGTTTATGTCTATTTTACGCATTTCACAAAGTGGACCCGGCGGCGGCAAGGAGGCTTAAGTCCCTGCACGTAAGTTCCGATTCAAGGCGGAACTCAGTCCGGCCAGGCTCCTCTATTCTCGCTGGAAGCAAACCGCTCATCATTCCGGCAATCTTGCCTGTCTCGTCAAGAAGCGCTATCCTCGAAATGCGGTGCCCCGGGTTTTTTCCGCAGTAAAAGGCAAAGGAGGACAGGGCCTCCCTCATCGCCTCGGATTCATTGCTTATGCCCTTGCACCTGTAGTAAACCGGCGAACCGGACATGAAGACGAGTACGGCCATGAAATCCGACGCCACGGTCAATACCGCTGAATCCGGATCTCCGGCTGAAAGCAGGTTGGCGACATTCAGTGTATGCACGCTTATCCTCGATACCCGGCGTCCGGATGAGGAAAACCCGTCCTCAATGGCGTTGATCCAGCTCCTTTCAGCCGCAACGCAGAGCACCTTATTCCCCTTTTCAAATGAAAACGCCTGATATGAGAGCGCATACTTATCCGGGTCGGCTTCCAGTTCCATCAACGCCCTGCACCTGATTATCCCTTGGGCGTCCTTTTTAGACCCGGGGAGTTCCTCGAAATCCAGCACCGTGGCCCTGGCGAGCGTGTCAGGGATGGAGACAGAGACCCTCCGGACGCCGATGCCTGATTCTGAGAGGGCCTTCGTTATGCCGTCTTTAAGCCCCGCAGGCCCCCCCATGTCAGGCCGCGAAGCCTCTTTCCAGGTCCTTACGGCCGAAAGCCGGCCGTTCCCTTTGACCTCTATAGCGCTTATGCCGTTTTTGCCGATACTGAAACCGGCCGTCTTCCTCTGCAGCATGGCTATTCCATGAAAGTGACCCTGTTTATTTCGCGCAAAGTAGTCTCGCCTGAAAGCACCTTCTCGACGGCGGACTGCCTGAGGGTCTTCATGCCCCCGTCGATTGCCTTTTTCCTGATCTGGGAAATGGGCTCCTTGCCTGCTATCATGTCCCTTATCTCGTCTGTGAGGTCCAGGATTTCGACTATGGCCTTCCTGCCCCTGTACCCGGTATTGTGGCACTCCTGGCAACCTGCGCCCTCATACATCGTGCGGACGCTACACCTCTCGGGATCGATACCCGATTCCAGTAGTACGGAAAGGTCCGCGTCCGCCTTCACCCTGCAGTCAGGACAGATTATCCTTACGAGCCGTTGGGCTATTATGCAGTTCAGGGCGGAGACGAAATTATAAGGCTCTATGCCCATATGTATGAACCTTCCGATTACGTCAAAGACGTTGTTCGCATGGACCGAGGTAAAGACGAGATGGCCGGTGAGGGCCGCCTGAATGGCTATCTGGGCAGTTTCGGGGTCCCTTATCTCGCCGACGAGGACCTTGTCCGGGTCGTGCCTGAGTATGGAGCGGAGGCCCCTTGCGAAGGTCAGCCCCTTCTTCTCGTTCACCTGTATCTGCACGACCCCGGGGAGCTCGTACTCGACCGGGTCCTCTATAGTTATGATCTTATTCTCCCCGGTGTTTATCTCCGAAAGGGCCGCATAGAGAGTGGTCGTCTTGCCGCTCCCCGTGGGGCCAGTGGCCAGGAACATGCCGTAGGGCTCCCGGATCATTTTCCTCATCCGGGCAAGCTCAACGCCATTGAACCCGAGGCTTTCGAGCCTCAGCTCCTCGAACTCGTTCGCAATGTGCTCCTTATCGAGGATCCTTATTACCGCATCCTCCCCGAACACGCTCGGCATTATGGAGAGCCTGAAGTCTATCGCCTTCGCCCTGAGCCTCACCTTGAACCTGCCGTCCTGCGGTATCCTCCTCTCTGATATGTCGAGAGAGGCCATCACCTTGAGCCTCGAGACGACGCTTGGGCTGAGGGATTTTTCTATCGGATCCATGACCCTGTGGAGCACTCCGTCTATCCTGTACCTGACTACCAGCCCCTCATGCCCGGTCTCAAGGTGTATGTCGCTCGCCCTTTTCTGTATCGCATCGTACAGGACTGTATCTACGAGCCTTACAGCGGGACTCGATTCGGACGACCTTTCGATGCTCAGGACCTCGTCACCCTCATCCCGGAGGTCTTTAACGGTGACACCGGCCTGTCCCGCAGCCTCGCTGAGCATCTTTTGGGAGCCAAGGCCCTTGAGGAGCTTTTCGATCCGGCTCGGCGCCGCTATCGCGATGCCCACGGGCTTGCCTCCACCATCTTTTATCCTGCGGTCTATCCTGTCCAGCATCGCAAGGTCGGTAGGATCAGATACCGCCAAAACCGATGCAAATCCTTTCCTTATCGGGATGAGCCGCGCCTTATGGAGCATCTCGGCAGGCACCTTTTCCAGGATCTCATCGTCTACTTCAGCTCCTTCGATTTCCATGAACTCCAGGCCGTACTGTTCAGCGAGAGCGGCGGCAAGCTCGCTCTCGCCTATGATACCGAGTCTCAGGCAGGCGTCCCCGAACCGAACCCCTTGCTCTTTCGAGTACGCGAGCGCCTTCTCGATGTCGTCGTTCGAGACGCTCCAGTTAAGGACGAGTATTTCCCCCAGCCGCTTCATTGTCACATCCTCGCCCCGAGCTGGAATACAGGCATGTACATAAGGACGACTATCGCGCCGATAACGAGACCCATGATAATCATAAGCGCAGGCTCTATGAGTTTGGTAAGGACGTCCACCCTGTGCTCGACTTCCTGCTCATGGAAATCGGCTATTTCCTCGCACATGGCCTGAAGGCTTGCCGACCTCTCGCCGGCCGTGAACATGCGTAGAGTTATCTCCGGCATGAGCGCCGCCCCGGCCATGGCCTCTGAGGCCGAGCCCCCCTCCCTCACTTTCCTGACCGCAAGCTCAAGCTTCCTTTCGAGGACGGAGTTGTCGAGCACGCTTTTTGACATGCCCATGGCCTCTGGGAGCGTTATCCCCGACCTCAAAAGCATCCCCAGGGTACGGCTGAACTTCGCGACTGAATACCCCCTGTATATGTCCCCTATTCCGGGAGCCTGCAGCTTGAGCCTGTCCAGGAAACCCCTGCCCGAGCCGGTCTTGAGATAATATCTCAGAAGGAAAATGGCGATGAAAACGGCTGGCGGGAAGAAGAGCGCGTTGGCCCTCATGAAATCCGAAACGGCCATGAGGGCCCGCGTACCAAAAGATAGCTCCGATTCGGAGCTCATGTAAACGCCTGCAAAAGACGGCACCACGTAGGTGATCAGAAAGGCCACCACAAGGAGGCTCGCCCCGGCGAGTATCATGGGATACGATGCCGCTGACACCACCTTTTTCCTGACCGCTTCCATCCTCTTCTGAAAATCTATGTAACCTTTAATAGAGGGTATCAGGTCCCCCGTCCTTTCCCCGGCCGCTATCGTCGAGATATAGAGGGACGGGAAAACTGAAGGATGCGCCTTCAGAGCTTCTGAAAACGGGTGCCCTGATTTTATGTCCTTGACCACCCTTTCGAGAATTGCCGAGAGTGCCTGGCTGGTCGCGCTCTTCTGTAACGTCTCAAGTATCTCGACCAGCTGGAGGCCCGCCTTGAGCAGGGTCAGAAAGCCCTGATTGAAGACAAGGAAGTCGCTGCCCGAGACCCGGCTCCTGAAGCCAGACATGGAGAAGCCCCCTGAGCGCACCTCCAAAGGGATGAGGCCTTCCTCTTCGAGCCTGCTCCTGGCCTCCTCAATATTAGCGGCCTCGACCTCCTTAAGAAAGACCCTGCCGTCCATAGTGCCTGTCTTCACCTTGAACCTTGCCATCCGGGATACCGCTTATGGTCTCTTATTTTTAGGTTCCTGCGGCACAAAAACAAATTGCCATTCGTTATAGAAATACCTGTTTTCGAAGCCTTTAAGCTCGGGCGGGAATCCTTGCTTCTTTATGGGTTCCGCTTGGCTCGAGCTCCTTACCCCCATGATGCCGCCGTCAGGGGCCCTTATGACCTCCCAGTCCGCCTCGCCCGTCATTGGGTCATGGTAGATTTTCCTAAGATGGCGCTTTGTTACGGGGTATCTCGGGTCGTTGGCGAGGTCGTCGATGCTCCTGGGATACGTCTTCGCCCCGGGACTCTCGGAATAATACTTCCCTATCGCCCTCCTTATCTCCATCCCCCTGAAGATAAGCTCCTCTTCCTTTTCCCGCCGGACTTCGAAACTCCAGTATTTTCCGGCGGTCCCGGCCGCAAGCCCCATTAAAGTTACCAAAAAAAGAAGGGACAGGTACGTAAACCCGCCGTTTCCGCCGCCCGTCCTACCATTCATTGTAGGGGACCCCGTTTGTCCCTATGGCATTGCTCCCGCTTCTTACGTCATAGACACCCGGCTCTCCTTCTGCGTTCACTTCTATCCAGGTCCCGTCCGAGCCGGTAAAAGGGTCAACCGGAACGGCGCGTATATATTTCTTTTCGGGAAGGACGGTAAGCGCATCGGGGTACGCGGCGTTGTCCGCGTAGTATTTGTCTATGGCGTCCCGCATCTTATAGAGGTTCTCCAAAAGAGCGGCCTCCCTGGCCTTAACCACAGAGTTCCTATATAGCGGCACGGCAATGCCTGCCAGGATGCCCACAAGCGTCAGGACTATCAGGACCTCGACGAGGGTAAATCCGCGCTTACCAGTCACGGTAGTAAGTGCCGTCGATTGCCTGTCCTTCGCTCTTGGAATACACATCGAAAACGTCATCGCCCTCTTCAGGTTCATCCGGCGGGCTCTGGTAGCTCCTGAGACCCCAGGTCTCTTCCGGCCCGATATCCTTGTCCTCGGCCATTGGGTCACGCGGGACCCGCCGCAGGAACCGTATCATCTTTCCGGACTGGGGCGAGGCGGCGTCCTCAATTCCCTCTACGAGCGTCATGAGGTCTGGCGGATAGCCGGACTCGCCTATGCTTTTTTTTATCCTGCCCTCGTCCCAGGCCCGTTTATAATCGTCGATAGCCGTCCTTATGACGCGCAGGTTCTGCCTGAGCTCGGCCTCCTTCGCCCGCTTTGATGAGAGCTGGGAAAGGGGCATTATTACCGCCGCAAGTATGGCGATTATCGAGACCGTTATTACAAGCTCGATGTAGGTGAAGCCGTTTTTGTCCATATTGCGGCCTTATTGCTGCAGAGGCGGAGGGCTGAAAGGCTGCTGCGGCTGAGTGAACTCCGGCATGGGCACAGGGACGGGACGGGAAGGCTCCTCTGGCGCGCTCTGCTCAGCTGAAAAACCTTCCAGGGCGGGCCTGGCCGAAGGGAACTCGTCCCTGCCCGACATGAATCCCCTGCCCGGCTCATCCGGCACTTCCAGCCTGCGTACCACATGGGGCGTGATGGAGAGGAGCACCTCCGTCTTCACCGAGCTGTCATCCACATTGGAGAAGAGCCTCCCCAGGAGTGGGACGTCGCCTATGAGCGGCAGCTTTGCAGTACTCTTCCTTTCCTCGTCGTTGATGAGGCCCCCGAATATCTGGGTCTCGCCGTCACGGAGGCGGAGCATCGTCTCGGTGTTCCTTGTGCCGATCTGGTACGCGACGGTCCCTGCGGACGTTACCGTTTTCGTGCCGAGGGAGCTTACTTCAAGGCCGAGCTTCAGGTCTACTTCGTCGCTCTGCCTTACGGTTGGCTCTACCGTGAGCTTAAGACCCACGTCCTGGTACTGGATGTTCTCGGAAGTAACGCCCTGGTTGACGGTCGTCGTAATTATCGGCACCCTGTCGCCTATGTGTATCCTGGCCTTTCCGTTGTTCTTGACCCTTATACGGGGATTAGCCAGTATGTTCGCGTCGAGGTCCTCTTTTTTTATGTTCAGGATGGCGCTTGGCAGGGTCACGAGGAGGTCGCCGCTTGAAAGCTTACCGAGCTCTCGGAGCGTAATGGAGCCCGCCGTGGTCGGGATGCTGGCGGTCAGGGCGTCAGGCGAGAGGTCGATCCCGAGATTCGAGGCCTTGGTCCTGTTTATCTCGAGGATACTTACCTCCAGCACAACCTCGGAATCCGCAAGGTCTATTGAGTCGAGCACCTTCTGCGCGAGGTCGATGACATCGGGCCTCGCCCTCACCATTATTGCGTTAAGCTCCTCATGCACCGCGATGTCCCGGGCCCTGAGCATCGTCTTAAGGAGGTTCACGGTCTTCTTCGCGTCGCTGTTCGAGAGATAGAAGACCTTTATCATGAGTTCCTCGTATTGGGCGATCTTCTGAGCGTTTGCCGGATAGATTATGATCGTGTTTTCGTTCACGACCTTCTTTCCGAGCTTGCTTGTCATGAGAAGCAGGTCCAGCGCCTGCTGGAAGGTGGCGTCCTTCAGGAAGACCGTAATCCGCTCATCCCTGACCTCGGAGTCGAACATGAAATTTATCCCCGAGAGCTTAGATACGACCTCAAAAGCCTTCTTTACGCCAGCCTCCCTGAACTCGAGGGTTATTGGAGCGGTCGACCTGATGCTGAGCTCAAAACCGTCCAGGACGAGCTTCTGCTGGCTCTTTAGCTTCTCAAGCTCCATGGCCGCGGCATGGTTTTCAGGGTTGAGGTCGATAGCCCGCTTGAATGCGGCCTTCGCGTCGCGCTCCTTTCCATTCGTAAGCGCCTCTAGCCCCTTCCCATAATAATAGAGGGAATCCATGACGCGGCGGGTCCGGTTCATGGAGGCGCGTGACTTCTCAAGCGACGGCTCAAGGAGAAGGGCGGCCTGGAACTCAAGTAGCGCGGCCTCATGATTGCCCTTCTCAAGGTGTTCCTCGCCTCTATGATGGTGTATCTGGGCGGCCTCGAACTTCGCCTTGTGATACTTGAGCCTGAAGCTTAGATCGGCTGGGTCCTTCTGATAGAGGTCGCGGTAGATAAGGACTGCCTCGTCCCACTGGCCTAAAGATGCCAGTTTATCAGCATCCCTCGCCATCAGCGCGGATGAACATCCGGTTGTCAAAACAAGGCTGATTATCAGCAGAGTCGCTTTGAACATCAAGTTTAACCAACTACAAAAAATTAGGTCCTCAAAAAAACTCAGTTTCATTCTATTTACCACATATTATAGTTCAAGTCTCTAATCCATATTTTCCCGTACGCCGCTCCTGTTGAAAAGGGCGTTTTGAGCTTAAGCCGCGCTATTGCACCGTTATGAAGTAGAGGGGGACCTTGCCATAAGACTCTACGATGCGGCCCTTTTGGCTCTCGTCAGGGGCTGCCTGAAGGCTGCTCAGCTCAAACGCGAGGGGGTCGCCTTTTGGATTTTGCGCCGTTTCCGCCCATGAATTCCCGGCGATAAAAACCAGGATGAAAATCCCCCAGAAAAGTCCGATACGCCAGCGTGCCATCGAATCCCCCATAAAACGAAAGAATTTGAGAAACAAAAAAGCCTTCACGGCAGGAATTGGATTCCCACCAGGAAGGCGCCATTGCCCTTAAATCCAGAAAGCCGCCATGACTTCTCGGTTTTTTTATTTTGAATACCTAGGGTTATTTGGAAAAAGCCGTTCTCGAAAAGCTGAGCTTATCGGCATATTGATCATACAAGATGCTGCGAATGGCATTCCGCCAAAATGACGGAAGGGTCCGCTTTTTTTTGGGGCAAGCCGGAATAAAGGCGTACCGTCTTATACATAATGCATCAAAATTTGTCAATACCGTTTTGCGCTCTTTTCACCTGCTTTCATAAAACACAAGCCGAACGTGAATACAATACAGAAGAGTTGAATAGATTTAATTCACCTATAAAAACAGCGTGATAGCATTGCATTGGAATGCCGGACATAACATGTTTGCTTCAAACTCTCCTGTCAGGCGACCTCATCGTGCCTTAAACGCAGCGATTAATCTGTGTTTACAGGTTTATCGCTTAATTATTACAGCACGCAGGGCTTTTTACGCGCTTTTAGCATCTGCCCCCGTCAGCTTTAATCCTGAAAACTCCGGAAAAGCCGGCCTTCTTGACGCTGCCATCGGCCCTGTGATACTTGAAATAGGACGAATTTGGTTCAAATTTTCTTTTTGCATGGTTTGCGCGAAAAATCCGCTACGCCATGCCCAAGGAGGTGCGACATGGAAGCCCGCAAGTTCAATATCGAGGACATAGAAGAGGAGAATCTTTCGAAGTTCGACGACCTGGACTACAACGTCTTTTCCGGCCAGAAATGGGACCAGTTCCGGAGGAGCCACCACAAGGACATTGTCGTGCACTGGCCCGACGGCCGCGAGACCAGGGGCCTCGACGTGCACATAAAGGACCTTAAGGAGATGTTCGTCTACGCGCCTGATACGCACATAAAGGAGCACCCCATAAGGATCGCCCAGGGCGAATTGACGGCCGTGATGGGCATAATGGAGGGCACCTTCTCAAAGCCGATGCCGGTCGGGAACGGCCAGACAATACAGCCGACCGGAAAGTCTTTCAGGCTTTCAATGGCGACCATCGGGCGCTGGAAGGACGGCGTGATGGTCGAGGAGTGGCTCTTCTGGGACAATAAGGCGTTCATGAAGCAGATAGGTCTTCTGGAGTAGGCCGAAAAACCAGCTTCTGGATGAACCACAGGCAGCAAGCCGCGGGGTATCGCACCCAAATCCCCTCCCCATTGACAGGGGAGGGTTTTATATCCTTCCTGTAGCAAACTACGGGAATTCTCAAGTTAAGCGCGGAATATCGATGCCGCTATTGCTACCAGGGCGGAAGGTCAGACAGCCATTTTCCTGCGGTGCACATGGAAGCGTTTCCATAAGAAAACCGGCATGGATACCGAGACCACGAGAGCGGCCTCGATCGCCCAGCGGATGAGCGCCTTCCAGGCTGTAACCCAGTCTCCCGCGACTACTCCCATGCTCACGAGCGCGGCCGTGGGGATAAGCGCAAGCCCGATCATCACGCCGGCAGTAAGTATCGAGCGGTGCGAGGCTATGAGGATCGCGCCGGCCGCGCTTGCCGCCGCGGAAATGATCAGCGACGAAAAAGACGGCGTAGTCCAGTACGAGACAAGCCTCCCGGCCCCGATGTAATATTCGCCTCCTGAAAGAAGCGTCGCGCCCTTTACGCCGATCGTTATCGCGCCCAGGAACGCGCCCGCAAGGAGGGCCGCGTATCCGAGCGCCACGCTCCTTAGCCCCCGCCTCCATGCGCCGGACCTTGCGACGATCCCGAGAGTTATGCGGATAAAAGGCTCGAACCCCGGCGCAATGACCATTGCCGCAAGGACGAGGTGGAGCGTGCCGGTCGAGATCCCCGCGGCGGTAATGAAACCCGCTATGGCCATGAGGCCCAGCACATTCGGCGTGGGGCTGGACTCGCTTACGAGCGTTGCTTCCATCTCCTCCCATGCGGCCTCGCTCGAATCGCGCACCACCTCGTGATTGAAATCCCTTGAAATGACGCTTACGGGCACGCTCGATGAAATGTGAGCGTCCGGGCCGCCCGTCAGGCCGTGCTCGTCAAGAAGGCGCATCAGGTCGGGCAGATTCCGGTTCAAAACCTCTATGGATAGCGCGTCTCCCGGCGGTTTTATGCTCGAGGCGCGGCTCGCCTGGACGCTCATCACCCCCTTGGCCGCGAGCAGGGCCTTTAGAAGGGCATTAGTTTTATCCGGAGAGAGGATTATGTTGATTCGTCGGGCCATTTCATCCTGCCTTGTTCAGGTGCTTTTATGATTATACCCGAGCAAAGCCGCCCATCTGGGCATCGCTTCCTATTCTCTTCAAAAAGCCTTCATTCCATGTTACATTGTGCCCCATGCCGCTATCCTTAAATGAGATAAAAGACCGCGCGCTCGCCTTTTCTCGCGAATGGACTGGGGAACGCTCGGAAAAGGCCGAGGCGCAGACCTTCTGGAACGAGTTCTTCAATGTCTTCGGCGTCTCGAGGAGGCGTATCGCCAGCTTCGAGGAGCCGGTGCGCCGCGCGCGCACAAAATTCGAGGCCAAAGGGGGCCGGGGCGGGTTCATAGACCTCTTCTGGCGCGGGATGCTCATCGCCGAGCACAAGTCCCTGGGCCGCGACCTCGACTCTGCCTACAAGCAGGCGCTCGAGTATTTCGACGGGCTCGCCGAGCGCGACCTCCCGCGCTATATCATCGTCTCGGACTTCGCGCGCATACGTCTTTACGACCTCGATTCCGGGACGCAGGACGAGTTCCCCCTTAAAGACCTCTACCGGAACGTCAGGCTTTTCGGGTTTATCGCCGGGTATACCACGCAGCGGATAACGGCGCAGGACCCGGTCAACATAAAGGCCGCGGAGCGCATGGGCAAGCTCCACGACCGCCTCCGCTCCGCCGGGTACACCGGGCACGCCCTTGAGGTGCTCCTTGTCCGCCTCCTCTTCTGCCTTTTCGCGGAGGACACGTCCCTTTTCGAGCCGCGCGGCTCGTTCCGCGACTTCCTTGAGAACAGCACGCGCGAGGACGGCTCAGACCTCGGGCCCCGGCTCATGCATCTTTTCCAGGTGCTCAACACCCCTGAAAACAGCCGCCAGTCGAACCTCGACGAGGCCCTCGCGGCCTTCCCGTACGTGAACGGCAAATTATTCGAGGAGGCTCTGCCCATCCCGGCCTGCGACAGCGCCATGCGGGACCTCCTTCTCGACTGCTGCGCGCTCGACTGGGGGAAGATTTCCCCCGCCATCTTCGGCGCTCTCTTCCAGTGCGTAATGGACGAGGAGGGCTCGGCCCGCCGCCGGAACCTCGGCGCGCACTATACGAGCGAGGAGAACATCCTTAAGCTCATAAACCCGCTCTTCCTCGACGGCCTCCGGGCCGAGTTCGACTCCGCGAAGCGGAGCGCGAACAAGCTGTTCACGCTCCTTAAAAAGATATCGGGGCTCAAGCTCCTCGACCCGGCCTGCGGGTGCGGCAACTTCCTCGTCATAGCTTACAGGGAACTAAGGGAGCTTGAGCTTGAGATACTCAGGGCCGCGCGCGCTACCGGCCAGAGGCACCTCGACATATTCCAGCTCGTTCAGGTGAACGTAAACCAGTTCCACGGCATCGAGATAGAGGAGTTCCCGGCCCAGATTGCGCAGGTGGCGCTCTGGCTCACCGACCACCAGATGAACATGAAAGTCTCGGAGGAGTTCGGGCAGTATTTCCGGAGGCTCCCTCTAATCGACTCTGCCGAGATACGCTGCGGCAACGCCCTCCGCATGGACTGGAACGAGGTCATATCAGCGGAACAGGTGGATTACATTCTCGGCAACCCGCCGTTTGTGGGGAAAAAGGAACAAAGTAATGAACAAAAATCGGACATGTCTCTTGTCTTTTCAGGGATTAAGGGAACTGGCGTCCTCGATTATGTTTCGGCATGGTATCTAAAGGCGGTGAAGTATATCCGGGGAGACGAAAAAACAAACGATACACTTGAATCCATAGCAGGAGCGCACAAACCGCCGAGGGACAGGGTAAAGGCCGCGTTTGTCTCTACCAACTCCATCACGCAGGGCGAGCAGGTCGGCGTGCTGTGGACTGAGCTCCTCAGGCTCGGGGTCAAGATCCATTTCGCCCACCGCACCTTTCAATGGAGCAACGAGGCGCGCGGCAAGGCCGCCGTGCATTGCGTGATAATCGGCTTTGCCCTGCACGATACTTACCATAAAGTCATTTACGATTATGAAAGCATCAGGGGCGATGCGCATGCGCTGGAGGCGAAAAATATAAACCCCTATATTGTAGATGCGCCGGACATGGTCCTGCCTTCCAGACGCAGCCCGATCTGTAATGTACCGGAAATAATGGAAGGAAGCGCCCTAATCGACGATGGCCACTTTTTATTGTCCGAAAAAGACCGCGATTCCTTGCTGAAGCAATATCCTTTCATTTCCCAATGGATAAGGCCCTTTGTATGGGGTGACGGGTTCATCAACAACGAGAAACGTTTTTGTTTCTGGCTAAATGACGCCGATGTAACATTGCTTCGCTCGGTAAAGCCCGTTATAGAACGCATAGAAGCTGTCAAAGAGTTTCGCACCGCGAGTAACAGGCCGGCAACAAAGGCGTTAGCCTTGACACCTACATTGTTTGGAGAAATCAGGCAACCGACAAAAAAATACATATTTCTCCCGAAGACCTCATCTGAGCGACGCGCCTATATACCCATCGGGTTTCTTTCCCCAAGTAACGTGTTGAATAATACGAGCCTGGCAATCGAAGGAGGCACCCTCTTCCACTTCGGCGTGCTGTCTTCAGTGATGCACATGGCCTGGATGCGTTATGTGGCAGGTCGCCTGAAAAACGATTATCGCTATTCCGGCCAGATCGTCTATAACAACTTCCCCTGGCCGGACGCGCCCGCTGAGAAGCAGAAGGCGGCAATAGAGGCCGCCGCTCAGGGGGTGTTGGACGCGCGCGCGGCCCACCCCGAGGCCTCGCTCGCGGACCTCTACGACCCCATAGCCATGCCGCCGGACCTGAGGCGCGCCCACCAGGCCCTTGACAGGGCCGTTGACGCGGCCTACGGCAAAAAGGGCTTCTCATCAGACGCCGAGCGGGTCGCCTTCCTCTTCGAGCTTTATCACAAGTACACGAGCCTCTTCCCTGCCCCGGCCAAGCCTAAAAAACGGAAGAAACTTACACCGTCCTTCGCCTGAGCAAGCCTGAAAATAAAAGAAGGGCCTATCCGTTCGGATCGGCCCTTCTTTATTCTGGTCGGGGCGAGAGGATTCGAACCTCCGACCACTAGCACCCCATGCTAGTGCGCTACCAGGCTGCGCTACGCCCCGAAAATCGTTTCAATTTTTAAGGGGGCCTGCGGCCCCCGTACGATTCAGACAGATAATCTTAGCACACAGTTTCAAGCCTTTCCAGAAAAAACCCCGGGGAATTTCCTCAGGCCAGCATCTTTCTTATGGACGCAAGCTCCTTCTGGATGGCCTTCAACGCGCCGTGGACCTTCTTTTCCGAAAATACCAGGTCGAGCTGCTTGGCGCGCTCGGCCTGTATCTCCTTGATCTTCTTCTTCGCCCCTTCGAGCGTGAAGCCTTCCTTGTAAAGAAGCCGCTTTATGTCGAGGATCAGCTCGATGTCCCGCCTGCTATAGACCCTCTGCTTGGTGAGGGACTTCTTCGGGCTTATTATCCTGAACTCGCTCTCCCAGTACCTGAGGACGTAGGGCTTTACTTTAGTAATGCTTGCGACTTCGCCGATCTTGAAATAGAGCTTTTCCGGTATCTGCGTCATCAGGGCCTACGGGGGTTCTCTTCAACTGGGTATCGCGAAAGCTTTCGTGCGCTCACGTTCACGCGGCCTTCGGGCCGCGGCTCAAAAACCGCTTGGAAACGAGCTCTACGGCTATACTGCCGCTGTCGGCGTCTGTGCCGGGGCGCCCTGGTTTATGGCCTTCTTAAGGAGCTGGCTCGCCTTGAAGGTCATGACCCTGCGCTCTTCTATGGTGATTTCGCTGCCGGTCTGGGGGTTTCTGCCCCTCCTGGCCCTCTTCTGGCGGATGGTAAAATTGCCGAAGCCGGAGATCTTGACCTTCTCGCCACTCTCAAGCGTGGTCTTGATGGTCTCGAAAATCTCCTCGATTACGGTGGATACGTCCTTCTTTGAAAAGCCTACCTTCTCGAAGACAATCTCTACGATATCCGCCTTGGTCATGGTAAAACCTCCTCTTAAAAGCGGGACTGAATGGTGAGCATCATCATGAAACCCGGATTTCCGCCTTGAACCTCTCGGAAAGCATCTTTAGTACCTTGCCGTGCGTGTCTTCGACTTCCTGGTCGGTAAGGGTCCTCTCCCTTGACCTGTAGGTAACGCGGACCGCGAGACTCCTTGTACCGGAAGGTATGTTCCGGCCATAGTATACATCAAACAATTCAACCGTTTCAATAGTTTTCAGGTCAATTTTTCTGATAGCTTCGTAGATGTCCCCGAACGGCACGTCTTCGGAGAGGATGAAGGCTATGTCCCTTGCCGACTCCGGAAACCTGGGGAGTTCCCTGTATTTTTTCCCCTTGCCGGACGATTTCTCGATGGGCTCGATCTCCAGCTCGAAAACGTAAGCCGGCTTCCGGAGGCCGTAGCGGCCCCAGAGGTCCGGGTGCAGCTCGCCTAAAATTCCGGCGTGCTTGCCGCTGATTTTAAGGGCGGCGGTCTTACCCGGATGGAGGAGCGGGTGCCCTGCGGCTTCGAAACGTGCCCCTTCGACCCCCAGCCCTTCGAGCATGCGCTCAATAACCCCTTTTACATCAAAGAAATCGACCGTGTCCTTCGGATAGCTCCATCCCGGCTCGTAGCGGTTTCCGTAGAGGAGCCCCGCTATCTTCCATGTTTCACCGGGCAGGCCGTCGCCGGGAACGAACGCCGGGGCTATCTCGAATATCCTCAAGTCCTCGCGCTTCCACGCGAGGTTCCGGGCCATGTTCTCAAGAAGCGACGGAATGAGGCCCGTCCTCATGACCGTCTGCTCCTCGGTGAGCGGGTTAAGAAGCTCGACACCCTTCACCGCTTCCCCCCCGGCCATGGCGAATAGATCCCTTGAGATGAAGCTATAGTTCATGACCTCGGTGAACCCGGAGCCGGAGAGGAGGCTTCTTATGCTTCGCCTTAGGGCCGTAGGCTCCCCGGTCTCGCCAGGGGAAACGGCCGCTATCGGCAGTGTCGTCGGTATATTATTATATCCGAAAATCCTGGCGACCTCCTCCATGAGGTCTATCTCGGTCGTCAGGTCCATCCTGTAGGACGGCGGGGCCGCGCTTATTACTCCCGGCGATGTTTCGCGGGCCGATATGCCGAGCCTGCCCAGGATATTCAGCGCCTCTTCAGTCCTGACGCCAACGCCGAGTATCCTGGAGGCCCTTTCGGTCCTGAAGGTTATCCCGGCCGGTGCATACTTTCCCGGATATATGTCTATGGAGCCTTTGGCGGCCTGTCCTCCGGCGAGCTTGAGGACAAGGCTCGCGGCCATGTCCAGCGCCCTCGTGACCCCTTCGATATCGACCCCCCTCTCGAACCTGTAGGAGGATTCGGTCGAGAGGGCGTGTTTCCTTGAAGCCCTCCTTACGCTCGAAGGCTCGAACCACGCGCTCTCGATGAGGATGCGCTTCGTGGAGCCGGTCACTTCGCTTCCGCTCCCGCCCATTACGCCGGCAAGGGCGACCGGGCCTTTGGAGTCGGCTATGACGAGCATCGAGGCGTCGAGGTTACGGGTCTTGCCGTCTATAGTCTCGATAGTCTCGCCTTCCCTGGCGGGCCTTACATTTATTACGGCCCCGTTCAATTTATCAAGGTCGAATGCGTGGAGGGGCTGGCCTGTCTCAAGGAGGACGAGGTTCGTAACATCCACGACATTATTTATCGACCTTACGCCGTGGGCTTCGAGCCTTGCCTTTATATCATCGGGCGAGGGGCCTATCTGAACGCCCTCGACCACCCTTGCCGCGTACCTCCTGCAGGGCGCGTCTTTTTCGATGGAGACGGAGGCGCACTCCCCTATGGGCCTACCGGCCTCGTCTACCTTGAACTCCTTGTCCTTGAAGGCGGCTCCGGTGACTGCGGCCGCCTCCCTCGCCATGCCCCTTATGGAGAGGAGGTCCGCCCTGTTCGGGGTTATCCCGGCCTCCATCATGAAATCAGCGCCCAATATCGTCCGGAAGTCCACGCCGAGAGGCGCGTCCTCCGGAAGGATCATTATACCCTCTGAGGTGTCCTTTAGCCCGAGCTCCACCTCGGAGCACATCATGCCCTGCGATTCCACACCCCGTATCTTGGACTTCTTTATCTTGAAGCCGCCCGGAAGCTCCGCGCCGGGTAGCGCCAGGGCGACCTTGTCGCCGGGCTTCATGTTCTTCGCGCCGCAAACGATGGAAAGCTCTTCCTTATCGGTCCTCACCTTGCAGAGCGAGAGCTTATCGGCGTTCGGGTGCTTCTCGCACTCCAGGACCTGGGCCGTCACGACGTTAGTGAACCCGGCTCCGATTTCCGTGACCGACTCTATCTCAGTGCCGGTCATGGTGAGCCTTTCCGCCAGCTCGCGAGCAGGGGGCGCGCCTTCGAGATACTCCTTAAGCCAGTTATAGCTGAAAAGCATTCTCTTACCTTTTAGGCTGCTGAAAAACCCTTGAATGCGTCGTGAGCTTTTTCCGCAGCCTGAATGATATTTTGAGTCAACTTATCTATGTAAGATATTGATTCGGAAAGGAAATACCCGGACTAAAACTGCTCCAGGAACCTCATGTCGTTCTCGAAGAGGAGCCTCAAATCGCCGATTCCGAATTTCAGCATAGCGACCCTCTCCACGCCCAAACCGAAGGCAAAGCCGGTGTATTCCTCCGGGTCGTAGCCCACGGCCCTGAAGACGTTCGGGTGTATCATCCCCGCGCCCAGTATCTCGAGCCAGCCCGTACCCTTGCAGACCCTGCAGCCGTTGCCGCCGCAGATGACGCACCTTATGTCCACCTCCGCGCCGGGCTCGACGAACGGGAAGAAGCTCGGGCGGAACCTTACGGCTGTCTGGCCGAAGAGCCTTTCGAGGAAGAGCGTAAGCACTGCTTTCAAATTTGCGAATGATATGTCCCTGTCCACCATAAAACCCTCTATCTGGTGGAACATCGGGGAATGTGTAAGGTCGGAGTCCCTGCGGTATACCGTGCCGGGGGCGATCACCCTCAATGGCGGACGGCACTTCTCCATGACCCGTATCTGGACCGGGGACGTATGTGTGCGGAGCACCACCTCGTCCGAGACGAAGAAGGTGTCCTGCATATCCCTTGCGGGATGGTCCTTGGGGAAGTTCAGGGCCTCGAAGTTGTAGTAATCGAGCTCGACCTCAGGGCCCTCGGCTATGTCGAAGCCCAGGCCCGTGAAGATGTCCTCGATCTCGTCGGTTATCTGGGTTACGGGATGGAGCTTTCCGGGGCGGATGAACCTGCCGGGAAGGGTTATGTCGACCCGTTCCTTTTCGAGCCTTTCCCTCTTCTCGCTTTCATCGAGGGACGAAAGCGCCTTGTCGAAGGCCTCCTCGAGCCGGGTCTTCAAATTGTTGATGGCTTCCCCGGCCTTTTTCCTCTCTTCAGGCGGAAGGGAGCCGAGGCCCTTCAGAAGCTCCGCTACCTCTCCCTTCCTCCCGAGATACCTGTTCCTGGCCTCCCGGAGGGCCTCCCTTTCGGAGGAGGCCCTTGAAAGCTCATCGAGGGCCTCCCTTTCGAGGTCTTCGACTCTCCGGCTCATGCAGCTAGGCTGGTCTTGGCAATCTCGACGACCTTGGTGAAGCCGGCCGGGTCTTTTACGGCCATGTCGGCCAGGGTCTTCCTGTCGATCTCGACGTTTGCCCGGAGAAGCCCGTTCATCAAGCGGCTGTAGGTGATGTCGTTCATCCTGGCCGCCGCGTTTATCCTGGCTATCCAGAGGCTCCTTATCTCCCTCTTCTTGGTCCTCCTGTGCGCGTACGCGTACACGAGGGCCCTGTCCACGGCCTCCGTCGCTATGCGGTAGAGCTTTCCGCGGCCGGCCCTGTAGCCCTTGGCGGCCTTTAGTACCTTCTTCCTCTTCTTCTTGGCGTTGACGCCTCTTTTGACCCTCGGCATAACTGCTCCTTGACTGGTAATTTCATGCGGCGGTGCGATTGCATACCGACCTACGGCCCTGCGCCCGCCTTTATTCGTTATCGGCCCTGCCGCTTTCAAGCAGGGCGAAGCCCCTTAGCCGTAAGGCAGGAGCTTCTTTATCGAGTCCTCGTGCGTGCCGGAGATGAGGTCGGATTTCCTGAGCACCCTCTTGGCCTTGCTGGCCTTGCTCGTGAGGATGTGCCTCATGCCGGATTTCATCCTCTTGACCTTGCCTGTGCCGGTTATCTTGAACCTCTTCGCGGCACCCTTGTTCGTCTTAAGCTTGGGCATTGCCTTCTATTCCTCCTGTGTCCTGGCCCCTGCGTCCTGGGCCGTTTCCGTCTTTACCGGCTTCTCGGCCTTCTGCGGGGCCGGCGCCAATATCATGCTCATGTTCCGGCCCTCGAGCCTGGGCGACGACTCGATGACCGCCAGGTCCTTGACCTCTTCGGCCACCCTCTTGAGCATCCCCATGCCGAGCTCCGTATGCGTTATCTCGCGGCCCCTGAAGATGATGGTGACCTTTACCTTGTCGCCCTCGCTCAGGAACCTCTTTATGTTCCGGAGCTTGAACTGGAAATCGTGCTCCCCGGTCTTGCCCCGGAGCTTCATCTCCTTGATGCTGATGACGGTCTGCTTCTTCTTGGCTTCCTTGGCCTTCTTGCTCGTCTGGTACTTGAACTTGCCGTAGTCCATTATGCGGCAGACCGGCGGGACCGCGGTCGGGGCCACCTCTACGAGGTCGAGCCCGACGCTCTCGGCTGCCGCGAGCGCGTCCCTCGTGGCCATGACCCCGAGCTGGTTGCCCTCGGCGTCAATTACCCTGACCTGCGGGACCCTTATCATCCTGTTTATTCTCGTGGTATCCTTTGCTATGAAAAATCACCCCCTAACTATTTCGGGCCTGTGCTGCTTTAACGCATTGAAAAATCAGTAAGCCGGGAAGCTTCCCTCCCGGTCAGCCCGCCTGAACCGCGGGCCTGTTCTCGGCCTTTATGACAGTAAGGAACTCCTCTATTGTCATCGGCGGAAGAGTTGCCCCTCCCCGGAGTCTCGGGGATACCTGCCTCGACTCGGTCTCCTTGTCGCCTATGACGAGCTGGTAGGGGACCTTCCGTAGCTGCGCCTCTCTCACCTTGAAGCCGAGCTTCTCGTTTCTTATGTCGAGCTCCGCCCTTATGCCCTCGGCCTTGAGCCTCTTATGGACCTCGCCGGCGAAGTCGTCGTTCCTTTCGGTCACGGTCAGGACTATCGCCTGGACCGGCGCGAGCCAGACCGGGAAAGCGCCGGCATAGTGCTCTACAAGGCAGCCGAAGAAACGTTCAAGCGACCCCATGAGCGCCCTGTGTATCATTATGGGCCTGCTCTCGCCGCCATTCTCGTCCCTGTACGTGACGTCGAACCTCTCGGGAAGGTTGAAGTCGACCTGTATGGTCGAGCACTGCCATGCCCTTCCGAGGACATCCTTTATCTTTATGTCTATCTTCGGGCCGTAGAAGACCCCCTCGCCCGGGTCTATGCTGTATTTCAATCCCTGGGATTCGAGCGCGCCCTTAAGGGCGGACTCGGCCTTCGCCCAGTTCTCGAGGCTCCCGACGTACTTCTCGGGCCTGGTGCTCAAGTATATATCAAATTCGCTGAATCCAAAAGAATTTAATACAAAAAGGGTAAATTTCAGGACCCCCTTTATCTCGTCCTCGAGCTGATTCGGGGTCATGAATATGTGCGCGTCGTCCTGGGTGAAGCCCCTGACCCTCAAAAGCCCGTGCAGAGCGCCGGAGCGCTCGTATCTGTATACCGTGCCGAGCTCCGCGTAGCGTATGGGCAGGTCCCTGTAGCTACGGAGCTGGCTCTTGTATATGCTTATGTGGAACGGGCAGTTCATGGGCTTGACTATATAGTCCTGCCCCTCGACGTCCATGGGAGAAAAGAGGCTCTCCCTGTAGAAATCCCAGTGCCCGCTCGTCTTCCAGAGGCCCACCTGCGCTATATGCGGGGTGTATATTATCGAGTAATCGGCCTTTACGTGCTCGGCCTTCCAGAAGTCCTCGATGAGCCTTCTGACTGTAGCGCCGTTCGGGTGCCAGAGGACCAGGCCCGAGCCTATGTCCTCCCCGGTCGAGAAAAGGTCCAGCTCTTTCCCGAGCTTCCTGTGGTCCCTCCTCTTCGCCTCCTCGAGCCTCTCAAGATGCGCCTTAAGGTCCTCTTTCCTGGCGAAGGCCGTGCCGTAGACCCTCTGGAGCATCTTCCTTTTCTCGTCGCCCCTCCAATAGGCCCCGGCGGCGCCGGTGAGCTTAAAGGCCTTTATCCAGCCCGTGGAGGGGAGGTGCGGCCCCCTGCAGAGGTCCACGAAACCCGAGTGCCTGTAAAGGCTCACCTCGCCCTCGGGAAGCTCCCGTATTATCTCTTCCTTGTATATCTCGCCCATTCCGGAGAAGAGCTTCAAGGCCTCTTCCCTGGAAACCGCCTCCCTCGTGAACGGGTGGTCGCCCTTAATTATCTCCCCCATCCTCTTTTCGATCTTCTCGATGTCCTCGGGGGTGAAGGGCCGGTCGACTTCGAAATCGTAGTAGAAGCCGTCCTCGATGGCCGGGCCTATCGCTATCCTGGCCTCTTTATAAAGCGACTTCACGGCCTCTGCCATGACGTGCGCGGCGGAGTGGCGTAGCACCTCAAGACCATCGGGAGAATCGAGAGTCACGGGCTCGACCTTCAGGGCCCCGTTCCCGGATCCGAGAGGGGACTTAAGGTCCTTTGCCGCGCCGTCCACCCTGGCTGCCACGGTCTTTTTCAGAAGGTCCCTGTCATGGGCCTTCAGGACCTCGAAGAGGCTCGCCTCTGGGGCGAATTCCAACTCGTCACCGGTCGGGAAAATCACTTTTGCCATCAAAAACCTATGCCCGGCTCCGTTTCTGTGAAATCAACAAAAGGCACCACCCGCCACAAACGGCAATGTAATAGCGTCTGCCGCCGTGGTGCATGATACCTTGGATAGCAAATGGTAGGCACGGGCGGTTTCGAACCGCCGACCTCTACCGTGTCAAGGTAGCGCTCTACCCCTGAGCTACGCGCCTATGGAATTCCCAGCTTTCAACAGTCCTGAATGAAGCCTGCAAGGCGTCCCTGAAGCCGGCCTATCCAGGACAGAACCTCCCCGGGCCTCGGAGCGAATCCGGGGGGGAAATGAACATAGAACCTGAATATATAAACATTTTTAAAGATTTTGTCAAGACAGATTATGGCCGCAAGGCCCTTCCATAATCCGTCCTTGAGATTCGCCTTATATATTAACAAAAACGGTACATCCGATAAACCATTTTATTCCGGCCCGCGGACCTGGATTCAGATTATATTCAAGGTATTTTGCCGCAGGCTGCCATTTTCAAAGGGCGCTGCCCCCCTCGCCCTCGCCAGGAAAAGCGGCCTTCGGGATGGTGAAATGGAAACTTGAGCCCGCTCCAGGCTCAGACTCCACCCATATGCGTCCTTCGTGCCTCTCGACCACTTTCTTTGATATCGCAAGCCCAAGGCCGGTCCCAGGGTACTCCGGCCCGTGGAGCCGCTGGAAGAGGTCGAATACCTTGTCCAGATGCGCCGGATCTATCCCTATCCCGTTATCGGCCACGGTGAAGACCCATTCATTTTCCCCCTCCACGGCAAAGACCCGTATCTCCGGCCTCCGGGTCTTGTCACGGAACTTCATCGCGTTCGCCAGAAGGTTCTGGAAGACCTGCGAGAGCTGGACCGGGTCTGCCATTACCCTCGGTAGCTCGCCCTTATCAATAACCGCCCGCGACTCCCTTATCGCGACCGTGAGGTTTTCGAGGACTTCCTCAAGCACCTTTCCGGTGTCGACCGGCTCGAAAGGCCGCGCCTGGGTCGTCACGCGCGAATATTCGAGGAGGTCGTCTATTATCCTCTGCATCCTGACCGCCCCGGAAGAGGCGAACGCTATCCGTTTCCTGGCTTCCTCGTCGAGGCTTCCCGCGTACTTCCTCTCGATAAGCCTCAGGTACCCGTCTATCATCCTGAGCGGCTCTTTCAGGTCATGTGAAACGATATACGCGAAATTCTGAAGCTCGGCGTTGCTCCTTTCAAGCTCCTTTGCGTAGGACCTCGTCTCCCTGAAGAGGCGGGCGATGGATATGGCGAGCGCGGCCCTGTCCGCGAGGTCCTGGAGAAGGAGCATCTCCGTCGGGGTGAACGATTCGCCCTTCTTCGGCCTGAAGCATGCGATGAGCCCGATGACCCTCCCCTCGGAGCGGAGCGGCGTTACGAGCGCGCTAGTTATCCCGAGGCGCTCCATCACCGTGCGGTATTCGGGCCGGATGGTCTTCCATATCTCCTCTGGCGACCCGAAAGAGAGTTGCCGGCCCTCGCTCACCACCCTGCCGCCGACCCCCTTGTCGGAACGCTGCGGGTTGGCGGCTATGAACTCCTTAAGCTCCTCCCGGAGCCCCTTTTCCACGTGATAGACCGCGACCGGCTCGAGCCATTTCCCGTCCGCTGAAAGGAGCCTTATGATGCAGGGCACCCTCATGAGGTCTCCTATGTACTTCGCTATCGTGTCCAGCACGCCCTGATAGTCGGTCACCACATTGGCCATCGCGTCCGAGAGCTCGGAGAGCGCCCTGGACCCCTCGGCCTCCCTCCTCACTTCTTCCGCCCTCTTAAGCTCGGTAATATCCAGCATGGTCCCTGAGATGACATCCCTCAGGACGGTCGCGCTCATGAGAATTGTCTTCGCCTCCCCTGTCCTCGTAAGCATCTCGACCTCAAGGGCCTCGACGCTCCCCGTTTCACTGAGCATCTTTAGGAACTCCTCCCTTGCAGCCGGGTCCCTGTATCTCTGGAGCGACCCCTCCCGCATCATCTCCTCGGCCGAGTCGAAATCGAATATCCGGGCGAGGGCAGCGTTCGCGAAGAGCAGGTCGCCTTCGAAGTTCGACCTGAATATTCCGGCTAGCGAGGTGTCGACCAGGTTCCTGTACTTGGTCTCGGAGAGCCTCAGGGCCTCTATCGCCCGTATCCTTTCAGCCGTTTCCCTGGCGAGTTCGTCCCTTGAGGCGGTAACTTTCTTCAGGTCCCCGGCCATCTTGTCGAAGGACCTTGAGAGCGCGGCCAGCTCGTCTCGACCGGCAATCCCGACCCTGTAGTCGAGGTTGCCGGTCGCGAACTCCTCCGCGCCTTTCCTGAGCTCGTCTATCGGCCTCGTGATCGCGAGCGCGGTGGAATAGGATATGAATATCGCAACCACGGCCACGCTCAAGCCGACCAGCAGGATTATGTAGTTCACGTATTTAAGCGGTGCTACGGCATAGGACTCATCCTGCTCGACGACGAGCGCCCACCTGGGCCCGTCCTGGATATTCATGCACTCGGACGCGCCCCAGACGTTTTTCCCGATCTTGTCGACCCACATGCCGAATGCGTCATTCGACCTGGCCAGGCATTCCTCGACCGGGAAGGACGAGACCCTTTCCGAAAGCGGCGCGATCTCCGGCGCCTTCCTCGAGCTCGTGAGAAGGAGCCCCTCCTGGTTCACAATGAAGATATCGACCCCGGCCCGACTTTCTATTTCTGACGGCTCGTCGCCGAGCCGTTCGAGCCTTTCGCCGGTCACAAGCTCGTCCGCAAGGGTTATGCTGTACCCGTTCATCAGCACCCCCACCACCTCTCCGCCGCTCCTTACGGGCGCGGATACCGGTATGTAATAATGGGGCCGTCCGGCATGGTAATGGAGGCTCGCGTCCTGTATGTTGCTCTTTTGAAGTCCGGTCCTGAAATAGGGTTCCTCGCTCTCGTCCCTGCCGATGAACCCGGGGTCCGTGCTAGCGACGACCCTCCCTGAAAGGTCAAACAGGTGTATCTCTATTATCTCCTCATCCAGGGGGCGTTTCTCCGCGTTGAGATACTCTCCGAGAGACCTCCCTTCTCTCGATATTTCAGCCGTTCCCATCCCGCGCATACTCGCGAGCGTCCCGGCGATAATGCTGTCCGATGCGAAGATCTCAACCCTTTCCTTTTTGGTCTGCAGAAACTCCAGGAGTTGTGCTTTTTTCACTACGGCAATTGAGCCCAGGGTTGAGAGGGTGTTCCTTTCTATGTACCTTCTGCCGTTCTCGAGAAGCAAAAGCCCTATGAAAACGGCCGGTATGAGCGAAAAGGCGAGGAATATGATTATCAGCCGGGCCTTTATGCTCATCTCCGCGCCCCCGGTATGATGAAAAGGCAAATCCCGATCAAGACAAATAATATTGAGGTCGGGATTGCCATCGCGCCGCTTAAGCCAGGGAAGAAAAAATAGAGACGCGGCATATCGAGAAGATAGCCCATGAGAGCGGAAAGGCCCGTAAGCGCGATAAATGCGCCGAAGGACCTGAACCACCAGGGGAGGACCCTTTGCCTGAAGAGCACGGCTATGGCAAGGGCCGAAATCAGTATGAAATCCAGCATGGTCGCTATGGAAGGCACGCCAGGCACCTCGGTCATGACCGCGGACGGGTCCTCCATTACGAACAGGGCCTCTACCCCGGCCTCAAGGCCGAATAACGCTGAAGCGAGGAGCGTGGACATGAGAAGAAGTATTACGAGGGTCGAAATCGGGAGCGCCACCTGCGCCCCGGACATCTCGCCTCTGGCAGCTTCGGAAAAATAGTAAAGGACCACTCCGCTAAGGAGGAACGAGAGGGCGGTAGAGAACTTCATTGTCACGTAGCCGGGGGCCAGCGTCTTCAAAAATTCCACTCCCAGCCACCAGGCTGACATCTCGATGAGGCCGCCCGCCGCGACCACGATTGATATGGCCTTTGCCGCCCTGAGCCTGTCGATGCCCATCACCTCTCCTTATACAGTCTCCGTGTCTCCAGGTTCGGCCGCCTCCAATATAAAAAGACTGTATGCAGACCGTTTTGTCAATGGCCGCAAACAAAAAAGCCCGCCTGATGGCGGGCCTTTACCGTTCCGGATTTTACGGCTCAGCTCCTATTCCCCTTCCCTCAGCTGTTTCTTAAGGGCCGGGAGCTTGTCCCTGAACTCGCGCGTTGCCAAGTCCGCGTCCCCCGGCCCGGTCACAACAGTGGGCTTTATAAGTATCACTAGCTCTGTCTTGCTCTTGGAGTTGCTGCTGAATTTGAACAGATTGCCGATTATGGGGACCCTGCTCAAGACCGGTATCCCGTTCGAGGAGGAATCGAACCTCTCCTGTATAAGCCCCCCGATTACGAGCGTTTCCTTGTCTGATGCCACGACCGAGGTCTCGGCCTCCCTCTTCGTGAAGGAAGGGTAGGTGGCGTTCCCTATCACCCTGTCCGTGGACCTGTCGCTCACCTCCTGCCTGATGGTCATGGCGACCTTGCCGGCCTCGGTTATGTAAGGCACGACCGTGAGTATCACGCCTGTCTTCCTGTACTCGATATTCTGGATTATCCCCGCGGTGCCGGTTACGGCGTTCTGGGTCGACTGGGTAGAGACCGGCTCGTCGCTCCCTACGTTTATGGACGCCTTCTCGTAGTTCTTTACCATGATATGGGGGTTGCTCAGTATGTCCACCTTGCCCTCGGAGGCAAGGGCCTGTATGGCGGCGAAGAACCTGCTCGCGTCGGTTGCGAGGACAGAGAGCCCGGAAGGAGCCGCCGCGCCTATGGGAGGGATTATCGAGGCCCTGGGGTCGGCAAGCGTAGCGCCGGGGACAATCCCGGTATTCTGCTGAATGTTTGCCTCGCCGGAAAGGAGCGACCACTGGATGCCGAACCGTGTGCTCTCATCGAGCTTTATCTCCGCGATGAGCGCCTCTATAAGCACCTGCTTAGGAATTTTATCCAGCTCATTCAGAGTGCCGAGTATCTTGAGGTACTCTCCCTGGGGTGCGTGTATGATTAGCGCGTTGGCGGGCTCATATAAGAATATCCGGGCCCGTTCGCCCGCATTTACGGAGTCGCGGGCCTGCGCTGGCTGGGCCGCGGCTACAGGGGCTGAGACAGGGGAAGCCGTGCCGAAGGCTCCGGGCCGGGACGAAGCGCCGCCTCCGTAGACCTCCTCGAGTATGGCCATCAGGCTCAAGGCCCTGTCGTTCCTGGCGTAATAGATGTGAATCGAAGACGACCCGGCCGGGGCCGCGGTATCGAGCCGGCTTATCCACCCGGTCACGGAATCCATGAGCTCCTTGCCGGAAGAAAGGACGATGAGGCTGTTAAGCCGTTCAAGCGGCACGACCGCAAGCTGCGCATCCTCCCTCCCGATGCCGATGGCCGAGAGGATCTCAATGAGCTCGCCGTGCAGCATTCTTACGTCCGCGTTCCTGACAGGGACCATCGCTATCTCCACCCGCTCGAATGCGTCCACGTCGAGGTTCTTTATGAGCTCTATCATCCCCCTGCCCCTAGCCGCCCCCTCGGTTATCACTAGGGTATTGGACCTGGGGAGCGACGTTATGCTCCCGGCGCTCGAGAGCATGGGCTTAAGGACGGCAAGCATGTCGTTGGCAGATATGAAATCAAGCGGCACGATGAGGGTCGTAAGACCGCTTACAAGGTTTATTTCCCCTGGGTCCTTGCCGCTCAGGATGCTCCCTGGGTGCTGCCGTCCGCCCGAGGCGGGGATTATCTTGTAGTATTCCCCGGATTTCACGGCCGAGAGGCCGTTCACCTCCAGTATCGATTCGAGTATGGCGAGCATGTCTTCGCGCCGTACCGGCCTCACGGTCTCGACCGATACCCTGGCGTTTATCCCCGGAGCGATGATGAAGTTCTCGCCAGTTAGCTCGCCTATGGTACGGAGCACCTCCCTAAGGCCCGCGTCGTTGAAGTTAAGCATTGCGGTGCCGGTTACCGGCCGCAATGCCCTGGCCGACCGGAGCTCACGGACCGGGCCCGACTGGCCAAGGGGACGAAGCCCTTGATGAATTTCGGGGCTCTCGATTGAATTATCTAAAGAACTCTCGGATGACGGTACCCTTCCATCGGAAGCCTCCTCCGGATTAAGCTCTTGGAAATGGACCTGGTCCGCCGAAGTCTCCTTTCCGGGGGCCTCGTTCGGAAGGATGCCGCGCTCTTCCCGTATGGGCGCTATTGTGACCTCGTCCGATATAAACGAGGGGCTTGTGGGCCTTTCCTCCCCATGCGAGAGGCCCGGGAAAAGGAGCGCTCCTAAGAGCGCGAGCGAACAAGCGAGGCCACAGGGGAACGGCCCTGTGCCAGAATCCCTGTTTTCCCTCATTTGCCGGTCCATTCGTTCACGCCGTTCTCTTCCATTTCATTTTCTCTTTCTCCTTTTCCGGCGGCTGGCATATCAGATGGAACGCCTGCTCTGGGTACGGCAGGCGAAACATTTTTTACCGGCCCTGTGCGGACCTGCCAAGGCCTCCAGTCTGCCGCGGGGTTTCGCCCGGTTGACATTCTTGCTGAAAGCACATCGTTCCCACGCCTAAGGATGACCGTGTCCCTCGTTATGTCCACTATGACGAAGTCCTCTATTTGGTCGCCCACCCTGTAAGTCCCTGAGCCGGAAGAGACGCCCTGCCAGCTGAGCATCGCTACTCCCCCGGTATCGAGTAACACGGTCCCGGTGAGAGTTATCTCGGGAGCGGGCCTTTTGGCCGGCGCAAGGGACCCCGGCTTCGGATTGGGCCCTGGTTTTGGCGGCTCGGGTTTTTTCCTGGACGGCCTGAAAAGGTCCTTCTCCACTATTACGCCCAAATTCCCGCCCCCGCCTTTGCGGATTGCCGCCTCGGCCCCGGCACTCGACGGCTCCCGGGCGAAAACGAACGCAGTGAGCGCCGCAAGGGCTAAAACGGCGCTTGAGTACGGCCGCGCCCGCATTCAGCCCGCAAGCTCCACTTTCCTTATGACGCCCTCGACCACGAGCGAGACGTCGAGCCTGCCAGGCTCGCGCTCTCCCCTTGACCTGATCCTTACCGACCTTACTCCCATTGCCAGACGGGAGCCCTTCATATCCGAAAGGAGCTCCTTCAATTCCGAAATACCAGCCCTGAACCGGAACTCAACCGGCACGCCCACGTACCTCCCCCTGTCAACGTACTTCAGGGCGCGCTCGGAAATTATCCGTATCCCGCTCCTTGCGGAATAGTCCCTGAACGCGCTCTGGAGGTGCGCGGCCCCGAGCGAAGTCGTTCCGGGAAGAAGCCCCTCTTCGAGCCTTTGAAGCTCCCCCCTCTTTTTCTCCACAAGCTCCTCCAGCTCGTCGGCGCGGTCGACAAGGTCGGCCCAGATGACAAGCTCCCCGCTCCTCAACCGGGCCTCCTCTTTCATGCCGGAGTAATACTTGTAAACCGAGCCCGCGGCCAGGAACGCGATAAGCGACGCGGCCAAAAGGTATATCGCCGAAGGCACTTTTCCGGCCCCGGACCGGAGCCTGTCACCTCCGCGCATTGGCCTCTGCCCCGGTCGGGTTATTGATCTTGAACCGTATCCTGAAACGCTCTTTTCCGTCCGGCCCCGCTGTGACCGGGCCTTCGAACTCGAGCTCGCTACCGAGCCCGGAGCGCTCGAGCGCCATGAAAAGCCCTGAGGCCTTTCCGGAAGCCCCCTCGACCGCTATCGTCTTCCTGTCGTATTCCATTCCGGTCAGATAGGTGTCGGACGGAGTGGCCTCGGTAAGCCTCTTTAATATTTCCAGGAACCCGGGGTCGCCCTCTCCCCTGACCTCCCGGAAGACCCTTATGTCCGCCTCTATGGCGGAAAGAGCGGCGGTAAGCGCCTGGGCCCTGCCCCTCTCAGGCCCGAGCTCGGCCAGCGCCCTGTTGAGCTTCCTTAATGTGAGCGCTTCGTTCACGAGAAAGAACGCGGGAAGGAGAAGCGCGAGCCCCAGCGCCCCGCCTGCCGCCGTCAGGGCCGCGCCCCTGACCTTAAGCGCGCCATTTCCTTTCGGCGCAAGGTCGGCGGACCTGGCTTTTCCATCGAAAAGGAGGAGTGCGGCGCCGAACGAAACGGACACCGCAGGCGCTTCATTGTATTCAGTAACCTCAAGCCCCATGCGCCGGGCCGCCTCCCGCGCCTGCGGCATATCCTCGCCTGCCTCGCATACGATTAAACAGCGGATCAGCTTGCCTTCCATAGCTGTCGAGGCGAACCTCAACTCCCTCTCGTATGCGTCCGGCCCAGCGGCTTTGAAGGAGCGGGAATAGCACGGCCTTCCGGGCCTGGCCCATGCGATTATCTGAACCCCGTCCTCCTTTATCGCAAGCAAAGCGGCTCCATCAGGAGGAGAAATGCCTGAATGGGAGAGCGCCTTCACGACGGCCCTCTCCGCGGTAGTCACAAACGGCAGGTTCAGCCCGGCGCTTTCAAGCGCCTTAATCGTCATCTCGACCGTCTCCGAAGGCGCTGCGGAAAAAAGCACCAGCTGCCCCTCAGGCCGGGACTCGAGTATTTCGCATGTGTATGCCCATCCGGACGGGTCGGAAGGCAGGTGCTTCTCAAGCTCAAAGGCCAGCACCCCACGGACCGAATCCTTCTCGGCTGGAGGCAGTTCTATCGTCCTTGAGACATAACTGCCAGTCGTAAGCGCAACAGAGACCCTAAGGCCCAGAAGGCGTTTACTCTCCGCATACTCCTTTAACCCGGCCGCCCTCTCCTCAATGCTACCATCCAGCGTAAAGGCCCTTTCAGCCCTTAACCCCGAGGCCCCCCTCTTTACATGAAATGCCTTCCAGTGACGCTTCCCCGCCTCTATGCCTATGGCGTTCAGTATCAACGGTATCCGACCCCGTGCTCGCGCCAGGAGATGAAGACGGCATCCTTTCCGCCGGGCTTCTTCGCTATGGCGGCCTCTATCGTGTATCGGATGCCGCCCTTTTCGCCGGTCGAGGTCACAAGGAAGAATTCAGAGGTGACGAGCCCGCCGTGCAACCTGATAATAATGGGGCCTTCGGTCTTTCTCTTCAGAAGGATTTCGTTCGCCACCCCTTCGCCGTAAACGGCCGAAAGCACCGTTTCGCCCGCGGTATTGAGGTTGAGCTTCCCGTCCCCGTGCACGGTCACGAGCCTTCCGATGCCGCTTTCGCCGCCCGCACCATAGAAAATCTCCCTGCTTACGCCCTTCACGAGCAGCAGCTCTTCAATGAAATCGAACGGGCCGTCTTTTGAGCCGTAGGGGAAAGGCAAGGAGCCGTAATAATCGTCCTCGGCGCCGTTCAGGTGAAAGTCGCTGTTTTCGTCCCGCCAGTCGATTATGGAATCGCTTATCGCGTCCCTCGCGGGCTTGTCAGCTCCGGAGAGGCGCAGAAGCTCGTCTATTACGCCCATAGGGGCCGTGTTCAGGTTTACCTTGGCCCGCTCGTCTTCTATCCTGTATGAGACCGTCCCTTCTCCGAGCTGGAAATCCCTTTTCGAAGGAAGC
Source organism: Deltaproteobacteria bacterium (assembly GCA_019912665.1). Classification (NCBI taxonomy): domain Bacteria; kingdom Pseudomonadati; phylum Myxococcota; class Myxococcia; species Deltaproteobacteria bacterium. The sequence continues at coordinate 198,456 of JAIOIE010000018.1, forward strand.
GGAAGGAAGCCGTCGGCCGTCTTCTCAAGGAACACGAGCCCGGCCTCGTTCGATGCCACTATTTCGTAATCAGCCGAGACCTCGGTAGCCGCCATGTACACCCCTGCCACTGCGAGCGCCCAGGCCGAGGCCTCGTCCTCGAAACTCGATGTCGCCGCGCTTTCAATCCTCATCGTGTACACGAACCCAGGCGCTATGAGGAACATGAGCGCAAGGAGCCAGAGCACCAGCACGAGGGACAGGCCGCTTTCGCCTGAAACGCGGGCGGCCTTCAATCACCTGCCCCGCTGCCTTTCCCGGCCATGAGCGCCGTCTCGAATGAGACCGGATCGCCGGTATTTCCTGAAAGCGTCACTCTCACCATTTCAGGGAGCTTCTTCATGAGGGCCGCGTCCCAGTCGTTACGCCACGCGCCGTCCCCGAAATAGGCGAACTCCAGGGCCGCGGCAGCGCCGGCCACGACAGAGCGCTTTCCCGCCCCGTCCGCAAGCGGAAGCGTTGTTTCTTCCAGCAGGAGCCCCTCCCCTGAGACCGAATACCGTAAAAGCATTGCGCCGCCCCAGGACACGTCAGGAGAAGCGGTCCTTCCCGAGGTGACGAAGGCGAGGCTTTCCGGTGCGCCCAGGAAAAGGATGTTCCCGTCCTCGTCCCTGTAGGGGTAAGCGGACGCGAGCGCCTTCCTCATCTCGCCCGAGAGATACCTTTTCATGAACGCCTCTTCTGCCGCCCTGTCACCGCTCTCCCATACCCCGAGTCCGAACCTGAGGGCTGCAAGGGCGGTAAGGGCGATTACCGCGACGACCGAGATCGAAATGAGGACCTCCAAAAGGGTGAATCCCCTCTTACTCACCCGAGAGGCCCTTTAACGAAATGAGCCTGAACTCGGCCCCTGATGCGAGGTCCCTCGTGGTAACGACCACCTTGAGCACCCTGGGAGCGCCCTCTCCCGCCGAATCGTAAGGATAGGCCTCCATCTTCCATGTGAACCCGGCGCCTGTGACCCCTTCAGAAACGCCTTCTTCGATAATCCCGTCGAACATGGACCCGAACCTCTCACTGGCTGCGAGAACAAGCCCTGTCCGGCCGTTTGTCTCCTTTGCGAGCCTGAGCCCGCCGGAGACGAGCTCAAGGAGCACGCCAAGGGCCGCCCCCATGATGGCCGCAGATGCCATCACCTCTATCAGGGTGAAACCGCCGTTCCCTTTCACTCGCCTGCGTCCTCGACCCTGGGGCGGCCCGAGCCGTCGAGTACGAGCCTGTAGGCCGCCTCTCCGTACAGCACGTCGAACTCCGCGGCGCTCGAAGTCCCTGCAGGATAGAACGCGGCCTCGGATTCCCGGACCTTTCCATTTCCCGGAGGGAGCGCGACCTCCCTTACGATCCCTTTTCCGTCCCGTATGGCGAGGACCCCGCCGGTATAGATCGCGTAATGGACGGCCCTGTCCCTTATGGCCCTTATCCGTGCGTCATTCAGCCCGGCCTTTAGCGTCCGCACGGCCGACTTGGCCCTGAGCCCTTCGAGTCCCGCGACAATGGACGGAGCCACTAGCGCCGCCGCCACCCCGATGATGACGAGCACGAAGAGGAGCTCAAGGAGAGTAAAGCCTTCCGTCCTTTTACAGGATGCGGTCATCGAGGCCTCTCCAGCTTACGATGTCCGCTGCGTCGCCCTCGCCGCCGGGTGTGCCGTCGGAGCCGAGCGAGACTATCTCGTACTCCTCGCGTTCGCCGGGCGACATGTATGAAAACTCCCGTCCCCATGGGTCTCTGGGTATCTCCTTTTTGAGATAGGGCCCCCTCCACCGCTCGATGCCGGTAAGGTTCTCCCGCAGCGTAGGCAGGCCTTCAGCGGTGGTCGGGTATCTCCCTGTGTCCAGACGGAACTGGTCCAGGGCCGCCCCGAATAGCTCTATCTGGACCTGCGCGGCCTTCATCCTCGACTGCTCGACCTTTCCGAGGAACCTGGGTGCAACGAGAGCCGCGAGGAGGCCGATTATAACGACCACGACTATGAGCTCGACGAGCGTGAAGCCGCGCTCTGACGAAAGGACCTCGTTTTCCCCGGCGTGCCGCATCGTGCTCCTTTTATTTAGTAAATGCTGACAGGAAACTTTCTAAAGAGGGATGTCGTTAAGGCTAAAGACCGCAAGGAGCATCGATATGACTATGGACCCGACGACAAGGGCCATGACGAGTATTATGGCAGGCTCGAGTGTAGAGACGGCCCGCTTGACCGAAGTCCTTATCTCGTGCTCGAAGTCCGAGGCGAGCTTAAGGAGCATCTCATCCAGCCTCCCTGTCTCCTCGCCAACGGCGAGCATGTGGGAGGCGAGCCTCGGGAAGGAGCCGGTTTCCGCGACCGGGGCCGCAACACCCCTCCCTTTACTTACCCCTTCAAGCACCGGGGCGAGGTCTTTTTCAAGCGCAAGGTTCCCCGTAGACCTTATGGAGAGGCCGAGGGCCTCCATTATAGGCACGCCGGACTTAAGCAGCGTCCCGAGCGTCCTTGAAAACCTCGCGGCAGCCGCCTTCCTCAGTATCGGACCGAGTACCGGCAAAGAGAGCTTGAGGCTGTCGAGCCTCAATCTCCCCTCCGCCCTGGCGCGAAACCTTTCAAACCCGAGCCATGCAAGCACAATCGCGAGCGGCAGGATCCAGAACCATGACGAAAAGAACCTTCCCGCCGCAATGAGAGCGAGTGCCGGGAGCGGCGCGGCCCCGCCGAGGTCCTCGAAAAGCAAGGCGAACCTCGGCACGACGAAGATGAGCATGAAGACCACGGCCCCGCCCCCGAACGTCGTAAGCAGCAAGGGATATACCAGCGCCGACCTTATCTCGTCCTTTAGCTTTTCAGTCTCCTCAAGATACGCGCCGAGCCGCTTAAGGCAATCCTCGAGCGTGCCCCCGGCCTCCCCTGCCCTGACGGTATTTACATAAAAGGCCGGGAACTCCTCTTTGCGCTCAAGGCAGTCCGCGAGGGGCCTCCCGCCCCGGACCCCCTTGAGGACGTCGCTTATGACCGACTTGAAAGGAGAGTCCTCCTCAAGCTCGGCAAGTAGCGCGAGCGACTTATCGAGCGGGATCCCGGCTTCGAGCATGCTCGCGAGCTGGTGAGTAAAGGACGCTACGCGGCGACTGCCGCCCGCCCTTCTCCTTAAGAAAGACCGCCCTTTCGACTCTTTTTCCGTCCGGGCGGCCCTGGACGCGGACGAAGGATAATAGCCCATGGAGCGGAGCCTCGCGGCAAGGTCCCGCTCGTCCCTGGCCTTAAGCGTCCCCTTTATCTCCTTTCCAGACCGGTCTATTGCCTTATAACTGAATATCTCCATCTACTGAAGGGTCACCCTCTCGACCTCTTCCACCGTGGTTATCCCTGAAATAACCTTGTCCCAGCCGTCGGACCTCAATTGCGCCATGCCCTCGGAAATGGCTGCGCCCTTTATAGCCGCGGCCCCCTGCCGCTCTACCGTAAGCTCCCGGATCCTGTCAGTCACTGTCATTAGCTCGAATATCCCGGTACGGCCCCTGTAGCCGGTTCCGCCGCACTCCTCGCACCCCCTCCCCCTGGCAAGGCCGGCAATGCCTTCAGGAGAAACCGTTCCTTCCATGAGGAGCTTAATTTCCCTTTCTGAAGGGGCGTAGCTCTCCTTGCAGGCCGGGCAGATGACCCGGACGAGCCTCTGGGCTAGCACGCCCAGGAGGCATGACGAGATGAGATACCCTTCAATGCCCATGTCCAGGAGCCTCGCGACCGCACCGGCGGCGTCGTTCGTGTGCATGGTCGAGAGTATGAGGTGCCCGGTAAGGGCCGAATGGACGGCTATCTCGGCCGTCTCGGCGTCCCTTATCTCCCCCACCATTATGATGTCAGGGTCCTGCCTCACGATGGAACGGAGGCCGCTCGCGAAGGTGAGGCCTATGGCCGGCTTGACCTGTATCTGGTTCACTCCCTCGAGCTTGTACTCTATCGGGTCCTCGATAGTAATGACCTTTCTGCTGCCGGTATCCATCCTGGAGAGGGCCGCATAGAGCGTAGTCGACTTTCCGCTGCCGGTCGGGCCGGTGACCAGTATCATCCCGTGCGGCTGGGCGGCGAGCAGAGAGAAGGCCTCCTTTATTCGCGCGGAGAAACCGAGGTCTTCGAGCGCGAGCGCGGAACTCGGGTCAAGAAGCCTCATAACGATGCTCTCGCCGTAAAGGGTCGGCACTGTCGAGACCCTTATGTCGACCTCCTTGCCTGAGATCGTGTGCTTTACCCTGCCGTCCTGCGGAAGCCTCCTTTCGGCTATATTCAGCCTGGCCATTATCTTGACCCTCGAGGAGACGACCGGATGGAGCCTTCCGGGAAGGTTCTCCGAGACGTGAAGGACGCCGTCCACCCTGTACCTGACATTCAGGCCGCCCTCGAACGGTTCGATATGGATATCGCTTGCGCGCCTCTCTACCGCCCTCGCTATTATGAGGTTCACCAGCTCTATTACCGGGGCCTCGAGCGCGGCCTCCTTGAGCCCCTCTATGTCGTCACGCTCCCAGCGGGCCTGGCCCGTCTCCTTTTCATCGAGGTCGCCTATGAGCTCGTCAAGTGCCCTGCCCCGGCTGCCGTAATGCCTCTCTATGAAATCGAGTATCTGCCCCGGCACCCCTAATGCCTGCTCAACCTCCATGCCCGTAAACGCCTTCAGGGCTTCGGCTGGAAACGGGTCCTGCGGGCGAGCCGAGGCGACTAAAAGCGTTTCGCCGTCAAGGGCCACGGGGGCCACACGGTTCTCTTTCAGAAAGATGTAGGCAGGCTGCCGCCCTATGGGGACAGGCCCTTCCGGGAAATCCCCTTCCAGCACCGCCTGCACCCCCAGTGAGCCCGCCACCTGAAGCGCGAAATCCCCGGCGGAGATGAAACCCAGCCGCGTAAGCGCCTCTCCGGTCATGCATCCTGTCCGCGATCTTTCATCCAGCGCGGCCAGGAGCATCTCCTCTGTGATGAGCGAGAGCCTTAGAAGTCTCTCGCCGATTCTCTCGCGGCTCATTGACAGGAGTACGCCCGATTCCCTTGCGGTCTTGGCCGGGACACTCTGCCGCTCGCGTTCCGGAGGTGCCACTTGACCTTCAGGACGGACAAAGGCGACGGAGCACCGGTTAAAGTTTTCCAGGCCAGAATTGCCTCGTTTTGCCTGAAACGGCAATAGATAACGGAGAAAAAGACGCCTGGCGCCTCCGCCCTGCGCTTTGCCGGCCTGCGGGCCGGTCTCGGCATGGAGTCGGAGCCCGCTCTCAGCTTTGGTGTGGGTGGAGGCCGTCAAGCGTATTCAGGCCAGGCCGGAGCGAGGCGCATAAGGAAAATACGCGCCTGGATAAGGTCAAGGCCGGTGAATGGACGGCTATTTTCAATATGTTTTATGGAGTTCGCGCCCGCCGCGGCGGGGCGCATGGGAAGAATCACGGCATAGACAAAATAACTGTATACCATCTTTTCCGGTTGTCAACAGAGGAGAGTAAAATCGTTTCACCCGCGGACGATCGCGGCGGAAGAAAATTTTCCTATTACCACGAGGACGCTGTCTCCGGACTTGAGTATGTTCCCGTGGTTAGGGACCGAGACGCTGGTATCTCCGCTCTCGTATTTCATGGGGCAGCTTAACCATACGCCGGTCCCGTGATGGACTATCGTTACCACTTCTATTCCAGAGAAGGCGCGGACGAGCCCGCCAGGCGCTGTCTCCTTGAGACTTATGACGGCCGTGCCGTCGTCTTTAATCTCGATGCTCTTCAGCTCGGCCCAGCTTGCGCCTGAGCGGGCCTCGCAGGAAGCCAGGAGCAGAAGGCCGAAAAGGGCGGCAAGACGAATGAAAAGGGGCGCTTTGATCAGGGCCTCACGCAAACGCCCCTGTAGCGCCCTGATTTGAGGGCAGCGACCAGGCCCTCCTCCGTTACCATGTCGAGGAATTCCGTATAGCACCTGCCCACGTCCTCCTTGCCATGAGAGTCGCTACCGCCCGTCGTGGGTAAGCCGAGGGAGGCGGCCGCGCGGAGAGCCATTTCGTTCTCCCCGGGGGTGTTGTGGCCGTTGTACGCCTCCACGGCTGTTATGCCTTTCACCAGGGAGAGGTCCGTCTTGAAGCGGCCCGCCCCCCTGAATGGGTGAGCTATTATCGCTACCGCACCCCTCGGCTCAAGGTACCTCAAGACCTCGGAGGCCGGGGCGAACATCCCGAGGTCCATGAAGCCGTTGTCGGTTATGCCGAAAAGGATGAGGTGCCCTTCGGCCGCGTCGTATTCAGCCCCCCTGAATATCGTTATCCTCCCCGAATACTCGCGTTTGAGCTCCTCTGCCATCCCGCTCGCCGTATATGAGTTGTGCTCGGTGAAGGCGATGCCGTCCAGGCCGGAGGCTATGGCCGCCTCTATTACCTCCTCCGGCCCGGAGGCGCTTTCATATGTGAACGCATGGTTATGGATGTCTATCTTCAGGCAACCCCCCAAAAAAAATAGAGATTTTTTCCGCTTTTCCCGGCAGGCCGGGAATAAAAGCGGTTGCCTTTTCAATCTCTCAATCCGAGAGCCAGAGTAGCTCCCTTTTAAGCCTTGAGGCGTAGCGGTGCGCGAGCGACCTGAACCTAGGCCCTTCGGGTGTAGCGGCGAGCTCCTCCGAGGCGAAAGACGAGTACCCGAGCCTGAAAGCCAAGTAGGCTATGAGATGGAGACGGAAACGCTCGTTATCGACGGTATCGCCGGAGGCGGCCGCGTACCTTGAAAGCATGTAATTGAGCTCCATGGGGTTCATCTCGAACTCCACGGCGGCCATCGCCAGGTCCCATGCTATGTCCTGGCAGGCCGGAAAGAACTGGTCGAGATGGTGGTCCAGGCAGTCAGTTTTCCTGTACCCCTTTGCCGTGATGATCCACTCGAAAGGGAACATCCTGCCGTCCAGCTTCACCGGCTCGAAGCCCTCGTAGACTCCGCACATGCGTTCGAGCGGGGCCGCTTTCCTCGCCCAGTCCTCACCTAGCCCGAGGGCGATATTGCGGGCGGCCATGCAGTGGAACTCCTCGAAGCTCATCCGCTCGCCTGCCGGGAAGTTCCTTTTAAGGAAGGCGCTGTACCTGGCCATCTCGTCAATAAGGAGCTGGTTAAGCTCCCTTTCCGTGACCGGCCTTCCGGAGATGAACTCATGGATCACAAACCCGTTCGTAAAGCCGGAGACCGGGGGCGTAAAGCCTTCCCCGGCAAGGAGAGCGGCCCTCCCTAGCTTGGAGGCGCCGTACCTGCCGTGCCCCGCGAATTTGAGCATGAGCGTCTTCCCGCCAGCTCCCCTGCCCAGATACTTCCTCCGCTCATGCCGGGGATGCGCGGCCGGGTAGTCAGCCTCGTCCTGCCCGTCCTTATAGAATAGCCCCCTCCACATCCCGGCGGAGATGTCCATTGGCGCGGACTCAAGGCGCGCCTCCTTTTCGAGCCTCCCGCTTTCGAGCCAGACATTTTCGAAAAACGAGGCGTACTTGGGGTGGTTGCCCCATCCCTCCCGGGCCGCTTTCGAGAGAAATGAGCTCCCGTCCGGAATCCAGCTCGGGAAAAAGACTACGTTATTGTCGGGCACGCCGAGGCTTTTGAGTTTCTGGGCAACGGACGAGAACGACGAGCCGGATAGGCCGGGTCCCTCGTCCGCTATTATAAAGACGCTCCCCCTCAGGCAGCTTACGATTTCCTCGAGCTCCGGCGTTAAGACGGCCTTTCTCTTGAAGGGGTGTCCCCTGGGACGGAGAGTGAAGGAGACTGTCTGGCAGCCGAGCGATTCAAGAGCCGCAGAGACGATCGAAGAGAGGCTCGCGCCTATGCTCCTCAGTCCGATGCACACCACGTGGCAGCGCCCGCGGTCCATGAAGAAATCGCGCGCTGACGCGAGGTAAACCTCCGGGAATAGGCCGTAGTGCGCATAGCCCTCCGGGATTCGCGTCTCCATCCTCTCAGGCAGCCCGGTCCGGAGGGCCTCGGAAAGCATCTCGTTAAAAAGCGCGGCCCACTTCCCGGCCTCGTCCCTCCTCCCTTCCCATGAGGCGCAAAAAAGGCGTCCTGCTGCCAGAGAGGCGCTCCGGAGGGCACTGCTCTCCTCGCATATGCCGTCCCGTTCGGGGAAAAAAGCGTCGGCCAGGCCGGACTCGAACCTCCCGGCTTCCATGAGAAGCTCTGTTGCGTGCTCGTGGCTCAATCCCTTTCCCGCAAGGTCCGCGAGGGCGAACAGCTCATCCGCGAACGGCATTGTTTCCCTTATCTCCCGGGTCTTCCTGTACACTATCAAACAGGCCCCACCTCCCTCTTTTTAGCACTTATGAACACCCTTCCCTTGCCCTCGTCCGCGGGCATATCGAAATCAATGCCTGCCCGATGGACCTCGATACTGCTAAAGCCGCACGATTCAAGCGAAGAGACCACTTCGTCAAGGGGGTGGAACCTCTCCGTGACCGTCACGTCGCTCCTTTTCCAGCCGCCGTCGTTTCTGAAAAGCGTAAGCTTCACGCTTGCAACGCGCCTGGAGCAATCGTACGTCCCGCGTATGAGGCACGCGTTATCGTCTTCAAGGAAAAAACCGGACTTTTTCCACATCACCTCATACGCCTCCTCAAGGAGGAGGTCGAACGCGAAGACCCCGCCATCGCAAAGCGACGCTTTTACATTCCTGAATACGCGCTCCAGGTCCCGCGGCTCCATTATGTGATTCATGCTGTCGAAGGTCGAGACGACGGCGTCGAACCTGGCCGGTAAAAAAAACGACCTCGCGTCAGTCGCGAAGAAGCCTGCCGCGGGCGTATTCCTTTTCGCGAACCTGAGCATCTCAATCGAGCAGTCTGCCCCGACCACTTTGAACCCCCGCTCAAAGAGCATTTTCGTAAGGTGCCCCGTGCCGCAGCATAGGTCCAGTATCCGGGCCCCGGGCGGAAGCTTTAGTAAAAGCACCTTATCGAGCGCGCCCATTACGAAGCTGTGGAAGTTGTAGCCGCTCCCGCCCCAGTACCTGTCGTAAAACCACGCAAGGCCGTCGTAAGGGGAATTCTCTCTCGTTTCACCCATGCTCTATCACCAGCGTCGAGTTGCTCCGCTCTTCCGGCCCCCACGCGTATTTGTAGTTCTCGCCGCCCCTCAGGAAATCCAGTTCCCTTACGCCCCCGGTTATCGCGTCCTCCACGGCGCGCCTCAAGATATGCGAGCCGGGGCTGAATTTAAGGAAAGCGGGGTCGAACCCGTTAAGATACGCGTACATGCGCCCGCGGTGGATGAACGCGTACAGGGCCGCGAAATCAGCGCCCCTGTATCTCATCCTGTAGAGCCGGAGGATGCCTTTCTCAAGCAGGCCTGAAGCGGCCTCTCCGTGAAAAGATTTTATCTCCGGCCCGTTCAGGACGCCTGTCCCGCCGAGGGCCCGCCATCTAATCTCATGGAGACGGAAGAACGAATCGAGGAACTCGGAAAGGCTGCTCCCGGTAGCGGTCTCGACCGTTAGCTCCCCGCTCTCCTCGATCATCCTTCTCGTGCGCTTCGAGCCGTTCTTTCCGCTCCTCGGCCCTCTTCTCCCGAGCTTATCCGCGCTGTCAGGAAGGCTCACAATTAGGCAGGGCTCGCCTGCGCTCCTTGAGACCTTGAGGCCTGAAGGCGGGGCCGTAGCAAGAAACGGAGATTCGGCCCGAAGCTCGTAAAGGGCGCACTTCCTCCAGCTCTCTTTTCTCCTGAGGAGATATTCGAGGACCATCGAAGCAGCTTCGGCCCCTGCCTCCGGAAGCGCCAGCATGTCCAGGTAATCCGAAACGCCTGTCCCAATGAAGGCCGCCTCCTCGCCCCGTAGCATGAGAGGCAAGAGGGCCGAGAGCACCCCATTTTTCCTCAAGGCCAAGGCAAAGGGCCTGCCGTTTCCGAGGCGCCTCATCCAGGGCAGCAGCCACTGAGGCGACTGGAACGGGGTGGCCGAAGGGCATGAACCGAAAAGCGCGTCCCACTCAGGGCCAAGCTCTTCCAGCCTCTTTTGATCCTGGACCTCCTCTATCTCAAGCCCCTCCCCCATGCCCTCTTCCACCGTTCCTTTTTATGCTTATTATCTTTCGGTAGAGATCAATATAACCACTGGCCATAAGCGAAGAGGAGAACCTGCGGGCGGCCCTCATGCATTCGTCCGAAGAGATCGAACCCGCCCTCCTTATGGCCCTTGCCATCCCCTCCACCCCTTCCACAAGGAATCCGGTCCTGCCGTGCTCGACCACCTCCGCGAGAGCGCCCGCCGGGAAAGCTATTACCGGAGCGCCTGCCGCAAGCGCCTCCATGGCAACGAGCGAGCTCGTCTCAGGCACAAGCGAAGGTATGAGGACGCACCGCGCTCCTGCAAGGAGCCGCCTTTTCCTGTCGAACCCGGCAGGACCCGCAAACCAGATGCGCTTGTCCCCGATATTCGGAGCGATGGCCTCCTTGAAATAATCCTCGTGCTCGCTGTAAGGGAAGACCGACCCGGCCAGGACAAAAGGCACCCCGGCCCTTTTTGCGGCCTTCATCGCGATGTGGAAGCCCTTCTCCGGGCATATCCTCCCGAGCGAGAGCGCGTATTCCCTCCGCCTCACCGAGGGCCTCAGCCTTTCAACAGGCACCCCGTTCCGGACCGTGCCGATGATATCGAGCCATTCCGGCGCCCCATCCATTTGAGTAGCCGAGACGCAGTTAAAGAAAGTCAGGGCGCGCCCGGTGCGGAGTGCCTGCTCTGGATACCACTTGAGCGGCAGGTGGAGGGTCACGAGTAGAGGCACGCCCTCGTCCGGCATGTACTCGTGGGAATCAAGGCCGTGCATGTGGACTATGTCTATTTTCCAGTGCCGGAGTGCGAAGCCTATGGCCTTCCTGTAGAGCCCGTGGATATAGGAGCGGACCTGCCCGTCTATCCTGCCTTTTACGAACGGGGTCGGTATGAGGGTCCCTTCGACCCTGGAGCCCTCGGGTGCTATGACGACAGAGCCCCATCCTTCGGAGACGAGCGCGCTATCGAGCGAGAGGAGCACCTGCTCGGCCCCGCCCGGCGTATCAGGCCTGACCTGCGCGAAGGGGAAGGAGACCCCGAGCACCACAGGGTTCACATCGGGCTCCCTGTCCCAAGCTCCTTCATGGCCCCGGAGGCAAGCTCTCTCCACTTCTTACCGTCAATGCCCCAGTCGAACTGCTCGTAATGCAGCCTCCCCTCATGCGGGGACGCTGTAAAAACATAAGGCGGGGCCGGCCTGAACCTCTCGAACTGGAGCGGGAACATGCTGAGTACCGGGGCCTGTGTCGCGAAACAGTCCATCATCCGGCCCTTTATCCGCCTCTCCTCCTCGGAGAGCATGAAGGTTATCTCGTCGAAGCCCTCCCTCGGTATGAACTCGAGCGATGACAACCTGCCGTCCATGGCGTTGTAAAGCGCATACTCTATAAGAGGCGGCGGGTCGCCGCCCGCTTTCCGGATAAGGCCGGCAGCCGCGTGCGCGGCAAAGCACAGAGAATCGTGGTCCGGATGCCCGCCTTCGTAAGCGAGCGTAAGCACGGATTCCGCGCCTGTCTCCATAATAGCGTCCCTGAGCTTAAGCGCTATCTCCACGAGATGATACCCGGCCTCCCTGTCAGGAACCCAGGGCGGGAAGCAGTCCTCCGGCCTTATGCCGGAGATGGAAAGGGCGGCGAAGAGCTCCTTTCTCCTCGCCTCCGCATACTCTTCGGCGGAGCTGAAGCCGTGCGAGACGGCATCGGCAAGGTCCCTTGGCGCGCCGTCGGTTACGTGGACGAAAAAGGCGCGTTCCAGGTACCTCAAAAGCGCCCCGGCTCCCGCGACCTCGTCATCGGGGTGCGCCGCGACCACTAGCGTCTTTTCGCCGAAGATATCCTTCACGAACTCCCTCACATAGCCCATGAAGGAGGTCCTTATGAACCTAAGCTCCCGCGAGCGCATATCTCCTCACCATGGCCGAGCAGAATTCCGCGAATTCCTCCGGCCGCGAAGGCGGGCTCGTGTGGTCGGGCCGGAGGCCCTTCGAGTCCGGGGTGAAGCAGAAAGTCAGGGTCAGGTCGAAATCCTCAAGCGCCCTCATCTGCCTGTCGAACCACGCGTAAGCGTCCGGGCGGAAGCTGTCGGCCCAGCTGAGCCCGGTCCTGAGCTTCCTTACCCCGAGCCTATTGAGCCACTTGACCGCGCAGTCGAGCCTGTGGTCCTCGAAGTGGAACCATTGGCAGATGCCGAGGCTCGGCGTGTACTCGGAAAAGAGCCTCAAGGCCCTCTTGGGCGTCCCGTCCTCCCGCAGTAGCCCCATGTAAAAATGCCTGTAATATGCCGAGCCCTCGGCCTCGCGGTGCCTTGTCGTTGCGGGCCACGTCCTCGGGAGGTCGTAGAGACTGTACCAGTGAATCCGCTCGACCCTTCCTATAAGGAGCTCGGCCGAGCGCCTGAGACCGAACTCCTGGACCTCCTCTGCCCCGAAGGTCGAGACCCCGACCTCCGAGACCCAGACGGGCAGGTCCGTGACGGCCTGTATCTCGGAAAGCTTCTCCGGCCACTCGTGTATGGTCCAGTGATTCCAGTCCAGCGGAAAACCGTGCACGGCCACGACATCGACCGCGTCTAGGGCCCCCTTGCCCTTGAGGTTCCTTATAAAGCCCGAGTCTATGGGCGAGATGCCGCCCAGTACCTTCCGGACCTTCCCGTCCTCAGCGGCCACGGCCCCTGACGCGAGCCTTACCATCTCGGAGTATATGGCCCAGTCCGGGTCAAGCTGGAAGTCCCAGTGCGAAAGGTTATTCGGCTCGTTCCAGAACATCACCGCTTCGATCACAGGCCCCCGGACCCCCTTTCCGCCCTGCCGCAGATGTAGACCTCCTCCTCCGGGCGGCTCCTGATGGTGAAGCCGGAACTCCGGAGCATCGCCTCCACGCACGACCTGTTCGGAAGCCACCAGTTGGTGGGGTCGCCGGAGTAGCTCTTTTCCATGAAATGCATCCTGGGAAAACAGGGCTTGTCGAAAACGCCCGTCTCGGAGAAGGGATAATCGTCCTCTGTCTCTTCAACGTCTCCGCAGCCGCGTAGCATCGACTGGAATACCAGAAGGTCCGAGACCGCGTACTCATGAAGAAGGTCGAGCGCGAGGAGCGGGTGCCTCAAGTGGTACAGCACCCCCATGAAAAGCACTATGTCGAACCTTTCCTTCAGGCCGGCCACCTCGTAGACCGACTTCTTCATGAACTCGATATCTACACCCCTCGTGCGGGCCGCGAAGCGGGCCTGCTCGAGATAGAGCTCGTCGATATCTATCCCCAGGACCCTTGACGCGCCCCTCTCCTTCAGTGCGATGGAATAAAAACCGGCGTTGCAGCCCACGTCCAGCACGGTCGCGCCTTCGAGGCTGTCTGGTATGGCGTGGGAAAACTTCCTCCATTTGATCATGGGGTAGTCGCCCAGGAAATGCCCCGGCGCGGTAAAGACCCCCTTGAGTTCGATATTCTGGAACCAGGGACCGAGCTCCCTGACCCTCTTCTCTATTTCCTCCGGCGTTAAATCATCGCTTTCCATCCATCTTTTCTCCAGGCGAGCCAAGGAGCCTCATGGCCTCCCTATAGCCGTTGATTGTGCCCACGTCCACGTACGAACTGCCGCCCCTTACGCCGACGGCCTTGCCCCCTGACTTCAGATATGCGTTCACGAGGGTGCCGATGTACTCGTCTTCCTTTCCCCTCCTGAGCCACAGTTTATAAAGCTCTGCAAGAACAGACCCGCTTAGCTTGAAGGAGCCCCATACCCAGTTGGTCGAAGCCCCTTTCTGCTTGACCTGGACCTCGAGGACGCCGCCGGTCTCATCCAGGACGACCGCGTCGAAGCATTCAGGAGAGTCGACCGGGAAGAGGAGGAAGGAAAGCCCGTCCTCGCCGAGCGAGCTGAAGCCGTCCTCAGGAAACCATATGGTGTCCGGGAGGCCCACAAGGACATGCTCGCCAGGGCCCACGAGCGGGAGCGCCCTGAATATCGAATCGCAGAGGCCGAGCGGCTCCGGCTGGACGACATAGCATATGCTCGCCTGCCCTATATGGCCGCCGTAATATTCGAGTATGTCCGACTTGCCGGGCGAGATTACGAAGCATATCTTGGTGGCCCCGGCCCCGAGCATCCGCTCAAGCAGGTATTCGCTTACGGCCCTGGGCCTCTCGTACGAGCCCTCTCTCCGGCTCCCGACCGGGAGGAGCTCCTTTGAGAATGCCAAAGGCTGTATCCTCGACCCGGCGCCTGCCGCCGGGATTATCCCCCACATGCCTCTCCCTTTCCGCGGAGCGTATCTTCCATTATCCTTTCGAATTCGGCGGCCCTCTCATGAGACGTATGCTCCGCAAGGACCCTCTCCCTGGCCCTTCCCGAAAGCCTCTTCCTCTCCTTTTCAGGCATCCGGAGCGCCTCTCTCACATCTTCCGAAGAGCGCACGATGACTATCTCGGAGCCGGGCGCAAAGAACCCGTCGATACCCTCCCACCAGTCGCTAAGGACAGGGCTGCCGCATGCCGCTGCCTCGAATAGCCTTCCTGAAGGGCACCAGCCGAGCCCGGCCATCGCGCCTCTTGTGACATTCAGCGTCCATGCGGCCGACGAATAAAAGGCCGGGTGCATGGGCGGGGGCACGTGCCTTACGAAATATATGTTTTCAGTCCAGGGGAAACTTTCCGGATAAAGCGAGCCGCCGAGCACGAACCTTTTCCCGGGGGCCGTCCTGGCCGGCTTTATGAAAAGCTCAATAAGCGCTTCCTGCCTGTCCTCGGAAAAGGTGCCGAGATACGAAAGATCCGCCCTGTACTTCTCCACGCCTGCGGCAGGGAAATGGGAGGCCGGGTCGACGCTCCCGTAAAGGGGCTCCGCCCTTCTTGCGCCCAAAAGCGACTTAAGCTCCCCGATGGCCCTTCCGCCCGTGTAGCTCAGGACGATATCGAAGCCGCCGAGCCCGTCCCCGGGCAGATAACCGGCCCTTTTACCTTCCTTCAGGCCTTTTAGCGTTACCGGCGTATCCAGGTCGTAGAAGCACTTTATCCGTGCGCCTGAAGAGAGGACGAGATCCGAGGCTTCGATCCCGTCCGGGCAGTAGGAGGTCGCAATTCCCACATCCGCGTCCCTCAGCTCCTCCGATGCCCTATTTCTAATGCCATTCCATTCGCCGTAGACGACGAGAGAGGCCCACGGCGGGTCTGCAAGGTCCCTGTGGGACGCGTAGTACGGCGCGTCCTTTTCGAAGAATACGACCCTGTGCCCCCGTTCGTTGAGCGCCCTTGCGAGGCCCCGCCAGATGGTGGCGTGCCCGTTACCCCATGACGAGCTCATCGTAAGCCCGAAGACCACGAGCTTCATCTTGACTCCTTAAAGGGTTCTTCAGAAGCTACGTCCACCGCGGCTCAGGGCCTCAGGACCACCTTTACGCAGCCGTCCTCCTTGTGCTTGAACACCTCGTAGGCAATGGGGCCTTCCTCAAGGCCGAAGCTATGGGTTATGACATCCGAAGGGTCGGACTTGCCGTCCTCGATAAGGCCGAGGAGGCGGGGCATGTATTTCTGCACATGGGTCTGCCCGCCTTTAATTGTAATGCCCTTATTGAAAGCCGCTCCGACCGGGACCTTGTCGATATAACCGGCGTAGGCCCCCGCAATCGAGACCGTCCCGCCCTTCCGGCAGGCAAGGATGGCCTGCCGGAGCGCGGTCGGCCTGTCGGTCTCGGCCCGGAGCTTTTGCTTGACCGCGTCATAGACCCGGCCGTGCCCCTTGCCGTGCGCTTCCATGCCCACTGCGTCTATGCAGGCGTCGGGCCCCATTCCGCCGGTTATGTCCCGAAGCGCCTCGTCTACGTCCACATCCTCGTAATTGAGGGTCATTGCGTCAGCGAACCTGGAGGCGAGGCTGAGCCTTTCAGGGAACCTGTCTATCGCGATAACCCTTTCCGCCCCCAAAAGGGACGCGCTTTTCATGGCGAGGAGCCCCACCGGGCCCGCCCCCCATACCGCGACCGTGTCCCCCTCCTGTATGGAGCAGTTCTCCGCGGCCATGTAGCCGGTCGGGAAGACGTCGCAAAGGAGGACCGCCTTCTCGTCGGATACGCTCTCCGGGAGCTTAATGAGACCCGAGTCCGCGAAAGGGACCCTTACGTACTCGGCCTGTCCCCCGGCGTAGCCGCCGAAAAGATGCGAGTAGCCGTAGATGCCCGCGGGCGAGTAGCCGTAGAGGGCCTCGGCCGCGTAAGCGTTCGGGTTCGAGTTGTCGCAGAGCGACCATAGCTCCCTTTCGCAGAAGAAGCACCTGCCGCACGAGATAGTGAACGGGACGGCGACCCTGTCTCCGGGACGGAAGCCTTCGACCCTGGCGCCCACGTCCACGACCGTGCCCACGAACTCGTGCCCGAGAATGTCGCCCCTTTCCATTGCGGGAACATGGCCGTTATAGAGATGTAGGTCCGAGCCGCAGACGGCGGAAAGCGACACTTGCACTATCGCGTCCCTCGGCCCGAGTATTTCCGGCTCCGGCACATCCATGACCCTCAAGTCCCGCTTCCCGTACCAGCATAGTGCTTTCATCGGTTCTCCTATTCCCCGATCGCGCGGCCCCGGACCTGGCCTTCGGTCGTGGGGACTTCTCCGGTCTCCATGATCTGCTTGAATCTCCGGAGCTCTTCGCGTATCTGCCTGAAGGATATGGCGGCGAGAAGGCGCTGGACCGGAGCCGCTGCGCCGTCGCCGGGAAGGTTGTATATCATGTGCACCCGGAGTTCCGTGCCCCTGTGGCCTGGTGCGGTCCTGAACTCTACCATGCCCTCGCTCTCGACATCCGAGAAGGGGAGCGACTTCCAGGCTATGTACTCGTTCTCCCTTTCTCCCGTTATCTCCGCGTCCCACTCTACCTTTATGCCTCCGGGCGTGCTCGCTACCCAATGGGAGCGCTTGTCGTCTATGACCTTTACCTCCTCGATGTGCCTCATGAACTCGGGCAGGTTCTCAAGGTTCCTCCAATAGGAATAGAGCTCGTGGACCGGCCTGTTTATGATAACGCTCTCGTCTATCTCTATGGCGCGCCTGGCCGTGCTTACGCCGATTCTCTCGTAAAGGTTGCAGTGGCCCGTCGAGCCCCTGTACATGAGATATCCCCCGGTGAGCGCGGTCGCGAGGCCGCCGAGCCTGCCTTTCCTGACGCCTTTAGCCGCCATATAGCCTCCGAGGAGGACTGAGAGAAGCCGCTCTGTCGGGCCCACGTTGACGTCTTTCCCTGTCTTCGGGTATCTGGGTTCGTAGCGTGTCATTTCACTACCTCCTGTTTTTTTAAGACGCGGGCCATGCAGCCCTCGAGCTCGTCCACTCTGTGGACGGCCGTGTGGCCCTCGAGCACCCTCTTCCTGCCCCTTTGGCCTATCTTCCATATCTCCTCCTCCGGGGTCTCTCTCAAGTGCCTTATGGTGTCTTCCGGAGACCTGGAGATGAGTATCTCGGTCCCGGGGCTGAAAAACCTGTCGAGCCCGACCCACCAATCGGATATGACAGCTGTACCGCAGGCTGCGGCCTCGAAGAGCCTTACGCTCGGCGAATAGCCGGCCCGCACCATATCCGCCCGCGTTATGTTCATCGTGAACTTCATCGAGTTGTAGAATGAGCGGTGTCTGCTAGGCGGCAGGTGCTCTATCCTCTCGACGTTCGCGGGCCAGTCGATGCAGTCCGGGTAAAGCGGCCCGGCTACGATGAAGCTCCCGTCGAGCCTCCTTGCCGGTTCGAGGAGAAGCGAGTCGAGCGCTTCCTGCCTGTCCGCGCTGTATGTGCCTATGTAGCCGATGTCCCAGACGCTGGGGGCCCTCGACGGCTTGTAAAACTCGGTATCTACCGAACAGTAGAGGGGCCTCGCCATCGGAGAGCCGTATTCGCTCTCTATCCTTTCGAGTATCGGCCCGCCCGTGAACGAGAGGTAAAGGTCGAACCTCGATATGAGCTCCGGCGTAAGGTATTCGCAGTCCCCTTTCTTGAGCCTCGAAAGCGTCACGGGAGTATCTATGTCATAGAATGCCGCCGCCCCCCGGACGGTGCCGAGCACCCAGTCCGCTACGCGGGCGCCCTCCGGCACATACGAGCCCACCATCACGAAATCAGCTTCCCTTATCACCCGGCTGAAGCGGTCCTTAAGCTCCTCCATCGACGAGTAGAGCTCGGTCCTTCCCCACGGCGGCTTTTCGAGGTCCCGGTTATCGCGGTACCATGGCACGTCCCGCTCAAGGAAGAGCACATCATGGCCCCTGGCGGAAAGCTCCCTTACGAGGCTCCTGTAAGTGGTTGCGTGCCCGTTCCCCCAGGACGAGGTGATCGAGAGCCCGAGTATTACAATCCTGATCGGCTGAAGCGCCATTATTCGCTCCTGAAAGGGACTGTATTCAGTTCCCGACAAGTCCGCAGAGTATGGAATCCACTTCCCGCGCCCTCGCCTCGTAGGTATGCTCGGAGGTCACGCGCCTGAAGGCGTTCCTCCCTATGCGGGCGGCCCTTTCGGGCGTAAGTCCCTTTAATATCTCCGCCACCTCGCTCCCGTCCGACGCGACCAGCACCTCGCTTCCGGGCTCGAGGAAGCGCTCTATGCCCTCCCACCTGTCCGTTATTATGCACGCGCCGGCGCCAGCGGCCTCGAAGACGCGCGTGGGGGGAGAATACCCGTACCTGGCCATCGATTCCCTGTTTATATTGAGTACCGCGAGACAAGTGGAGTTGAAGGCGTTGTGCTCGGAGGTGTAGACGTGCCCCAGCCGCCTTACGTTCCGCACCGCGACGTCGTCCCAGCCGCTTCCGCCGAGAATGAACCGTTTCTCAGGAAGCTCGGAGGCCGCCCTGAAGAAGAACTCCCAGACCCTGGACTCGCGGTCTGGCATGCGGTTCCCGAGGAACCCGAGGTCTGCGGTGAACTTCTCGATCGGCTGGACCGGGTAGTGCGTCTCCGGGTCGAGCGCGTTATAGACCGGCCTGCATTCCCTTGCGCCGAGCGCAAGGTAGTCCTCCACCACCCTGGGCCCGCCGCCGTATGTGAAGACAAGGTCGTACTCTCCTACAAGGGGCCTGAAGTAGTCGGCCTTCCTTTTTTTCATCCTCTCCAGCGTCGCCGGGGCGTCCACGTCCCAGAAGGCCGCGAGCGCACCGGGCCTCCTGGCCGCGGGCACCGCCTTTTCGAGGTACTCGTCGAAGACGCCTACGCCGCTCGCCTTTATGAGGAGGTCGGCGTTCCTTCCCTCTTCGAGCGCCGCATCCACACCCTCCACGGTCGGCTTGTATACTACGACCCTCGCCCATTCAGGATCGGGAATGTCCCTGTGCGACTGCCTGTTATACGCGTCCGGCTCGTAGAAGGTCACATCGTACCCGAGCTCGTCAAGACCCTTTATTATCCCCCTGTAGTACGTCGCGGCCCCGTTCCAGTATGCCGAGACGAGGCTCGACCCGAAAAACGAAATACTTATGCCCTTTCTCATTCTGAACGCCCCCTCTTTCTATCCGCGCTAAACGCGAAGCTTCTTTCGTTATGGAATAAAGAATTGTGCGCTTTACGCGCCGGCAGTCATATTGATCTCCGAGCAAATAGCCAAGAGCTCATCTACCCGGTTTCCGCACGTGTGGCGGCCAAGGACCGTTTCCATTCCGTTCCTTGAAAGCTCTTCCCTCATTCCAGCGTCGTTTAGAAGCTCCCTAAGGAGCCTTGCCATTTCCATACCGTTCCTCGCGACGAGAAAGTCTTTTCCGGGCCTGAAGAGCCCCTCGGAATCTTCCCACGGGGCGGAAACGAGGGGGATGCCGCACGACAAGGCCTCAAAGACCCTTATAGTCGGTATGCCGGGTAGCATTTCGGCATACGGCCTCCTCGGCACGTGCACCGTACAATTGAAAGACGCGAAGACTGCCGGCGCCTCAAAATTCGGGAGCCAGCCCCCGTACTCGATTCCGGCCTCTCCGAGGAGCTGTAACGCGCTCTCCGGGTATCTGACGCCGTGCGCCCTGGCCTTGAGCCCCAGAGTTTTCACCGGGCCTAAAAGGAATTCCCCGAGCTCGGCCGTCCTCTCGTCGTCCCCCCAGTTTCCTATCCAGACGAGGTCCCCTTTTTTTTCTCGAAGGGGCCTGGGGCGGAATACCCGGACATCGGCAGCCTCGTGCCAGGTCCATACCCGCCTGGCCCAGCCGCGCCCCAGGTAGACCTCTTTTACCGCATTGCCGAAGGCGAGCACCCCGTCATAGCCGGAAAGGTCGTATGAGGCCATGTTCCAGGGCTCGGTCACCGAGCGGTGGTGCGTGTCGTGGAAAAAGAGCATGTACGGGGCGCGGCCGGCCCTGTGCCGCCCTATTCTCTTTACGAGCTCATGGTCGTTCCACTCGTGGACTATCACTATATCCGCGCCTTCGAGCGCCTCGTCGAGGTCTAAAGCGCCGAGGTCATAGCGCGTGCTCCCCAGGTGAGGATATGCGGAATGGAAGAGCCCTGAAGCCTCTCCGCACGCCTCAAAGAGGTTCCTTACGCACCATGAATCCCTCGGCTCGTATACCGAGACCTCGTGCCCCCTTGAAAGGAGCTCTGTTGCAACGCCCCGAAGGAAATGCGCGTTCCCGTGGTTCCAGTCGGAGACGAGGGATTGATAGAACATCACGAAACGCACGCATTACCCTCCCTTTCCGCGGCGCCCGAAAGGCGGCTGTAGAGCGCATGATACGCCCCGGCCATCCTTTCCGGCGTGTACTCCATCGCCCTCTCCCTTGCCAGAATGCCAAGCCTTGCCCGGAGCACCCTGTCGGAAGCGAGCATCTCTAGCGCGAGCGCAAGCCGCCCTGCGTCTCCGGGCTCGACGAAAACAGCCGCCCCGTCCCAGAGCTCCCTCAAGCTCGGTATATCGCCGAGGACGAGCGCGCACTCCGAAAGGGCCGCTTCCAGGACGGTAAGGCCGAATGGCTCGTATCTCGCCGGGAGAGCGAATATGGACGCCCTGGACATCCACTCCGCGATTTCCGGCTTCGAAAGCCGCCCTAGCATCTTGATAGTGCCGTCAGAGGAAAAATTCCCTGAATCGTGCTCATACGCGCCTGCCGCGTACACGGGCCAGCTAATCGAGCGCGACGCGGCCTGCAGGGCCTCGATGTTCTTGGCTTCATCCCAGAGCCTGCCCGCCGTAAATATGAGTTCCTCCTTTACGCCGGGCCTGAAGCTCTCCTTGCTTCTGCCGTTATGTATGATAAATGCCGGGGCGCTGAACTCGTAAATCCTTTTAAGGCACTCCATCATCGCGCCGGTCGGCGCGATGACGGCTTCCGCGCACCCTAGCCCCTTTTCCACTTCCATCCCGTATCTCATCCACTCGGGCCCGACCGGGCCCTCCCTCACCGCCTCCCACCAGGAGATGACGCACGAGTGGGCGACGATTATCCTCGGCGACCTCCAATGAAGCGCGCCGTGGCAGTAGCCGTTAAGATGCACGATGTCCGGCCCTATCGTTTCTTCAAGACCAAGGAGCCATTCCCCCGCAGCCGAAGTGCTTTCCCAGGGGTCTTCCATCCACTCCAGCTTGAAGCAGCCCTCGAAGAGATCGAGCCCCTTTACCTCGCGAGCCTCCTCCGCCTGCTCCTTAGTGGCCGCCGGGCCCATAGTCGCGAGGAACACCTTTACGCCCCGTGCCGAGAGGGCCGAGGCAAGCTCCAGTGAATATGCCCAGACCCCGCCGACCGTGTCGGCGGTCATAAGGACCTTGAGGGGTTTCCCTCCGTCATTCTTCATACGGCCTCGAGCTCGGCCAGAGGGAGGGGGTCGCTCTCCTGGATATCGCTGAAAGACCCGTTCTCCGCGAGGTAATGCTCGTGCGCGCGCTCCCATGCCCTGGAATCAGGCTCGCCCCACCTCCTCGAATATTCCTCCGAGCCGGGATATGGGAAGAGCGGCACCGGACTGTTCACCCATATGCCGGCGTTTATGAGAAGCGACCTCCACGCCTCCACGACCTCGGGGTCGTCCATGCTCGACTCGAGCAGGGTCGCCTGCACGAAATTCACTCCCCTTTTCGCGGTCATGAGGAGGAAGGCCAGCTCGTCGGTCGTTATCGCGCACCTTTTCCCGAGGTGCGCCCTTCCGGCCTCCGATACGCTCTCGACGCCTGCCTCGATCGATACGCACCCCGCCTCCCCCAGGAGCTCGAGCATTGCCGGCTTCCAGAGATCTATCCTCGTCTGTATCCCGAATTTGACCTTCCGGGCTGAAAGCGACTCCAGGAGCTTCCTGTCGGGCATGAATATCTCGTCGATGAAGTATATGTATTCAACGCCCCCGGCAATGAGACAGTCGATCTCGTCCAGCACGGCCGGGAGCGGCCTTTTCCGGTAATTGTTACGGAACTCCCTCTTGGCGCAGAAGGTGCACGAATACGGGCACCCCCTCGAGGCCTCCACCTCGGCCCCAAGGCCGGACATATCCGAGCAGAACCTGTGGTGGTGGTGGGCTCGCCTTGAGACGTACTCAGAAGGCCACCTTAGCGCCGGTAGGACGGTTACGTCGGAGGCGCGCGGCCCGCCCTGCGTCCTTATGTCCGGCCCCGACCGGTAGCATATCGACTTGACCTTATCGAGGTTCCCGCCCGCAAGCTCGGGCAATACCATCTCCGGCTCGCCCATTACCACGACGTCGGCCCCGAGCTTCATAAGCGCCGCGGAAGGGGTTACTGATGCGTGCGGGCCTATTGCCACCTTGACGGCAGGATAATCGGCAAGCTCCGCGAGGAGCCGCTTCGGCACCCTGAGCTCCGGCTGAGGGCATCTCCAGAAGAGGTATCCGGGAGCGGTCGTTACTACGATGAAGTCGGGCTTAAGTTCCCCGACCCTCTTTTTCGTCTCTTCCAGGGAGAGGCCTTCGAGGTGCGCGTCGACTATCCGGGCGCTGTGCCCGGACCTTTCGATGAGCGCCTTCGAATAACCGAGCTCGAGCGGGAAATGGGGTTCCCTGCATCCAAAGTATATGCTTCCGGAGAAGTCCCAGTTAGGGTTGACCAGCGCGAATATCATCGGTCCGATCCTGTTGTTTTTAGGCCTGTTGTTTAAGGCAGCCTCTAAAAATTTGGGATCTTCCACGCAATCAAGGAAAGCCGGGAATGAAAAGCGAGCATATATGCCGATATGTGAGCATTTTTATTCCCGTAACCAACCAGAGTCCGGGGAAAAGACAATTTTCAGAGCTGCCTTTTATTTATATCGTGAGTCCGCGCCCCGCCAGTTCCTCGCTCGCCTCTGCCACCCGGTCCGGGGCGTTCTTCCCTTCGAGCCAGGCCGCAAGCTCGACCAGGCCGTCCTCGAGGCTCACCCTCGGCTCATAGCCCAGCACGGCCTTCGCGAGGCCTATGTCCGCGAAGCAATGTCTTATGTCGCCCATCCTGTATTTGCCCGTTATCTCCGGGCTTATTTCCTTGCCGAACATGCGCGACATCCTCTCGGCTATTTCCACGACAGCATGGCTCCTGCCGCTTCCGACATTAAAGGACTTATAAGCCGCCCCCTCCGATTCCAGGGCGAGCCTGCAGGCATAGGCCACGTCCCGCACGTTCACGAAGTCCCTTTGCTGGAGCCCGTCCTCGTATATGAGCGGCGGCTTTCCGTTGAGGAGCCTTGCAGAAAATATAGCGAGGACCCCGGTATAGGGGTTTGAGAACGCCTGCCTCGGCCCGAATGCGTTGAAGAACCTGAGCGCCACAGTCGGTATGCCGTATGCGCTCCCGGTGACCAGGCACATCTTCTCCTGGTCGAACTTGGTGAGCGCGTATATGGAGGCTATCGAGGGGGGCTTCGTCTCGGACGTCGGCACCGGCACGAGCTTCCGCCCGGCCTGGTCGACCAGCTCCCATTCCCCGTTCCTCAGCCGCTCGATCGTCCTTTGCGCGGTCTCGGCAGCGGCCCCGTCGACCGTACGGTAAAGTCCCTCGCCGTATATGCTCATGCTGGAGGCGACCACCAGTTTTTGGACCGGCCTTTTGACGAGCGACTCAAGGAGGACCGCCGTGCCCCTGCAATTGACGTCCACATAGTCTTCTATCCGGTACATCGACTGCCCGACGCCCACGGCCGCGGCGAAGTGAAAGACCGCGTCGACCCCCTTGAGCGCCTTCTCGACCGCCTCCGGGTCCCTTATGTCGCCGCGGACGAGATCCACGTCCCTCGCAAGGTACTCCGGCCTCTTTCCGTCCGGCCCGTGCACCTGCTCCACTAGCGAATCAAGGGCCCTTACCTTGTAGCCGCCGTTAAGCAGCTCATCCGCGAGGTGCGAGCCTATGAACCCGGCCCCTCCGGTAACCAGTATCTTCTCCATTCTTGACCTCCCTGCTCTCCCTGCGGGCGTTATCGAGCGGCACGTCCGGGCAATAGTCGGCTGATGCCAAATTTCAGAGAAACCAGCACGGTGCAGGGCGTTCGATTTTCGGCTAATCACTTTCAGACGGACCGCTGGAAAGGTGAAAGATGCAACCGGCTATGGGCTCGCGGGCAGAGGCATAAGCGCTCCTTTAGTATGATGAAGCTTTCTTTCTAAACTTATATCAGGAATCGGCTTTGTCAAGGGAGGAGCGGCTCACGGCGCAGGCGCTTCAGGTTGAAAATCGTCTCCGGGCACAAATCCTTTCCAATCGCGGGCATGGCGTGTTATAATCCTGCCACAAATTCCGCAAGGGCAGGATCAGCGCTCCGGCCTTTCCCCTCTCGCAACCCCGTTCCAGTCGCCTCCGGTTGAGATTCTGCCGCCATCACCTATAATAGAAATAGGCAGCAGATGCCGTATCCGCAAAAGCCGCTCCGGGTAATGACATACAACGTCCACAGCTGCGTTGGCTCGGACGGGAAGATATCGACGTACAGGATAGCCGACGTCATCGCCCGCTACGAGCCCGACATCGTGGCCCTGCAGGAGCTCGACTCGGGACTTGCCAGGACGAACCACGCGCACCAGGCCGAGGAGATCGCCGGGCACCTTGACATGGATTTCCATTTCCATCCGTCGCTGGAGATCCGGAACGGCAAGTACGGCAACGCGGTCTTGAGCAGGTATCCGCTCCGCCTCGTACAGGCCGGCGCCCTGCCGTCGCCCTGGTGGTTCCGGCCCTTCGAGAGGAGAGGGGCTCTCTGGACGGCCGTGAGTTTCAGGGGGAGGGAGGTTCAGATTATAAACACGCACTTCGGGCACAACTGGAGGGAACGGGTGCTCCAGGCCGAGGCGCTCCTGGGCGCCCAGTGGGCCGCGCACTCTTCCTGCGCGCCGCCTCTCCTTCTATGCGGCGACTTCAACACCCTTCCGGTCTCGTCCGTTTACAAGAGGTTCAGGAAATTCCTCTCGGACGCGCAGCTCTCGATTTCGGGCAAGAAGCCCAGGAGGACATATCCGAGCCGCTATCCGATAGCCCGTATCGACCATATCTTCTCGAGCCGCGAGGTCATGGTCCTTAATACCGACGTCCCGAGGACCATTCTCACCCAGGCCGCCTCGGACCACCTCCCCCTGATAGCCGACATGGATATACGCTGACCCGGAAAGCACACCCGGAGGTACAAAATGTGGAGCCGGATAATCGAGCCGGGCCGCAACTGCTTCGAGAATATCGCAATCGAGGAATCGGGGGTCTACGTCGACGGCGCGGAATACTATGGCGCCTTCTACCGCGCGGCCCTCAAGGCGCGGAGATACATAATAATCTCCGGCTGGCAGTTCGACAGCGAAGTATCCCTCATACGCGGCCCCGACGCCTTGAGGGCAAGGCGGGATGTGACGCTCCTTAAGTTCCTCGACTCGCTCTGCAGGAGAAACCCGGAACTCCGCGTCTACATACTCGCCTGGGACTTCAGCCTCATATTCCTGCACGAGCGCGAGTGGATGCAGGAGATCGTCTTCAACTGGTCCACGAGCGAGCGCCTCCTCTTCCGCTTCGATAACAAGCACGCCATTGGCGCGAGCCAGCACCAGA
Organism: Deltaproteobacteria bacterium; assembly: GCA_019912665.1. Classification (NCBI taxonomy): domain Bacteria; kingdom Pseudomonadati; phylum Myxococcota; class Myxococcia; species Deltaproteobacteria bacterium. The sequence continues at coordinate 224,444 of JAIOIE010000018.1, forward strand.
AATACACTGTTATTGACGGCTCCATAGCCTTCCTCGGCGGCATGGATTTCGCGGCAGGCAGGTGGGACGACAGGCGCCACCTGGCCCGCAACCCCGAGAGGACCAACCCGGACGGAAAGCCTTACGCCCCATACCATGACATGCAGGCCTACTTCACAGGCCCGCTCGTTTCCACCCTCTCCAGGATGTTCGAGGAGCGCTGGAGGCTGTCAGTAGGTACTGATATCCGTCTTCCCGCCCCTCTCGAAGGCGACTACCTGCCGCCCGGCATAGGGACTCCCATACAGGCCAGGAGCGCTTCACTCAGCAGGACGCAGGGCAAGACCTTTTTCAGGCCCGACGGACCGGTGAAGGAGATTCGGGCCCTCTTCATCGACGCCATAAGGGCCGCCCGGAAGCTCGTCTATATCGAAAGCCAGTACTTCAGCTCGCATGCCATATACAGGGCGCTCACGGAAAGGATGGAGGACGGGTCGGCCCCCAGGCTCGATATAGTCATCGTGCTTCCGAAAAAGCCGAACGCGTTCGTAGAGGAGCTCTCTGTGGGCCTCCTGCAGACGCGGATACTGAGCCTCTTGAGGCAGACGGCCAAACGCCATGGCCATTCGCTCGGCATTTATTATACAACTGCACCCGGAGAGGGCGTGGACGAGGTCCCGGTGTACATACACTCCAAGCTCCTGATAGTCGATGACAGGTTCCTTACCGTGGGCTCGGCGAACGCCACGAACAGGAGCATGGGCCTGGATTCAGAGCTAAACATCTCCTGGGAGGCCTGTTCACTAAGGGACTTAAGCCTCATCCGTTCGATAAGGGAGTTCAGGGCCGGCCTGCTGATCGAATACATCGGGACCGATTCCGGGATAGACTTAAGGAGGCTTAAAAGGCCGAGGGGGCTTGTCGAGTACCTCGACTACCTGGCCGAGACCAGGCTCTACCGGCTCCAGAGGCACAGTGTAAGCAGCTATCTCGCAGGGAACGAGATACTTAAGGCGCTCGATGAGCTCCTCATGGACCCCGAGAAGGCTTTCATAGAAGAGAACGTCTTCGAGATATTTTCTCCCGACGTGGCGTCGGTCTTTTCCGAAGGGATAACCTTATTCAAGAAATATCTCTTCAGGAAACGGGCGGGCTGAAATGCAAAAGCCCGGCAGAGCCGGGCTTTATTTCGGTGGTTTCCGGAGGGGGCGTATCCGATTATTTCCTGCTGAGCGCCCTGGGCTTTGCCGGGGCCACCGCCACCTTTCTCCCCGAGATTATCGAGCGGTGCATGAACTCGATGATCTTTTCGGCGGAGTCCCTCGGTACCTCGACGAAGGTGAACGACTCGAATATGCTGACCTTCTTTATCTGCTGCCTGGGGAGGTCGGCCTTCTTCGATATCGCGTCCACTATGTCCATGGCGCTTACGCCCTGCTCCCTGCCGATGGTCATGAAGAGCCTCGCCATGCCGGGGGCCGCCCCGGTGTCGTCGAGCGAGCCTCTCTCTTCCTCTTCGGGGGCCCTGTCAAAGCCTTCGAGCTGAAACTTAAGTAGCGCCGCAAGCGCATCGACCGGCTTCAACCTCTCCGAGAGCTTCTCGGCCATACCGAGGAACCTGTCGAACCTCTTGTCGTCGATGAACTCGTTCATCTTCTCCTCCAAAGAGGCGAGACGCACACCGAGCACCTCTTCCCTGCTGGGGAGCTTGCCTTTCTTTATCTCCGCCTTGGACACGGCCTTTATGAGCCGGAACTGCCTGTCCTCCCTCGGGGTGACGAAGGTTATGGCCACCCCTTCCCTTCCGGCCCTGCCGGTCCTCCCGATCCTGTGCACGTAGGACTCGGGGTTCTGCGGTATCGAATAGTTCACGACGTGGGAGATGCTGCTTATGTCGAGGCCGCGCGCGGCCACGTCGGTTGCGACCAGCACGTCCACCTTGCCGCCCTTGAATTTCTTGAGGACGGCCTCCCTCTGCGCCTGCGTGTAGTCGCCGTGCATGGCGTCCGCATCGTAGCCGCGGAGCTTAAGATTCGAGGTGACCTCGTCCACTTCCTTCTTGGTATGGCAGAAGACGAGAAACGTGCCCTCGGCGTCGAAGTCTATAAGCCTTGAGAGCGCGTCCATCTTGTCCGAGTTCCTGAGCTCATAGACTATCTGCCGTATCTTCGCCGCCGTGAGCGTGTCCGCGGCTATACGGACCCTCTCCGGGGCCTTCATGTACCGCTTGGAAATCCTCAAGACCTCTTCGGGCATGGTCGCGGAGAAAAGGAGCGTCTGCCTGGCCTCCGGCGTGTCCTTGAGTATCTTCGTGATGTCGTCGATGAAGCCCATGTCGAGCATCTCGTCGGCCTCGTCGAGGACCACGATCCTTACGTCCTTCAGAGAAAGCGTCCGTCTCTCTATGTGGTCCAATACCCTGCCGGGCGTGCCTACGACGATCTGGACACCCTTGGCTATGGCCTTTATCTGACGGTCTATGGAGGTCCCGCCGTAGACCGGAAGGGCGTGCACCTTCTTGTAGGCCCCGAGCTTGTTTATCTCCTCGGCCGCCTGGATCGCGAGCTCCCTCGTCGGCGCGAGGATTACGGCCTGGACCGGGCCCCTGCCCTTGTCGACCTTCTCTATCACGGGTATGCCGAATGCGGCGGTCTTCCCGGTGCCTGTCTGCGCCTGGCCTATCACGTCCTTTCCGGACAAAAGAAGCGGTATCGTCTTCTCCTGTATGGGGGTCGGCTCCTCGAACCCCATTGCCGCCACTGCCTTCATGACCTCGGGCGAGAGTCCGAAGTCATTGAAACTCTTCTTTTCCCTGCTTTCCAATTGCGTTCCGTCTCCTTTTTACAATCTGTGGTGATTTAATCTCCAAATATATCATGGAAGCGGTTATTTTGGTAACGAAATCGGCCACTGCCCGCCGATTCCAACAGGGCTGGGGAATTGGTTCCTCAGGTGGCCAGGGCGCAAAAAAAAGCCGGGAGTGGGCGCTCCCGGCAAGAGGGGGGGTAAACAGGGCTCCCACGGAAACAGGAACCTTGCTGGAAAAAACTTTAGCAGGGTTTCACGGATTGTCAATGCGGTTTACAAAATTTTTTCCTGCAGAAATATTTTTTTACAGCTGCCCCGGAGCTTGCATTTTTATCACCTTACATCGACCCTCTTCACCCCCTCGGGCCTCCACGCCGGGGATATTACGCCCGTTGGGTCCTCCCAGGGGTCCTTCTCAAAGAGCGCGGCCCATGTAACGGTCGACGAGCCGAAGGCCCTGTTAAGGCCGTCCATTGCCCCGAGGAGCCTCTCACGCCTCCTGTCATCCTCGAAAAGGGGCATCTGTTGCGCGCCCTTGGCAAGGTCCGAGAGCGTAACCCCAAGGAGCCGCACCGCGGTCTTAAGGCGCAACCCCTCAAGTATCCCCACTGCCGCCGAGTATATGGCGCGGGTGTCGTTCGTGGGGGCCGGAAGGGTTTTCTGTTTCGAGAAGGTAAAAAAATCAGGATACCTTATGGTAAGGGCCACTTTGCGCCCATAGAGGCCGTGTTCCCTTGCCCTTGCGCCGACCTTCTCCGAGAGCTTGAGTATATGTCTTTTTATTACCGGCTTATCCGAGGCGTCTACCTGAAGGGTCATGGAGTGCCCGACGCTTTTTGCCTCTTCCTCCTGTCCTATGGGCACGACCCCGCTCTCGTATATGCCCTGCCCCATAAGTTTAAGCCTCTCGCCTATTATGCCGAAGCGCTCCCTCAGGATGCTCGCCGGGAACCTTCCGAGTTCGCCGCATGTAACGACCCCCAGTGCGCCGAGGTGGGCCGTGAGCCTCGGGCCTATGCCCCAGAGCTCATTAACCGGCAGGTCCTCAAGGAGGGCCGGGACCTCTTCCGGCGCCAGGACGACCAGGCCGTCAGGCTTTTTCATGTCGGATGCGAGCTTTGCGATCAGCTTATTCGGGGCTATGCCTATGGAGCATGTAAGACGGCTCCCGATCTCGTCCCGTATCCTCTTCTTTACTGCCGTTGCAAGGGCCGAGGGAGAGCCGAAACCCGAGATGCAGCCCGTTATGTCCACGAACGCCTCGTCAATGGAGTACGCCTCGACCATCGGCGAGAAGTCCTTAAGTATCCCCATTATCCGGACCGAGGCGTCCGTGTATTTGCGGTTGTTCCCCGTGACGAATATGAGGCCGGGGCAGGCCCTTCTGGCCTCGACCTTGTTCATGCCGGTCTTTACGCCGAACGCCCTTGCCTCGTAGGAGGCGGTCGTCACTACAGTCCTCTGGGCCGAGCCCACGACCGCTATGGGTTTTCCCCTCAGGGAAGGGTTCGACTGCTGCTCGACCGAGGCGAAAAAGGCGTTCATGTCGATATGCATGATAAGCCTCAAGAGCCGACCTCCTCGATCGACCAGCCGAGGCTTGAAGAGTTATAGGCGAGCTCGAAGAGTGTAGCGCCGTCCGATACCGAGAAGTGCAGAATGCGCGCGCTCCCCTCCCTTGACGCCCAGGTATAGGTTATCTCCTTTACGCCGTATACCCTTCCCCGCCATTTGAACTTCACCGGCCTTACCCCCCTGTCGAAGACAGCCACGACCTTTATCGCGTCCCTTATCTTTGTTGCCATATGGTTCCCTGCTTCGCTTACTTTTCAAGCAGCCTTATCACTGATATCACCTTGCCTATAACGGCGAAATCGCTACCCTCTTTGACTACGATGGGTTCCATTGCGGGGTTCTCCGGCTTCAAGACGACCGTGCCGCCGGTTTTTACGAGCCTCTTTACAGTTGCCTCGCCGTCTACGAGGGCCACGATTATATCTCCGTCCGAGGCATCGGGCTGGGGCCTTACGACCACGAGGTCGCCCTCGGAGATGCCCGCTTCAATCATGCTCTCGCCTTCGACCCTTAAAAGGAACGCGTCCCTGCACTTGAAGAAATGCTCATCGTGCACCACATGGCCCAGTATGTCCTCGACCGCCTCTTCCGGGGCGCCTGCCCTCACCCTTCCGGCTATGGGCAGGGAGATGCCGCCGCGCCGCGTCCGATCGGGGCCGAGAAGGGAGATCGCGCGGGAGGCCGAGGCCTCCCTTTTCAGGAACCCCTTCCTCTCAAGGGCCGCAAGGTGTTTTGCGGCGTTCTTCGGCCCCCTTATCCCGAACCTGGCGCATATGTCCCTCAGGGAAGGCGGGTAGCCCGCCTCCCCTATGAACTCGCTGAGGAAATCGAGTATCTCTTTCTGCCGTGATGTGAGTTGGCTGCCCATAGGTTAGGGTTACATTTGTTACCCTAAGAATAATCCGGGAGCCTTGGAATGTCAAGGGAAGAATATGGAAAGAATGACCATGAACAAAAAGCCCTAAGCACCTGAAAACATGGGCTTTTTACGGAAAGTCAGCGGCAATTGGAGCTTGCGGCAAGACACTCCTCTCCAAGTATTGAGTCAAGCACGTCCTTTGCGGAATACGAGGGCTTGCCGACCTTTTCAAGGACCTCCTTTACGAGGGAGAAGTCCTTGCCGGCCGTCACAAGCGGTTTCTCGACATACCCTGAGGCCCTCCTCTGCGGGAGGCCGATATTGGCCATAAGCCCGTTACAGAGGCACTTACAGCCTTCGGTATCCTCTATTCTCCCGCCCTTACGGACGTACTCATGGACCGGCTCAGCCGGGCAGCGATAGCCCAGGGAGCCGTCGTCCTTCTTATAGACGTGCCTGAGGTATCCGAGGTCGCAGACCCTTTCCCTTGCCTCGAAGACGTCCTCCTCGGAGTGCGAGCCTGAAAGGGCTGCCACCTTGAACGGAAAGCCGGTCGGAGATGCCTTGGGGTCGGTAAAGACGCGGACCTTGCCCGTGGATACGGCCGAGAGCACTTCACCACGGATCTCGTCGGTGAGGCCGGACTCCGCCGAGAATGCGAACGGGGTTCCGGCCTGGATGCCGCTTGCGCCGAGCGAGAGGGCCTCCTTGAGCCTCAGTGAGCCGCCGTACGCGCCAGCGAGCCAGAAAGGCACACCGAGGGCTTTTATGCTGTCGAGGTCGACATCGTCCTTGGGGCCGTAGACCGGCTCTCCGCTCTCGTCAAGCCTCAATGCGCCCCTGGGAAGCGCGTTGTGTCCGCCTGCCGAGGCCCCCTCGATAACGAGCCCGTCCACCCGGCCCGTGCCCTTCTTAACGAGGGTCTGGGCCAGCACTGTAGAGGCGATTATCGCGAAGAAAGCGGGACGCTTCAATGCGGGGAGCCCGGCCCCTTCGGCGAACTCCCGCGGACTGAACGTTATCCTGAAGTCATCGTCCTTGTCAGCGCCGAGCACGTTGAGCTTAAGGGAGGCGTCCCTGTTCGCCGCGAAGCTGTCGAGGATGCCGGGTATCTCCCTGGGGATGCCCGCGCCTACCATGACATAATCCACCCCGGCAAGCATGGCCCCGTATATAGAGGCGAGCTGCGGAAGCTGTATCTTCTCGAGGTAATTTATCCCGACCCTGCCGGCGTGCCCCTCCTTCGCAAGATAGACCTCGACGAAGTTGGCGATAACTATAAGCTCCTGGTGGGCCCTGGAGAGTTCCGCCGAGCACATGGGCACGGGCTTGAAGGGCTCGTCATCCTTCTTGCCGCCGGGTACGAAATACCTTTCAAGGACGCGAGCCGCCATGGCCGGGAAAGGGAATTGCCTGAGGGCGCGGAGCATATGGCCGCCAGGGTCTCCTGTCTGCAGCCTCCTGGCGAGTATCATGTCAAGGGCTGTGCCGGAGACTACCCCGAGCTGGCCCGCTTTTGAGACCGCCTTGGCAAGGGTCCAGGAGGATACTCCGGCGCCCATGCCTCCCTGTATTACGAGCGGACTGAAAAGGGCAGCTCCCTCTTTTAATTCGTGTATCTTCATAGTGTATTGTCCTAATTTGCTTGTGAAATGTGGCCTGCTTGGTTTACAACCTTTGCCGGGGTATTTCAGGGGAAATGGAGTCAGAGGGGATAAAGAGGGCGATTCCGCAAGCTGAGTCCAGACCTGAACCTTTTACCGCGCACATTCTAACCTATTTGCCTTATCATTTGCAAACAAACTATTTCAGGCGCCAGATGACTTTAAGAAAGCCCTTTTTTCACTCAATTACCTGAATGCCGTCGGGCCTGTCGATTGTCTGCTGCTCCGGCCCTGGTTCGGGTCCCGGCGCGGCCGGGGCAGTTGCTTCATTTTCAAACTCCGCATCAGGCGGCATTCCTGCAGATCCTTCCTCTACAGGAACGGTATCCGGCTCGACCGCCTCTTCCGCTGGCCCGGGAACAAGCTCCTCGAATTCCGGTACCACGAAGCCCCTTTTCACCATGATGTTGTATATGACATTGGCCCTTCTCTCCACGTAGCGCTGCGAACCGGAGGCGTTCAGCTTCCTCGGGTTCGGCAGCACGACCGCAAGACGGGCCGCCTCCATGGGGGTAAGCTCGGCGGCTGACTTTCCGAAGTGATGGCGGGAAGCGGCCTCCACCCCGAATATGCCCTCGCCCCACTCTGCCACGTTCAGATAGAGCTCGAGTATGCGCCGCTTCTTGAGCGCCCTTTCGAGCCTCCAGGTGATTATCGCCTCCCTAATCTTCCGTATTGGGGATTTCGTGGGCTTCAAAAAGAGGTTCTTCGCGAGCTGCTGGCTTATGGTCGAGCCCCCGGCCCTGAATCTGCGGGCCTTCAAGTCTTTTTCGAGCGCCTTCTGCATGGCCTCGAAATCAAAGCCCTCATGGCTCCAGAACTTGTCGTCTTCCGCTATTATTACCGCCTTCACCATGTGAGGGGATATTCGCGAATAAGACACCCATTTGTGGCGGACCCTTATCTTCTTGCCCCTGGCCTTCCACTCGGCCTCCCTGTGCTCCATCATTGCGGTCTTCTTCGGGTTCTCCTTCTCAAGGCGGGAAACATCCGGGAAGAAGGCCAGGTAGAGCATGGAGAGCATGGGTATCGATATCAGGACGGCGTAGAGCGCCTTTTTCACCGGATGCCCTCTTTCAGCGGATTATAAAAAAAGGCCCGCGCTCGCGCGGGCCTTTTTTTCTCGTATGCCTTTATTTCAGGAGAGCGCCTTTTTCTCGGCCCTTCCGTAAAAGTCCTGGGCGAGCGCGCCGCAGTCCTCTATTACGAGGCCCGTTGCCGCCGCGTTCTTTTCCGAGAACTTAACGGGGCTCCCCTCGTCGCCGTCCCTGAAAAGGACAAAGGGGACCGGGTCCGAGGTGTGGGTCTTAAGAGCTATCGGCGTCGGGTGGTCCGGAAGGACCATGACCGCGAAAGGGCCTAAGCGGCGCGCGCCCTCCATCACCGGGCCGACTATCTTCGAGTCGAAGTCCTCTATGGCCTGGAGCTTGTGCCCGAGGTTCCCGTTATGGCCTGCCTCGTCCGGCGCCTCGATATGCACGCAGATGAAATCCCTCGTCTCAAGCGCCTTCAAGGCCGCATCGGCCTTGCCTTTGTAATTCGTGTCGATATATCCGGTAGCGCCCTCAACCTTTATCACTTCGAGCCCGGCGTATATGCCTATGCCCTTCATGAGGTCAACTGCGGATATTATCGCGCCGTTCACGCCGAACCTCTCCTTTAACGTGGGCATGGCAGGCGCGCTCCCCTGCCCCCAGAGCCAGATCGATGTCGCGGGCTTCTTGCCTTCCGCGACCCTTTTGGCGTTTACCGGATGATTCTTAAGCACATCCTGCGATAGATTCATGAGATTAATGAGCTTCTCGGCCCCCTCGCCTTTCGGGAGATGGGGCCCTATGGCCTTGTCGGAGATGTCGTGGGGGGGCACGGTCTTAAGGTCCTTCGAACCGCCGCTCCAGACCATTAGGTGCCTGTAGCCGGTGCCCGGATAGAACCTCACGCCCTCGCGCGAAAGGGCGCTATCGAGGTCGAGCACCATATCCCTCGCCTCTTCGGTCGAGATGTGCCCGGCGCTGTAGTCGCCCATCACGGTCGAGCCGTCCTTTTCGATGAGGGTCACGAGGTTGCACCTGAACGCAATGTCCGAGGGGCCGAGCTTCACGCCAATGGAAGCGGCCTCAAGCGGCGCCCTGCCGGAGTAGTACTTCGCCGGGCTGTAGCCCAGGACGCTCAGGTTCGCGACGTCGCTCCCCGGCGAGAAGCCGCCGGGCACTGTCCTGAAGAGGCCGAACCTCCCCGCGCCTGCGAGCCTGTCCATGTTCGGGGTGTCAGCTGACTCGAGCGGGGTCTTTCCGCCGAGGCTTTCAATCGGGGCGTCGGCCATGCCGTCGCCTATGAGTATTATGTATTTCATTCAGTCAACCTCTTAAATTAGCTGCTTGCTGAAAAACTCCGTTTTATTCAGGCTGCTCAAAAAGCTCCAGATGCGAGGCCCCCGTTGGAATAGGGGGGCGAGGAATAGGCGTACTTTTCGTGTACGCCGGAGTGTCAAGCGACGAAGACAACGACGCAGATGGACTTTTTCAGCAGCCTGTTAGTCCTCTTTTCAGAAGCCCATCGCCTTAAGTATCTTCGCGGTCTCGGCAGCCACCTTAAGCGGCTTCTCCGAGGACTTGAGCGCGATGTCCGGGTCTTTCAAGCCGTGCCCGGTGAGCGTGCAGACGACAGTGTCGCCGTCATTCAGGACGCCTTCCTTCTTGAGCTTCAGCGCCCCCGCGAGGCTCGCCGCGGACGCGGGTTCGCAGAATATGCCTTCGCGCGAGGCGAGGAGCTTGTAGGCATCGAGTATCTCGGCATCGCTTACGGCCTCTATCACGCCGCCGCTCTCGTCCCTGGCCTTAACGGCCGAGTCCCAGCTTGCCGGGTTCCCTATCTTTATCGCCGTCGCGATGGTCTCGGGCTTCTCGACGGGGCGGCCCAGCACTATCGGGGACGCGCCCTCGGCCTGGAAGCCCATCATCTTCGGAAGGTTCGATATTATGCCTTCGTTATAGTACTGCTTGTAGCCCTTCCAGTAGGCCGTTATGTTCCCGGCGTTCCCGACCGGGAGAAAGTGATATGTAGGCGCGTACCCCAGATGCTCGCATACCTCGAAGGCGCCGGTCTTCTGCCCCTCTATCCTGAAGGGGTTTATTGAGTTTACCATCTTTACCGGGTAGCCCCCGGTTATCTCCTTCACTATCTCCAGCGCGTCATCGAAGCTCCCCTTTATCTGGAGCACGAGCGCCCCGTGCATGATGGCCTGCGAGAGTTTCCCCATGGCTATCGACCCGTCCGGCACGAGGACGAACGCCTTCATCCCGGCCTTCGAGGCATACGCGGCTGCCGAAGCCGAGGTGTTCCCGGTCGAGGCGCAGATTATGGCCTCGGCCCCCTCCTCCCTGGCCTTGGATACCGCCATTGTCATGCCGCGGTCCTTGAATGAGCCAGTGGGGTTGAGGCCCTCGTACTTAAGTAGTAGCCTCAGGTCCCCGAATATGTCCTTCAGGTTCACGCTCTCGACAAGAGGCGTATTTCCTTCAAGAAGCGTCGTTATCGAGCTGTCGCCGACCTCCGGAAGGAAGTCCCTGAACTCCCTTATTATGCCGCCCCAAAGGCCTTTCCTAGTTAGCTGCACCCAGGTTCTCCTCTATCCTTATGTAGACTATCTTGTCGTGTATTATGTCCATCTTGGATATTTCCGCGACCGCGGCGCGTAGCTCCCTCTCAAGGGCGTTATGCGTAAGCACAACGAGCGGGACCGCGCCGCCCACCTTCCTGTCCCTCTGTATGACAGAAGATATGCTTATATTGTGGCTTCCGAGGACGCCGGATATCTTTGAGAGGACTCCCGGTTTGTCCATTGCCAGAAAGCGTATGTAATAGGGCATCTCGACCGACTCGGTCTCGCGTATTGCAACGGGCCTCGCCTCCTCATCCGGGCACGAAAGCGGAGGGACGCGCCGGACGGCGCCGGTAGAGATGTTCCTCGCGATGTCCATGAGGTCCGCCACGACCGCGCTCGCGGTCGGCATCATGCCAGCGCCCATGCCGTATAGGAGGACCGACCCCACGGCGTTACCCTTGAGGTATATGCCGTTATAGGCGCCGTCGATTGTCGCGAGCGGGTGCTGGGCGGGTATCATCGTGGGATGCACCCTGGCTTCCACCTTGCCTTCCGCGGATTTCGTTATGGCCAGGAGCTTTATCCTGTAGCCGAACTCCTTTGCGAACTTTATATCGAGCTGGCTTATGCTCGTAATTCCCTCGGTATAGATGTCCTCGAGCCTTATATGCGTGCCGTAGGCTAAGTTAATGAGTATCGCGAGCTTGTGGGCGGTATCTATACCCTCGACGTCATAGGTGGGGTCCGCTTCGGCATAGCCCTTCTCCTGGGCCCTTCTCAAGACGTCCTCGAATTTCCCGCCCTCGTTCGTCATCTTGGAGAGGATGTAGTTCGCGGTGCCGTTTATTATGCCGTAGATGGACTCTACCCTGTTGGCGGCGAGCCCTTCGCGGAGCGCCTTTATGACCGGGATGCCGCCCCCGACACTCGCCTCGAAGCCGATGTCGACGCCCTTCTCGGCGGCCTTCCCGAATATCTCTTCCCCGTGGGTCGAAAGGAGGGCCTTATTGGCGGTCACGACGTGCTTGCCCCGCTCGAAGGCCTCGAGTATGAAATCCTTTGCTATCCCGGTGCCGCCGACAAGCTCTATGACGATTGAAATATCAGGGTCGTTTATTATATCCCTCGCGTCGGCTGTGAGGACCCCATCGGCGAGCCTGACTCCCCTGTCCCTCGTTAAGTCCCTGTCGGCCACCCTCTTAAGCACGAGCTCGCAGCCGAGCTTCGCGGCTATTATATCGGCGTTCTCCTTTAATACCCTGACGACGCCCGTGCCCACAGTGCCGAAACCTATGAGCCCGACGTTTATGCTTTTGGCCCTCGCCACGGAGGCTCCGGAAAGATTCTCTCTCGACGCGGTCTTCGTCATACGGCCTCTTTTGCCGAGCCCTCCAGGGCCTTCTTTATGCACTTGGCCGCCTGGCGTATCCTGTGCTCGTTCTCGACGAGCGCGAGCCTTACGTAATCGTCGCCGTACTCGCCGAAGCCAACACCAGGCGATACGGCCACCTTGGCCTTTTTCAGGAGGAACTTCGAGAACTCGAGGGACTTCATTGAGCTGAACGGCTCTGGTATCTTCGCCCAAACGAACATGCTGGCCTTGGGCTTCTCTATCTCCCAGCCGGCCTTCCCGAAGCTCTCTATAAGCGCGTTCCTCCTTGATTCGTAAGTGCTGCACATCTCGGTCACGCAGTCCTGCGGGCCGTTAAGGGCTATTATTCCGGCTATCTGTATGGGCTGGAACATCCCGTAATCGAGGTAGCTCTTTATTCTCGTGAGCGCCCCGACGAGCTTCCTGTTGCCGACCGCAAAACCCACCCTCCATCCTGGCATGTTGTAGCTCTTGGAGAGGGTGAAGAACTCCACTCCCACGTCCTTGGCGCCAGGCACCTCCAAAAAGCTCGGTGCCTTGTAGCCGTCGAAGACTATATCGGCGTAGGCCAGGTCGTGCACGACCAGGAGGTCGTTCTCCTTTGCGAAGTCCACGACCTTGACGAAGAACTCCCTTTCGACCACAAGGGTAGTGGGGTTGTGAGGGTAGTTTATTATGAGCATCTTCGGCTTGGGCCAGGTCTGCTTCACGGCCTTCTGGAGCTCGTCAAAGAAGTCCACTCCAGGGAGGAGCGGTATGCTCCTTAAGTCCCCGCCTGCGATGACGACCGAATAGGCGTGTATGGGGTATGTCGGGTTAGGGACGAAAACGACGTCTCCCGGGCCTATGACCGCGAGCGCAAGGTGGGCGATGCCCTCCTTGGAGCCGATGGTGGCGACCGCCTCGGTCTCGGGGTCGATCTCGACGTTATAGCGCCTCTTGTACCAGTCGGCTATGGCGAGCCTCAATTTGTATATGCCCCTCGAAGCCGAGTACCTGTGGTTTCTCGGGTTGTGGGCCGCCTCTATGAGCTTGTCGACTATGTGCCTGGGCGTGGGCTGGTCCGGGTTGCCCATCCCGAAGTCGATTATGTCCTCGCCTCTCTTACGGGCCTCTACCTTGAGCTCCGTCACGATGTTGAATACATATGGCGGAAGCCTTTTTATCCTGTGGAACTCTTCCATCTCCGGCGCACCTTTCGAACTTCTATCTGACAGGCTGATTATGGTTCTGCTTTTTTCTGCAATTGTTCAAAGCCTATTTCTCCCAGTAGCCTCTCCGCATTATAGGAGCTTCTCACGAACGGCCCGGAATAGACGTGTCTTATCCCTATGCTCTTTCCGAAATCCTCGTATTCCTTGAATTTTTCAGGCTCGATGTATTCCTCTACCTCGAGGCTATTCCTGGTCGGGCGGAGGTACTGCCCTATGGTGACCGCGTCGCACCCGGCGGATTTTAAATCCTTTAATAAGGCCCTTACTTCTTCCGGGGTCTCGCCCAGGCCGACCATGATGCCGGATTTCACCACTATTCCCGGGCGTTTCGCTTCCCGGAGCACCTTAAGGGAACGCTCGTACCCGGCCTCTGGCCTTACCTTCGGGTAAAGCGAGGGGACGGTCTCGAGGTTGTGATTGAAGATATCCGGGCGGGCTTCGAGGACCGTCTCAAGCGCCTCCATGTCCCCCTTGAAATCAGGGGTCAGGACCTCCACTAAAATGCCGGAAATGTTATCCTTAACAGCCTTGATTGTCAAGGCAAATTGCCCCGCTCCGCCGTCTTCGAGGTCGTCCCTGGTGACAGACGTTATCACCACGTGCTTAAGGCCGAGTTCCCTCGCGGTAAGGGCGATATTGGCCGGCTCATCCGGGTCCACCTGAACGGGCCTTGCGCCCTTATCGACCGAGCAGAATCCGCAGTGCCTGGTGCAGACGTCCCCCAGGATCATGAACGTTGCCGTCGGTTTTGTGAAGCATTCCCCGATATTAGGACACCTTGCCGACTCGCAGACCGTGTGGAGGTTCCTCTTCCGGAGTATGGATTTTACCTCGTGAAGCCTTGTGAGCGGGCCAATTGGCTTCTTTGTCCAGGGCGGAAGGCGTTTCATGCCTGTAGAATAACATGACGGCCCTTGTTCCGCAATGAGGAACGCCTGAGGCATGTCCTATGCCCTGATGAGGATCATCGTTTTTTGAATGGATTTGGCCGTATTTCCATGCTATTGCAAAAAGGGGTTCCAGCAATGCTGGAACCCCTTTTCAAAGAGGAAGCTCAGGCCTTTACGCCTAAATCATTCTATTTCAGACCGAAGCTTCCGTTGTACCGGCTGCCATCCGGCATTTCAACCGTGATGATATAACTACCAGTATTCAATGCCTTAGTGCTCAGATTGTATACCCATTCATAGTCTGAGTACCTGAAATTAGTGCCGTCGTCATTGGCCTGGCCGGAGTCAAGGTCGATGACCTCAGGGTCCGAAACGTCGCTTCCCCTTGAAAGGCTGACTATTCTCGGAGAAACGACCTCATTGGACGTTAGCGCATTCCCGTTGCAAGAGAGCTGTATTTTAAGCGGCAATGTGCTGCCCTTCTTAAACGCCTTATCCGGCGGCTGTATCGGCGTCCCTTCATTTGAAAGCGCCCCTAAGGGGGATGAGAAGCCCTGGATTTCGAGCAATATGGCGATATTGACGGCATCGGAGGCGGAATCGGCTTTTCCGTCGTTAACGACAAGGCTGACTGCCGATCTGCCTGCCGGAAGCGTGACAATCGGGCTAATGCCGGTTACAATTCCGCCGCCCTCCTGGAACGGGCCTGACCATGTATATGTCAGACCATCGCCGTCCGGATCATTGGAGCCGGACCCGTCAAGGGTCACTGTTGTCCCGCCTATCGAGCCGCAAGACATGTGTAGGTCAGCCCCTGCCTGGGCTATCGGAGCCCTGTTCCGGTCGAGCACCGTGATCCTGACGGTTTCGGAGGCAATTCCGCCCTTGCCGTCGTCGGCTTCAAAAAAGACGTCAAAATAGGCGTTTGCCGACTGGCTGCAAACATCATGCCCCGGTGTATAGCTTATCGCTCCGGATGACGCGTCGAGAACGGCCCCGGAAGGCAGTCCGGTAGCCCTGAACGTGACGACGTCACCGTCTGCATCCGATGCCGAGACTACGAAGTACAAGTGCTCTCCCTCATAAACTGTCCTGTCGCCCCCGGCATCCATCTGCGGCGGCCTGTTCAGCATGTAGGTTTCACTCATCACGCCGCTCTCGTTCCCTGCCAAATCAGCGGCAAAAAACTTGAGCACGGCGGAAGACGAGACGGTTATGGGCCCGGAGTAGGCTGCGGACCCTGTCGTGGGGATTGAGCCGTCGGTCGTGTAGTATATGGTTGAAGGCTCGTCCGCCGTAAGGGTTACGCTCTGGGCCGACGCATAAGACCCGCCCGTCGGGGAAGCTGAGACCGCCGGAGCCGTGGCGTCGAGAATTATCGTATCCGAGCCTTGGGCCGAGTTCCCCGCCCCGTCCATGTATTCCGCATATACCGTCTTCACCCCGTCTCCCGGGTCCAGAGTCCATGACCTTACTGTAGCGAAAGATTCCCAGGCCGACCAGGAAGAGCCGTCATTGCTGAAGCGCATCTGCGAGCAGCCGGAACCAGTGTCCACGCAAGAGAGCGCAAGTGTCGCTACCGTGCTATTGGTTGACGCCGCGCCGCCGTTTATCGAGACCGAGCCGGTCGGAGGCGTGGTGTCGCCGGGGTTTATGGTTATTGAGAGGGTCCTGGAAGATACAAAGGAGGTCGAGTCGGTCACGGCGACGGTGAAGCCATATATGCCGTCGACTGCTGGAATGCCCGAGACCGTGCCGCCGGATGAGAGCGTAAGTCCTGGGGGCAGGCCTCCGGAAGTGCTCCAGGCATACGGGGCAGTACCGCCAACCGCGGCGAGGGTCTCTCCGTACGCAACGCCTACGGTGCCGTCCGGCAGGGCCGATGTGGTTACGGCGAGGTCGCTGACCGCAGGACCGTTCAAGACGCCCGTGGAGGGAAGCCTTGCGGTATCGATCCCGTCGGAAGCCTCAAAAAAATAGTTGTGCAAACCAGCCGGAAGGGTCGTCGAATAGACGAACTGCTCGCCGTTAGTGTAGTCGCCGTCCTGGAGCGCCGCGGCAGCGCCGGCGTCAAGGGACATGGGATTGCAGGCCCCGTCAATGCATGCTCTTATGTATGTGGGCGCGTTATTATCGGCATCCGTGTAGACCGTTTTGTATTCGAAAACCGGGGAAGGCGCGCCGGTATCGGGTGCGATGCCGTCGCCATAGCCTGACTCCGAAGGATGTGAAAGGACAGGGCCCGTAAAGCTTATCTTCGCAACGAACGCATCCCAATACCCTGCGTTAGCCCCCGCCATGGCTGAAGACGTTGGAAAATCCGTAGATCCGGTAAACCCGGTGACATATGCATTCCCGTCCGAGTCAGTTTCAATGCCTCTAACGTAATCATTGGCGCTTCCACCAAGGACGCTCGACGACATGAGATTGCCCTCAGAATTGACCTTCGCAATGAATGCATCGGTAGCGCCTGCTATAATCACGCTAGGGCCCCCAAAGTACAAAGGAAATGTATCCATATCATCCATGTGAGTATCCATAGCAATATATGCATTTCCGTTTGAATCTACCGCGATACCGCGGCCGCCATCATTATAAGCCGTACCGAGCAATCTCGAATAGACAAGCGCGCCGGTGGAGCTTATTTTCGTAATGAACGCATCAGAACCTCCCGCAGTACCTGCCGCTGGCAACTCCTGCATGGCCGACGCGATTGGGAAATCAAAAGACCTTGTCTCTCCTGTAACATAAGCATTTCCATCAGAGTCGACTTTGATATCATAACCCTTATCGTAGCTATTCCCACCGAGATAGGTCGAATAAAGCAGGAGAGTGCCGGAGGGGTTGATTTTAGTGATAAACGCGTCCCACTGACCTCCGTGAGTCTCCTGTAAGGCGGAAGAAACAGGGAAGCCGGGTGAACCTGTAAATCCAGTAATATAGGCGCTCCCGGTTGAATCTACCGCAATACTGTGACCCAAACTTGAACCAGTACCTGATGTACCATACCCTGCGCCTATGGCGGTTGAATAAACAAGGGAGCCTGCAGAGCTTATTTTGGTAACAAAAAGATTGCAAGAATTTGACCAAGACCCTATTATCGAAAAAAAGAACGGGAAATCCGAACGAGAAGAGCATACAGTCCCGGTCACATAAGCATTGTCGGCCGAATCGACTGTTATGCCGTAACCCTCATCATCATCCGAGCCGCCAAGGTAAGTCGAATAAATAAGCGTTTCTCCGTTAGGGCTTATCTTCGTAACGAAAAAGTCAACGGCACCCTTTAGAGAGGACTGTATGGGCGAAACGACAGGGAAACCCAGAGAATTTGTATACCCGGTCACATAGGCGTTACCTGTTGAATCGACTGCAATGCCTCTACCTGCGTCATAGCTGCCTCCACCCAGATATGTCGAATAGACAAGCGCGCCGGAGGAGCTTAACTTTGTAACGAACGCATCACGATTAATGCCATAACCCCAAGGCGTAGCAGAGGAATCCGGAAAATTCGTGGAAATTGTATCTCCGGTAATATATACGCTTCCCTCTGAGTCGACGGCGATGTCGTAACCCCTGTCGTGACTACTTCCACCGAGATATGTCGAATAGACTATATAAGGGTCTATTACAAGTTCGCGCGACTTATCGTATGCGGCGACCTCGAAGCCGTAGGCACACCCGTCCTTGGCCGGGAGGACCTTGAAGCTGCCCTCTACCTCCACCCTGTTGCCGTCTATATCCTGATATATATAGGGCCTCTTCTGGTGGATAGCACCTCCCTGTAAAGCTATTTCGAGGTCACCGTCTTCTGTGACACTTAACCCTTTTACGCCCTCATACCTGAACCTGACCTGCTTTGGGTCTGCCCCGGGCTTTACTATTACATCGTATTCGAGTTTCGAGTTGTTCCCGTAATACCTGACGTCCACGCCCTTATATACTTCGCTGTAAAGGATACTCCCGTAAGTAGCTATCCCCGTCTTCCATTTGCTTTTATCATTCCCGACCAAGTAGTTGATCTTCCCAGTCTGCTCATCCTCGGCCGTGATTTTAGGGGCTCTATGGGCCCCAAGAAGGCTCAGCTTTATGGATTCGGTTTCGAACTCCTTCGAAATTATTTCAGGGCTGTTTTCATGTCTCCTTACATCGGGTCTTCTTTCCTCTTTTGCCCTCGTGAGGCTCAGATACACACCGTCGTTTGCGAAAAAGGTCGCGTGCCCGCTCCCCTTCTCGTAGAATTTTATCTTTTTAGGGACCTGGCCGTCGTTCTTTATGAAATAGAGGGGTATCTTTCCGTATGATTCCTGTACCCTTGCTATCTCCTCTGCCGGGGCTTCATTCCGGATTTGAGAGAAGCTCTTTGAGGCGCTCCGGCTTTCAATCCCGAGGAGGTCTGTTTTTCCATCAGCGGCCGGTGCCTCAGCAGCCGATGTCCAACCGCCTAAACTGATAAAGACCAGAAGCAGGGAAAATATCAGGCTCGACCTACCAATCATCTCTTTTCTCCTTGAGAATTATTTCACCTGTACTTGTTTCAGCAATTCATATCAGATTCCAGGTAACAGATTGGTAACGGATTATAAAAAAAATGAACTACCCTGGGCTGAAGCCCAAGATTTTTGTAAAATGCAAACAATAGCTCCTCCGTTTTGCAATGAAAGCGGCTCCGGTCCGGAACGGAAGCTCATCCCTGGCCTTAGAAAGGCCAGGATTTCTGGCTATGTTGATTAGAACCAGAAGCTGATCGGCTTTATTTGAAAACCGTGGAACTTTTTTGATGTGGATTCTTATTGATGGAGAGGGGGTAAAAGAATGGGAACGCAACTACGGGTATGGAAAGCCAACGTTTTACAGGTGCTTATGCGCTAGCTTACCAGCCGGGTGCAAGACTCTTTATGCGGACGCAAGACCCTGGTTAGCTCCGCCGGATTCTTATTGACATTATAGAGCCGAATCCAATGGCTTTTTCTTAAAGGGGTACTTCCTACTTCCCGGCCTTTAGCCTTGCCTGGCGCTCCTGCTCCTTTTTAAGGGAGCAATCCTGGCAGGCATACCTCTTCTCGTGCTTGACCGTAAGCCTGTCATAGCCCTGGTCGAGCGCCACCCTGGTGATGTTATCCGATTCCCTGCCGCAGAAATCACACCTTAACATACTCTTCACCTTCTTTCCTGTACACGTTCCTGGGCAAAAGCCCTCCTTTTTGAAGGGCCTGAAAAGCCTCGTCGAACAAACCTTCATCGACAGAGATGACAAGCCCGCAAGCCGAATCAAGGGCCTTTGGCACCGGGAGCAGCCTGAAAGTGAGGGACGCGTTCTTCAAGAGTTCCTCGGCTTTCAAGGCCCTGTGGGTCGAGCCGAAGCCCAGTATATACTCCATTTGCCGGAAATTATCAAATTTCATGGTGCGACGCAAGAGCCGGGTTTAAACGTCAAAAAAAAGACCGCCCGGCCAGACATTCATAAATAGGCGGGCGGTCAGTTTAGAAATCTATGCCGGCTTTTAGGCCAAAGCTCTTTCCATCCTGCCCTTGTAAAGCGGGAACCTCGAGCAGAGTTCCTTCACTTCCGCCTTTATGCCTTCGAGCGCGGCATCATCGCTCCTCTTCTCAAGGGCCCTCTGTATGAAGCCCGCTATGACCTTCATCTCAGGCTCCTTCATGCCCTTGGTGGTGGCCGCCGGAACGCCTATCCTTATGCCGCTCGTTACGAACGGGCTCCTGGTCTCGAACGGGATGGTATTCTTGTTTACGGTTATTCCGGCTTTTACGAGCGCTTCCTCGGCCTCCTTGCCGGTTATGTCCTGCTTCGTGAGGTCCATGAGCATGAGATGGTTATCAGTCCCGCCGGATACGAGCGTAAAGCCCCTTGCCATAAGCTCGCCCGAGAGGACCTTCGCATTCGCGAGCACCTGCTTCTGGTAGGCCGTAAAGGAAGGCTCAAGCGCCTCCTTGAAGGCGACCGCCTTTGCCGCGATTATGTGCATGAGCGGGCCGCCCTGTATGCCGGGGAATATCTGCTTATCGACCGCCTTGGCGAACTCCTCCCTGCACATGATGACGCCGCTGCGGGGGCCGCGAAGCGTCTTGTGCGTGGTGGTCGTGACGAACTCGGCGTGAGGCACGGGGCTCGGGTGAAGGCCTGTAGCCACGAGCCCTGCTATATGGGCTATGTCCACCATTATCTTGGCGCCGACCTCGTCGGCCACTTCCCTGAAGGCCTTGAAATCTATAATCCGGGGATAGGCGCTCGCGCCGACTACAATTAGCTTGGGGTTATTCTTTTTCGCGAGGTCCCGCACCTGGTCCATGTCGATCCTCTGGTCGTCCTGGCGGACCCCGTAGAAGACTATATTATAGAGCTGGCCCGAGAAGTTAACGGGGCTTCCGTGCGTAAGGTGGCCGCCATGGGAAAGGTTCATGCCCATTACGGTGTCGCCGGGCTTAACTGTCGCCAGGTAGACCGCCATGTTGGCCTGCGAGCCTGAATGGGGCTGCACGTTCACGTGGTCGGCTCCGAAGAGCTTCTTCGCCCTCTCTATCGCGAGCCTCTCGACTATGTCCACGAACTCGCAGCCGCCGTAATAGCGTTTTCCGGGGTAGCCTTCGGCGTACTTGTTGGTCATTACGCTCCCGGCCGCCTCCATCACCGCCTCGCTTACGAAATTCTCGGACGCGATTAGCTCAAGCTTCCATTCCTGCCTTTCGGTCTCAAGCCGTATGGCGTCGTATACTTCGGGGTCAAATTCCTTGAGGGCCATCTTCTTTACTGCCTCCCGTTTTAAAATAACATGGGCCGCGCTACGCCGCGGCCTCTCCCTACCTGCCGTTCTTCTTCTCGACTTCCCGTATCTTATCGAGCCGCTTCTGGTGCCTGCCGCCCTCGAAGGCGGTCTCGAGCCAGGTCTTCAGCATCTCCCGGGCAAGCCCTTTTCCGGCGATCCTCCCGCCTATTACGAGGATATTGGCGTCGTTATGCTCCTTGGCCATCCGGGCGGTGTAGACGTCGTTCACGAGCGCGGCCCGGACGTTGCTGAACTTGTTCGCGAGTATGCTCATACCTATGCCGGTCCCGCAGACAAGGACGCCCTTGGGAACCTCGCCTTTCGAAACCCGCTCGGCCAACGGGATGCCGTAATCCGGGTAATCAACCGATTTATCGTCGTTAACGCCCATGTCGTCGACCTCCACCCCGAGGGAGGCCATGAACTCCTTAAGGTCCTCCTTGAGCTCCCTTCCGGCATGGTCGCTTGCTATGGCTATCCTTTCCATCTGCCGCCTCTTTTTTCCCTTAATACTCTTCTTTTATTATGCGACTTTTGAGGCCGCGAGGCAAGGCCTTACTCGAACCTCTTGAAGGCGAGCACCCCGTTGGTCCCTCCGAAGCCGAACGAGTTCGAGAGGGCCGCCTTGACCTTGGCCTCCCTCGGGGCGTTAGGCACGTAGTCGAGGTCGCATTCCGGGTCGGGCGTGGTGTAGTTTATGGTCGGGGGCAGCACCCCGTGATGGAGCGAAAGGGCGGTAAATACGGCCTCTATGCCGCCGGCGGCCCCGAGGAGGTGGCCGGTCATGCCCTTTGTCGAGCTTACGGCAAGCTTCCTTGCGTGCTCGCCGAAGACGGTCTTTACGGCCATTGTCTCATAGAGGTCGTTATAGTAGGTCGAGGTGCCGTGGGCGTTGACGTAGCCGATGTCCTCGGGGTTCAGCCCCGCTGTCCTTAATGCCATCTTCATGCACCTGGCCGCGCCCTCGCCGTTGGGCGCAGGCGTGGTCATGTGGTTCGCGTCGGCGTTGAGGCCGTATCCGGCTATCTCCGCGTATATCCTGGCGCCTCTTTTCCTTGCCGATTCCAGCTCTTCAAGGAAAACCACCCCCGCGCCTTCGCCGATTACGAAGCCGTCCCGGTCCTTGTCAAAGGGCCTGCTCGCGCCCTTCGGGTCGCCATTCCTGGTCGAGAGGGCCTTCATGGCGTTGAAACCCGCCACACAGAGCGGGGTTATGGTGGACTCGGCCCCGCCGGCGACCATCACATCGGCCATGCCGGTCTGTATGAGCCTGGCCGCGTCCCCTATGGAATGGGTGCCTGTCGCGCAGGCCGTGACCGCGCAGCTATTGGGGCCCTTTGCCCCGAGCTTTATCGAGACCTGCCCGGAGGCGAGGTTTATTATGACCATCGGGATGAAGAAGGGGGTAATCCTGTCCGGCCCCTTTTCCTTCAGGACGTCGAACCAGTGCTCGATGGCCGGAAGGCCGCCTATCCCGGCCCCGATATAGACCCCCGCCATCTCGGCGTTCTCGTCGGTTATCCTGTAGCCCGAGTCCTCATAGGCCATCTGGCTCGCGGCGACCGCGTACTGGATGAAGAGGTCCATCTTCTTGACCTCTTTCTTCTCTATGTACGGGAGCGGGTCGAAATCAGGGACCTCCCCAGCTATCTTCACGGGGAAGTTTGAAGCGTCGAAACGGGTTATCTCCCTGACCCCGGAGCGGCCCTGGATAACGGCCTCCCAGTTCTTTTCGACTCCTGTCCCGAGCGGGCTCGTTATACCGATGCCGGTTACTACTACCCTTCTCATTTTTTATTCCTCTGAATTCCCGGATTTAAATGGACCAAGGACTTAAGAGCAGGCTCCCGTTTATCCCCTTGCCGCCTGCCTTAAAAAACCGCCGGGGAGGGTCGAAAGCCCCTCCCGGCGGGCATGTAGGAATGCGGTCATGAAAACAGATTTCTTTCCCGGGGCCGCAGGGGGAAGTAAAAAAACGATATTGGCGTTTTTACCTGTCCCTGCGGAAGAATCGGGGAAAAAGCGGCAGGGCGCGGATTATTTCCCGGCCTTTTTATTGATGTACTCTACAGCGTCCTGGACGGTCTTTATCTTCTCGGCGTCCTCGTCGGGTATCTCTATCCCGAACTCCTCCTCGAAAGCCATTACCATCTCGACGGTGTCGAGGGAGTCGGCCCCGAGGTCGTCCACGAAAGAGGCCTGCGGGGTAACCTCGTCCTCGGTCACGTCCAGCTGGTCGATTATTATCTTCTTAACCTTATTCTCAACAGACATTATCTTCCCTCCTGGAATATTGTACGAAAATACCGCCTTTTGCGCCAGACCCCAGTGTATAACACCTACCGGGGAGGTTGTCAATTTTAAACATGCGCCCTACTGCATGGCCATGCCGCCGTTTATGTTGAGGACGTGGCCGGTTATGTAGCCCGAGGCGTTCGAGGAGAGGAAGAGCACTCCGTTGGCGACGTCGGCAGGGCCGCCGAGCCTGCCGAGGGGGATCCTGTCCATGAGTTCCTTTTTGACGTTCTCGGAAAGGGCGTCGGTCATTGCGGTCTCGATGAAGCCAGGGGCCACTGCGTTACAGGTTATGTTCCTGCTCGCGAACTCCCTGGCTATGGTCTTTGTCAATCCTATGAGGCCGGCCTTGCTCGCGGCGTAATTCGCCTGCCCGGCGTTGCCCATGACTCCCACCACAGAGGCTATGTTGACGATCCTCCCCCAGCGCGCCTTGGTCATGTACTTCAAGACGGCCTTGGTGCAGTTGAACGCGCCCTTAAGGTTCACGTTCATTACCGCGTCCCAGTCCTCCTCGGTCATCCTGAGGACGAGGCCGTCTCTGGTAATCCCGGCGTTATTCACGAGTATGTGGATGGCCTCGAACTCCTTGAATATCTTTTCCGCCGCCTCCTCGCACTCCTTTAGGTTCGTCACATCGAGCTTAAGCGCCATCGAGCGCCTGCCCATGGCCTTTATGGAGTTGGCAACCTCGGTCGCCTTCTCGAGGTTTACATCCGCCACGGCCACGTCGGCCCCGTAAGAGCCGAGCTTCTCGGCTATGGACCTGCCGATGCCCTGCGCGCCGCCGGTAACGAGAGCTATCCTTCCGGTTACGTTCATTGTACCCTCCGATTGAAGATGTTATGCCCCGAGCGCCGGCAGCGCCTTCTCGATATCCTGGGCCTCGGAGACGCTCAGGGCGTTTATGTCCTTCTCTATCCTCTTTACGAGGCCCGTAAGCACCTTGCCCGGGCCGACCTCGACTATGGTATCGACCCCGTCGGCCTTCATCTGCCGCACTATATCCACCCACCTCACGGGACTCGTGAGCTGGAGGCAAAGCAGCTCCCTAACCCTTGAGCCGTCCTTTACAGGCGCGGCCTCGACATTCGTATATACGGGCACCTTTAGTCCGTTCACGCTTATCTTTTCAAGCTCCTCGCCGAGGCGCTCGCTTGCCTTCTCCATTAGCGGCGAATGCGAAGGGGCGCTCACCTGAAGCGGCACTACCCTCTTCGCGCCCCTCTCCTTCGCGAGGTTCGCGGCTATCTCGACGGCTGCGGCGCTTCCGGATATGACTATCTGCTCCGGGGTGTTTATGTTCGCCGGTACGACCCTGGCAGTGTCTATCGACGCTGAATCGCATATTACCTGGACCGTTTCGAGGTCAAGCCCCAGTATGGCGCACATCTTTCCTGCGCCCTGCGGCACGCTCTCCTGCATGAATTTTCCCCGGAGATGGACGAGCCTGACGGCATCCCTGAAATCGAGCGCTCCGCTAGCGACAAGGGCCGTGTACTCGCCAAGGCTGTGGCCCGCCATGCAGGCCGGAATGAAATCAGTCTTTTCGGCGAGAGCCCGAAGCGCCGCAATCGAAGCGGCGAGGAGCGCGGGTTGCGTGTACTCGGTCTTGTCGAGGAGGTCCGAAGGCCCTTCAAAGGCGAGCTTCGTAAGCCCGAAGCCCATTACCTCGTCAGCCTCGGCAAAGGTCCTTCTGGCAGCCTCGGAGGAATCGAAAAAGCTCTTCCCCATGCCGATTGACTGCGAACCCTGCCCCGGAAATACGAAAGCTACCTTGCCCATCAGACCCGTTCTCCTAAGTAATAATACGAATGGTCACCACTTGACCGCGGCTGACGCCCACGTGAGCCCGCCGCCGAAGGCCACGAACATTATTATGTCGTTGTCTTTAATTTTTCCGTCCCTCACGGCCTCGTCAAGTGCGATGGGGATGGACGCGGCCGAGGTGTTCCCGTACCTTTCGAGGTTCGTGTAGACCCTTTCCTCAGGGAGTTTGAGCCTCTCCCTTGCGGCGTTTATTATCCTCATGTTGGCTTGGTGGGGGATGAGGAGCGATATGTCCTCGGGCTTGAGCCCCGTCTCCTCCAGCACCTCTTTTATGGCCTGGCCCATCGTGCGGACGGCTATCTTGAAGGTCTCATTCCCGTTCATTACGAGGTAGGACTGCTCATTGCTCTTCTCGAACGGGTTTTCCGGGCGGTTGGTCCTGCAGTAGAGGGTATCCCAGTGCCTTCCATCGGAATGCACGCGGCACGAGAGGACGCCCCTTTGCCCCTTTTCGGCGGAGAGGACTGCCGCCCCGGCTCCGTCCCCGAAGAGGACGCAGGTGGACCTGTCCTTCCAGTCTATAAGGTTCGAGAACTTGTCTACCCCGATGACCAGGGCCTTACCCGCCCCGCCGGATCTCAGGTACCTGTCCGCTATGTCCAGCGCGTAAAGAAACCCCGAGCAGGCGGCAGATACGTCGAAAGCCGCTGCCCCGGCCTTTATCCCGAGCTCCGCCTGTATAAGGCAGGCTACCGACGGAAACGCCATCTCGGCGGTCACCGTACCGACGACCACGAGGTCTATGTCCTTGGCCGCTAAACCCGCGGCCTTAAGCGCCGCCTTGGCGGCCTTGGCCGCCATCTCCGAGGCGGTCTCCCCGGCGGCAATCCTCCGTTCCCTTATGCCGGTGCGGGTGGATATCCATTCGTCCGAGGTCTCGACCATGCCCTCCAGCTCGCGGTTGGTGAGAACCTTTTCCGGCACATAAGAGCCGGTCCCCATTATCCTCGACCGGAGCATCTTCAACTTCCCGAGACGGCTTCATTACGGCCGTTCTTCATGAGGTCGTGGTTTTTCTCCATCTCTTCCATCAGGTGGGAATTAACGTTCCCCTGGGCGTACTCGTGCGCGCGGAGCACAGCGTTCCTCATGGCCTTGGCGTTCGACCTGCCGTGGCTTATGATGCAGACGCCCTCAATTCCGAGGAGCGGCGCGCCGCCGTACTCCGAGTAGTCTATCTTTTTCTTGAGCCTCTTGAAAGCGCCCTTTGAAAGGAGATAGCCGAGCCTCGAAGGGAGGCTCGACATTATTTCGTTCTTGAGCATGGTGGTTACGGCCTCGACAAGTCCCTCGCTGAGCTTAAGGACGACGTTCCCGACGAAGCCGTCGGTTACGACCACGTCCACCCCGCCCTGGTATATGTCCCTGCCCTCGACGTATCCTATGTAGTTTATGGAGGCCTTCTTTAAAAGAGCGTGCGTCTCCCTAGTAAGCTCGTTCCCCTTGCCGTCCTCCTCGCCGTTCGAGAGAAGGCCGACCCTGGGCCTCTTTTCCTTCAGGACGTACCTTGCGTAGACCTCGCCCATGAGGGCGAACTGGAAAAGGTGCACCGGCTTGCAGTCGACATTCCCGCCCACGTCGAGCACTATTGCCGGGTCTTTTATGGTGGGGACTGATACGGCTATGGCGGGCCTGTCTATGCCCTTTACCTTCTTAAGGATGAGTATGCCTGCGGCCATTGCCGCGCCCGAGTTCCCGGCGCTCACCACGGCCCCCGCCTCTCCGCTCCTTACGAGCTCGAAGCAGACCCGTAGCGACGAGTCCTTCTTTTTCCTGACGGCCTGTGTGGGGGATTCGTCCATGCCCACGACCTCGGAGGCGTGGACGATGGAGACGTTGGACGGAACGCCCTGCTGCTTGGCAAGCTCGTCCTCGACCCTGGACTTATCTCCGACGAGGACGATGGGGATATTGAGCTCGCTCGCGGCCCGGACGGCCCCTTCTACAACCATGGCGGGGGCAAAGTCCCCGCCCATCGCGTCAACGGCAATCTTCATCTCTTATTCGGCTGAGAACGCAAAAAAGGGTGCGGCTCCCTGCAAGGCCGGTTTCAAGGCCTTTTCGGAAGCCGTAGCGGTTGATGAAAGGAGCACGGCCTTAGACGGCCTCTTTCTTCTTGATTACAGTCCTGCCCTTGTATGTGCCGCAGCTCGGGCAGACGTGGTGCGGGCGCTTGGGCTCGCCGCACTGGGGGCAGGTGGAGACCGCCGGAGCGGACAGCGCGTCATGGCTCCTTCTCTGGCCCCTCTTGCAGCTCGAATGTCTTTTCTTGGGGTTCGGCATCTCTAAAACCTCTCTTTTCGGTTTGGATTCGTTATAAGTACATGGCCTGTGCGGATTCAGCTATCTTTAAATGGGCCAGCGCCCGGCGAATTCCCGGACCACACCTTTATATAGGATTTGGCCGCGCTCTTCAATAATAAAAATCACTGCAAAATTCGCGGCGCCCTATCAGCGCTTGAATTCCTTGAGCTTGGCGAGCCTCGGGTCTGTCTTATCCTCGCCCCCGCAGCCGCAGTCGCCGAGGTTCAGGTCAGCACCGCACTTCGGGCAGAGGCCCTTGCAGTCCGGCCTGCAAAGCGGCTGCATGGGAATCTCAAGGGCTATCTGGCCCAAAAGCACCTCGGAGGTGTCGAGGGAATCGCCGGCTATGAAGTTGACGTCCATGTCCTCGGGCTTGAGCTCCTTTTCCTTCTCAGGCTCCCTGCCAAGTTCGTAATAGGAGGCGAAGTCGGACTCGTAAGGGTACTCGAACTCCTTCAAGCACCTGCTGCACTCGACACGTATTCCGGCCTTTATGTCTCCGGAGACGAAGATGCTCTGCCCCCTCTTCGAGACCTCGAGGTGTGCTTTAACGGGAGTGGAGAAGTCCAGGTCGAGCTTCCCCCCGGCGTATTCCTTTAATGCCGCTCCGCTCTCTTCGAGGTCGAGCGATAGCCCTGAAGGCGGTATGTCCTCTATTCGTATCTTCATATATTGCCCCGCATAAAGACTTATAAGTATACAAGAATCCGTCCGGCAGTGTCAACAGATTTTGCTTGACTTGGACGGGCAGGATTATTATATTGGAATATCTTTGTTCGAGATTGGGGGATCGTCTAACGGCAGGACAACGGGCTCTGAACTCGTTTATCCAGGTTCGAATCCTGGTCCCCCAGCCAGAAATATCAGGTAAATCAACAACTTACCTTTAAAATATCGGTTCTAAAGTAACCAGGCCCTAAAAAAGGGCCTTTTTATTTTCGAGACTTAAAAAATTGAACACAATCAGCACAAAAGAGCTTAAGACCAAATTACGCGGTTATCTCGATAAGGTGTCGCGTGGGGAAAAGTTCATAATAACCGACCACATGAAGGAAGTTGCTCTGTTGATGCCTGTTCCGAACGAACGCCGTGTCATTCATTCGCTTATTGAAGCCAAAAAGGCAAAATGGAATGGTGGGAAACCGGCGGGCATAAGAGGTATCCGCACAAAAGTCAAACTACTTGCCGAGACTATCCTTAAGGAAAGATGGTGAGCTTAAGCAACATAATAAGATGGTCGAATCCGCCATGGACATGCCCTGGAGACAGGGGTCGAACTGACTTAAACCCAGGCGAGTGCTACTTGAGATAGGGTATCCAGATAACTATTCCGCCCTCCACCTAAAACCTCCTTTCCTGTAAACCTCGAGCGGTTCAAAGCAAAGCAGGTTTTCTTTTTTTCCAGCAAAAGTCAACCCTTGTTTGTATAGGCCACGACAACTCGACGAGGTGCGCCGAGAGAACATAAGGATCAAGGCCGAGCTCAAGAAAATTGACGAGGAACGGGATATCATAAAAAAAATCGCCGCGTACTTTGCCAAGGTGTCCGGGTAAGCCCACCGGTAATATATACGGCCTCGCCACAGAGTTTGCAGGGAGCATAAGCCCTAGGGCAACTGCTACGACAATACAGTGGCAGAGTCTTTCTTCAGCAGCTTGAAAAAGAACGCGTCAGGCGTAGAATCTATCCGACCAGGAAAGCCAAGGCCGACCTCTTTGACTATTGGGCGGCTCTCGGTTTAATGCTCTCGTCGCCCGGTCCTCCACGCCTTTATGATTAAAAGTGCAAAAAAGACCGTTCCCAGAAACGTTATAAAGAGCGGAGCAGTGGGAAGGTCCATTTTAAATGACGCCATCAGCCCGAAAGCGCTGGCTATTATTCCAACGCCCCATCCTATGAGCAGTATCTTGAGGGGTCCTCTAGTGAAAAGACCCCCTATGAGGGCGGGTATGACAAGGAACGAAAACACCTGCAAGACCCCGGCGGTTGAAACCGAACTGACCAGCACCAACGCAAAACTTACGAAAAAGATCAATTCCCAGATGTAGCTCCCCCTTCTCTCAAATGAAAGGGACAGGAATTTCTTTCTGAACACAAGGTGCACCAGCCCTATTGAGGAATAAAGGGCCGACATCTTCAGGAGGTCTCCCGGAGTGACCCAGAGTATATTGCCGTTGAGGATGGCCTTAAGCTCATCCAGGCCGTGAGGCGTACTGTCGAGCACAAGCATGCTTGCCGCCAGCGAGCAGACATAAAAGACACCGATGAACGCCTCTATGTTCACGTACCTTGCGACCAGGCTGGAAAGAGACAGGATAGAGGCCCCAATTATCGCGAAGACGACCGCGTAGACATACCTGCCAGAACCATCCTCGTGGCCCATGTAAAAGGCCACGGAGATCCCAAGCCCTATGAACTGCGCCAGGGCAAGGTCAAGGAAGATTACCCCCCTTTCAAGTATGTGTATGCCGAAGTACGCGTGTATCAGGATTAAAAGCACACAGCCAAGAAAAGGGTACGCGAGAAAACTCAGGGCCTCCATCCCGGCCTCCTTACTCGAGTGATTTCAATACCTGGTCCATGAACGAGAACCAGTCCTTCGCTTCGGATGTGGCGCCTACGTCCTGCGGCACCACCGCCACCTTGAGCCCGGTCCTCGCCCCCAATGCCCTGGACTGGTCAATGCCGTTATTGGCCGTGCAGATTATCGCGTCTGGCCTGGAAATCTTTGTCGACTCGATAAGCCCTTCTATGTGGCGTGCAGAAGGCGGAATGCCGGGCTTCGGCTCCAGGTACCCGACTATCTGGAAGCCGAACTCGCTTGCGAGATACTCGAAATATTTGTGGTAGGCTATGAACTTCTTGCCGCTGAGTTTTTTTGCGTTCCACTCGGCCTGTTTCCTGTCGAACTTCTCCTTGAAAGCGGCGAAGTTGCTCCTGTAGTACCCCGCGTTCGCCGGATCGACCGTGGAGAGCTCTTCGGTGATACTCTCGGTCACGCGAATGACGTTTTTCGGCGAGTAAAGGTAGTGCGGGTTGCCGAGCGGGTGCACATCTCCCATGCTCCTGTCGACGAAAGCGGGTTTTTCTATTACCGAGACATACCTCGAACAATCGAAGTTGCCCGGCTTGCCGGGCTGTATTTTAGGGTTCCTTGAAGATTCCATGAGAAGGGGCAGGTACCCTATCTCAAGGTCAAGGCCGTTATACATGAGGACGTCGGCCTTCCTTGCGGCCAGTATCATGGACGGCTTGGCGTCAACGAAATGCGGGTCCTGGGTGGGCTTTACAAGCGTCGTCACATCGACTTTATCGCCCCCTATCTCCTTGGCAATGCTCCCGATGAAAGGGAGCGTTGCGACCACGTTAACCTTGGCATAAGCACTGGCCGCGAACGAGAACAGCAGCATTAAAAACGTCAAAACAACCGTCTTCTTCATCTCTTGCCTCCTTAAAACGGATGGGCCGCGTGGGCGCCGATGCCGAATGTCAACTGGACGATGACTTCGTTGTTGGTCTTTCCGTCGCGTCCGGACCTGTCGTAATTGTACTGCAGCCTTATTCTGGAGAACTCGGTCGGGTTGAACTCCGCGTCCGCCGTGGCCCTCCAGGGCCTGCGCCCGAATGCCTGCTCAACGCCGCCGAGTCTGTATTCATCCCGTACGAGGTCAAGGACGTCGTATCTTGCGCCCAGCCTGCATCTCCCTATCTGATAGACGCCCTGGATGTAAGCGCCGTCCTGAGACCTCTTCAAGGTGTCCGTGGTATCGAGCGAGGTGTCTGTCAGGTCGCCTTTCTGGTCTCTTAAGAAGTATTCGCTTTGCAGTATGAACGACCTTGTTTTCGAGGGCTTCCATTTGTAGGTGACCTCGAACCCGTAAAGGGTCGAGTCTCCGGTGAACTCTGTATCATCGGCTATCGTCGAGGTCTTTGTCTTCCCTGTCATGACGGAAGGGCCGAGGAGGACGGTCGAGAAGTCGCCCACATCGAAAGATGCCTTTGCAAAGGCGGTATAGGCGTGCGGGCCTGACCTGGCGTCGGCGCCGAAAAGCAATTCGTTCTCGCCCTGGAGGACTTCAATGCCCAGCTGCATGTAAAACGGCAGCTGGGGCAGATAGGTCAACTGCACGCCTTTTTCAGTGACGCCCTCATCTCCGATAAAAGCCCTATAAATGAGGGGAGAATCGGCGAAATCCCAGGCATGCGGGTGTTGGCCGTTTATCCTTCCGAAGCCGCTTTTGAACTTGCCGCCCTTGACCTGTATGCCGGCCGGCAGCGACGTTGTCAGGAAATACGCCTCCTCAAGCTCTATGCCCTCGTCCGTTACAGGCATCGTCGCGTAGACGTTGAAGTACGGGTCCACCGGGGCGTAGATGAACAACTCGGCCGATTCAAGGTTGAAGCCCTTGGTTTTTTCGATGCCGGCATTGATATATCCGGGTATCGTCCGCCCCTCAAGCCCTGACGAGGAAAGGTTTGAATTGTAGAAGAATGTATCGAGCACAAGCGAGATGTTTGGGTTTGCGAGCGCGGAGCCGCCGAAAAGGCCGCCCGACCCGCCGCTGTTTTTTCCGGCCTGGCCCTGGGCCTTCTCAGCCTTCAGTTCCTCTATTACGCGTTGCTGCTCTGAGATGGCCTTTTCCTGGGACTTGAGTGTGTCCTCAAGGTTTTTTATCCTTGAGTCAACATCTTCTCCATATGCGGAGAAAGCAAAAAGAAATACGAAAAGAATAGAAAGCAAGTAATTCAACGTGAGCCTCCTTGGCAATAGAAGTCCTATGCATGGAAATGCGGAAAAAAAACCCGAGCTTTTGACGCACGGGCCCTTATCCGACAAGGGCTGCGCAAAAAACAACTCTAAATGTCCGGGTTGCTTAAAAAGGAGGCGCTCTGACTTTTTTGCCGGTCTGAAAGTCTGCTGGTATAAATATGGGAGCGGAGACGAATAAAACGTATATCAGGAAGGATATGACAGGGACCCATGCATCGGCATCGGTCTTGATTGACTGATGGTGCGACGCGATAACGCATACCGGGCAATCATCTTGGACTTGTCCGTCTTCATGGTGATGAAAGCTCAGCCCAATGCATATAAAAAGGAACAGGGCCGCGAACAATATCGCAAGATGCTTTTTCATAGAGAGCGTTCATTGTAGTTTTATCGACTTGCCAAGTCAAGCTTTTAGGCGAACCAGGCAGCATGCAGTTTGTCGGCGATACGCCATTCCTGCTTGTCTCACCTCTTGTGTTTCCACGAAAGCCGAAGTTCCGATAAACCTTTGCATGGAACAATGCCCGTCTTAATCTATAGGTCTTGACGGCTTGCGAAGATAGAATTGCTCACCCCTGTATTCCGTCTTAACAAGCTTCCCCTGCTCCATCATCCTCTCAACGACAGACCACCCGGAGCCCGCCTTTGCAAGAAGGTTCCTTACCGCGTCCTCCCTCATCGGATGGACGGCGGTAATGCCCAGTATATCTGCCTCTACATTTCCGCTATAAGCAAAGGAGTCTCCCTCATAACCTATAAGATATTCGACACTTTGAAGTTTCTCATTGAAGATCTGAAAGCACCTGTTGAGTTCCTGTTCATCAGGAGGCAGCACCCACTTTTCAGAAGGCGGTCTCGTGGGAACGGAAATATATGTCCTGGAAGGAGTAAGCCTGGAGATGAAATCAGCAGTCTCCGTCATCATCACGCTATTGTCATTGACGCCTTTCATGAGCATCGTCTCGGTAGTCAATTCGCCTTCGAAGGCTTTTGAAAACGCAAGCATCCCGTCCATTATCGACCGCAGGCGCAGGGTTTTATCCGGGCGGTTGATTTTTTGCCAAACGTCCTCTCTTACGGAATCTACTTTCAAAGACACCCAATCGGCATTCATAAGATTATTTCTTACGTCTTCCCGCCAGATGAGAGACGAGTTCGTGATGACTGCTATTTTTATCCCCAAAGGCTTGAGAAGGTCTATCTCCTGGCCAAGGTTGATATCGAGCGTGGGCTCACCATCCGGTACAAAGGTTATGAAATCGACCGGCGCCTCCCCGGTTTTTCTGATGTCCGAAAGCCTTTGTTCCACATCTTCGCAGACCTTTTCGGGGTCAAAGAACTTCCGGGGCTCGACATCTGTTGCGGGAGTGCGCCCAAGCTGGCAGTAAACGCAGGAATAATTGCATGACTTGAACGGGACGTTGTTGACGCCGAGGCTCCTGCCAAGACGCCTTGAAGGGACGGGTCCAAAAGTTACCATCTTAGTACCTCAATTCTTGTACAGGATTCTTTAGCTCTATACCAGTCTCTTCCTGAAAGGCGCTTATCTTTTCAAGAAGAGTGAGACCAGAAAGATTGCCGTGCTTACAAGAATAATCAGGGGGCCGGCAGAAAATCCCGTTAGTCTGAAAAGCAATATGCCAGCGAAAGCGGAAAGGGAGCCAATGACCATTGCTCCAAAAGAATACTGCAGTAAGTTCACGGACAGATTGCGCGCGGTGGCGGCCGGGATAGCCACCAGGGCGGCGGTTAAAAGGCCCCCGACCATTTTTACCCCTAAGGCCACGACAATGGCGATCGAGAGCAGATAAATAAAATTGTATCTCTCGACGCTTAGGCCGCCGGACCTGGCCAGGTCATCCGAGACGTTTATCAAGACCATCTCCGGATAAATTTTTCTTATCACAAAAAAAAGGACAATGGAGATAAAAACAGAGGTGGCCGTAACAAAAAAACCTACATTGGAGATATCGCCCACGAGAGCTGTTTCCGCCTGTTCCACTGACAAAAACAAGAAGGCGACGGCTACACCCGAAGCGAAGATGACCGCGGTCAGGGCTTCCATGGGCAATTTTGTCCTGATTTCGAACAGCCAGATAAGAAAGATCCCCAGAATCACAAAGGGAAAAGCCCCGAGTGAAACGTCAAATCCGTATATTATCGCAAGGGCTATTCCCGGCAGGGTCAAATGGCCTAAAGGACCCGCGACGAGGAGCATTCTCTTGCTCAACATCAGAGACCCCAGGTATCCGGCTACTCCCCCGATGAAGACGCCCGCCGTCAGGCTTAACAATAATTGATTTTCCATGGACTACAATGGTTTGTGCTTATAGTATTTCACCTTGCCGCCATAAAGGCTCTGGAGGCTCTCCGTCGTGAGCACCTCTTGAGGGGGGCCGCAGCATACCACCGGCCTGCTCAGGCAAATAACGTATGTCGAGAACTCGTAAACCACGTTCAGGTCATGCGTAACCAGCAATATTGATAATTGCCGCTCTTTCCTGAGTTTTGCCAGGAGATTATAGATGGTCTCCTCGCCGCCGATATCAATCCCCGTGGTCGGCTCATCGAAGAGCAATACATGAGGGCCTCCAATCAGACCCCAGGCAATCAGTATTCTCTGGAACTGTCCGGACGACAGGTCGCCTATCCTCCGCTCAAAGATCTCATCGCCAAACCCCACTGCGTGCACGATGTCCCTCACCTCTTGTTCAGAACCCCGTTTCAGGCCGAAAAAATCCATTACACTCATGGGGATATCTTTAATAAATGGCAGTCTCTGGGGAACATAGCCGATCTTAATGCCTTCTTCCCATTGTATTTTTCCGGTGTAAGGCAAAAGTCCGAGCAGGCACCTGAGCAAGACGGTTTTCCCAGCCCCGTTGGGTCCCAGAATGGTGACTATGTCCCCTTTTTTCACGCTAAAGGAGAGGTGATCAATGATAACCCGGTGGTCCAAAGCCACCTTCAGGTCTTCTACGTTTAATATCAGATTATCTTCCATATTTTCTATAGATTATCCGACAGCCTTGAAAAGGCTATTATTCACCAAAAGGCCATTATCAGCCAACATCCTCTTTAAAAAGCTCCTCGATATTTTTTGAGGCCGTCATCCGCACTTCAATATCGGCATCAGAGAAGACGTGCTCGGGGCCTTTGCCCTTGAACTCCTCCTTTGTATAAAGCACGTCTACGCCCTTTTCCACAAGGAGCTCGGCCAATTTTATCCCCTTTCCCTTTTCCAGTCTTGAGTATGGATTTTTGATGACCTCCCTTGATATCACCTTGCCGTCTTTGTCCTTGTCCCAGAGAAGGATAAGCGGGGCGCTCCCGAAGTGGGGAGAGATGGCCCCTTCGCTTTCGGAAAGCGTTGCGGCGAACCGTACGAACTCTTTTTCAACGGGCTCATAATGTATGCTGATCCTCTCTATGAAGGGGACCGCCTCCCTTATGGCATTCTCGATGATATCCGCCGACCGGTGAGCTTCGTTGAGCCTTTTCACGGAAAGCTTCAGGTCCATGTGGACGAATATGAAACTCCCGGAGTTCCTTGCATTCAATGAGCCGACCTCCCGGACCTCCGGGAAGCGCTCCACGATGTCCCTTATCTTTCCCAGGGTCGCCGCATCTACCGACGCGTCCAGGAGGCTTTTCATCGAGTCCTTTGTTATCCTGTACCCTACCCTGAGCACCATAATGATTACGATGATCGCCGCGACCCTGTCCGCATAGGGAGTATATCTGGAAGCGACAAGGCCGGCAATAACGACACCGATGGAGAGGATATCAGCGACCCAGTGCTCTGAATCTGCCAGAAGAGATGGTGAGTTCAACTCCCTTGCCTTCTTTTTTTCATACCTGGTAAAAAGGCCTACCGGCATTGCCATTAAAAAAAGGGCGGTAATCGCGAGACCTACGTTAGAAAGGGCCCTGTGCCCACCGAGGATGACCTCCCTGGCTATTTCGTACGCCATCAGGAAAATAAAGAAGGCGGTGATGACTGCGGCGATATTCTCAGCCTTGTACAGGCCCCACGGGAAGGAAGGGGATTTGACCCTTGAGAGCTTTATGCCTATCCATACAGACAGGCTCGCGATTACATCAGTGAGGCTGTGTACCGCTTCCGATAGCACGGCGGCACTGCCGGAATTAAAAGCGATAGCGGCCTTTGCGGCCACGAGAGCGATATTGATGAGCGTTGAATAAGCGGCGACCTTTCCACCGTCATCCGTCGTGTATGTTTTGTTTGCGCCTCTACTGTCCACCTAACAGCCCTTTTTCTTTTTCGAGTCTCAGGAAGATAAACCCGGCCCCTTCCACATATGAATTACGCGGCTCCTCTACACTTGATGAGCAAGAGGGCGGCTGCAAAAGAGTGCTCACTATGGATGTGGTACAGAGGCCGGCCGCCTTTGCGAAGCCCTTGATATCAGGGAGATCGTAAAATTTAGCGTGTCTGTAGAAGGTGCTGCCCTCTTTTTTCTTTTTTTCATAGAGCGCGCCCCATGACGAGCTTCTGGAGATAAATCCTACTATAATGTCTCCGTCCGGGGAAAGTATCCTGGAAGCCTCCTGAAGAAGGGACTGGGGTCTTTTGACAAAACATAGCGTTGCGATTATGAGGACCGTTTTGAAAGCGCCGTCCCTGAAAGGAAGTTGCTCTCCGACCCCGTTTACACATCTTATGCCTCTTTTTTGGGCGAGCTTAAGCGCGCCCAAGGCCGGGTCCGCGCCATAAGCCCCCGGGAAATACATGGCGAACCTTCCCGTGCCGACCCCTATTTCAAGCAGCGGGGTTTCGTTTTCCGGCATGAGACTTCTAAGACACTTAAGCTCGCTCTCAAAAACAGGCCTGCCCTGGGCTGAATCATACCAGGAGTCGTATTCAGTTGCGCTCAAGTCGAAGGCGCTCGCGGATTCGGCTCTCATTCCCCTTTCTCAAGCTCCTTGAGGTCTTCCTCGGCGACCTTCAGGTCCTCCCTGAGATGCTCTATATGCTCCTTCAAGTCCTCGATCTCTTCTTTTCTGGACTCTCTGTCCATTTCAGCGGGCCAACGATGTATGCCACACCATGGGCAGTGGGTACCGGAGAGGAGTCTGCGTCTCATTATCCTGTGCATGTAACCGTGCATAACACCCTCCTTTTTTATGGCAAACCTGCCTTTTTTATGGCAAACCTGCCGTCATCGCGCGCAGGAGCCGATTTGCCCACCTTGTCTTCAAGCCAGCCGATCCTTTTTGCCTCCGGCGAGTCAAATTCCGGTACATACGGTTTTATGTCAAGGAGCGGCGTTCCGTCCACTATGTCCACATTCCTGACAAGGAGAGTCGCACCATCTATGCCGTCGAGGTCTACAACCGATACGCCTATGGAGTTCGGCCGCGCCGGGGCTCTTGTTGAAAACAGGCCTCGCGGAGTATCGTCGAGAAAAGGTCTTACCAGGAGTGAAAAATCCGCTGACATATGAAAATGATAGATCAACATAACGTGCGAAAAGCCATCCAGGTCTTTGAGACCCTCGGCATATCCACTAAAGAGCTCAACCGTCCCCCTTACGCCTGACGCGGCCACTGGCTGTATCGGGGTGCCCTTGGGTTCCTTGAAGGGTGAATGGATGACGCCTATAGGCCTGTACACGATAGTATCCATTAAATGATTATAACAAAAGGCGAACATTCCGGGGCCAGTTCAGGATTTTTATGTTATCAAATCAATTGACCGGCCGGGTCCGGTGTAAAAAATAATCCTGAACGGTTTTTGAATCCTGCCCGACAGGAGCAGGCATATCGGTGAACATATTCAAGGGATCAATACTTTTGGCGTTTGCCTTTATTTTTATGCTCGCACCTTCGGCGTGGTCCCACCCTCACATGTCCATTGACAACTCCGTA
Source organism: Deltaproteobacteria bacterium (assembly GCA_019912665.1). NCBI lineage: Bacteria > Pseudomonadati > Myxococcota > Myxococcia > Deltaproteobacteria bacterium. The sequence continues at coordinate 262,284 of JAIOIE010000018.1, forward strand.
ACTGCGGTCTTTGACGCCAATGGACTGGCCGGGTTCAGGCTTGAGTGGACATTCGACGAGATGTCCAGCAGCATTTTCATTCTCGATTTTGACGTGAACAAGAACGGGCGTCTCGAAAAATCCGAGATAGCCGCCCTTGAAAAGGGGGCTTTCTCAAACCTGAAGAACTTCGAATATTTCACCAATATCCTGACAGGTCTATCCTGATGAGATCGTGCTGAGATTCAGGTTGAAGAATGCTTAAGGCCCTGACAGCTTTTCTGTTCGTCTTCTCCCTTTTGTGGCTCCCCTTGCAGGCTCAGGCAAACCCTTTTGTCTCCGGCGGCGGGGCAGGGCAATCCGGTTTTGCCGCATCTCCGGAAGCCTCGACTTTCTCAAGGTTCGTGGAATGGCAGCGCAACTCAACCGGAAAATACCGGCTCTGATACGGCAGGCCCCTTCATGCCGCAGGCCCGGGGCACGGCAAGGCCATAGCCATGTCGTATATACTTTCACGGAAGACAAGCGTCCAAAATGGCATGTTGTTCGGGGCACTTATTGCCTTTTTCCACGGACTCTCAGGCGCGCTATTGATCCTCGGGCTGCACTACTTTCTTAACAAGAGCGTCACCGACTCCTCGAGTCCGTATCCAGGGTGACCCAAGTCTTAAGCTTCAGCCTGATCACACTCATGGGCCTTGCAATAGCATCCAAAAACAGCATAGAATTACTCGGCAAAAGGAAGCCGGCTGCGGACGCGTGCCGTAAACCCGCAACGCGGCCCATGGGCATCGTCCCCTGGGCCGCTTCGGTCGGCCTGGTGCCGTGTCCGGGGGTCGTGATGGTAATGTTCTATTGCCTGTCAATGGACCAGTTGGCGTTCGGGCTGCTTCTGGCAGTCTTCATATCCCTCGGCATGGCTTTCACAATATCCATTGTCGTCATCTCGGCCATCCTGGGCAGAAGAGTGCCGGAAAAGTCGCTTTCAGGAGTACGGTTCGAATCCATCGACAAGGCCATAGGGGTCGCGTCAGGCGTTATAATTACATTATTAGGGGCTTTTTTCCTCATGACATTATCGGCATGACACCGGACACGGTTGTCCATGTTATAAAAATGAACAAGGGAGGGATAGACAATGGGAACAAAGGGACGCGAAATTGTCGGCACGCAGGCGGACAGGACCATCGAGCTCCTCAGCAAGGCGTTTGCTGACGAGTGGCTTGCTTACTACCAGTACTGGATAGGGTCAAAGATCGTCGCTGGGCCGATGAAGGACGCTGTAATAGCGGAGCTTATGCAGCACGCGGCCGACGAATTGCGCCACGCCGACCTGCTCAGCAACCGAATAATCCAGCTCGGAGGCACCCCGGCCACCACGCCCCGCAAATGGCTCGAGATTTCGAACTGCGGCTATGAAGAGCCGACGGACCCTTTCGTAAAAAGGATACTCGAGCAGAACATCTCCGGAGAGCGATGCGCAATCGGCTATTATCACGCCGTTATAGAGGAGATAGGGCTCAAGGACCCGGTGACGTACAACGTGGTATCACAGATACTGCAGGACGAAGTGGAGCACGAGGAGGACCTTCAGGCGCTGCAGGAAGATATCGCTTTCATGCTTAAAGGGCAGAGCTGAAGAGTGTCTTCGATAAGACCTCCGCAGAACAATGAATCTCCTCCGCGAGGTAGCAATATCCGTTGAGCTTGTGTGTTTTTCCTTCTCCCCTCAAGGGAGAAGGCCGGCATGAGGGGGGTTGCAAAAAAGCCCCCCTCATCTTACCCTCTCCCCTAAAGAGATCTTCTACTTCAGGAACTTTGAGACGAACGGAGATGTATCGCCCCTTCTCATAAAGTGGCCCGAAGGCCCTTCGCCCAGGAACTCCGAGAACCAGGACTCATGCTCTATCTCTTCGTTAAGAATGGAGAGCGCGAGATCGTATGTACGGTGGTCCTTCCCGGCGGTCAGGTTACAAATGTTCGTATAACCTCTGACAGCGCACCTTTCGGCCTCTACCAGCACCTTAAGTATCGCCTTGACATCCTTCGGGTCTGCAGGCAGTCTGGCCGGCTTGCAGGCTGAAATGTCATGGAAGTCATTCATGCTGTCCGGCAACTTCCCGCCAAGCTCGTAGATGCGCGGGACCAGGGCTTCGAAATGGTTTCTGTCCTCTATGCGGGCCGTCTCCGCTATCTCCTTGACCCCCTCCCCGTCCATGCCGACAAGGTTCACCCTGAGGATCGTATAGTAATAGTAGGTCGTCAGTTCCGCGGAGGCGTTTTTTATCAGCAGGTCCAGCAACTGACCGATGTCGATCCCTGCCTTTTCTACCATCTCCCTAGCGACATTTGCCATGGCGAGCCTCCATTTTTTCAGTAGACCGGATATTATTTATTATAGCAGATTAACCACGGGGGCCGGTATCCGGAAAAAAAATCCCCCAGACCGTACCGCTTGGGGGATTTTGCATAGAGCTTACACCGCTGACAAAAAAAGCAGCCCTATAATGAGAAGAGTAGCCAGGCTCCGCCTGCCGCTATCAGGCCGCCGGCGTAGCGCATCAGATGGATCCTGTTGAGGACTTTAAAGGCGATTCCGATACCGATGCCGCAAAGATGCAGAAGAGCGGTCGAGATAACAAAACCGGCGCTGTAAGCGAGTCCTGACGCGCTGCCTGGTATCTCTGCACCATGCGCGTGTCCATGAAAGATGGCAAAGACCCCGACTATCACAACGCTTAGAGCGACAGGGAACCTGGCGGCAACTGTTACAAAGAGCCCAAGAACCAGTACAGAAGTTGCAATGCCCTCCTCGATTAGTGGCACGGTAATGCCATTCAGGCCCAGAAAGCCCCCGAAAGCCATGAGGCTGACGAACCCTGCCGGAATTGCCCAAACAGTCCTACCGCCAGCCTGTGCGGCCCATATACCGACTGCCACCATCGCGAGGACATGATCCAGGCCCCCCACCGGATGTCCGAATCCATGCATGAATCCATGGGCATTCCCTAGGCCAGTATGGGCATACGCCGCAGCGGGCATCAACAAACACACAACGGCAAGCAGCAGAGTTTTGCTTTTTAAATCCATCTTGCTTCTACCTCCCAATTTTTTCAGGAAAGCTGTCCGCGCTTTCCATATTTATCATCGTTTCCGCCGGACAAGCGGTAAAATGATATCACCATTTAAAAATTCGTGCCACCTGAATGCCAAAAAACTACTTAAGCCCCTCTCCGGTTGTGGTGGCGATAGCGAATCCTATACAGCTTGATTAGAATCATTCTAAATGATATATTTTATCTGCCCGATCAAAAATCGCAAGCGGGCCATGCATCTAAAAACATGGAGGTGTTCATGAAGGCTTTTTCTTTCAGGAGATGGAAGTCGTTGGCAGCAATTGGCTGCGCCGGCGCAGCCCTTACCGGGCCTGCAATCGCTGAAGTTAGCGTCCCTGCGGGCTATCTGGATAACTTCAAACCTATTACGGAGCAGGTCGTCCAGAGCAAGGAAAATGCGGTCACGCCGGACAAGGTAAAGCTTGGCAAGATGCTCTACTACGACCCGCGGCTTTCCAAGAGCGGCCTTCTCAGCTGTAATACTTGTCACAACATAGCCATGTACGGAGTGAGCGCCCTGCCGACGGATATAGGCCATAAATGGGCTATCGGGCCAATAAACGGTCCAACTGTGATGAACTCCGCTTACAATTTATCCCAGTTCTGGGATGGAAGGGCGAAGGACCTGGAAGAGCAGGCAAAAGGGCCCATCCTTAACCCTGCTGAGATGGGGATGCCCAGCGAGGCCGCTGTAGTGGAAAGGATAGGCTCGATCACGGAATACCGGGATATGTTCACAAAGTCCTTCCCTGGAGAGAAGCTGACATATAATAATATAGCCAAGGCAATTGCGGCCTTCGAAAGGACCCTCCAGACTCCTTCCAGGTTTGACAGGTTTCTGACCGGCGACGCAAACGCCTTGACTGACCAGGAAAAAAACGGCCTCAAGCTCTTTGTTGAGAACGGCTGCGCTGCGTGCCATAACGGGGTTGCCATAGGCGGCAACTCGTTCCAGAAGATGGGTGTAGTGAAACCATACAAGACCGATAACAAGGCCAGAGGCAAATTCGATCTGACCAAGAAAAAAGAAGACATGAATGTCTTCAAGGTCCCGACCCTCAGAAATGTTGAAAGGACCTACCCGTACTTTCATGACGGGATGGTATGGGAACTCGAAAATGCTGTAAAGATCATGGGTGACGTGCAGACAGGAAAGAAACTCAATGACACGGAGGCCAGCGATATTGCCGCATTCCTTAGGTCACTGACCGGCACGATACCGGCGGAGGCTCTTCAGGTGCCCGTGCTGCCTGCGTCGGAAAAAGGGACGCCCAGGCCTTCTGCCGATTAAAAAAACATAAGCATATGCCTATAGTAGATAACTAGAGACCTGCTCAGGAAGCGGACTTCCTTTAGAGGCCCCAGGAAACAGGCCGTAAGCCTTCAAGTTTACGGCCTGTTTCTTCTCTTAAGCAGTCTAAATCGCCACCTCCACTGTGGATAAGTAACCGACAAATCCACATCCCGGCACCATCTAATCTCGTGAATTTGCATTCAGACCATAGCTCCTTCCGAAAAATAAGTTCTAAAGCATCCATTAAAAACAAGTTAAATGGGCTTGCAAATCAATCACTTAGCATCATTTTAGGACATGAGTTCTAAAGTAAACTCCCAAACTTAAAAAACCAGACTTTCTTTGACTAAAATACCCAACAAAATCAATATGATATATCACCTTGAAGGCTGAAATTACCAAAATACTCAAAATCGCACAGATCCCTGAATCAAGCAGTCAAATATGAATTCATAGCTGGAAAAAGTCTAAATATTTCACCTACATACGGAACCACATTTTTTTCTAAATAGTCCAGATCAGGCAGCCAGAAAATCAGAGGGGTTACAGCGGATGCTGTAACCCCTTGTTCCATTTCGGGGCGCGGGTCGGATTAAGTAATTGGAACGAAGCTGACCTGATTTGGTGGGCACAGCCCACCCTACAAAACTGAAAGTCTTCCCTGTTCATGAGGCCGGGAAGATGCAGGTTTTATTTATTTTACAAAATACCGCTTAGGTGGGAAATACAGCATGCGGACGTATAGGGACGAATACGGACTAGATAATTACTGCCAACATTAGGAGTCAAGCGGCATAATATTGCTGAAGGGAACTGTATTCCCGCAGAATGAGGGTTTTGAACGTTCATTTGTCGATAAATAAAATTGTCCGACAGCTTATTCTTTCGCAAAATATGAGTGCGATATAAAAAATAAGTTGGGCTGTGACCGAATCTATTCACACCCATAAGGAGATTTCCCGAAATGGACATCCCACGGATCTTCAACATCACCGAAAGTGCTCACCGCATCCATAACCCGTTCACACCCGAAAAACTCGCCACTCTCGGCGCGGCGCTGCGTCTGGAAACGGGGACCCGAGTGCTCGACCTCGGCAGCGGTTCGGGGGAGATGCTGTGCACCTGGGCGCGTGACCACGGATTCATCGGCACCGGCATCGACATGAGTCAGTTGTTCACCGAGCAAGCGAAACGCCGTGCTGAAGAACTCGGCGTCGCCGATCAAGTCAAGTTCATCCATGGCGATGCTACCGGCTACGTCTCGGACGACAAGGCCGGTGTGGCAGCCTGTCTCGGTGCTACATGGATCGGCGGGGGAGTTGCCGGCACTATCGAGCTTCTGGCGCGGAGTCTCCGCACCGGAGGGCTCATCCTCATCGGCGAGCCCTACTGGCGGCAGTTACCGCCGACGGAAGATGTTGCCAAGGGGTGTTTTGCCAACTCGATCTCCGACTTTCTCATGCTCCCAGAACTTCTCGCGTCTTTCGGCCACCTTGGCTACGATGTCGTTGAAATGGTTCTGGCTGACCAAGACGGCTGGGACAGATACGAGGCGGCCAAATGGCTCACCATGCGCCAATGGCTTGAAGCCAATCCCGGCGACGAGTTCGCGAAAGATGTTCGAGCCAAACTGACCTCGGAACCCAAGCGCTACGCCGCTTACACACGTGAATACCTAGGTTGGGGTGTGTTCGCGCTGATGACGCGGTGACGAGTCTTGTAGGCTGGCCCGCCCGCCAATCTTCTTTCAAACCTCCGCTCTGGCTTTTCCTGAGACATTCACATATAATGACCCGGCATGTTGTTCTAAATCCCTGCCGTACCCACAGGAGAAAACCTTTGAAACTCGCAAATCTCTTTATCACAACTATAACGGCTGTTCTGTTATTGACCGCCGCGCATGCGGTCGCCGGGCCGAAACACACCGGGGTCGTGCTTGAGGCCGCCTCCGGCGGCGGATACACATATCTCAAGGTCGATGAAAACGGGAATACATTCTGGATCGCGGGCCCGGAAGCTCCGGTAAGCGCGGGGGCCACGGTCAGCTTCTCCGAACAGATCTGGATGCCCAACTTTACGAGCAAGGCCTTGAACCGCACATTCGAGAAGATATTGTTCGTGGACGGAATCAACGTCGCATCATCCAAAACAAGCCCGTCCGCGAAGACGCAGGCTGAACCCGCTAAACCGGCCCAGGCGGCCTCGGCATATACCATCAAGGAGATATACTCCAAGAGGTATGAATTAAGCGGGCAGCCCGTTAAAGTGCGCGGGAATGTCGTGAAGGTTTCGGAAAACATAATGGGAAAGACATGGGTGCACATCAAGGACGGCACGGGAAGCGATGGCAAGGATACGCTCATTTTCCTTTCGAAGGGTGCTTCGGCGGCCGTCGGGTCTGTCGTAACAGCCGAGGGCGTGCTTGAAACGGACAAGAACTTCGGGTTCGGATATTTTTATTCCGTTATCGTCGAAGGGTCGACTTTTTCAGAATAACAACACTCCGAAATATAGTCCGGCCAGGCGGGTCGGGTTATTAGCGTAACCCGACCCGTTATTTTATGCTCTGCCCAAAATCGCATAATCACACATCCTGTCGCTTTTCTCCCGCGCATCTTCTGAACGTCAACAAAACTCCCCACAATCCTGCCCCATGCGGCAAAATGCACTGACCTCGAAAATCTGATTCAACAACAACGGTTTCCTGCAGACGCTTCCTTTCCCTCCATCCCATTCTGCCGCAATCCCCTCTCGAAGCAATCACTCAGTCGCCCGATTCACAAGTGCTTTCGAGGCACAGGCGGCGGCACCCTATTTGCAATTCAATCGATCATCCACAATCAAGGAGGCGTGAGTCGAGGCCCCGGTGCGTCGCCCGGGCGGCAAGCCGGGAATGGCTTTTCATCCCACCTTTGCCGGAGGTATCCTGATGTTGAGAAAGCCGTTTTCGTTAATCACACCATTTATTGCGATACTCTTATTTACTGTTCTATCTGCAAGCTCGGTAAGCGCGGCGGAACTTCTAAACCAGGTGTTTTTCAGGTTCGGGAAAGCGAGGCTCAGCGACGACAGGGGCGGAGAGGTCTTCACCGACACACTGAACGTCTTCGGGGAGGGCAGGAACGACGGCACGAGCGGCACGAGCATAAGCGCGGGGCTTGATCTGGCCCTGGCAAGGGACTTCGGGCCGGGCACGCTACTCGGGGAGATAATGCTCGACTACTCGAGATTTTCGGAAAAGAGGGTCACGCAGACCACGACGACGCTGCTGGAGTTGGACGGCGTGGGCACGCACAACACGAAAGAGGTGACTGTCTCGGAGCTTATCGTGGCAATCGCGCCGAAGTACAGGTTCGACCGCATCGGCTCCGGAAAGGTCAGGCCCTGGATAATACCGGCTGGAATCGCGTTCATGGTCAACTCGCCGCCGTCGGACGACACAACCTATCTGGACATAGGCTATCACCTCGGGGCCGGGATCGAGTATGTCATCAACGGATTGCTGAGCGTCGGGGCCGACTTCCGTCACACAATCGCAAGCGGCGACCCGGGCATCAAGGCGAGCTACTCTACGGCGGCGGTCTATTTGGGCATAAACTTCTAAAGAGCACGCTGTCTTCAAATTAAAACCACGGCTGGCCGTCCATACCCTGGCCAAGGCAGGTCCCTTTCAGCCACCTCCTTCCGCAAAAGCGAAATAGAGCTGAAAGGGGCCTGCCCCTCCTAATTGCATTCGGAGGGGGCTCTACCCCCAACCCTCCTCAAAATTCTTTCACAGCATCCCCGGCCTGAAGAGCTGCTTTCTATTGATGGTCTTGCCAGGGACCATGAAGACGCCGTCGCCGGTGTAGTGGAGCGTCTCGGGATATTTCGGCGATACGGCGGCATGGGCTTTCACCACCTCAAAGATGAAGAAATTGTACTTGTCCACAAGCGCGCCGTCGTAAAGCCTGCATTCGAAGTTGGCGTGGCACTCGCGTATCAATGGCGCCGCGACCACATCTCCATCCTCGGGCGTAAGGCCGAATTCCCTGAACTTGTCTATCTCGGCGCCCGACGTATTTCCTATCCTGACGACAGTATCCGTAAGCGCAGTTGTCGGGAGGTTTATGACGCATTCGCCGCTTTCCCTTATCATCCGGAAGCTGTGGTTTCCGCTTGATATCACGCAACCGACGAGCGATGGCGTGAACTCCATGACCGTATGCCAGCCCATCGTCATTATATTCGTTTTCCCTTTCCACTTGGACGAGACGAGCACGATAGGGCCGGGCTCCAGATACCTCCGCACCTGGCTTACGGGAAAGTCCTTTTTTTTTGGAAACTTATTCATAAGGTCGTCCTGTTACGATAGAAGGTTCGGGCGAGAGGTGAATGATGAGATTTATTCTCCCGGTTTTTCCTTGCCTTTATCCTCGCCGCCGTAAAGCCTTTCAGCGCAGTCCGGGCATATGCCTGGCTGAAGACCGCCTCCGAGCGCTGCTCGATGTACTTCTCAAGGGACTGCCAGTTGCCCCTGTCGTCCTGAATTCGCTTGCATACTGCGCATACGTTCAGCATTCCGCTCAGGACCTTAACCCTCCTTAATGCCTCGTTGAGCTCGAGATTCAAATTCCTTATCCTTTCTTCGGTCGCTTTGTGCTCGCTGATGTCTATCCACGAAAGCGCGACTTCGGAGACATCGCCATTTCCGTCCAAAATCGGGCATGAATTCATCAAGACTGTCACTCTGGCCCCGTTCGGCTTCATGAAGACCCATTCCTCATTCTCGAAACACGCTTTTTGATCTATTGTCCTGAAAATGATGAACTCCTCGTTTTCGGGCTTGCTTACGCCGTCGCTTTTGAAGAGATGCCATCGCTCGACCACCTCGTCCAAGGGTATGCCTTCAAGCTCTGTTCTTGAGCGCCCCGCATACAATGCAGCATATCTGCTGACAGATCTGATGATACGGCTTTCCGCATCCACCAAAGCAAGCCCCTCAGGAACGTTATCAATGATCGCATCAAAGTATCTCGCTTTGCTTTGAAGCTCGTACCCCTCCCTTTCAGGATATATCCTGAGCGCGTTTTCTCCCATTTCCCCACCCTCCTTTATCTCAATTATAACGGAATCCAGCTAACACGAAGGCAGGCGGGGGAGCGCACCCGAACGGCGCAATCCTGTACCGCCACATGTTCAACATGCCTATAAAAAAATCAACTTTCCAGGCATCTCACTTCTAAAAAGAGTTGAATTTCACAACTTAAAATGATATTTACCTCACCTTTCCAAATCAAAATGAGAGGCCATGAAATGAAAAACAGTCTATTTATTCTAATTCTTCTTGCAATAATTTACCCTGCTACTGCGAATGCCGACTACCTGTTCAATAACAGGAACAACCTGATAGGAGACCGCGCGGCCCTCATGGGAGGCGCGTACACGGCCCTTTCAGAAGACGTCTCGGGGGCGTTCTATAACCCGGCCGGGATAGCCTATGTGAGGCCGCTTACCTCCAACTTCGCTAACAACTATGCATATCAGCGGTTCGAGAGGGAGAACCTGACCACCGGCGAACCTATAATGAACGACCTCCACAGGTTCAACAACATACCGACCATGATAGGGATAACATACAAATTCGGAGAGCTCCATACCGCTCTCTCCCTCTTCCAGACAGACATGGTCCGGTTCTACAGCATAGGACACAGCGCCGACCAGTCCACATCATTGACTCTTGACATTACGGAGGACACCTGGCTTATCGGGCCGAGCTTCGCGGGGAAAATAACGGACGACTTTGCAATCGGCCTCTCGGCCTTCGCCTATTACACACAGATGAAATTCATAGGGAGGATAGACTCGGCGGCCCTCACGTCGAGCAGGGAAAACGACCTCTACAGTCTCGGTTTCTCCCCTGTTTTCGGGGCCAAGTGGAAGGCAAGCGAAAGCCTGGACCTCGGGTTATCGTACGGTATGGAGACCATCCACATATCCGGGACTAACAGCATAATATTCAGGCCGCCCGGCTCCCCCTCTGTTATAACCAAGACCGTGGACGGAGACATGCGTCTCCCGCATAGGGTCACGACCGGCGTTGCGTGGCATAATGACGGGCTTACTCTTGCCTTCGACGCAACTTACTATTTCGCGATGGAATACCCGGCCCCGAACGAGCCGATCAGGACGGCGGAAAATGAAAATATCCATAAGGAGCGGGCCCACTTCGACCTGTCGCTAGGCACGGAATACATACTGAGCGAGAAATGGAACGTCCGGGGCGGCCTTTTCACTAATACATCCTCGGCGACCGGCCAGTACGGCGCGGAGAAGATCAACATGTACGGAGGGTCGTTCGGGGTGGGATATGTAAACGGCTCGGCCACTACCAATTTCGGCATTATCGTGCAAAGAGGCGACTCGGACGCCAGCGCGAGCGATTTCAGCCCAGCCCTTATGGTATCTGAAAAGGCTGCCTGGACCAGGACGATAATAAGCTTCCTCATAGGGGGGAGCTATGAGTTTTAAATTACCAGTCCGCCGGCTCTCAGGCGGCGGCCTTTGCGAGCTTCTCAATTCCTAATGGCAGGGAGCCGAGCCGAACCTGTCTTGACAGCTAAGGCTCGACGTATTAAAGTACAACCCACATATATCAGGTAATCTCCTTCGGGAGATCAAGAGGGAATCCCGTGGCCGGCCTTATAAGCCGGGAATCGGGAGTGGTCCCGCCGCTGTGACCGGGGACGAAAGCCGACAATACCACTGGGAACCATCCTGGGAAGGTCGGGCGAGTAGGCGGATCCGGAAGCCAGAAGACCTGCCTGATGTGATTGCCGAAGACCTTCTCGCGGACTGGAAGGGCTCGCCGAAAACACATACTGCTGAGGGTGAAGTACAGGGTGCAATCCTCAGAGCGAAAGCTCTGGGGATTTTTTTTTATTTCCAAGGAGGGGATATGACGCAGATAGAAGCCGCAAGGAACGGATCGATAACGAAGGAGATGGCGGAGGCCGCGGAAAACGAGGGCAGGACGGCGGAATACGTAAGGCGGATGATAGCCGAAGGCAAGGCCGTCATCCCGAACAACACCGGGAGGAAGGCGCGGCTCGTGGCGATCGGCGCTGGGCTACGGACAAAGGTCAACGCGAGCATAGGGACGTCTTCGGACATAATCGACATGAAGGCCGAGGTGGAAAAGGCCCTTGCCGCCGAGAAGGCCGGTGCGGACACCCTGATGGAGCTTTCGGTCGGCGGCGACTTAGACGCCATAAGGAAAGAGGTGCTTGCGGCCACTTCCCTTTCGGTCGGGAGCGTCCCGCTCTACCAGGCCTTCAAGGAAGCTATCGAAAGATACCATGACCCCAACAAGCTCACTGAAGAGCTCCTTTTCGACGTGCTTGAGAGGCAGTGCGCCGATGGAATTTCCTTCATGGCCGTGCACTGCGGCATTAACAGGCTCACGATAGAGCGCCTTAACAGGCAGGGATACCGCTACGGCGGGCTCGTTTCCCGGGGCGGCTCCTACATGGTCGGCTGGATGCTCAGGAACAATCGCGAAAACCCGCTCTATGAGAAGTTCGACAGGGTCGTCGGGATACTGAAGAAATATGACTGCGTCCTTAGCCTCGGGAACGGGCTACGCGCAGGCGCGGTGCATGACAGCCTCGACAGGGCCCAGGTGCAGGAGCTTCTCATAAACTGCGAGCTTGCGGAGCTCGGGCAGGAGATGGGCTGCCAGATGATGTGCGAGGGGCCGGGGCACCTGCCGCTAGACGACATAGAGGCGAACGTTAAGCTCCAGAAGAGGATGAGCAATGACGCGCCCTTCTATGTGCTCGGCCCGCTGACGACCGACGTCGCCGCGGGATACGACCACATAACCGCTGCCATCGGCGCTGCCGAGGCCGCGCGATACGGGGCGGACCTCATTTGCTACGTGACCCCGGCGGAGCACCTTGCATTGCCTAACAGGGACGACGTCGTCGAGGGCGTGAGGGCCGCGAGAATAGCCGCGCACGCAGGCGACATGGTGAAGCTAAAAAGCGCATCGAGGGACATGGCTATGGCAAAGGCCAGGAGGGACTTGAAGTGGGACGAGCAGCAGAGGCTCGGCCTATTCGGCGAGAAGGCCGCGGAGATAAGGACGAGCCGCGCGCCTGAGGTGCCTGACACATGCACCATGTGCGGGAGCTTCTGCGCGCTCGATAACGTGAACGCGTATTTCAAGGAAAGCCTCAAGAGCGGCAGGAAATACTGATTTTTGCTTCATTTCAAGGAATGCGGCACAGGGCGGGCGGGCATGGATGGCCATCTCCCGCCAGTTCCAAAGTACTCATCCTCACTCCTGCATTCCCGGAAATATTCCGATCTCCCGGCCCCGCTTTTTTCCTTGACCTGAAGGCCGCGCCGGGATACTATTTAAGCAGTTTATTAAATAATTGATTATCACGAGGATTGGCAATGAGCAAAAAGGATTCGATACAGAAAGAGGTCTTCGAGATACAGGCGGGCGTATGCCAGTGCCTAGCCAACCCGAAGCGCCTGGAGATACTCCATATCCTCCGCGATACGGAGCTTTCGGCGACCGAGATAGCCGCAAGGGTCGGCATCTCCAACGCGAACGCCTCCCAGCACCTTTCCATCATGCGGACAAAGGGGCTACTTAAGAGCAGGCGAGAGGGGGTGAGCATCAGATATTCGCTCGCGAACCCTAAGGTCATGACGGCCTGCGACATCATGAGGGAGGTCCTTTTCGAGCACCTTAACGAAAAGCGGCACCTTACCGGAAAGGTGAACGTAATATGATAGTGAAAGAGGAGAAAACGATGCCACACGATTTTTCAAAGGAGTTTTTCGCCGCGTATCATGCGGCCGTTTTCGAGGCACTCGGCGAGGACGCCCCCAAATATAACGCCCGGATAGGGGCGCTCCTTGCGAACGCCTGGCAGAAGACATTCAAGGAGCTTCCAGCCGACAGGGCGGGGTTCAAGGAAGCGATAGAAGCCTACATGAGCGGGCCGTTCAGGTTCTCGGACGTGGCCAGGTTCGAGTTCAATGACGACTGCACCGCTTACCTCTATGTAAAAGGCTGCGATATCTGCAACGGCAACGAGATCCTGAGGAACGGCGGCAAGAAGGGCGTATGCCCGATAAGCCAGATGGTCAAGTCGGCGATGGGGAAAGCCCTTAAGACAGGGATAGAGCTTACAGGAAGCGAGAAGCCCGGCCCTGTCGGGGAATGCTATCTCAGGTACAAGCTCGGCAAATGACCCGTCGCGCGGATTCCGAGTGAAACCGGCTTAATCTATTGGGCTTTCTTTCACTCGAATCCATCCCGGCGCGCCTGCTCTGCCCGCCCGCAAACCGGCGAATTTCCGCCTATCTTCCCTTATTCCCATTAAAAAACGCGACGATAGCTCCCCTCGCCCTCCCTTCGGCCTATTTTGTCTGTTGATAATTGTTCCGATTTTTAATACAATTCCGGCACGCAATTGAAAAAAGGATTTGCCGAGGCAAGCCGGACGCATGCGATACAAACAGGCCTCAGGCTCGGCCCGGCTTGAAGCGAACTTGCCTTGCACATCAGCCACAGCGAAAGGATAAGCGTGTCGGGAATATGAGAAGGAAGGGGGTCGCCGTACTGCTTCTGACCGTGTTCGCGGTCAACTTCATCTCCCTCGTCTACCAGGTCCTCTGGACCCGCAACATAATGGCGATATTAGGCTCGACCGCCCTCTCAATATCGACCACCCTCACCGTGTTCCTCTCGGGTATAGCCCTGGGCGGCTATCTTGGCGGCGTCTGGATAAGGAGGGCGCGAAACAAGTACATGACAATGGGTGCGCTCCTTCTGCTGCTCGGCGCCTATTGCTTCTTCATAGGGTACCTCTTCGGCCTGGTGGATATCATATATATAAGCCTCTCAAGCAATATAGAATCCGCCCTGGCCTCCAATCTCCTGAAGCTCGTCCTCATATTCGCTATACTCATTTTCCCCACGACCATAATAGGGTCCATGTTCCCGATATGCACCTACCTTTATTCAGTCGAATTCGGGAAGCTCGGGAAGGACGTTGCCTTCATCTACTTCCTCGACACACTCGGGGCGGCGCTCGGGGCAATCGTGAGCGGGTTCGTCCTTGTGCCGCATCTGGGCCTCAGGGAGTCCTCTTTTATAGCGGCCCTCGCTTATGTGATCCTCGGCGCGCTCGTACTGGTCACAAAACGTAGCGCGCCGGAAGAGGCGGCCGGTGCTGAAACGGCAGCCGCTAGCGCAAAGGCCGGGCTAAAGCTCGATCCGGCAAGGGCCTTCATACTCGCCGCGCTCTTTTTCGGCGGTTTCTCCGCCCTCATGCTCGAAGTCGTCTGGTCCCGGTATTTCCACCTCATCTTCGGGACCAGCATATACGCGTTTTCGATTGTCATAGCCGCGTTCCTCCTGGGGATCTCCATCGGTAGTTTCGCGGTAAAGCGCCGCCTGGAAAGCCTCAAAAACCCGCTCCTCCTCTTCGCCTATATCGAGATACTGATAGGCGGGTTCGCGCTCCTGGTGATACGCTCCTCCACCTGGCTTGAGACCATATATTTCAAGCTGTTCCAGAGAATCGATGATTTTTACCTGTTCCAGGGAATGCTCTTCCTGATAGCCTTTCTCATAATGCTCGTGCCGGCCGCCCTCATGGGCGCGAATTTCCCGCTTGCCGTAAGGATTTTCGGAAGGCAAAAGGAGACCAGGGGCGAGGACGCAGGCATCACCTTCGCCTTCAACACCGCCGGCGGGATCGCCGGGGCCTTTGCCGCCGGCTTCTTCATAATACCCTCCCTCGGCCTCGAAAAGGCCAACTTCCTGGCTTTCGCGGCATATTTTCTAATAGGTTTCGCAGCCCTCGTCTTGGCCGGAGGCCGCGCCAAACTCCATTACGCGCTGGGAGCCGCATTGGCCGGTATCTTCATCGCCGGAGGCTATTTCTTCGGAAACCCGCCCTCGCTCAACTGGGGCGTATACTACGGGGGCATAAGGAAGTCGTCGCTGGAGGAATTCAAGTACAACAAGTACTACATGGAAAGGAATATCGTCTACTCCAGGCACGGGCACTACGGTCTGGTTTCCGTCCGGCACGACAAGATGAAAAACGAGCTGCAGCTCATAAATAACGGCAAGGTGGACGCGTCGAACAACGAGGTCGATACGCGCACGCAGCTCCTTATAGGCCACCTGCCGCTCTTCCTCCACAAGAACCCTGAAAGGGTCCTGAATATCGGACTGGGCGGCGGTTTTACAGTGGGGGCCATAAAGGCCCACCCGCTCGTAAAACATATCGATGTGGTGGAAATAGACCCCCTGGTGGTAGAGGCGACCGGCACGTATTTCAGGGGCGTCAACAATGACGCCCTGAACGACCCTCGGATAAGCGTACATATCCATGACGGGCGCCATTTCGTAAAGACGACCCCTCATAAATACGACGTCATCGTATCCGAGCCGCCGAACATCTGGGTCTCGGGCGTCTCCATGCTCTTCACCCGGGAATTCTACAAGACGGCCGACGAAAAGCTAAAGAAAGGCGGGCTGCTATTCCAGTGGGCTCCGGGATATGAAATGAGCACCGATGATATGAAGCTCATCATCAAGACCTTAAGGGAGAGGTTCGAATACGTCTCCTACTGGGTGGAGGGGCTCGATGTGGCCATCATCGCCTCACACGAATATCCTGCCGTGGACCCGGCCTACATAGAAAGCCTTCTAGCAGTACCGAGAGTCAAGTACGACGCGGAGAACCTTTTCGCAAGGGCCACCACGGATTTTATCGTATCCTACATCCAGACCCCGGTAGTCCCTTTCGATATGGTCGACTATCATCTGAGGGATTTCAATCTCGTAAATACCGACAACCTGCCCCATCTCGAGTTCAACACCGCTCGGAACATGTTTAATTTCAAGAAGACCCAGAAAGAAAGCCCGTAAAAGCGCGAGGACTCATCAGCGGAACTTAGCGGATGCACGGAACAAAGGCCCTGTGAAATCCGTTATCATACTTGCAGAGCGGGTCGGATAAGGAGCTTTCGTTCATTCCTGGGATCATGCACAACACGGGTATCGGCACGCCGTAGGGCCCGCGGCGCGGCGCTCATCGGATTATAGGGAAAACCCGGTATCCCTGACCCGGCAAGCCAATCAGGAGCGCCACCCCTTTCTTGAGCTTCCGCCTGAAAAGGGAGTCCAGCGCTATCCAGGACAAGATGGGTAACTCATTCCGGAAAAATTCCGTTGGTTACACCCTCGGGGCCATAGTCCTCCACTGGGCGAGCGCGGTCCTCATAGCCGCGGCTTTCGCCATAGGGGCCTACATGGTAACGCTCGCGTTCTCTCCGTCGAAGCTCAAGCTTTTCTCATACCACAAATGGGCCGGGATCACGATATTTCTCCTGGCCGTCATAAGGCTCGGCTGGCGGTCGTTCAACCCGCCGCCGCCCCTTCCGGACGGGATGCCCCATTGGGAGCGGAACGCGGCCAGGGCATCGCACTTGATCCTCTACGCGCTCATGCTCGCGGTCCCGCTCACGGGCTGGCTCATGAGCTCGGCCCACGGTTTCCAGACGGTCTTTCTGGGAATCCTTCCGCTACCAGACCTGGTAACCAGGGACAAGGCCCTTGCGGAATGGCTTGAGCTCGTCCACTTCGTCATGAACAAGGCCCTTCTGGCCGCGGTTGCCGTCCACATAATGGCCGCCCTCAAGCACCACTTCATAGACAGGGACGACGTCCTCCGGCGCATACTCGGGCTCCGCACGCTCGCGGGCGCCCTGCTCCTTATCGCCATGCTGCCGGACATTGCCGCTTCGGTCCCGATAGTCAAGGAAGACAGCCGCATCGATTTTATCTCCAGGCAGATGGGGGTCCCCATAAAGGGGGGCTTCGGCAAATTCGACGCCGATGTGGTTTTTGATCCCGCGGACGCCGCCAAGAGCAAAGCGATGATAACCATATATCTCGACAGCATTGACGCGGGCTCCGATGAGGCCACTGTCGAGATAAAGCGGAAGTCCTGGTTCGATACGGCAAACCACCCCAGGGCCGAGTTCAGATCGACCTCGGTCAAGGAGACCGGGCCGGGCCGATACGTCGTAAGCGGAGTCATGGCCATCAAAGGCCGGGAAAAACAGGTGAGCGCGCCTTTTACGGCCAAGAAGGCCGGAGATTCGTGGGTCTTTGAAGGCAAGTTCATTATAAAGCGCCTCGATTTCGGGATAGGCGAAGGCGCCTGGTCCGACACCGGGACCGTTGCGGATGAGGTCGAGATACTCTTCAGGTTCAGGGCGCCGGCCGGAAAAAAATGATGACCCGGGCAAGGCGGCAAAATAAAACGCGCAATCAACCATCAAAAGGAGGGCTTGACGGGCATGAAAAGACTGATGGCGGCTGTTTCGGTTCTATTCTTCGCGCTCCCCGCTTATGCGGAGGTGGAGAGCTACGTTATCGACCAGCGGCACACTTACCCGAGCTTCGAGGTGAGCCACATGGGGCTTTCGACCCAGCGCGGACGCTTCAATACCACGAGCGGCCGCATAACCCTCGACCGCGCGGCAAGGACGGGGACCGTGGAAATAATGATAGACGCTAAAACGATAAACACCGGCCTCGAGGAGCTGGAGAAGCACTTGAGGAACGAGGACTTCTTCAACGTCGACAAATACCCGACCATAACCTTCAAATCAAGCGCGGTCGAGTTCGAGAATGATGTGCCGAAGAGCATTGCAGGCGAGCTCACGCTACTGGGCGTAACCAGGCCCGTCACCCTCGCCGTATCTTCGTTCAACTGCAGGGTGCACCCGATAAACAAGAAATACGTCTGCGGGGCTGACGCGGCGACCACGATAAAACGCTCGGATTTCGGCATGACCTACGCCATACCTGGGGTGAGCGACGAGGTGAAGCTCCTTTTGCAGGTGGAGGCGTTCAAGGAAGGGCAGTAAACGCAACCTTAGCACAGAGAAAGTCAAAAGGGGCGCTCTCGGAGGGACGCCCTTTTTTATTCTCCTCGCTTCGGCCTCTGGCATACCGGGCAGAAATAGGCAGTCCTTTTCTGTATCGAGAGCGCCTCGATCTCTGCCCCGCACCTCGGACAGCGCGCGCCTTTGTACCTTCTTGGGATTATGAACCCCTTCGGGAACCGGGACGCTTGAGCCTCAAGGCTCACGGCCTTCTGCAGCGATTTTCCAATGGCCCTGAAAAGCCTCTGCGCGTCATCGTCCGTCAGGCTCCCTGCGTCCGCAAGCGGGTGTATGCCCGACTGGAAAAGCGCCTCGTCGGCGTAGACGTTACCGAGACCGGCCAGGACCGACTGGTCCATGAGGGCCTGCTTGATGCCCCGTCTCGTTTTTCTTAGGGCCGCCCTGAAAGGTCCGAATTTAATTGAGAGCGCGTCCGGGCCGAGCTTTTTCCGCTCGATGAACGCGTCAACATCGTCCGTTATCCCGGCCCTGCCGAACATCCTCATATCGAAGAAATAGAGTCGGGAGCCGTCCGCAAAGCCGAAGGCCACCCGCGTGTGCGGAGGCGGCGGCCCGCCCGCGGCCTTGAACTCAAGCCCGCCCGTCATGCCGAAGTGCAGAACGAGCCACGGGCCTTCCGCCGAAGCGAAAAGGTACTTCCCATGCCTCCTTGTGGAGATGAAGAGCCTCCCCATCAGTGCGGCCTGGAATTCTTCCGGGCTTCCATCGAGCACCCTCGGCGTGATTATCCCGACCTCAACCACTCGTTTCCGGAGCGAAGTCTTTTCGAAATAGCGCCTCATGGTTTCCACATCAGGAAGCTCGGGCATGCTAATCCGCCTCAGGCCAGGTATAGAGGCGCATCCCGGTCTTCACCAGTTTCCTGAAAAGGTTAGCAAACCCTGAATCCTGCTCGGAAGCGCTGTTTTTCCCGTCCGTGGGCTTCGGTATCGGCCTGATCGAGGACCCGTCCTCATACCCTGCCTTGTCGGCGCTCCTTATGTCCCTGCAATGGACTGGCGCTTTTCCCGGAGCGCCCGCGCAGTCGCCTGCCGCAAATCCCTCCTTTGCGACGGTACCCGCAGCCATTGCCCTCGTCTCCTTTTTGGATTCTATGACGATTACGTCATCTATCAAAGCGCACCCGGACACCAGGAAAAACAGTACGGGGATAGAGCATGATAGGAGACCCATGTGCCCACTCCGGTCCTGAATAATTTCAATCTTCTCTTTGGGGGAAGCCTTGCCCAGGCAGAAAGGTCGTGCCGGATAAGACAATTCGCTCGGAAACTTATCTAAAGTATAATCCCGGAAAAGGGCGAGTCAAACGAGGAAGCCCTTCGAAGCCCTTTGACCGTATTCCCTCCCGACTTGACACCTCCCGATTTTGGGATACCATCAAATTAAGGCTTCGGCATAAAGAGTTCGGGCATCTTGACAAAGACAGGTTATGGATTACGATTTAATCATAAGCCTGTCTCCCCATGAAACAAGAAAGGGGTAAGGGAAATGCAGCTAAAGCAGATAATGCAGAAGAAGGTCATAACGGCCGGCCCTGACGCGAGCATACGCGAAGTGGCGAAGAAGATGAAGGACTACAGGATAGGCTATCTCCTCCTCACGAACGGAGAGACGATCAAGGGTTGCGTGACCGACCGCGACATAGTCGTATGGCTCGCAGGCGGGAAGGACCCGGACGCGACGAAAATAAATTCAATAATGCGGACGAACGTCATAACCTCGCCTCCGGACACCGACGTCTTTGACGCCTCAAGGCTGATGGCAAGGAAGAAGATACGGAGGCTGCCGGTGGTCGAGGGCAACAAGCTCCTGGGCCTAGTCTCGGTCTCCGACCTTGCGTCGGTCATCGAGGAGGAAGTCGACAACTTCTTCCACGTCGAAGAGGCGTACCAGATTTGACGGCCGGATTATCGGGATTGAAGGTTGCTTTCCCGGACCGGGATATCCGGCTGGTAAGAGGAGAGATAAGAGAGCCGTCTTCGGACGGTTGTCGAAACCTCCTCTAACCGGCTGGAAATAACCGGTCCGGGAAAGCAAGCGGCTGCCTCCGCGGGCAGGAAACCCGATCGGTAAGAGAAGGATGTGGGGGCCGTCTTCGGATGGCTTACCTATCCATCTCTTACCGACCGGAGATAACTGTCCGCGGAGGCAAAAAGGCGGCAGGTAAGACCTGCCGCCTTTATTTTTTTCCCTGCTCCGCCCCGGTTTCATTCCGTCCCTTGCGCCTCCCGGTCCGGCGGTTCCGCACCCGGCCCCGCCTTTTTCATGCGTGCCCTCAAGCGGTCTATCCTCTTACCCGCTCCGAAGACCTCGCCCAGCGGCTTGGCAAGCCTCTTTCGCTCGTCCGGGTTTGCGTACCTTACGTAGGCCATACCGAGCGCCGCGACTACGGCGCCCCCGATGAGGTCGTTTATAAGGTCCCACATCGTGTCGCCGAGCCCCTTCTGGGTGTTTTTGCCGAAAAGGCTGTCTACCGTGAACTCCCCGATCTCCCACATGCCGCCCATGGCCATCGCGAATGTAACGGTGAAGACGCCGATAAAAGGCAACGAGAGCCGCACTTTTCCTGTATAATTCAAAGTATAGACGACGATGAATGCCAGAAGGCCGACGACGCCGCTGCTGTACATGTGGAGGAGCTTGTCATAGAGCCATATTTTTTCGTAGAAATCGAGCCATTCGCCCATGAACGTGTTCGCGAATATGGAGAGGGTTATAAGAAGGTCCATCTCGAAAGGGAGCGTCACCCGAT
Source organism: Deltaproteobacteria bacterium (assembly GCA_019912665.1). Lineage (NCBI taxonomy): Bacteria > Pseudomonadati > Myxococcota > Myxococcia > Deltaproteobacteria bacterium. The sequence continues at coordinate 283,420 of JAIOIE010000018.1, forward strand.
AGCTCCTCTCAAGGAGGCTCGGTATCAGGGACACCGCTATCGAGAAGATTATGAGGACGATAAAGAGGTATTCTCCCTTCACAGCCGCAACGGGGAGAAGGATCATCATAAGGAGCTTCATAAGCCACGAAAGCCCGGCCGTTATAGTCAGTGTGCGCCAGTTTTTGAGCATGCTTGCTCTGTCCGGCATAAAGCGCGTCTTCCTTTGAGATTTTCTGAATCCGGATGAATCAATTATATATACGTTGGCTGTGCTGGCAACCGTTAACGGGAAACAAATGCCCTTGTTATTTTTATACGGTATGCTCGTGGCCGTCCTCCCTTTGGATCCGCCAGCCCTCTCCGCTAACCTTACGGGCGCATGGTGGAGCGATCCGCCCCTACAGGGCGATGCGGAAGGCCCGGGAGCGCCTCAGGATTCCTTAAGCTCCATACTCGACCCGGGTTTCCCGTCGACCCTGTACGGGCTCATGGAAGACAATTACACGAGAAACAGCGCACGGCTCTTGAGCATACCTGGCGCAGGCGTCTCGGACCTTCTTTCCGACGAAAGCCGGATGGTCGGCACCGGGCTGGGGCTTAACCTCGGCCCCGGCCTCAAATTCCAGGGCTTCGGCATCTATGACATGGAGGAGGGGAGCACGTTTGCAGGCCCGGCGCTCAAGTACGACCTGCCCGGCGACCTGTATTTCACTACCGGGGTCCAGATACCTCTGAACGACAGAAGGGAGATAGTTTCCGGAAGCTCGGATTTCTATTTCGCCGAGTTCAGGCTGCTTTTTTGATGCGTTTCGAACGCGAGCTGAAACGGCTGTATAATCTAAAATGAAACCGGCCGGTAGGCCCGAGGGGATTCTAAATGGAATTGAGCGAGGGAAAAAAAGACAAAAAGATGAACGTGCCTGGGGAGGAGGTCTGTCCGGTTTGCACCTATCCTGCGGAGGACTGCGTCTGCTGCGCCGAGTGCGGACACGACTGCCCGCTCGATGCCGGGCTCCCGTATTGCCCGGTCTGCAGCCCGAAAACCGGCGGCGGGCAATGACCGGGCTATGACCCGAGCTTCTTTTTAACGGACTTTAGCGAATCCTTGAGCTCGGCCACGCTCTCCTTGAGCCTCTTCTGCCTCCTCAAGAGGTATGACGGATGATAGACGGGCATGACCGCCCTGCCGTCGAACTCGGCCCATTCGCCCGGCCTGAAAGGCTTCCCTGGGAAAAGCGCCGAAAAAGCCGTCTTCCCGGCGGTTATGATGACAGCCGGGTCCACTATGCTTATTTCTTCCAGAAGGAAAGGGATGAAGAACCCGGCCTCGTCGCTCTCCGGGGGCCTGGTCCGGCGCCTCCTGGTCTCGACGTTGGGCCAGATATTGAGGACGTTCGTTATATATATCTCGTCCCTCTTTAGCCCCAGCGCTTCCTCGAGGACGCCGACGAAAAAGGACCCGCCCTTGCCAACAAAAGGTTTTCCAAGCCTCGTCTCGTCGCGCCCGGGGGCCTCGCCTATGACCATGAGCCTGCACGGGAGCGGACCCTCTCCGAATACCGGGACAGAGCCGTTGAAGCGAACCGCGCACGCATGGGCGATCCTTTTCCGGAGCGCCTCTTTTTTCTTTACGGGGTCCATAGAGATGGTGGGGCTCACTTGAAGAGGTTCAGGTTTCCCTTGCCGTCCTCGCCGTTATCATCCGTCCTATCAGCTTTATCCGCGGCCTGCTCGTCTTCAGGTGCAACCGGGGCAACGCCCTTGTAGATGTACCGCTCAAAGAGCCTCTGATAAGAGGTCCAGTTGGAGCCGTCGCCCTTGTCCTGGATTAGCCCCCTTACGGTGCTGACCTTAGCGTCGAGGTCGTCGAGGTAGGAGAGGATTATCGCCTCTATCGTCTTGGGCCGCTTCGGCGAGCCGAACTCGAGCTGGCCGTGATGTGAAAGGACGAGGTGCTTAAGGAGCATGGAAAGCTCCCTCGGGAAGCCCGGGATGGCGCATGCCTTCCTCTCTATGAGGTCCGTCCCTATCGTGATGTGCCCGATGAGCCTTCCCTCGTCCGTGTAGTCGAAGGACCTCTGGTATGAGAGCTCCCAGATTTTCCCTATGTCATGGAGCAGGGCGCCTGCCGTGAGGAGGTCTTTGTTCACGGACTCGCCGTAGTGCGCCGCGACCTTCCCGACCAGGCCGCATATCGAAAGCACGTGTTCCGCGAGTCCGCCCAGGTACGGATGGTGCATGGATTTCGCAGCAGGGGCCATGAGGAACGCCTCCCTTATATCCGGGTCCGAGAATATGGACTCGATGAGGGCCTTTATGTGCCTGTCCCTTATGCCTGCTATTACCGAATCGAGGCCGGCTGAAAGCTCTGCCGGGTCCTTTCCTGAAGACGGCAGGAAGTCCCGAAGCGAGTACTTCTCCTCAGGGGCGGCCTTTACAGAGGAGACATTTAGCTGAATGCCGCCCTGGTAAGCGACAGCGAAGCCCTTGATTATTACTATGTCGTCCTTCTTGAACCCCTTTGAAAGCTCCTCGGCATCGTCCCATACCCTTGCCTCCATCTCCCCTGTGGAGTCCATGAGCTTGAGGTTAAGGTAGGGTTTTCCGGACTTGCTTATGCCGGTCTCTTTTTTCGTAACGAGGAAGGCGTCCTGGACGCTGTCCCGTTCCTTTATGGATTTTATGAAAGACTTTTTCAACTCAGCGCTCCTGGACGGGTTTCAGAGAGCCTCCGCTCCCTCTCTACGAACCATTTTACGTACCTCTCAACGCCTTCCTCTATCCGGACCAAAGGGCTGAAACCCAGAAGCCTTTTCGCCTTGGATACATCAGCGTGCGTTATGGGCACGTCCCCTGGCGCAGGCGGCAGATGCCTTACCTTCGCCTTTATGCCGAGGGCCGCCTCTATGAGGGCGATAAGCCCCCTCACCTCGATTGTATTGGCGCCTCCGAGGTTTATTATCTCGTACCTTGAAGGCGAGTATATCGATTTGAGTATGCCGGAGACTATGTCGCCGATATAGGTGAAGTCCCTCCTGGCCGTGCCGTCGCCGTAGACGTCTATTTCCCTGCCGGCGCTTATGAGGCGCGTGAATTTGGCGACGGCCATATCAGGCCTTCCCCTTTCGCCGTACACCGTAAAAAAACGGAGGCAGGTTACCGGGAGGTCCCAGAGATGCGAGTAGGTGAAAGACATGAGCTCGCCGGACCTTTTCGTGGCCGCGTACGGGGATATCGGGCAGGTTATCGGGTCCTCTTCTGAAAAGGGGGTCTTGCTGTTTATGCCGTATACGGACGAGGAGGAGGCGAAAACGAAATTGCCTATCCCGTTGTTCCTCGAAAGCTCGAGGAGGGTCAGCGTGCCGAGGCAGTTCACTTCCTCGTAGAGAAGAGGGTCTTCTATCGAGGGCCTCACCCCGGCCCTGGCGGCCAGATGGCAGACCGCGTGAGGCTTGAACGCGGCAAAAACCTCTTCGACGGCCTTACGGTCCCTTATGTCGGCTTCGAAAAGGCTGAAAGACGGGTTTTTCAGGAGCGCTTCCGCGTTCTCTCTCTTGAGCCGCGGGTCGTAGAAGTCGTTAAAGTCGTCTATTGCGGCAACTTTTTCCCCGCGCTCGAGGAGCGCGGCCGCGAGGTGCGAGCCAATGAAGCCGGCACCGCCGGTCACGATGATGTTCATGCGGATAAAGCTACCATAGTTCTTCTCAAGGGGTCAAGGGAAAGGGCCGGAAACGGAGGCCTGGCGCGCAATCGACTCGCCCGGCCTCCGCGCCATTCTCAGCCTATTCCTTCGAGGCCGGCTGCAAAGGCTGTCTGCATCCCTTCAACCGTCGGGGCGCCTTCCGGGTGCCATGCTACCTCGATCCTTTCCCATCTCCCCAGTTCCTCTTCGGGGACGACGGCGCTGAAGACCCCGTTTCCATCGGAGTCGGTCCTGAAGCCGTGCTCCATCGGGCTTACCATCTCCGCCTCGCGCCTCTCTTCGCTCACGAGCCAGACGGTGTACATTGAGTCCGGCATGAGGTCTTCGGCGCGTATCGTTATCTCCTTTGCGCCTTCGGCCGTATCCGTAATCTCGACCTCGGCCCTTGAGTCCTCCCAGAGGAAGCTCTCCATCTCCATCCTGTCCGTATGGGCGAAAGCCTGCGGGAGCACGAATGCCACGACCGCAGCCAGTGCCAATCCCAAAACCATTCCAAGCGCGTTCATTTGCGCCTCCTTAACCCCAGAAGCTCCCCAGGAGCGCGAGCTCGGCGCCTTCCAGGTCCTCGGTGTCGTTATTCGGATGATGCAGTATCTCTATCTTGTCCCAGTCTTTAAACTGCCGGGACGGTATCCTGACGGTGTAGGAGCCGTTCCCTTCGGCATCGGTCTCGAACGTCAGGTCGCCGGAGCCTATCCCGAGGTCTCCGAGCATCGGCGTTTCGTCTATGAGCCATATGGAATAGAGGGAGTTGGGTTGAAGGCCGCTGGCTTCCACCCTTATCTCCTTCTCCTCGTTCTCGACATCGGTTATCACGGCTTCGCCCGTAGCGCTGTCCCATGCCTCGCCCGTCAGCTCGACCTTGGAGGATGAGCCCCATACTGCGGCGGAGGTAAAGAAGACGGCCGCGAGCGCGATTGTCAAAATACGGTATTTCATGATTTACCTCTCTTGTTGCGCCTGTAACCTCTAAAATCAAAAGGGCCTGCGGCTTAAGCCGAGGCCCTTGATGACCGTAACCATGCGCCTTTTAGCCATACAGGCCCAAATCGCCCCTCAGGGCTATCTCCGCGTTTTCAAGGTCAGCCGGGTCGCCGGTGGGGTGATAGGCTATTTCCAGCATGTCCCACCTGTTAAGCTCGCCTTCGGGCACCGTGGCTATGAACCTGCCGTTGCCGGCCGCGTCGGTCCGGAAAGAGTAATCCTCCACGCCGAGGCCCTGCATCCTCTCGGGCCCGTCAGCCAGCCATGCCGTGTATACGGAATTGGGCCTCAACCCCCTTACCTCGACCGTAACCTCCTGCTGGTTGATGCCCGAGTCATAATCTTCCACGCTTATGAAGCCTTCGGCATCCGGGAACTGAAAGACGCCTTCGAGCGGGATCCTGTACTGGGCGTCCGCAGTTGATATGAAAGCGGCCGAGATCAAGCCCATTACGGCCGCCAATAAACCCTTTCTCATACTCGCACCTCCATTATATGCAAAACCCTTCGGAAATCATGCCGCTTAAATCGTCCGCTTGCGGCGCATAAACCGTTCATATTTTAATTCTAGACCCGAGGACGGGCTTGTCAAGAAGCCCGAAATCCCCGCCAAGACGGGAAAAACAAGCCTTGCTTTTTTCTGGTAAAGTAATGATTATACCGAGGACCTCCGCGACCGCCGTGAAGTCCCGCGCCGGGGAATAATACCTTAGAGGCAAGGGCTATGGCCGTTCCTTCATCGATAAAAAGGATATCCGAAACCATCTGGGAGCTCCCGAAGAGCTACAAGCAGGGGATGCTCGTCCCGGCGCGCATATACGCGACCGAGAAACTCATAGGGGAGATGGACGAAGGAGTCTTCAACCAGGTGACGAACGTCGCATGCCTGCCCGGCATAGTCAAATACGCCTGCTGCATGCCGGACGGGCACTGGGGCTACGGCTTCCCCATAGGCGGGGTGGCCGCCATGGACGCAAGTCGAGGGGTAATATCGCCCGGGGGCATAGGCTTCGACATAAACTGCGGGATGAGGCTTGCCGTTACGGACCTCACACTCGAAGAGGTGAAACCCAGGCTGAAGGAATTGGTGGACGCGCTCTTCTACAGGATACCCTCGGGCGTGGGCTCCACCGGCTTTCTGAGGCTCGACAGGAAGGAGTTCAGGGAAGCGCTTGAAGAGGGCTCGCGCTGGTGCCTGAGAAAGGGCTATGCCTGGCCCGAGGACATCGAGCTTACAGAGGAGCGGGGCTGCTTCGAGGGGGCGGACGCCTCGAAGGTGAGCGAAAAGGCCATAGACCGGGGGTTCGATCAGGTGGGCACGCTTGGGAGCGGGAACCATTACTGCGAGATACAGGTCGCGAAGCCCGAGAACGTCATCGACGAGGAGACGGCCAGGGCCTTCGGTTTCACGCTCCCGGACCAGATAGCCATAATGTTTCACTGCGGTAGCCGCGGCTTCGGCCACCAGGTGGCGACCGACTACCTCCAGGCCTTCCTTCGCGTAATGGAGCCGAAATACGGGATAAAGGTGCTCGACAGGGAACTCGCCTCCGCGCCCTTCAACTCGCGGGAGGGTCAGGACTACTGGAAGGCCATGAAGTGCGCCGCCAACATGGCCTTCGTGAACAGGCAGGTGATACTCCACAGGATACGCGAGGTCTTCTCGACAATATTCAGGAGGCCGCCCGAGGACCTCGGGATAAGGATGGTATACGACGTAACCCACAATACGGCCAAGGTCGAGAGGCATATGGTTGACGGCAAGGAGATGGAACTCCTCGTCCACAGGAAGGGAGCGACAAGGGCCTTACCGCCCGGAATGAAGGGACTCCCCGAGAGGTACATGCAGACCGGCCAGCCCGTCATAATCGGCGGGAGCATGGAGACGGGCTCATATCTCCTCGCGGGTCTCGCGACCGGCAAGGACGCGTTCTACACGACCGCGCACGGGAGCGGCAGGACCATGAGCAGGCACCACGCGAAACGCATGTACAGGGGCTCGAAGCTCCAGCACGAGATGGAGGAGCGGGGCATCTATGTAAGGAGCGTGACATGGGGCGGGCTTGCCGAGGAGGCAGGCGCGGCCTATAAAAAGATTGACGAAGTGGTCGGGGCTACCGAATCGGCCGGGCTCAGTAAGCGCGTAGTCCGGCTCATACCCATCGGGAACATAAAGGGTTAGCCGTAAAGGCAAAGGAAAACCGGGAATGCCGTATCGCTATCTTGACGAAATAGCCACTGCCGACGTAGCGTTCGAGGCAACCGGCGGAAGCCTTGAAGAGGTCTTCACCTCCGCCGCGGAAGCGACGGTGAACGTAATGGTAGACGAGCCGGAGAGGATAGAGAGAAAGAAACGCGTGAGCGTAAGGCTCGAAAACCCTGACAGGGACATGCTCCTCTACGATTTCCTGAACGAGCTTGTGTACCTGAAGGACGCGAAGAAGCTCCTTGTGCGAGTGGAAAAGATTGAGATAAAGGAAGGCGCGGACGGCTTAAGCCTCGTTGCCGAGCTCTCGGGAGAAGAGCTTGACCCGGCCAAACACCCGCTCGGCGCTGACGTGAAGGCAGTGACCCTGCACATGTTCAGCCTGGAGAGGGCCGATAGCGGGTGGAAGGCGGTTGCCGTGCTGGATATATAGCAGGGTACTGAATCACTCAAGGCACGTTCAGACTGCTCAAAAAGCTCAAGATGCGAGGAGTCGAAAATGAGGAATGAGGCGTACTTTCATTGTACGCCGGAATGTCCAATTTTGAAGACGACAACGCAGATTGGGCTTTTTCAGCAGCCTGCGCTCAGAAGTCCTCCTCCAAAAAGAACTCTTCCGTATTCTTCTCTTTCCGGAGCGCGAGCGGGGTCTGGCAGTAGGGGCAATAGACGCTCTCCCCGATCTTTTCATCCCCGGCCATCGGTACTTCCACATCGCACATCGGGCAGGTGAGATAATTACAGGAACCTTTCTGCGGCATAGGTCGCCCTCCCTAGAAGGATGTTGAAAAAGTCCTTCCTGGACTTTTTCAAACACGGCTTGGCGGAATGAATCCGCCCAAGCCTCACAAATTGCTCGACTTTCAAGTCTTCGCAATTGGCAATCCATCCATGGATTGCCTAGCATGGTGTTTTTCAACACCCTGCTATGAATTCCGGCCATATCATCTCATACCCGGGCCTCGGTTTCAAGGGGGCTGGAACCTCGCCATAGCCGGAGAAAAAAACGCCCATAGCGCGTTTCACCCAGTCCCTGCGCGGGTTTTCCCACTTGACGGAGCTCACTAAAAGACGGAAAATTAGGTATGCGCGAGGAGAGAAGGAAACTGTACCTCTCGGTTGGGGAAGTAGTCGTCCACCTGAGGCACCCGGAGTGGGGCCATGGACGGGTGGTCGAGGAGATGAACTCCACCATTCCCGGCGGCATATCCTTCATCAGGATAGAATTCAGGTACGCCGGCAGGAGGACCTTTGATAACAATATCGAAAGCCTGCAGTGCTGCTACCATGCGGGCGTAAGGAGGGTTGGCTGACTTATAAAAGGGCTGCGCATGTCGCGCTTCATGATGCAGTGGGGCAAAATACTCCTTCCCTATCTCAAGGCAACCTCTAAAAATTTGGGATTTTTCCCGCAGTAAGGAAGGCCGGGAAGAAAAAAGCGGAGCATATACGATAGTGTGTGAGCATTTTTATTCACGTAACTACGCAGAGTCCGGGGAAAAGATCATTTTGTAGAGGTTGCCTCAAAAAAGAGGCTTGCCGGTCATCTCAGAGGGCTGGGGTAGTCCCATGAGCTTAAGGACAGTCGGCGCGACGTCGTCAAGCCCGCCGTCCTTGAGCCTCGTCCCTTTCATATCCGGGTCTACCATTATGAACGGAGCAAGGTTCGTTGTGTGGGCCGTATGGGCCTCGCCGCTCGAAGGGTCTTTCATCTGCTCGGCGTTACCGTGGTCGGCGGTTATCAAAACCGACCAGCCGTTTTCAAGGGCCGCCCCGGTCACGATGCCCAGGGCCCGGTCCACCGCCTCGCAGGCCTTGATCGCGGCATCCAGGATCCCGGTATGGCCGACCATGTCACAGTTCGCGAAATTCATCAGCATGAAGGAATAGCGCCCCTCCCTTATCTTGAGTGAAGCGGCCTCGGCTATCTCAAGGGCCCTCATCTCGGGCTTTTTGTCGTATGTCGGCACATCCTGCGCCGACGGGATAAGGAGCCTCTCCTCGCCTTCGAACGGCTCTTCCCTGCCGCCGTTAAAGAAAAAGGTCACATGGGCGTACTTCTCGGTCTCGGACACCCTGAACTGCTTAAGCCCCCTGGTAGAGAGGACGTCCGCCAGTATGTTCCGGAGCGCCTGAGGAGCAAAAAGGACCGGAAGCCCGAGCCTTTGGTCGTATTCGGTCATGCAGACGAATCTCGAAAGGGCGCGTCTCGCCTTCCTCTCGAAGCCGGTAAAGCCCTCGTCCACGAAGGCCCTTGTTATCTCCCTTGCCCTGTCCGACCTGAAATTGAAAAAGAGGACGGCGTCTCCGTCCGAGACCGGGGCTACGGGCCTTCCTTCCCGGACCAGCACCGTAGGCTGGACGAACTCGTCAGTTTCATTCCTGGAGTAAGCCGCCTTCACGGCCTCGAGAGGGTCTTCGGCGATTGCTCCGGCTCCCTCCGCAATCGCTTCATACGCCTTCTTTACGCGCTCCCACCTGTTGTCCCGGTCCATAGCGTAATACCTGCCGCACACGGTGGCCACCCTGGCAGGCGATTTGTTCTTCGCAAGGTATGAAAGGAGCGACTCCATGTAGAGAGCGCCGCTCGATGGAGGAGTGTCCCTGCCGTCGAGTATAGCATGTATGTAGATCCTCTCCACACCCTTTCTCTTGAAGATGTCGAGCAGGCCGAAGAGGTGCTCTATATGGCTGTGCACCCCGCCGTCCGAGAGAAGGCCCATAAGATGGAGCGCGCTGCCCCTCCGTTTGAGCTCGCTTGCGAGTTCTCCGATCATGGGGCGGGATTCAAGCTCGCCTTCCTTTATGGCCCTGGATATCCTTACGAGCTCCTGGTATACGATCCTTCCCGCGCCCATTGTGAGATGGCCGACCTCGGAATTCCCCATCTGCCCCTCAGGGAGGCCCACTGAAAATCCGGAGGTGTCTATTGACGACACGGGATATTCCCGGACCAGCCGGTCATAATTGGGGGTCGAGGCCAGGAGCACGGCATTCGAGTCGTTCTCGGGGTTGATGCCCCATCCGTCGAGCACGATCAGGCAGACCTTTTTCAAATCCAGTTCTCCTGCTTTTTTTGAGGGGGGATAAACAGAGCACGGGGTCAGGCAGTATGACTTTCCGGGCAACTCGTCCGGAAGGGACGCTAGCCGGTTGCGCGGCCCGGCCTTCAGGCGGCTGGGCTCAGAAGAGCTTTCTCAGGGCCGGGGCCCTGTGCTGGGACTCCACCCCCCTCATTACAAGTGTATCCCACTCTCCGCATGAAGTGCACCGTGCCTTCCAGGAGACCACATCGGAGCCGCATCCCGAGCACCTGAAATGAGGGCTGTACTCCCTGTCGAGCCCGAGCGCCCTGTGGAAGAGGTGCGCGGCCCTGCCGCCCTGCTTACGCCTGAGATACGCCTCGCCGAGGAGCACGGAATGGTAGAACCCGTCCTCGCCCTCGTTCTGAAGTCTTTCGAGCTCTTCTATGGCGTTATCGACCATCTCGAGCCTCAGGTACAGGCGTGCAAGGAGGAGCCTCATATTTAGCCCGTTCGAATGCGTAAGTATCTCCTTATTGTACCTTTCGAGTATCCTTTCCGGGGCCGATTCCCTGATACACAGGTCCTCGAGCTTGAGGATAATCGGCTCGGGGGTGCTGAACCTGGCAAGCGCCTTCTCCCACACCTTTGCGGCGCTCGAAGAGCTCCCCTGCCTGTCGAGCACCTCTCCGAGGAGGATATGCCCGGGGAGGAACTTGTCGCCGTTCTTCAATGCCTCTTTTACCCTGACGAGCGCCTCGGTTAGCCTCCCCTCGTTCATCGACACGCATGCAGACTCATATAGGAGCCCCGTAAGGAGCTTTTTCTCCTTTTTCCTGAGGTCTTCGTTCCTTTCGGAATCAATGATCTTTTTTTGCAGCTCCGCCGCATCGGACCAGAGGTCCTCCTTTATCCTCAGGTCCCTCAATTTCCTCAAGGCATAGAGATTGCCCGGGTCGAGCTTCACGACCTCTTCGAGGGCCTTTGCCGCCCTCTGTGCGTCCCCGGATTCGGTCGCGCAACGGGCAAGCGAGCTCAAGACGCCTATGGAGGAAGGGTTATTGAGGAATCCCTTCTCAAGGACCTTCACCGCCTCCCTGGGCCTGTCCTCCCTCATGTAGGTCTCGGCGAGGCTTATTATCATTCCGGTTTCGTTCGGCTTTGCGGCGTGGGCCTTCTCAAGAAGCTCCCTCGCGGATGCGGTATCGCCCTTCACAAGGAGCTCGGCCCCTTTCCTGTAGTTCTCGTCGGCCTGGGCAAGGAGCTTCTTCTCCCTCCGCTCCTTCATCTCCCTGAGCGCCCTCCTCGCGTCAGCAACGAGCGAATTCAGGACCGCAAGCACGACGCCCGCGAGAAAGCCGAAAAAGACGAGAAGAGTAGCCGGAAGCGCGTAAGTGTATTCGCTCGTTACGACGAAAGTGACAATGCCGGGGTTCTTGGTATGGAGGTAGAAGAAAGCCCCCAGGACGAGTATGATTACTACTAGGAGTACCTTGGTGTACATCTGCCGCCGCTCTTCCTTTTTTTTCAGTGCGAATAGGGTTCGTTCCGCATTATTGTAAAGCCCCTGTAGACCTGCTCATACAGGACGAGCTTCGCGAGGTCGTGGGGGAAGGTCATCGGCGAAAGCGAAAGCACCATGTTAGACCTGTCGTATACGTCCCTGTCGAGGCCCCACGAGCCTCCAACTATGAAGACAAGCCTTTTCCTGCCCGAGGCCATTATGCCGGAGAGGAGCTCCGACAGGCCCGCGGAAGTCATTCCGGTCCCGGTGTCGGCAAGCGAGACGACATAATCGCCGGGCATGAGCTTCGCGATTATCCTCTGCCCCTCGCCCCTTGCGACGTCCGCCCTGGGCGCCTTGGCCGTGGCCTTCTCGTCCTTTACCTCCACGACCTCGACAGGCGCGTATCTCCGTATCCTTTTAAGATACTCCGAGGCGGCTTCCCTCAGGCCCTCACTTTTCATACGGCCCACGGAGATAAAAACTATCTTCAAGGCGCCACCGGCCTACCCGCCCTTTTTTCCCGTCCCTTTTTTGCCGCCCTTTGTGCCGGGTTTAGCGGTGGCGGAGCGCTTCAATTTATCCGCGACCTCCGTGGCCGGCGCCTCGGCCCAGAGCCCTTCTAGGTCGTAGAAAGACCTTATATGCTCGAGGAAGACATGGACCACGACGTCGTTATAATCCATGAGCGCCCACTTCCCTTCGGCGGCGCCTTCGGTGCCGAGAGGCCGCTCACCGGCTTTTCTCAACCCGTCTTCCACGGCATTGACTATGGCCTGCACCTGCCTCTCGGATTCCGCGCTGCAAATGACGAGGTAGTCCGAGACTGTGGAAAGTTTCTTTATGTTCAGAATGACAACCTTCTCGGCCTTCTTGTCGAGGGCGAGCCTTGCGATCTCGAGCGCCTTCTTCTTTGGTTCCAGTTTAAGAGCTCCTTGATGGATTTTTGGAGGCCTCCCCCCCGTTTACGGACGGACTGCCTTGGCAGCGGCCTGGCTCATTTATAAAGCTCCTGCTCTTCTATGAGTTTACGGACACTCTCGGGCACGAGGTACCTTATCGAGAGGCCGCTACGCACTTTTTCCCTTATGGCCGAAGAAGAGATGTCCATAAGAGTCGTATTCAGGTAAGTTATAGAGATACCGGCGGAATTGACGTAGGCGCCGGTTTCCGAATCATACCAGAACTTACGGGCCACTTCAACCGGCAACACCTCACCGGGCTTTTTTACCGGGTGGCCGGGCCTCGGCACGACTATGAGGCTTGAGAGGTTCAGAAGCTCCTCGTACTCGTACCATGAGGTTATATCGTTGAAAGAGTCGTTCCCTATTATGAGGCTTACAGAGGATTCCGGCCGCTCCCTCTTAAGCTCCCTCACGGTCTCGACCGTAAACGACCTGCCCCCGCGCCGTATCTCGATATCCGAGGCCTCGAAGCCGGGGTTCGCCTCTATGGCGCGCTGTACGAGCTCATAGCGCGCCTCGGGAGGCGTAAGCGACTCCCTCAACTTATGCGGGGTTATATGCGTCGGCACAAAGACCACGCGCTCGAACGAAAGCGCCTCCCTCGCCTCCTCGGCTATCCTAAGGTGGCCCAAATGTATGGGATTGAAGGTGCCCCCGAAGATCGCTATCCGCATTAAAAAAGTTCTCTCAAAGAATTTTAGCCCTGATTTCCGGTGGATATGCTATCCCATAGGGTCTCTGCTGTCAACGGTTAAGGGGTGCCCCGGCCCTTCCTTCCATTTCCCTTCCGCATATAGTAAAATTTCGGTTGTAGGAGATATTCTTATATGGAACTTGAGCTTTTCAATGATAGCCGAAGCGGGCTGAACCCTGCACCGCTTGCCGAGAGGATGCGGCCAAAAGACCTTTCGGGTTTTGTAGGGCAGGAGCACCTTCTTGGAGAGGGGAAGCTCCTGGACAGGGCAATAAAGAAAGGCGAACTTCCTTCCCTTATCCTCTGGGGGCCGCCCGGCACCGGCAAGACAACAATCGCCAGGATAGTTGCGGAGGCTTCGAAATCGGAGTTCATCGAGTTCTCGGCGGTCCTCTCGGGCGTAAAGGAGATAAGGGAAGTAATAAAGGTCGCAAAAGACAACCTCCGGCGCGGCAAAAAGACCGTCCTTTTCGTGGACGAGATACACAGGTTCAACAAGGCTCAGCAGGACGCGTTCCTCCATAGCGTGGAGGACGGCACCATAACCCTCATAGGGGCGACGACCGAGAACCCGTCTTTCGAGGTAAACGCGCCGCTCCTATCGAGGTGCAAGGTGCTGGTGCTCGAATCCCTCTCTTCAGAGGCGCTCAATGAAATACTTGGGCGCGCCATGAAGGACAAGGAGCGCGGGCTCGGCGGCTATAGGGCCGAGCTTGAGGAGGGTGTCCTTGATTTCCTCTCCGAGATATCGGCGGGAGACGCGAGAACGGCGCTAAACGCCCTTGAGGCCGCCTACATGCTTACCGAGCCGGACCCCGAAGGGGTAAGGCATATAAGCCTCAAGGCCGCCGAGGAGGCTGTGCAGAGGAAGGCCATTCTCTACGACAAGGGCGGCGAGGAGCATTATAACGTCATCTCGGCTTTCATAAAATCCATGAGGGGGAGCGACCCGCACGCGGCGATCTATTGGCTCGCGAGAATGGTCGAGGCAGGCGAAGACCCTCTCTTTATCGCAAGGCGCATGGTCATATTCGCCTCGGAGGACATCGGGAACGCCGACCCTGCGGCCCTCAGGCTGGCGGTCGACGTAAAGGACGCGGTCGATTTCGTTGGAATGCCGGAGGGCTGGATACCGCTGGCGCACGGGGTCGCCTATCTCGCGACCGCCCCGAAATCCAACGCCTCGTATCTCGCCTATCTCGAAGCCGCGGGAGACGTAAAGAAGCACGGCGCCCTCCCCGTGCCGCTCCATATAAGGAACGCGCCCACAAGCCTCATGAAAGGGCTCGGCTACGGCAAGGGTTACAAGTACCCGCACAGCTTCAAGGACGCGGAGGTCGAGCAGGAATACCTGCCGGAGTCCCTAAAGGGCAGGACCTACTACCGGCCGAACGAGAGGGGCCATGAAGGGAAAATCGCCGAAAGGATGAAGGGAAAAGGAAAAAACGAACAAAAATAAAGAGGTTAAAAAGAAGCCGTACAGGAACTAATCCGATGTGACCTGAGTCACAGAAGGACCGGCCGAAAACCTCTAAAAGAAAGGAGGGGTTTAAAAAAAATAAAAAATCGGATCTGCCGTAAACCGATTCTTTTCCAAACCTCCCACATCCACCCCGACCCGCACCAGGACACATCTTTTAAAAAAGAAAGGAAGGCGCTGTGAAAAGATACGCGCTCTTGGCTGCGGGTCCCAAGGACAGGAAGCTCACAGAACTCTTCTGCTCGCTTAAGGAGAGCGGGTGCCTGGTCGGGGATTCCATAATATCGTCCTTTGGCGGCCACTTCGCAGCCGCAATGGAAGTCCTCGGAAAGGACCGGAAGACCTTTGTTAAGGCGGTAAACAGGGTAACCGGCTTATTGACCCTGAAGTCAAAGGAGCTTGCAATTGCAAAAAGCCGGACCTTCGGAAACGTGCATATAATGCTCCACGGCCCGAACAGGCCCGACGCTCTCTACACGGTCTCGAAACTCCTTGACAGCTCCAAAGCGGCAGTGACATGCATTGAGTCCAAGACCGATTCAGGGGGGATGCTCTTCGCGGTAACAATAGAGGCCTATTGCCCTTCCAGGTCCGCCCGGAAGAAGCTTGAGGGCCGCATCCATTCCCTTGCCCGGCGGCTCGGCATTAAATCCTCTGTAAGCCTCCTGGACTCAGGCGATATCCCCTGATCTTGTATACACACTCCGTCCCGCCCCACGTTAAGCGGGTTGACGAAGGCCGTCCCGCCCGAAAAGCATTGTCAACCTACTATACGTTTAGGTTGACAATGCTTTTGCCCTATGCTATTCAATCTTAGGAACACACTTCAAATCCCCGGAAAAATAATGGAAACCATACTGAAGACTGCCCTTGAAAAAGGCCTCTCCGGAGTCGGCCTATCCGAAGGCGAAGCCCTTGACTTTGCAAGCCTCCCGGATTCGTCCATTTACGAAATACTCGCAATTACCGAGAAGGTCAGGCGTCATCACAAAGGGGTCGAGGTAAACCTCTGCGCCATCGTAAACGCCAAGAGCGGCCTCTGCAAGGAGGACTGCTCTTTCTGCTCCCAGTCCGTGAAGTATCCCACTGGCGCAGCCGAATACCCCATGTCCGGGCCCTCTGACATTCTCAGCGCGGCGCGGGAGGCGGCAAGGACCGGGGCGCGCGAGTTCTCGATAGTCACAAGCGGCACAAGAATAGAAAAGGAAAAGGACATCTCCGCCCTTTCCGAAGCCATAAGAGGAATGCGGGGCATGGAGCTTGAAAGCTGCGCCTCGCTCGGGATGCTTACGAGAGAGACTCTTAATAGGCTTAAAGAGAGCGGACTTGAAAGCTACCACCATAACCTCGAAACCGGACGGAGTTTCTTCCAGAAGGTCTGCACGACCCACGACTACGAAGAGGACGTGGCGGTCGTAAGGGCAGCAAAGGAACTCGGGTTTCACGTCTGCTCGGGCGGGATATTCGGGCTCGGAGAAGGCTGGGAGGTAAGGATAGAGCTCCTTTCCACCTTAAGGGAGCTTGAGGTCGATTCCATCCCGATTAATTTCCTCAACCCCAGGCCCGGAACGCCCCTTGAAGGCGCCAATCATCTTACCCCCATAGAGTGCCTCAGAATAATCGCGCTTGCCCGTCTCATGCTGCCGGCGAGGGACATCATCATCTGCGGCGGGAGACAAGTGAACCTCCGCGACCTCCAGCCCCTCATATTCGCGGCAGGCGCGAACGGCATGATGATAGGCAACTACCTCACCACACCCGGGAGGGCCCCGGAAGACGACCTCCGGATGCTCTCGGACCTGGGCCTCAAGCCCCGGGGCTACAATTAATCTTTCCAAGATGAACCCCATGCTCGAATATATCGACGAGGAGCTCTTGAGGCTCGATTCCCTCGGCTTACTGCGCAATCTTAAGACCATTCACGGGCCGCAGGGGCCAAAGGCCGTCGTAAACGGCAGGGAAGCGCTTATCATGTGCTCGAACGACTACCTGGGCCTTGCCGGCCACCCGCTCGTAAAAGAAGCCGCGATCGAGGCCGTTCAGAAGTGGGGGGCCGGGGCCGGGGCATCAAGGCTCGTCTCAGGCACAATGGAGCCCCACGTCATGCTGGAAGAACGGATAAAAAGCTTCAAAAGGGCCGATGCCGCTCTCCTCTTCAATTCCGGCTATAATGCTAACCTCGGCGTGATCTCCGCCCTTCTGGACAGGTCCTCCGAGGTATTCTCGGATAAACTGAACCATGCCTCCATCGTTGATGCCTGCGTCCTCAGCAGGGCCAAAGTCAGGAGATATCCATCAAGGGACGTAAACGTCCTTGAAAGGCTCCTCAAGGCCTCGCAGGCTAAAAAGAAGCTGGTAGTGACCGACAGCGTCTTCAGCATGGACGGGACCATAGCGCCGCTACGGGATATCACAGGCCTTCTGGACAGATACGGCGCCATGCTCCTTGTGGACGACGCGCACGCGACAGGCGTCCTTGGCCCCGGAGGCCGCGGGAGCCTCGAGCATTTCAATATCAGCCACCCGGCCGTCATTACAATGGGCACTCTCGGGAAGGCGCTCGGCTCATTCGGAGCGTTCATAACAGGGAGCAGCGCCTTAATAGACCTTATGGTCTCAAAGGCACGGCCGTTCATCTACACGACGGCCCTTCCGCCCTCGGTCTGCGGCGCGGCTATCAAGGCGTTCGATATCGTGGAGAACGAGCCTGGGCTCAGGCAAAGGCTCTGGGAGAATACGGCACGGCTTAAGGAAGGCCTTTCAAGGCTGGGGCTCGATATTTTGGGGAGCGAAACGCCCATCGTCCCCATAAAGGTCGGCACCGCAAAAAAAGCGGTCGATATATCGGACAGGCTCCTTGAAAATGGTGTCTTCATACAGGCCATCAGGCCTCCGACCGTGCCCGAGGGGACCTCGCGCCTCCGGATGACCTTATCCGCATCGCACACGGCGGAGGACATCGATTCCGCGCTTTCCGCGCTGAGGGAGGCCCTCGATGGCTGAAGCATTCGTATTCGTCCACGGATGGGCGACCGACAGCCGCGTCTGGGACGTGGCGGCAAAAAGGCGCGGGGGCGGACATATAATGGTGGACCTGCCCGGCCACGGCGGGGAAAGGGCTTGGGACGAGCCTACCCTTACCCCGGCGATACGGGAGCTATCTGTGCGCACACAAGGCATCAAGGGCGCAGTCGGCATAGGATGGTCCCTCGGCTCCGAGGTACTTATTGCGGCATACCCGGCCCTTAAGGAGAGATTCCGCGCCCTCATACTCGTCGGCTCGACCCCGTGTTTCGTTTCGAAGGAAGATTTCCCCTGGGGCCAGTCAAGGGCGCTCGTGAAACGCATGATAATGGACATGAAAAAAGACCCGGCCTCCACGGTCGAGAGGTTCTATAAGCTCAATTTCACGGACGAGGAGCTGGCTTCTCCGGGGGCGTCGGCCTTTCTCGAGCGATACAGGTATCCGGGACCGATAT
This sequence comes from Deltaproteobacteria bacterium, assembly GCA_019912665.1. NCBI lineage: Bacteria > Pseudomonadati > Myxococcota > Myxococcia > Deltaproteobacteria bacterium. The sequence continues at coordinate 301,440 of JAIOIE010000018.1, forward strand.
CCTGCGAAGGCCCGGTGCCGGGCTGCTTCCCCTCTTTCAGGTACGGCGAGATGACGAAGGCCCTTGAGGCCCTTTACGCTGCCGACCTGCGGGACAGGCTAAAGGAGATAGAAGTACCCGTCCTCCTCGTCCACGGGGAGATGGACACCGTTTGCCCGCCAGGGGCCGCAATGTACATGGCCGAAAATATAAAAGACGCCAGGCTCGAAATAGTGAAGGGGACCGGGCACGCGCCGTTCATTACAAATACTGATTCATTCATGTCCGTCGTAAACGAGTTTATTTCTTTGTTAGAGTAGGAATTGCATGCTCAAGGCCTGTTTCGATAAATCAGCGGTAAAGAGATCCTTTTCACGGGCGGCCTCTTCCTATGACAGGTTCGCGGATTTCCAGCACGAAGCCGCGAAGGAGGTCTCGGCAGCGCTCAGGGATCTCCTTCCGGAAGGCGGGGACGGCAAAGGCATATCCGTACTCGACATAGGCTGCGGCACAGGTTCGCTCGCGGAGCTTATACTGTCATCTCTTCCAGAGGCACGGGTCTACGGATGCGACCTCGCCCTCCCCATGCTCTGCAGGGCCGTGGAAAAGCTGGGGCAAAGGCTTTCCGGGCTCGCCGGGGCGGACTGCGAAGCCCTTCCGTTCAGGGATTCCTCTTTCGATTGCGCGGCATCGAGCCTTACATACCAGTGGGCCGGGGACCTCTCCTCGGCCATGGCCGAGGCTTATCGCGTATTGAAGCCAGGCGGCCTCTTCGCTCTCTCGACGCTCGGGCCGGAAACCCTGTCCGAATTGAGGGAATGCTACCCCGGATATCGGGGGCTTGAGTTCAAAGATTCGGATGAAATCCTGATGGAGACGAAGAGGGCCGGTCTTGAAGCAATAAGTTTGGATAAAAGGCTTGTAAAAAAGGTCTACAAGGATTTCTTTGAGCTGCTCCGGACCCTTAAGCACATCGGCGCCTCCCCTCCGCTTGAGCGCGGCAAGGGGCTTTCTCCCGGAAGGGAGCTCAAGGAGGCAGGCGAAGCATATGCACGCAAGTTCCCGGCCAAAGGCCAGGGCGTTATTGCAAGCTACGAGCTTATATTGATCACGGCAAGGAAAAAAAATCAATGAACAGGAAGACAGCACGGCTCATACAACTCGACAGGAAATACGTCTGGCACCCGTTCACGCAGATGCGCGAATGGGAGGCTTCCGACCCCCTCGTAATCGAACGGGGGCGGGGCAGCTATCTCATCGATACGGAAGGCAGGCGCTACCTTGACGGCGTATCTTCCCTTTGGGTCAATGTCCACGGCCACAGGAAAAGGGAGATCGACCGGGCCATAAAGGCCCAGCTCGGGCGCATTGCGCATTCAACGCTCCTCGGGCTCGCGAATGTCCCCTCCATAGAGCTTGCAGAAAGGCTCGTAAAGATTGCGCCAAAGGGGCTTACGAAGGTCTTCTATTCGGATAACGGCTCGACCTCCGTGGAGATAGCCCTGAAGATGGCCTTCCAGTATTGGGAAGAAACCGGAAAGCCCAGAAAGAAAAGGTTCATAGCTTTCACAGGGGCCTACCACGGCGATACCTTCGGCTCCATGAGCGTCGGGGAGATAGATATATTCGTAAAGAAGTACCGGCCGCTCCTCTTCAGGCCCTTCCGCGCTCCATACCCGTACTGCTACAGGTGCCCGGTCAAGGCGAAAAAGGCCTTCCCGGACTGCAAGACCGCCTGCCTTCGCTCGTTCGAGGAGATACTTAAGAAGCACCACAAGGATATAGCCGCGTGCGTCATAGAACCCCTCCTTCAGGGCGCGGCAGGCATGGTCGTATCGCCCCCAGGGTTCCTCAAGGAGGTGAGGAGGCTTACAAAGAAATACGACGTCCTCCTAATAGCCGACGAGGTGGCTACAGGCTTCGGGAGGACTGGACGCATGTTCGCCTGCGACGCCGAAAGGGTCTCCCCGGACTTCCTCTGCCTTGCGAAAGGACTCACGGGCGGCTACCTGCCCCTTGCCGCGACCCTCACGACAGAGAAGGTCTACAGGGCCTTCCTGGGAAAATACGAAGAGTACAAGAGCTTCTTCCACGGACACACCTATACCGGCAACCAGCTCGGGTGCGCTGCCGCCATCGCAAGCCTCGATATATTTGAAAAGGAGAAGGTGCCGCAAAAACTCGCCGCGAAAGTCCATACTTTCAACGGGTTACTGGAGAAGCTTAAAGGACTGCCGCATGTCGGCGACGTGAGGCGGATAGGGCTTGTCGCAGGGATAGAGATCGTGAAGGACAAAAGGACGAAAGAGGCCTACCCTGCCCGTGAGCGTGTGGGCTACCGGGCGTGCCTCCACGCCAGGGACTACGGGGTAATACTCCGGCCCCTCGGGGACGTGGTTGTTATAATGCCGCCCCTGAGCGCCACCGAAAAGGAAATAGAGAAAATAATCGATGCGGCCTATGGGGGAATAAGGGACGTAACGGAGGGCGCGAAAGCGTGAAACGCTCCTTCTTCATAACAGGGACCGACACAGGCGTAGGCAAAACCGAGGTCGCCTGCATGCTCGCAAGGGCCTTCCGGGCTGCGGGCCTTAAGCCCGGGGTCATGAAGCCTGTGGAGACCGGCTGCCCTGAAAGAGACGGCAGACTTCTCCCGATGGACGCATTGAAGCTCAAAGAGGCATCCGGCACTGACGCGGACCTCGACCTCATAAACCCATACAGGTTCGCGCCTCCGCTTGCGCCTATTACCGCCTCTGAACTTTCAGGCATAAGTATCGATTTTCAAAAAATAAAATCATGCGCTAAAGAGCTTTCAAATACACATGACGTCATGCTCGTCGAGGGTGCGGGCGGACTCCTCACGCCTATTGTTCAAGGAAAATACATGGCCGATCTTGCCCTCGACCTCGGCCTTCCTATCATCATCGTTTCAGCCAACCGGCTCGGCACAATCAACCACACCTTGCTTACGGCCAGGTGCGCCGCCGCCCTGAGGCTAAAGGTTGCCGGCATCATACTCAACAACCCCGCACCCCGCAGAGACGACTTGAGCCTTACCCATAACAGGGCCGAACTGGAACGGCTCTCGCCCGCGCCCGTCCTCTTCGAAGCGCCATTCTCATCAAAAAACAAGGCCCCCTTCCTTCCGGAAGAGGGCCTTGTCGCAGGCCTTTTACGGGCCTGACTCCTTTTTAAAACCCGCTTAAGCCTTGGCAGCGGTCGTGTAGTTGAGCGTGCCGCCGGCGAGTATCGTCTCTATCTGCCTCGGCGAGTAGCCATGCTTGAGCTTGCAGTCCCTGCCCTTGGTGACGTTCCTGAGCGTTACCGTCTCGCCTGAGGTCAGCGCCTGCCGTAGGCCCGGAAGCTCGAGCTCGTCGCCGTCGGCAATGGAATCATAGTCCGCCGGGTTCTCGAAGGTAAGGGGGAGTATCCCGAAGTTCACGAGGTTGTCCTTGTGGATGCGGGCGAAGCTCTTGGCGATAATGGCCTTTATCCCGAGGTACATGGGGCAAAGGGCCGCGTGCTCGCGGGACGAACCCTGGCCGTAGTTCTCGCCGCCCAGCACGAACCCGCCGCCGGCGGCCTTGGCCTTCTCATGGAACTTGGCGTCTATCTGTGAAAAGACGCTCTCCGAGTACTTGGGCACGTTCGAGCGGTACTTGAGCCACGTGCCCGCAGGGGTTATGTGGTCGGTAGTAATGTTGTCGCCGAGCTTTATAAGCACCTTGCCCTTAAGGGATTCCGGGAGCGCGGCCTGCTTGGGGAGCTCCTTTATGTTCGGTCCCCTCGAGACGGTTACCTTTTCGGGGTCCTTTGCCGGGGGTATTACCATCGAGTCGTCTATGAGGAACTTCGCAGGCATCTTGACCTTCGGAAACTTACCGAGCTTTCTCGGGTCGGTTATGACGCCGTATACCGCGGCGGCTACCGCGACCTCGGGGCTGCAGAGATAGACCTTGCCGTCCTTGGTGCCGGACCTGCCCTCGAAGTTCCTGTTGAAGGTGCGGAGCGATACGCCTCCCGACGGGGGCGACTGGCCGTTCCCGATGCACGGGCCGCAGGTGGCCTCGAGTATCCTGGCGCCGGACTCGATGAGGTGCGAAAGCCCCTTATTGAGGGCCATCATGTCGAGCACCTGCTTGGAGCCGGGGGATATGGTCATGCTGACCTCGGGGTGCACCTTATGCCCGCCCTTGTGAAGGACCTCGGATACGAGCATCAGGTCCCTGTAGGAGGAGTTCGTGCAGCTCCCCACGCAGACCTGGTCCACCTTAAGCCCCTCGACCTCGGAGACCTTGCAGACCTGGTCGGGCATGTGGGGCCTTGCTATCATGGGCTCGAGTTTCGAAAGGTTTATCTCTATCACCTCGTCGTACTTCGCGTCCTCGTCCGCCTTGAGCTCTATCCAGTCCGCTTCCCTGCCCTGCGCGGCGAGGAACTCCCTGGTGACCTCGTCCGAGGGGAAGACGGAGCTCGTTGCGCCGAGCTCGGCGCCCATGTTGGTTATTGTGGCCCTCTCGGGGACCGAGAGCGACTTTACGCCCTCTCCGCCGTACTCGATTACTTTGCCTACCCCGCCCTTCACGGTCATCCTCCGGAGGAGTTCGAGGATTACGTCCTTGGCCGAGACCCAGGGCTTGAGCTTGCCCTTGAGGTCCACCAGGACTATCTTGGGATAGGTGAGGCTGAACGGGCCGCCGCCCATAGCGACCGCGACGTCGAGGCCGCCCGCGCCGATGGCAAGCATGCCTATGCCGCCGCCCGTGGGGGTGTGGCTGTCGGAGCCGAGCATGGTCTTCCCGGGCTTGCCGAACCTTTCGAGATGGACCTGGTGGCAGATGCCGTTACCAGGCTTGGAGAAGTAGATGCCGAACTTGGAGGCAAGGGTCTGGAGGAACCTGTGGTCGTCGGCGTTCTCGAATCCGCCGTACTGGAGCGTGTTGTGGTCTACGTAGCTCACCGAGAGCTCAGTTGCGACCCTCGGCACGCCCATGGCCTCGAACTGCAGGTACGCCATGGTGCCGGTAGCGTCCTGGGTAATGGTCTGGTCTATCCTGATGTTTACCTCTTTGCCCTTGACGGGCTCACCTGTAACCAGGTGGCTGTCAATCAGCTTTTCCGCAACGCTCTTGCCCACGATTGCTCCTCCTTTTAGGGTATGGAAGACGACTTTTTATTATATCTCAAGCGGGTCCTTTATTCCACAAAAACAGGCACTTACGTTTTAGGGAATTTGGAGCAAATGAGGATACACAAATAAGCCCGAAAAGTCAATCAAAACCAAAGGGAATCAAGGGGAAATAAAGGGCCCGCAAAAGACGCGGCGCGCGCAATTTAAAAGGCCTCCCTTTTGAGGGGGAGGCCTTTGATAAACCCGGATTTCCGGCTTTGTCCTTATTTCACTAGGGCGAGTTTCCTTTTCCGCTCGACCGGCCTCTCCTGGACCGGTGGCGCATCGGGCTTTTCGCCGTGAGCGGTCTTGAAGAGCGATATCATTTCCTTGAGCCTTGCCGAAAGCTTCGCGAGGTCCACGGCGGCATCGGCCACATGGCCCACGTCGTCCGCCCTGCTCTTTGCGACCTCGGCCACGGCCTCGATGTCGCGGCTTATCTGGCCGGCGGCGGTGGACTGCTGCTCCGAGGCGGCCGCGATCTGCTGGACCATCACCGAGACCTGCTCGACCTGTAGGAGTATCTCGTCAAGGGCGACCCCGGCCTCCTTCGCGTAGCCGGACGCTTCCTCAACGGCCCTGACTTCCTTGTCGGTGCTCTCTATGGCCTTCTTCGTGTCTTCCTGAATAGCCTTTATCATGAAGCTTATTTCCTTGGTGGCAAGGGTAGTCCTTTCCGCGAGCTTCTTGACCTCGTCCGCGACCACGGCAAAGCCCCTGCCCTGCTCGCCCGCCCTCGCGGCCTCGATGGCGGCATTGAGCGCAAGGAGGTTGGTCTGGTCGGCGATGTCGTTGATGACCCCGACTATCTTCCCGATCTCGGCGGAGCGGCTTCCGAGCTTGGATATGGTCTCCGATGATTCGTTCACTATCGGCACAATGGAGCTCATGCCGTTTATGGAATGGGCCACTATGTCCGCGCCCATCCTCGCCGCGCTGCTGGCCTTCTTCGCGGCCTCGGCCGCGCCGTGCGTGTTGCCGGCGACCTCGTTTATGGTGGCCGAGAGCTCTTCGGATGCGGTAGCGACCTGCGCGGTTTTTGCCTTCTGGGCATCCGTGCCGTTAACTATCTGTGTCGACGAGGCAGAGAGCTCCTCGGAAGTGACGGCCATCTTGACGGTCGCGTCCTGTATCTCGCCGATCATCCCGTTGAACCTGTCGACGAACGAGTTGAAGCCGCGGGCGAGCTTGCCCATCTCGTCCTCGCTCTCGACCTTGAGCTTGGTGGAGAAGTCGCCGCCGGATATCCTGTTGAAACCGGCAAGGAGCGACCTCACGTTCCTTATGACGAAAACGGACATGAAGAACGAGAGGATGCCGAGTATTATGGCGAGCCTGACGGCTCCGACCCCGGCGGTCTTCAAGTTGTTCGCGACTATGTCCTTCTGTATGTCGGCTATCGAGAACTCCATGCTTATCGCGCCGAGGACGTCGCCCTCCTTGGCCATCTTGTGGCAGCCGCTCGTGGTCGAGCAGGTTTTCTGAGCTATGTAGGGGATAAGGACCCTCCCTTTGTCGCCGGCAAAATGGTATATGGGCTGGCCTGTCGCGAGCACTTCCCTGTCGAGGTCGTCTTTGGGGACCTCCCTCGGGTCGGTCTCGCGCACGATCCTGGCCTTTGTTATCTTATCCTCGGAGTCGGCGATGTAGCCCTTTATGTCCTCTATCTCCTCTTTTATCTCGGCCCTTTCATCGGGATCCCTCGTGGCCTTCAGGTCGCCCTCAAGTCGCGCGATGTCGTCCTTGTAGGCATTGATGGCCTCCATCTCCCTGGGGATGAGCTCCTGCTCGTTTATAAGCCTAAAGCCCTCGTCGACCTTGGGGCCCCTTATTATCCTCACGTGCTCGACGCCGCTTATCTCCTTGGACATGGCGTCCAGCATGGAGAAGCGGATGTCCATCTTGTCCTCGCGCATGAGAGTGTTGAGGGTCGTCCTCACGTTCTCGGCGAATACGAAGGTCCACTTCTTGATGTCCTTGTACATTATGTCCTTTTCCTTTTTCGTGCTGAACCACACGTCAAAGGCCGTAAGGACCACAAGGGCGGCGCCTATGGTTATCATTACCTTCGCGCCAAGGCTCAAATTCCGGAATTTTTTCTTCATCGATCTCCCCGGACTCAGTGGTTACCCTCGAGCGGGTAATATGTATGGAAGGCCCGGTTGTTCTTCAGAGCCTCCTGCACGTTGAAATTATCGTTCCTGAATGGGTTGTCCTTGTGTTTGTGGCACGAGTTGCAGACCTCGGGGTCGAGCGAGCCGTAGAGCTGTCCTGCCGCCATCGACTCCGCCCTGGTGAATTTCGTGGTCTTCTCCTTGTGAAGCGCCCTGTATTCGCTTCCGGGGCCGTGGCACATCTCGCAGCCGACTCCGGACATCTTCGGGGTTGAGGCCGTATTCGCGAAGCCGCCGTCCTTTTCGTAGCCTGTGGTATGGCATTTCAGGCATTTGGCTTCGTTCCCGTAATCCTTGTCCGGCTCCAGCCCCGCGCCCTTCTTCTTCGAGGCCTTCTTCCCCGACTGCAGGAGGTCTACCGCTTTCGAGTGGACGCTCCGCTCCCAGTCGGCGATTTCGGACTTATGGCACTTGCACCCGTCGACGCCCACGTACTTCGGCGCGGCCTCCGCGCCCGATGCCGAAAGAGTCAATACAAACGCCGCTGATACCACCATGCCCCAGAACTTCATCTGAATCGTGCTCCTTTCAGTCATTATTCTTGCTTGCTTTCCTTAAAGAACTTGCATCGTATTGCCTGGTCGTCAGTTGCCGAAACGATATGTAAGGAACACGGTTGCCTGGTGCGCCTCGTAGTCCTGGATCGGTCCGCTAAGGGTGATGACGTTGGGTATGGTAGCCGAACCCGGCTCGACGACGTCGGTCTGCCAGTCGTCCGACCTGTAGTTCTCGTATCTGTACCCTGCGCCGAGGCTCAGGTTCCTGTCGATATTGTACGTGCCTGTAAGGGCCGCGGAGTGGAGCCTTGTGACCAGGTCGGGCATGGACGGGCGGCCAGGCAGGAATGTCAGCCTTGCCGTGCTTTCCGAGAAGGAATAATCCGTCTTGAATACGAGCCTGTTCTCCAGAAATCCGATATTTACCCCCATGCCTGCCGTGTCAATGTCCTCGTCATGGTTTACGGCCCAATCCACGCTGGCGTTCGTCCTGCCGACCTGGCCCGTGTCTATGCGCTCCCTTGTATAGAAGGCGTAAAAAGCCGCCTCCCTGACAGGTGCCCAGTTCGCGTCAACAGTATAGGAGTTGCCCTTCCTCGTCTGGAGGCCCAGGGCCGAGTTGTCAAAATCATCCTGGTAGTACGTAGCCGCCACTGAAAAGGCGAGGGCCTCGGAAGGCAAATAGGAAGCGCTTGCGTTCACCTTCGTCCTGTCGCGGTCCGCAAGGTCGATTTGAAGGACGGTGTCCCCCTCCTCGGCCCTTCTTTCGGAATAGGCCGCGTTCAGGCCGAGCGAGAGGTTTCCGAAATACCCGCTCTGCACCCCTGCCCTCACGGTCCTCTCTCTCGTCTTCTCCGCATCCCTGTGTGACCTCTTTATGACCTCCTTGTCGTATCCGGCTTTGAGTGTGGTCGCGCCGGAGAGGAAGTATGAGCCATCGATGCTATAGGTGTTGGAAGTGTAATCGAAAGGCTCGCTGGTTAAGGTGGTCGTGGTCACGGTATTGTCGTTACGGAGATATGTAAAGCTTTCCTCGGGCGTCCTGTTGTCAGTCGAGTAGTACCTGTATCTCATGCCCTAGTCTGGGCGTAGGCCTTGTCGCCGCGTTAAAGACCAGCGTCTTGGTCCTTATCTCGGCCTCGGCGCTCTCCCTGGGCGGAATATTGGCCGGGTCGTTCTCGGGTAGGTTGACCGAGAATGGCAATAGCTTCTCATCCTGCTCCATCATCCCGTACTCGGCGAGGAAGTTGACCCTCGTCGAATAGAACGGAAGGGCCGTGCCGCCCGACAAGCTGAACCTCTGATGCCTGTTGTCCGGTGGCAGGGATATCCTGGCCGTGTCTACAGTGGTGAACGGACTTTCCCACGTAAGTGATTCGATGCTGTTGTCGAAATCTGAAAGAAGGTAGTCGAACCTGACATATGATGTCTCCTTCTGCCAGTCCAGACCTGCCTTCAGCTCGTCCATCCTGTAATCGACAGGCTCCGGCAGGACTACTCCTCTTGCGCTGGTGGGGCTGCCGGACGTTCCGACCGTTCCGCCGATTGATTTCAGGCCCTCCTTGTCCTCTCTGGAAACCGCAAGCGAGTAGCCGAACCCGCTCCTTAGCCTCTCGGAGAAGCCCAATGCCGCCTTCTTCCTCTTGAGCTCCAGCCTTACGTCCTTGAGGTTATCTCCGATATTGGTCAAGGCGGTCGTGTTCGCGCCCCTTACAAAGCCCGCGGGCAGCGTCAGATTCGAGCTGCCAACGCCTTCGAAGATCGTCCTGCTGTTGTTGGATATGAGCTTGGGGGTCTGGCTGAAGGATATGAACGAATCGAACCTGTTGAACTGCCCGCCCCTCAAGAGCAATTCCCTGCTGTCGAGCCCGACGTCCCTGGCCGCGAACTGGAGGTAATAGGGCCCGCTGTAGCGCCTGATATTCGCGCTACCCAGGAGATACGCGCCGTCCTTTGCAAGCCCGGTGTACTCGCCGAACTTGTAGGACTCGTTGTCGATATCCAGGATACCGACCCCGATTGAAGCCGAACCGGCAAGCTCGGCCCCGCCGGAATCGGCAGGCGACGCGAGCAGGGCGGCTACTGCGGCAATATAAAGTAATCTTCTCATCTCAGGCCTTTTTCCTCCAGCTTCGGTTACCTCTGGAACCTTGCTCCAGAAGGATGATTAGAGCCGTGCACCTGGCTGTGGCAGTTAAGGCACCCTTTTCCGGCAAGCTGTTGCGCTGTCAGATTGCCGCCATCATACCTGTTCCGCGGATGACTGCCTAAAGTGGTGTGGCACGTCTGGCAAAGATATGGGTTCTTTATCTTGAGTAGCGATTCGAAGTTCGAGCCGTGCGGGTCGTGGCAGTTCGCGCAGTTCTCCCTTACCGGCGGGTGCTCCCAGACAAGGGGGCCCCTCTTTTCCTGGTGGCAGGCATAACAGTTCTCGTTGACTGACGCCTGCCTCAAGGCGCTCGGCCCGGGTCCGCCGTGCGGGTTATGGCAGTTGCTGCATACCATCTTCCCTTCCCGGAGCGGCATGTGCGAGGACCTCTGGAGCTGTGCCCTCCTCTCCTGGTGGCAAGCGAAGCATACGTCCATTGCGGGCCTCGCCTCCTCTGCGTGTATCTTGTGGCAGCCCGCGCAATTCATGCCCGAGAGCTCGTGGCGGCTCCCTTTCCAGAAGCCCCTTTCAGCGTTGTCGTGGCAGGCGAGACACCTTGCGTTCGCATCACCCGGAAGCCCTTTTCCGGGCCTGAAGTTCTGAATCCGCAGGTCAAGGTCTTCCCTGTCCACGGCGTCTATATGCTCCGCGCCGGGGCCGTGGCAGGCCTCGCAGCCCCTGGCCTGGAGCTCGCCATTGGGGGCCGAGGTAAATACCCTCCCATGCCTGTCCTTCGCGTATTCCGCCTTTATCTCCTTGTGGCAGGCAAAGCATTCCCTTTCGCCGACATATCCGCTGCTGTCCGCGGCGTATGCCGGAGATATGACGAGAAATAAGAGAACGACATAAAAGGACCTGAGCATGACACTCCCCCTGAAGCTGTTTCTTTCCTTGTTTATCGTCCGGCGGCCTGGAAACTTTATTTTTTTTCGCCGGAAGACGCATTTTCCCCTGATTTGACAATTAGATAACATATGTTTAAATCGAATTAGAAAGGTATTTATCCTTAAATCCCCAGGCAAGAGAGAGGGGCATATGGAGTACTCAAGGTTCATAAACGAGATAAAAAAATTCGATTTCATCGGAAACGAAGGGCGGGCCGACGCCCTCATAAAGGCGGTCCTCGGCATACTCGCAAGCTCGATGGACGACGATACGGCGCGGAAATTCACCGAAAGGCTCCCGGAGCCGCTTACGTTCGAAAAGCTCCGGGGCCATCAGGCGAGGCCCGTGGAAATCACCATAGAGGAGTTCTTCTCCGAGATAGGCGCGCAGTTCAGGATAAACCCTGAGCAGGCGAAAACAGCCGTGGACGCTGTCTTCCACCTTGTAAAAGAAGCGGTGGGAGCCCATACGCTCTCGGAAGCGGAATACTCCATGCCTCCGGACGTGGCCGAGGAAATAGAGGCGGCCTGAGCGCCCTCCTCCCGCCCCCTGAGCGCCTTTTGACCGGCGAATCCCCATGAAGATTATCTTCTTTGAGACAGGGCCGTGGGAGGAGAAGGCGCTTAAAAGGCTTTCCGGGCATGAGGTCGTGTTCAGCGCCGAGCCGCTTACCTCCGAAAACGCCGGACTCGCTTCGGGCTCCGAGGTCGTCTCCGCGTCCATCTATTCGGATCTCAGGGCCGGGGTGCTGGAAAAACTCGGCCGCCTAGGTCTGGTTGCCGTCCGCTCGGCCGGGTATGACAACGTCGACGTTGACTATTGCCTCAGGCGGGGCATCGTAGTCTCCCGCATACCCGAGTACGGCGGTAACACGGTCGCGGAGTTCACGCTCGCGCTCATGCTGGCTGCGAGCCGGAAGGTGGTCCGGGCTGCTGCCAGGGCCAGAGAGGGGGATTTTTCGCTCGAAGGCCTGAACGGGTTCGACCTTGCCGGGCGCGTGCTGGGCGTCATAGGGACCGGGAGGATTGGCAGGCAGGTAATAAAATACGCCGGGTGTATCGGCATGGAGGCGGTCGCATTCAGCAGGACGCGGTATGCGGACCTGGAAAAGGAGCTCGGCTTCAGGTATACAGGTTTTCGCGAGCTTTTGTCCCTCTCGGACATAATCTCGCTTCATGTGCCGGCGACTTCCCAGACCCGGGGTATGCTCTCGGATGACCAGTTCGCGGCAATGAAGAAAGGCGTGGTGCTCGTAAACACATCGAGGGGTGAAATAGTGGATACGAAAGCGCTTCTTCGCGCCCTCGAATCAGGGAAGGTCTCGGCAGCGGCTCTCGACGTGCTCCCCCGCGAAAAGACCCTCCGGAGCGAGACCGAGCTCTTACGCGCCGCATGCGAGGGGTGCGAAGACCCCGAGGGGCTCCTGGCGGCACAGGCGCTCCTTCGCCACAGGAACGTGATCGCCACCCCGCATATCGCTTTCTTCACGGACGAGGCAATTAGGCGCGCCCTGGAGGTCACTATCGAGAACATAACCTCCTTTATAAAAGGGAAGCCCATCAACTCGGTAACCCGGGCCGCTTGACCCATGTACAAGAAGATATCGGAATACGGCGTAATCGGGAATTTCCACTCCCTCGCGCTCATAGGGCTCGACGGCTCTATAGACTGGCTCTGCCTCCCCCACCTCTATTCCCCAAGCATCTTCGGCGCGCTCCTGGATTCCGAAAAGGGCGGCTATTTCTCGATCACCCCGGCTGGCGAGTACGACTCGACAGCTGAATACCTGGAAAACACGAACATACTCGCAACCTGCTTCAGGACCCGGCAGGGAGAGGCTACCCTTACCGACTTCATGACAATACCCTTCGGGCCGGAGGAGGAAAGAAAGAAGGAGCGCCATGAGCTCTACCGGCGTATCGAGGTCACGAAAGGAGAGATGGAGTTCCGGGTGTGCTTCGAGCCCAGGCTTGATTACGGGAGGGCCAGGACCGAAGTCAGCGGCATTGACGGGAAGATAAAGGCCGAGGCCGGGAGGGACAGCATCTACGTCGAGGCGACCAGGCCGCTTGAAGGCCTTGGAGACAGGGCTGCGGGGACATGGCTTATCAGGGAGGGCGAGACGGCCTGGCTCCACATGAGGTACGGCATTGATATAGAGCGCGGCTTCGACGTCGCGAAGGCCGAACGGGCGCTCGACCAGTCTGCCAGGTACTGGAGGATTTGGGCCAAGAAGAGCGAGACCGGGGTAAGGGTGGACCTCGGCCCCTACAAGGAGATGATAATACGATCGGCGCTGATACTTAAGCTCCTCTATTTCTACCCCAAGGGCACGATGGCGGCCGCGGCCACCACCTCGCTCCCTGAAGTGGTCAGGGGAGTAAGGAACTGGGACTACAGGCACGCCTGGCTCCGGGACACCTTCTTCACCCTCGAAGCGCTCTTCAACATAGGCCATGACGAGGAGGCGCACGGTTATTTCGGCTGGATAGAGGAGCTTGTCATGAAGTACGGCCCGGCTATCCAGAGCGTATACGGCCTGAACGGCGAAAAGGACCTGCCCGAATGCGAGCTCGATCATCTCGACGGCTACAAGGGCTCAAGGCCCGTAAGGATAGGCAACAACGCGGCGGCGCAGCGCCAGCACGATATATACGGGGAGATACTGAATGCCGTGCACAAGCACGCGGAGCTCACCGGGGAGCTCAACCCGAGGCTGTGGCCGTCGCTCCGGAGCATCTGCGATTTCGCAGCCGGGAGCTGGCGCAATAAGGACTACGGCATATGGGAGATGAAGAGCGGCCCTCACCATTTCACATATTCGAAGGTCATGTGCTGGGCCGCGCTCGAAAGGGGCATAAGGCTAGCCGAGAGCTTCGGCCTGGACGGCGACACCAAAGGATGGAAGGGCGAGGCGGAGGAGATCAGGCGCGACATAATGGAGAAGGGCTGGGACGAGGGCAGGCTGGCATTCGTCCAGCACTACGAGACCGACCGCATGGACGCAAGCAATCTCCTGATACCGATGGTGGGCTTCCTGCCGTTCGACGACCCAAGGGTCATATCGACGGTCGAAGCGACGAGGCGCGAGCTATCGTTTAACGATTGTTTTTTTTACAGGTACAGGACCGATGACGGGCTGCCGGGAGACGAGGGCGCGTTCCTTATCTGCTCGTTCTGGTACATCGATTACCTTATCGCCCGGTGGAGGCTCGAGGAGGCGGAGACATATCTCCGGAGGACGGAGACGGTCTCGAACCATCTCGGCCTTTTCTCGGAAGAGTACGATTTCAAATGGATGGAGCCGCTGGGGAATTTCCCCCAGGCATACACGCACCTCGGCTATATAAACTCGGTTCTCGCGCTCAGAAAGGCCAGGGCGGCCCTCAAAAGGGCCGGGCCGGTGATTTGACAGCCGATTCAACGGTGCTTTACTTGAATCATAAGTGGTGAATACAGGCGCGGGGATTATCATGGAAAAATGGGACGCATGGACTCCGGAGCGCTTTTTTTATCTTTTCATTGGGCTCGCCTATCTCATGGTCTGGGTACAGGTGCTCCTTATGCACTGGAGGGGCGCCTTCCGTTTCAGGATCATGTGGGCCCCCGTGCTCGAGGCTCCGGTGCTTTCGCTCACGGGCATCGTCTTCGCCTTCGTGCACGGCGGCTGGCTCAACCCTCTCTTCGTAATCATCTTCACTTTGGGCGCGCTTGGCGGCCTGGCCGGAACTTATTTCCATCTGAAAGGGATACGGCACTACATAGGCGGGTGGACCCTCAGAAACTTCATGGCAGGGCCGCCGCCCATGCTGCCGCTTACGTTCTCGGCGCTCTCGGCAGGGGCGCTCATCGTCTACTTCGTCTGGCACACGGGAGGATAGGATGGCGCTCACCGGGAAAGACTTCGAGGGCTTCATTGAGAACTGGGACGAGAAGGCCCGGCGCATCATTACGGAGCGCATGGATGGCCGTTTCACCCGGGAGCGCCTCGAGAGATTCACGCCCGGGGAGGGAGAGCTACTGCGGGCTATTTTAAAGCGCCTCATCCCGGAGGACGAAGGCATAGACCTCGTCGGCTTTCTCGACTGGGCGCTCGATAAGCCGCTCGGGCGCGGGGACAGGCCTGAAGGGATGCCTGAAGACCAGGTCCTTTTTAAAGAAGGGCTAAGGGGTATCGAGGAGAGCGTAAAGGCAGGGTATAATAAAAGCTCCTTCATTGAGCTTGCTCCTGATGAACAGGACCGGTTTCTAACGGCGCTCCAGGAAGGAAGGCTCGAAGGCGGGTTATGGGAAAGAATACCCCCTTCCTATTTCTTCATAAAGCTCCTTACAAAGGCGCTCACCGGTTACTGCTCGCACCCGCTCGTGTGGATGCGGATGGGATTTCCCGGCCCTAGCTATCCCGAGGGCTACGTATGGATAACACGCGAAGAGGTCTCGGCCAGACGGCGGCACACGCCAGGCTGGAAGACCCTTTAAAGAGGATACGTCATGAAGCCCATGCGCGAGCTCATGAGAAGGTATGAGGGCCCGGTGGACGTCTGCATCGTTGGGGCAGGCGCGGCAGGGGCCGTGCTCGCAAAGGAGCTGTCCGAGAGCGGGTCGAGTGTCGTTGTAATAGAGGCCGGGCCCTGGCTCGACACCAGGGAGGATTTTGTAAACGACGAGCTCACCATGCTCGACGGCCGCATGGACTGGGACGACTTGAGGATTACCGGCGGCAAGGACCCTATCCCCCTTGGGAGGAACAACACGGGAAGGGCGGTCGGCGGGAGCACGGTCCATTATACGGCAGCCACGCTACGGCTCCACGAGGACGACTTTGAATTAAAGACGCGCGAGGGCATAGCCGACGACTGGCCCATAAAGTACCATGAGCTCGCCCCGTATTACGACAGGGTGGAAAGGTATCTCGGCGTATCCGGGCCCAGGCGCTTCCCATGGCCGCCGCACCACGGGCCGTTCCCTTATCCTGAGCTACCCTGGAGCGCTAGGGACCAGTACCTGGGCCGGGGAATGATACGGCTCGGGCTCACTCCCGCCAAGGCGCCGCACGCCATAATAACCGGCTCAAAGGACGGCAGGTCCCCGTGCATGATGTACGGCTTCTGCACGAACGGCTGCAAATCCGACGCAAAGTCGAGCACCCTCGTTACCTACATACCTGATGCGGTCAGGGCCGGGGCCGAGATACGGGAGAACTCTTTCGCTATCAGGGTTAACACGAGGCAGGACGGCCTGGCAAAATCAGTCACATACGTGCGCGATGGCAAGGAGCACGAGCAGGAGGCCGGGATAATAATCCTTTCATGCTACGCGGTAGAGACGCCTAGGCTCCTTTTAAACTCCGCCCCCGGAGGGCTTGCGAATTCGAGCGGCCTGGTCGGGAGGAACTTCATGGTCCACCTCGGGGACAACGTCATCGGGAGCTTCGATGAGCCGTTGGACAACTGGGTCACCCCGCCCGTGGGCATCATGAACCAGGACCGCTACGGCACGATAAAGGGCAAGGATTTTGTCCGGGGCTATACGCTCGAAGCCTACAACATGTTCCCCATAGAGTTCTACACGAGCTTCGTCGAGGGGAATCCCCATCTCTGGGGAAAACGCCTTATGGACTTCATAGACTCCTACCAGAACCGGACCATGATAGGGAATGTGGGCGAGGTACTGCCGAGCGAGGACAATTATGTGGGACTGGCCGCCGAGACGGACCAAAACGGAGTGCCCGTAGCGAAGGTGGTCTTTTCGAGGGACGAGAACACGAGGAAGCTTTCGAAGGACTCGATGGACCTCTGCGAGGAAATACTGAAGGCGGCAGGGGCCAAAGACATAATGCGCCAGGAATCGACCATACACGTATTGGGGACCTGCAGGATGGGGAATGACCCGGCAAATTCGGTGGTGGACAGGTGGTGCCGCTCGCACGATATCCCGAACCTCTTCATATGCGACGGGAGCGTCTTCGTAACCGGAGGCGGGGTGAACCCGAGCCTTACGATAGAAGCGCTCTCAACGAGGACGGCGGAGCACATACTGAAATACGGCAGCACAAAGGCCGCCTGAAAAAGAGACTCACCTCTCCATCCGGGTTATCCTTGAGCCGTCCTCAAGCGATTCGTCCGGATTCACCACAATCTCTTCGCCTTCCGAGAGGCCTGAGAGCACCTCGGCCGTAAAGCCGTTCCTGTGGCCTATTTCTACTCTCCTCTCCCTCGCCCTGCCGTTATCTACCACGAAGACCGCGTCTCGGTCCCCGGACCTGAAAAGGGCGCTTACCGGGACCTTGAGGGCGCTCTCCTCCTCCCAGACCACGAATCTCGTCTCCACCCTGTAGCCGTCCCCGAGCCTCTCCCAGGTCTCGGCAGGGGAGAGGATATCCACGGTAACGAAGACCCTCTGCTCCTCGACCCCGAGGCTCGATACCTTCGTAAACGCCGAAGGCTCGACAATCCGGACGCTCCCGTCGAGCGGCACGCCCCCTCCCCACCTCTCTATGATGACAGGAGTGCCGGGGCGAAGAAGCACCGCATCCGACGAGAGCACCTCCGCGCGTATCTCGAGGGCTCCGGTGTTGCCGATGTCTATTAGCGGCTCCCCTGCCCTTACGGCCCCTTCGCTCTCGCGGTGGAGCCTCAAGACCCGCCCGGCGATCGGGCTTTTGACCTCGACAATCCTTTGGCCGTCTGCTTCCGGGCCTTCGCCCGCGGGCATGAGCGCGGCCCGCGCCCTCTGGAACTCGGACCGCGCCGCGTTCACGTTCGCCTCGGCTGAGTTAAGCACTGCTTCGGCCTGCCTGGCGGCGGCCTCGACCCGGTCCATCTCGCTTCTCGGGACGTGTCCGCCCCTAAAGAGCTCCCTGGTCCTCGAAAGCGTCTCCCTGGCGTACTCGGCCTCGGCGCGCCTCGCTTGAGCCACCTCCCTTGCCGCGCGTAACGACGCCTCGGCTGCGGAGACCGCCGCCTCGGAAGCCGCCCTTGTCCTCGGGTCGAGAGGCTCTGACCGGAGTGGCTCGATGACTGCGAGCGTTCCGCCTTCAGACACGGTTGTCCCGGCCCTCAGGTCTATTCGCCTGAGATGCCCCGATACAGGGGCCGATACGACGAACCTGTCGGTGACGACCGCCCTGCCTTCCTCGGTCACGGTAACCGACATGGGACCGCGCTCGACTGACGCCGTCTCGATCCTTACGGGCTTGGGCATGAGCCCGTAGATAACGGCCAGGACGATGATGATTATTCCGGCCGCAATCAATATCTTCTTTCTCGAATCCATATGCTATTCCCTCGCCTTCAGGACTTCTACCAGGTCCAGCCTGTCGAGCCTTCTCCTGACTATGAGGCCCGAGACCGCGGCAGAGCCCAGGACCACGGCCGCGGACATTGAATATGTCGACAGGTCTATCACGAGAGGGAGGCGGAAGAGGTCTGAACCCAGCTCCGTAACCAGATAAGCCGCTATCCCGCTCCCGAAAAGAAACCCCAGCGGCACCGAAGCGAGCGTAAGGACCGCAAGCTCCCCGAGGAGTATATAGGATATCTCCCCCCTGGTATACCCCAAAACCCGAAGGCTCGCAAGCTCCCTGCTCCTCTCCGAGAGCGCGATGCGGGCGGTATTGTAGATTACGCCGAAGGCGATCGTCGCGGCAAGCAGCGTGGCAATGAATGTAAAAAACAGGAGGAACTCCGCCTGGGTCTCGTAGAAGTTCCTTATCTCGTCGGTCCTCACTGACGTGCCAGCCACCTTCGGCATGCTCGAGAGTTCGCCGTATATCTCCGGCAAGCGGCCCCGGTCTATCACGAGGTTTGCCCCGGTCACCGCATTCCCCTCGCCCGCGAGCCTGTTAAGCTCGTCTATATCCATGTAAGCAGAGACCCCGATGTATTGCTTGACGAGCATCGCTACAGGCACCTCCACGACCGGCTTTGCGCCCTCAAGCACTTCGACGGTCACGACGTCCCCGGGCCCGGCTCCGAGAACGCTGCCCAGGTAGTCGGTCAATACGAGCCCCTGAGGCGGGACCTCTATCGGATTGAGCTCTATATCAAGGAGGTCCTGGAGGCGGCTTTCAGGCGACACTCCCTGCACCGCGGTCCTGTAGCTCCTGTGCTTGAACCTGAGCCTCGCGGGTACGGACCTCGCAGGCTCGGCCCTGTAGACACCCTCGACGCCTTCGAGGTCGTAAAGGGCCTTCCATGAGACCGGGCCCGTGAAGGTGACCCTCATGTCCTCCCTCTGCGCGAGCCTGAACTGCACGTCTATAAGGTAATCCACGGCGTCCCCGAAGAAGATGCCCGCTATGAGTATCGCTCCGGCGAGCGATATGCCGATTATCGAAAGAAGGGACTTTATCGGCCTCCTCTCTATATTCCTGATTATCATCCTCGACGGCTGGGACAGCACGCGGCCGAACCCGAGCCTGTCGAGGAGCGTCTGCCTGTACCTTGCCGGAGGCTCCGGCCGCAAGGCTTCTGCTGGCGGAAGGGCAGCGGCCCGGTAGACGGCGAAAATCGTCCCGGCAAGGGCCGCGGCGCCGGTTATGGCGGAAGCCATGATGACGACACCGGGCCTCAGGTCGTAAAGGAGGTACGGGAACCTGTAAAACTCCATGTAGAGGCCGGAAAGCCTTGTCCCGAGCCACGCGCCAAGGGCGAGCCCGCCCGCTGTACCCGCGAGAACGATTAGCAATATGAGCTGCACGTAATGGAGGCCGATCGCGAAGTTGCCGTACCCGAAAGCCTTAAGCGCGGCTATCTGCTCGCGCTGCGTGCTCACGGTCCGGCTTATGACGACGTTGAGGAGGAACGCGGCCACTCCTATGAATATGGCCGGGAATATGGTCGCGCTCCTTTCGAGCTGGTTGAACTCCTCGGTAAGATACCTGTGCGAGACCTGGTCCTCGCGCGTGGTCGCGCCGAGCCCGCCGTACCGGGCGAGCATCTCATCGAGCCTCGTTATCACCTGCGAGGGGTCCGCCCCGGAAGAGAGCGAGGCGACTACGTCGTTGAACGCGCCATCCATGTCATAGGCCGCCTCGACAGCGTCCCTGGTCATCCAGACTATCGCGTACCGCTTGTAGTCCGGGCTCAAGGCCCCGGGCCTTACCTGCAGGATGAACTCCGGCGAGAGCGCGATGCCGGTAATCTTGAGGCCCTTCATCCGGCCTTCGATTATCGCGTTTACGGTATCCCCGATTTTCAGCCCGTGCGCCTCGGCAAATGCTTCGCTCAAGACCGACTCGTCGTCCTTAACCGGGTCCGGGAGCCTGCCCTGCCTCAGGTGGAGCCTGTTGAGGCGCGCGGGCGCATCCGACGGGAGTGAGATGAGCATGGCCGTAACCGGCTCTCCGAACCCACTTACCTCAAGTCTTACGTCGGCAACCACCCTGGTTTCGACCAGCTCGATCCCGGGAATCTCCTCTATCCTCTCCCTTAGGCCCTCGGGCGCTCGCTTAAGCCTCGCAAAAACATCGGCAAAGCCGTATTCCCTGTAGAACGTATCCCTCATGAGCTTCAAGGAGTCCATCGTGCTCACGAGGAGTATGAAAGTCGCTACCCCGCTCGCAATGACCAGGGCTATGGCGAGCGACTGCCCCCTCATCCTCCAGAGGTCCCTTATGAGCTTTTTATCAAGCGCCTTCATGTTACCAATGGAGCTCCCTCGGGGGTTTCTTTACGGGATTGGAGAGGACCTCCGAGATGTGACCGTTACTCAGGTGGATGACGCGGTCGGCCATGCCCGCGATGTCGGAGTTGTGGGTTATGACCGCGGTCGTAGTGCCGAGCTCCCTGTTTATCCTGTCGAGAGCCTCAAGAACGACTATGCCTGTCTCTGAATCGAGCGCGCCCGTGGGCTCGTCGCAGAGAAGCACGTCGGGGTTCTTCGAGATGGCCCGGGCTATCGCGACCCTCTGCTGCTCGCCCCCGGAGAGCTGGGCCGGGAAGTGATCGAGCCTTTCGCCGAGGCCTACAATTGAGAGCGCATCTTCAGGCCGCATCGGCTTCGCCGCTATCTCCGTGACCACGGCGACGTTCTCCCTCGCGGTGAGGCTCGGTATGAGGTTATAGAACTGGAAGACGAAGCCAACGTGGAAGCGGCGGTACTCGGTAAGCTCCGCCTCATTTGCCCTGGTAAGCTCCCTTTCCCTGTACATGACTTTGCCGCTTGTGGCCACGTCCAGACCGCCCATAATGTTCAAGAGGGTGGATTTGCCGCTCCCGGAAGGGCCGAGGAACACTACAAGCTCCCCGGACCAGAGCTCGAGGTCCACTCCCCTCAAGGCGTGCACCTCCACCTCGCCCATCCGGTAGACCTTCGTAAGGCCTTGTATGCTGAAGACCAGGTCCCTTTGCATCTCTCCTCCAAGGAACGGTTCTCAGAGGCAATTATAAGCGGATACAGAATGGAAGGCTACCGGAAATGGAGCCGGATTATGGAGAGGCGGGCCTGAAACGAAGATTTACGGAATATGCGCGTAAAAGACCTCTATCGCGCTCTTGACCGCAATAGCAAAGACCTGGTTCTCACGCCGGAAAATGGTCAGCATCTTGCCGATACACACCAACTCTTCAGGGCTTGCCTCGGCGCATACGGAATGGCGGTCCGGAGCCGCTCGATATGGGTCCACCCGGGGCCCTCCGTTGCCCTTAACAAGCCAGTCAAGGGAGACCTCGAATTTTTCGGAAAACTTGAGAACCAGTGACGACGGGATAGCTCCCCTTTTGCGGTAATTGGAAATCGCCTGCGGGCTGACCCCGAGCGCCTCAGCCAGACTCGAGCCGGTCTTCAGACCCGAAGCCTGCATCATGCGGCTAAGCACATCGTTTCCGGACATTTACAATCCCTTTCCAAACCCTTGCTGAACGCCGTTGACCTGTATACGAAAAAGTGATATAAACTTTATGATTTTTACGCAATTTACCATTTTGCGTAAATCATGTCAACAGGATTTTTAATTTGGACGGACAAAAAACAACTCTTGGTGAAAGAATCAGGCAGGTACGGGAAGGCTTATTGAACCTCAACCAGGCCGAATTTGCAGGGAAATTGGGTTTTTCCAGGCTTGCCACAATAAGTGATTACGAGACCGACAAACGTGCCCCTGACATTGCGACATTGCGTAAAATAGCCTACATGGGGAGCGTGAGTCTCGACTGGCTCCTTACCGGCCAGGGTCGCCTCTCTCTACTTGACCCTGGGTGGGTCGGCTCGGTAAAGGACGGCTCGGTTGTTTACGGGGGAGGGGATTTCATAAAGGTAAACATATACGACCCGGCCACGGCAGGCCCTCCGAGGGAGTTCCCGGCCACCGACCCCATCGGCTCGATCATGGTTCCGTCAGCGGACTGCGCTCCGGGGACAGCGGCTGTGAAGGTGCTTGGGGACGGCATGAGGCCATCCATACTGGACGGCACGGTCGCAGGCGTTCATACCGGTGATAAACGGGTGACAAGCGGAAATATATATGCCGTGTGGCTTGACTTCGAAGGCATTACGCTTAAAAGGCTCTTCGCCTACCCGGACAGGATAGTGCTTAAGCCGGACAATCCTGCTTTCCCCGAGACAGCGGTATACAACGGAAACTCGAAAAAAGAATTCATAATAGGCAGGGTCGCCTGGGTGTACCAGAGGTACTGATTGCCGCGCCATTTCAACCTTGGCATGCGGGAGCCCGGCTACGGCAATAACCCCTTGAGCGAGCCGTAGAACGCCCTCATGGGCGCGGTCAGTTTTCTGCTGAATGCCTGGAATATCGAATGGCGTTTTCTCGTAAACCCGGCGAATGTCTCAAGGGCCCTCAAGACCCTGAAGTCGTCCTGGGGGTCAGTGACAAGGAGTTGATGGAGGAATCCGATGGCATACCTTTCGTGGCATTTGATAACGAACTCGGGTACGCCGGCTGTCCTTTGCATGCTCAAGTCACGGGCTGAAAACCGGAGATGGGCATAAGGATAGGTCTTCAGGGCCGTGCCAAGGACCGCGTCGGAGCGGCCCTGCCAGTAAAAACGCTGGCAGAACCACCTCTTGCTGAGCCTCGATTTGGAAATCTTGTGGTGCACTACGGCCCCTGGCACAAGGACTATCCGCCTCCCCTTCCGCCTGATCGTCCTGCAAAGGAGTATCTCCTCGTTCGACAAAAGAAGCTTCCCCTTTCTCCCCAGGTCCTCGGGGAACCCGCCGAACTCATCGAAGGCATCTCTCCTGAAAGCCATATTCGCGCCCCAGGGGTTGTCGTTCTCGTCCTTGAACTCGTTACCGCTCCTTCGGGCCTCCCTGAACTCGCTTACGGCAATGAAGCCCAGGAACTCATCGGTTAGCCATTCGGGCCTTTTCCCCGGCCAGACCGGCCTTAAAGGTCCTCCGGCAGCATATACCTCCGGGTCCTTGAAAGCGATGTCATATTCCTTGAGCCAGCTCGGGTCAGCCTCTATGTCGTCGTCCGTGAAGACTATAATCTCCCCTTCCGTGTGCCTTACGCCGGTATTCCTGGCGTTCGACAGTCCCTGCCTTCTCTCAAAAACGTACTTTATCCTAACCGGAGAGGATGCGGCAAAGCCCTCGACGACCTCTTTTGTCGAGTCGTTCGAATTGTTGTCCACCACGACAATTTCGTAGCGGTCCTTCGGGAAGTCCTGGCCCATTATGGAGCGCATGGAATCCTTCAGCAGGGCCGAACGGTTATATGTGCAGATAATTACGGATATCCTCATCCTTGCTCCTTAGGCCGGGCAAGCCAGGACGCTTTCATCTTACATACCTCTTCGTGAAATGATTCCCCTTGAATATGAATACCGGCCTTATGAGCGGGAAAAGAAATTCGGCGGGCCGCCGCATCTCAAGCCGCATGAGGCCGCGGAGATAGCCGAGCATCATGCCGAAGTTGAAAAAATCCAGGACCATATCGCCGAAAGAATATGCCTGGCCGACATTCCTCCAGCCAAGGCCCTCGTTTTCGCACCTTTTGGCAAGTTCAACGATGCCGTACTGGTGCGAATGGAATACAGCGGCCTTCTCCTGCATTATTATCCTCTCTCCCTTTTCCCGGAGTTTTTTCTGGAAGACCTTGTCCTCGCTCATCTCTACCTGGCCGAGCCTGTTCGCATCCCAGACGCTCCTCCGGACGGCGCAGCAGACGAAGGACAGCCCGATGCCCCCGTGCTTTCTTATCCAGCCCTTGCATTCCCTTGTGTAATAAAAGAGGCCGGCCTTGAGCCAGTAAAATGCGTCCGCGACAGGCAGGCGCTCCCGGGCCTGCACGGCCGCTACGGACGGGTCGTCGAAAGGAGCGACAATGTCCTTGAGCCAGCTTTTCCCGACCGGCACCGCGTCCTGCGAGAGCGTAACGACTATCTCGCCCTTAGCAAGGGAAAAGCCGTAGTCGCGCGTGAGCCCGAAATTGAACTCGTCGGGCTTAATAGAATGCACCATTACAGGGCGCGCCCTCATCGCTTCGAGCGTCCCGTCGGTGGAGCCGGAATCAACGGCTATAACCTCGAACTCAAAAGGCGCTTCCTGCGAAAGGACGGATTCAAGGGATTCCCGGAATACAGCGCCCCCGTTCCTGGTCAGGTATATTATAGAGGCTTTAACGCCCACGACTGCTGCCTTATCATACAAAGGCCTGGATTCATCCCTGTCTTACGGCCCTCTCCTCTATTTTAAGGAATATCTCACTTAATATCCCGCCCACTATCTCAGGCGAATAATTATTTCTCATGTAATTGAAGCTGTTCTCCGTCACTGCCCTGTAAAGCGCTTCATCCTCGCTGAGCCTCAATATACAATCCGAGAAGGCCTCGGGCGTGTCGCCCACCATTATATCTTCCCCTATCCGCGCATCCATACCCTGCACCCCTATGGAGGTCGTAACGACCGGCAGCCCTATGGACATTGCCTCGCCTATCTTGCCCTTGAGGCCCGCGCCGTAACGGAGCGGAGCTATTGATATGTAGCTCGTCCGGAGATAAGGCATGGTGTCCGGAACGCGTCCGGTTACCTCTATTGAATCCGACCGGAGGGCGGTGATCGAGGGCGGAGGGCTGTCGCCGACGATCCTGAGCCTAACTCCCGGCAATCGCTTCCTTACGAGCGGCAGCACCTCGCCGCAGAAATAAAGCACCGCGTCCTCGTTCGGCCTGTGCCTGAACCCGCCGACGAATACGAGGACACCCCTTTCCCTTTCGGAAGCGTCAGACGGGCCGGCGCTCATCTCATGCACGTTGGGGACAATGGCGACATTCAGCCCCGGCTTCTCGGAAAGGAGTATGTCCCTGTCGAGCCCGGTGACCGTCCACACCATATCGGATTTTTTGTATACAGCGAGTTCTTTCCTTTTCGTCTCAAGGGCGCCACGGCGCATTTCGTCATCAGCATAGACCTCGGCCATCTTCATCTCGCGGTAGAAAAAAACGTCGACCGAGTCGGTGATTATGAACGTACCCGGGCTCCGGGCCCTTATCTCCTCGATGTATTTATCCGCCGTCGAGTAGACCTCAAGCAGGGCGAACCGGAAATTCCCCTTTAGTATGCTCTTGAGGTTGAATCGCGCGACATGGACTATAACGCCAAGCTCCTCAAGGGCATCAACGTACTTGTCACCCCTCCCTCTCCTGTACCCTTCGTGACGCTCCCTGGAGAGATAGGTTATGTTGTAGCATCTGGACAGTAGCCTTATGATCGAAAAAAACCTGAGCTCGCCCGAGCCGCGGTCGAACTCCGGGACGAACCTGGAGATTATGAGAAGGTTCGTCTTCCCGTTATCTTCCGGAGAGTGCGGAGGAGTGGGCCGGGGAAGCAGCGACTCGCACGCGGCCCGGAAAGGCCCCATTATTTTTTTAAAGCCCTTCACCTTCATTGGTCTATATATTCCGGCTTCCGCCTCAAGCCCGCTCAAAGATGGAGGTCAGATCGAATTGCGGGTTTTTGGCCCCGATAATAATGCCCTGCCGGGGAACGCCCAGTTGAGCCAACCCCTTTTCCAGATAAAACGCGGTGAACCCGATGTCGCTCATTAGGTCAAGGAGGTCCCGTCCGTAATCGCGGTATACGAGCGTCCGGCCCCCGTGGTAAACAGGCGGCAGCAGATGGCAGTCTTCATCACCCCTCGTTTCTACGCGGGTTACAGTCTTCACCATCGAATTCTCATATGGTACCTGAAGGAGAAAGACACCCTCTGCGTCGAGCACCCTGTAAACCTCCTTCAAAGCATCCTCGTACAGCCGCACATGCTCAAGGACATCCGAAGCGATAACGACATCAAAGGAGCGGTCAGGATAGTGCAGGGACTGAAGGTCGGCATATTTTCCGCGGTCGAAGGTCCTCTTCTTTAGCACCTCGGGGTCGTACTGCGCGTTTATGTAGTCGAAAGCCCTGCTAAGATATCTGCAATACCTTGCGACCCCGCTCGCCTCGAATATCCTGACGCTCCTGTTTCTTTTAAGCCGCGCCAGAGGCTCTTCTTTGAATCCAAGCACCATCCCGAGCGTATAGGCCAGAAACCTGTTCCTGCTCGTCGAATTGCACAAGGGGCAGCGGAAGCTTTCCCTCGGGCTTGCTGGCTCGACGTCCTCGAAGGCGACCTCGCTGCCGCATATATTGCAATTGCCCCTGGGCGACCCCGGGCGCTCCGCCCGGAACCGGTAGGTCATTCTCCTCGAAAGGTTCTCAAGTTCGCCGTAAATATCTCTTATTAATTGCGCTCTCAAAATGCGCCGCAGCCCTGCCAAAATAGGACCCCTGAATAAGGCTCTCTCATATGTGATTATTCCCTTCCGAATATGCCCAGGAACTCGGTCGGGCGGAGCGCTTTTGACTCGACGCTCCTGTCGTCCTCTCCGATAAGGTAATCAAGGATACCTCTGGCCTCCGCCGTATCCTCGGAGAGGTTCCTTCCCAGAACGGGATGGGTCGCGATGAACCTGATGAACGCGTTGTGGGGATAGACGAATTTGGCTTTCATGTGCTCAAGTAGGATGCCGTACAGTTCCTCCTGCCTGACACCCTCCATGCCTTCGCCCTTGCTAGGAGAGATCTTCTTTACGAGGCGGCCTCTCTCGTCCCTCCTGAACCTCTCCGGTATTTCCCGGACGAGCCCGTTAAGGTACTTGAGGTTCTCGTCCCAGAGGATCACGCGGTTTTTGCCGATAATATCGGCTATATAAAACTCCCCATCGTCCGTGAGGGCCCTGTTTATCTGCTCGAAGAGGTGCTCGAGGTTCATTATATGATGAAGGGATGCCTGCGAAAAGACGAAATCAAATCCGCCCTCGGGCAGGGATATGTAGTTCAGGTCGGCGCACTCGAATTTTATATTCAGCTTCTCGCGAGCCGCCGTCTCGCGCGCCGTCTTCAATATGTTCTCGTTCAGGTCGAGCGCGGTTATATGGTAGCCGGTCCTAAGCCTTCTCGCCAGGCCCAGCTCGTGCCCCCCGTGGCCGCATCCCAGGCTCAGTATCCTGGGCCTCTCCATCGCGTTCGCGTTTTTTTCCATGAGGGGCCATATGTTGGAACAGCCCAGGAGCTTCTCGACCCTCCTGTTCACGTGCTTCCAATAATAATGCCACGCGCCGAAGTCATGTATCCCGCCGAGCTTCAGGTCCTTCGTAATCTCGACGCTGCTGTACTCGGCTATCTCTTCCTGCACGAGCTTCTTATACTCCGGGTTGTCGCACCTGTCGCCCCTGACCTTACCGACCTGCCAGGGGTGCTTTATGGACGGGGCCGCATCGGGCGCGCCCCTTTCGGCGAACTTACCGGTAAGAATAGAGAAGAGCTTGTTCAGCACGGCTGCTCCATCGGCATGGTCAGGACTTTTTCATCATCCCGAGTATGCGCCGTAACGGCGCGGTCAACTTCCAGCTCCATGAATTCAGAACGCACTGGAGCTGGCGGTCCTTCTCGGCAAGCTCGCCTGTGAGCCTCCGGTTACGCTCGACGAGATTACGGAGCCTCTCTCCCATTTCTCCGGGAGTGAACTCCCATTCGGCTTTATTTCCTGTGTTCTTCATTTCTATATTCTTCAAGTCAGGGCTTCCTTACGCCCTCAAGAACACGGCGGAGCGGCCCTGTTACTTTCCAGCTCCAGGAATTGAGGAGCGCCTGTATCTGGCGGTCCTTCTCGGCTATCTGGCGGTCCTTCTCAGCAAGCTCGCGCTCCATTTTAGCCAGCTTGTTTATTTGCATGAAAATCCCATACAGCTCGTCCATTCCGGTTATAGCGGCGATATCATGGACCAGCCTTTCGTTAGTCGAAGGCCGGGGAGCTTCCTTTGCGTAACGCCCGTAAACTTCCCTGAATACGTGTTCGATCCCTGAAATATAATTCTCTTTTGTGAAGACCTTCAGGACGCGCTCCCTGCCGGCGGCTCCCATCTTTTCCGCAAGCGCCGGCTCCCCGAGTATCTTCGTTATGGCCGCAGCCATCCTGTCCGGGGCGCGCACGGGGACAAGGAGACCTGTCACACCGTCCACCACTATCTCGGGCGACGCGCCGGTATTCGTCGCGACCACGGGTTTTCCAGCGGCCATCGCCTCGATGGTCGTTCTCCCGAAAGGCTCGCCAAGCGAGGCGACGACTATTATGTCGAGTTCGCTGAAGACCTCGGGCATGTCGTTTCGGAAATCAACGAATATGACGGAATCTCCGAGGCCTTGCTCTTCTATAAGTCCGAGCAGGACGGGCTTGTACTCGCGGTCGGGCTGCCCGATTATCAGGAGCTTCGCCTTGCTCTTTTCCTTTTTAAGATAAGCGAACGCGTTTACGAGGTCTTCATGGTTCTTGTGCCTGTGTATTGTGCCGATTATCCCGACAAGGGGGCAGTCCGGGCTGATGCCCAGCTCCTTGTGGAGTTTCCCGGATGGCTTTGCGCTCACGAACGCGCCGGTATCGACCGCATTGTAAACGACCGAGATCTTGCCCTCCGGGGCTGACGGGAACTGCGCCGCCACGCTCTTCGAGTTGGTTATGAGACGGTCGGAAAGGTATTCGACAATGCTGAACGTCGCGTCGATGCTGAAAGGGCCCCTTAGAGGGTGGTCTTTCAACACCTCCCTTATGTGCCAGACATGCGGCTTTCCCGCGAGCCTTGCCGCTATCGCGCCCGATATCCTGGTGATGGTGTTAGTGTAGACTATGTCTATCGACTCGTCCCGTATGAGATTTACGAGAGGCTCGACAATCTTAAGCTCGCTAACGAACCCGGCCGTTACCTCCAAAAGAGAAGCCGAGCGTATCCAGGGAGCCGGCGACTCAAGCACGACTCTTTTCAGGCCAAGGCCGTCGACCTTCTCGACAAGCGCGCCTTTTCCGGCCGGGAACACGACTATGGGCTCAAAAACGCTCCTGTCCATGTGCCGGAGGAGAAAGAACATGCTCTGCTCGGCGCCGTAGAACGCGGAGGAATGGGACATGAAGAGGATTTTTGTTTTTTTATTCATGGCAATTTACGTAAAACCTAAAAGGTGCCGAACGCCTTTTTTGATATCTCCGCCGACCTCTCCCAGCTGTAAGCCAGCGCCTTTTGACGAGCCGCCTCGGCAGCCTTCGCGTAATCGACCGACCTGACCATCTGCATGGCATTGAACAGGTTTTCGTTCGCCTCGTCCGGCGAATACTTTACACCGCAGCTATCGTCCACGACTTCGGAGATTATTCCCATATCAGGGGCTACCACGGGCTTACTGAAAGTCAACGCCAGGAAGAGGTTGCCGGACGTGAACACCTGTTTATAGGGGAGCAGCACGGCATCCGAGGCGTTGAAGAAATACTGCACTTCGTTTCTTTCTATGAACCTGAGGAAAGGGAATATCCTGGTGTTTGACATTGCCTCGGCTGAGAGGAACTCGCCCAGGTGCTTGTCTTTCGGGTTCCCGGCGACGATGAGGACCGCGCCCTTGTCATCCATCTTTTTGAAGGCCTGTATCGCGTTCTCTATCCCCTTGTACGGCCTTACCGGCCCGAAGAGGAGGTAAACGAATGCGCCCGGCGGGATACCGAGCCTCTCCCGAGCTTCCTCCCTGCCGCATTTATTCTCAAAAACAGCGCTGAAATTGCCGTGGGGTATTATGTAAACATCATTCTTTCTGAGAAAATAGCGGGACAGCATCTCCTTCGCCTCAACGAAATGCACGAATACGACATCCGAAAAACACGACATGGCAAGCCTTCCGGCGTATTCGAGCGCCATATTGTTCCGCTCGTGGGGGAAGAGGTTGTGCACCGTCCACGCTATCTTATATCCCATTGATTTGGCGCGGCGGAGGTTCAGGATGAAAAGCAGAAGTTTTTTCAAAAAAACAAGAGGGTTCCTGTCCGAGTACAAATAAGCCGGCCAGTGGAAATGCACTATCCGCACCCTGCCCCTGTTCTCCCTGAGCCAGGCAGGGCCGAAGGTTTTACCCCTCGTGTCCACTATCTTATAGCCATGCTTCTGAAGGGCGTCATAGTAAAGCCTGAAATAATAGGTGTCCTCGTCAGGCATGGGGAAGGAGGCTATTTTTATAAATTCTGCCATTTCGCCTTCAGGATTTTGGACTTATTTGGGAACAATGCCCCTTTAAGGACCCAATCAGCTTGGAAAACCAGCTTGCGCAGGAAAAAGCGGCCGTATTTTTAGTGACATAATAAATATCTTCGTTAATGAGCCCGTATCTATCCACATCTTCCGAGCTTAAGGTATTCACAAAAGAATCGACATGCACATTGAAGCCCGCCTCTTCAAGCCTTGCCTTGTATACTCCATCAAAACCATAGCGCCTTACATGGTCACCCTGTCCGAATGCCCGCTCCCTGTCTTCAGGGGTGACTATATTGGGATCCTCCAGAGTCCTATCGCCTGAAATAGGGACCTGAAGTATCGCCCAGCCTGAAGGTTTTAGCACCCTATGCAGCTCGCGCATGGCTTTTCTGTCATCGGGTATATGCTCAAGGACATGGCTGGCATAGATGACGTCAAAGGCGTTGTCGGGGTATTTTATGTCGGTTATATCCATTTGCACCATTGCCTTGCCCGGCATCAGGTCGCCGCTGATGTATTCAAGATTCGGCAAGGCTTTCAGCATCTTGTATATCTGTCCCTCAGGTGCAATATGGAGAATTTTCATTTTGTCCGTGAAAATGTTCGTTTTTTCCTTGAAGTAAAGCCAGATGAGCCTGTGCCTCTCAAGGGATCTGCATACAGGACATTGCGCGTTTGGCCGTTGCTTTATTCCAAAAGGCAGAAAGGACTCGGATTGTTTTCCGCAGACCGGACATTCGAAATATTTTTTAAATTCTGCTGTTTTCATGCAAAATATCTCGGAATAATTCTTGCCTAATTAGAATCTTATAATTGCAACTTTGAATAAGAGGCTATTTGGCATTTCCACTCATTTAACCCATAAACGTCGGAAGTCAAGGTTATCTCTTTTTCCGAACCTTCCACGCAAAAAGTCTAATTCCCCTGCGAGCAAGGCAAAAAGCCTTTCAATACGCTGTTCGGGGCTTCCCCATTCAAGCCACCTGAGATTTCTTTTCAGGCACTTAAGATAGGCTTTGAGGCGGGCTATGCCGCTAAGATGGCGTTTTATCAGGAGCAGGTTGTTCCTGGCGTAATAATAAATCCAGGACGGCGCGCGGGCCGCCCGTTTGGCGCGGGATTTGCCGAAGGAAAAGGAGGTGGAGCATTTATGATATACCCTTGCGCCGGGAACGTAGAATATTCGATATCCCGCCCTCCTTGCCCTGAGGCACCAGTCGGTCTCTTCAAAGAGCAGAAAATAATCGGGGGACATGAGGCCGACCTCGCTTATGACGCCTGCCTTTATAAGAAATGCGCAGCCCGTTATGTAATCCGTCTCGACGGCCTCGTCGAATTTACCATCATCCGGCCTGCCGCCGCCCCTGTGAGAGGAGCCCTTGTCGAAATCGACGATACCGCCCGCGAACCATATCCTACCGGGCTCAGAATAAAAAAGGATCTTCGGCCCGACTATGCCGACTTTTTCGTCCTTTTCCGCGAAATCGACCAGATGGCCCAATGCGTCAGGCTCTATGGTCGTGTCGTTATTCAGTAAAAAGACATATTCCGCGCCGTTCTTAAGCGCGTATCTTATTCCGACGTTATTGCCTTCCGCGAAGCCGAGGTTCTCCCCGGTCTCTATCAGGCGCAACCCCGGAAACTTCTCCTTTATCGCCTCCACGGAGCCGTCGCTTGAGCCGTTGTCCACGACTATGGTCTCGAAATTGGGATACGAGAGCTTGCCGACGGACTCAAGGCACTCGATCGTGTCCTTTTTTCCGTTCCAGTTAAGGATGATAAGGTGGACCTTCGGGCGGTTCATCCCTGTGATTTTTTCCTCATCCAGAAGCTGCCGCCGCCCCAGAACGGCTCTGAATTGGGGAACGCGGCCTGCATCTCCGGAAAGAACTTGAGGGCCATATAGCTGTTGGAGAAAAGCACTTCGTACTGGCTGTTGAAGGCCAGAAAGCTCTGGAGAAGGTACTGCTCCGTCCAGGAGCGGTACAGCTTGAACGTCCAGCTCTTCGGGTACTCCTTCGGGAAGAATATGTCGTGCACATGGATAATGACCCCCGGCGCGAGCCTCGGGATTATCTCCAGGTATATCCTGTGGACATCGTTGCCGCACCGCAAGACATGGGATGTATCGATGAATAAAATGTCTCCGTCCTTCAACTCGCTGAAGATGGACAGGTCGACTTCCTCTATCTTCTGCACGCTCAGCCTGGAGAGCCCCGGAAAACCCTTTTTAAGGACCTCGGATGGGTAAGGCTCTATCGAGGTCAGCTCAGTATTACCGTTCATCAGGGCGGCCTTCGCGGACACGAGGGTCGAAAAACCCGAGCCGCACTCGATTATACGTTTCGGCTTGAAATGGCGCACCATGCAATAAAGGACGAGCGCGTCCGTGCCGTCGAACATCCTGTTATTGAAATGGAACTCGTGCGGAACGCCGGTAGGCCCCTTCGGGAACCTGTCATACTCGTCCCGGAACCTGGGGAATATGTTCAACAGAAAATCCTTCTGGACCTCGGGTTTCATGTCCACGCCCGGCATCTCTGATTCGCGTTCCCATAATTCATCTTTGAGGGTCCGGGTGTCGGGTATGGGCTGGTAATAATGGTTCGGGGTCACATGGAAGCCGTTCTTCTCCCAGAAAGGGAACCACTTCATGTAGTTCGTTCCCTTGACATACTTCGGCAGAAGCTTCGCTATCAATGAGGCGACCTCCGCCTCGTTTTCTTCATTGCTGGCGTATTTGAGGACCTCGCCCATCAGGTCATTTTTTCCCTTTTCCGGTTTTTCCCTATTTAGTATCTTTAAAAAATCCATACAATCTCCTCAAGGGCCCCGTTATTTTCCAGCTGATGCTGTTGTAAATAGCCTGTATCTCTTTTTCCAACCGGCATACCTGCGCTTCGAGAATTTTTATGCGCTCGTTTTTGCGTTCGTGATGTTTTTTGTATTCAGTCAGTTTTTCAATAATGGCGCTGTTGTCCTTCTGAAGGATCCTGGTCTCGCCATCGCTCATTAGCCGCCCTCCCCGATGCAGGTTTTCTCAAGCTCGTCGACGTATCGGCTGATATTCTGAAGTTCTGATTCATACGCGCGTATTTTCCCGGACTTTATCTTAAGTTCTTCGTTTTTATTCTTGAGCTCTTCGTTCTTATTCCTCAGGTCTTCTTTCTTTTGCCTTAAATCACTTTCAAATTCAGCGGCAACGCCCCTTACCCTATCCTCAAGCAGCTGCCTGAGGCTTTCGGGAAGCCCTGAGATTGACGGCTTACCCTTAAGGAGTTCCTTGAAAAGCCCTTCGAGCCTTCCCATCTCGGCCCTGTGGCTGTAAAGCCTTTCGATATTGGCCCTGCCCTCCTTTCCCATCCGTCTTCTCAGGTCAGGGTCGCGGATAAGCTCCTTGAGCCTTACAGCAAGCAGGGCCGTGTCCTTCTCCGGCGCAAGGAAGCCCGTCTTCCCGTCTATGACGACCTCCGGAATGCCGGTGTGCAGGCTGGATACCACCGGAAGTCCGGTTGCCGAGGCCTCCATTATCGAGACGGGCACGCCTTCCCTGTCGCCGTTCCCAGCGGTGACGGAAGGGAGGAGGAATATGTCCGCGCCTTCCATTTCCTTCAAGACGGCGGATTGCGGCATGGGGCCGAGAAGCACAACCCTCTCCCGCAGGTCAAGGGCGTTTATCAGGCCGACGATTTCGTCCTTCAGCTCCCCGTCTCCGATTATCCTGAGCTCCGCATTGCTTATCTCAGAGGCGACCTCCCTGAATGCCTCAATCGCGTAGCGAACTCCCTTTTTCTCCACAAACCGCCCGACAAAGAGTATCTTAACCTTCTCTCCGGGCTTCCTCTCTATGAACCTGAAATCCTCAAGCCTGACCCCGCACCTTATGACCTCGATTTTTCCCCTGAGGTCTTCCCCGAGTAACTTTAGAAGATAGTCCCTGTTGAAATCCGAAATCGTGATCGCCTTTGAGGCCGCTTCGAATTTCTCGCGGAGCGCGCCTGCGTCCGGGTTTGCGAATATGTCAAAGGCATGGGCAGTGAAGACGTACGGGATGCCGAAGGACCTCGCAATTTTAAGGGCTATTTCAGTCTGACTCGCCGCAAAATGGGCGTGGATGATATCGGTGAAAAAAAGGGCGGAGACGAGCTTTTCATTAAGCTCGAACCCGATATTAGACTGGTTCCTCGTAAGGTAATGGGTCTTAGAGAGGAGGCCGTATCGCTCTACGCTCTCATGTACGACCTCTTCCTTCGGCCTGTTGGACGATATTATCTCGACATCGTGCCCCATGTCAATCAGGTCGGTTATCTGGTTGAGCACGAAAGTTTCCGAGAGCTTGGGAAAAATGCCGACTATGTATGTTACCTTCATTTTAACGCTATCCGAATCCGACATTTTTCTAACACTCTTTTCCAATGCGGGGTGCTCAACTGCTGCTCAAGAAACTTAATCCTTTCGTTCTTTTCTGCCAATTCATTGCGACACGCGTCCATTTTCAACTTAAGCGCTTCCAGGCTCTTGTGATACTTATAGCATTTTAACGATTCATCATTGAAAAATCGCGCATATGAATTCAATTCGGAATAAAGCCTTTCTGTTTCCAAATTGAGCAAATCATCAGCATTCGCATTTCTTCTTATTACATTTTGGAGAAGTTCCCAAAATGTGATAACAGAAGAAGGCGCGTCAGACCTTCTCAATTCATCAATTCCGGTAATATTATGTCGTAGGTCTGGCCGTATGAATTGCTTTATTTGAGTTCTTATCTCTTCGCCTTCCGGCCATGGCAAATCGAGAGCCGCCGAGCATCTTCGCATTTGATTTTCACAGTCCATCATGAAATCATCAAAAGAAATAAGAGCATGCTGGACAAATTTGGTCGAGCGCAAGATGCAAAGGTTATAGTTCAGCCATATTCCGTATATTTTATTACGGCTACTAGGGTCTGTTCGTTTTTCCAGCGAGCCTACTACCTCAAGAGGATTCCTTATTATGACGATGCACGAAAGATGGATTCCGAGTTCTTTGAGCGCGTTTTTCCAAATTTCCAGCAATATGGAGGTACGCGGATCTTTCCACATCCATAGCTTTTGATCCTTATATTTTGCCCTTATCAAGTCAATGAGCTCAGTCCTGAAAGGCTTCATCTCGTTCATAAGATGCCAGCCCTCAGGCAAGGGGGCGGCCGTACGCCAATCCCTGTTGAAATGATCTAAAATCTTGTCATGCAGGTCAACAATGGCTTGCTGCTCCCAATATCCCTCGGGATTGAACCTTGATTTGGGCACCAAATCGGTTTCCTCGCCGATGTACGCGCCAAGAAGGTTTACCGCCCGCGCAAGTGCGGAAGTCCCGCTTCTGTGCATGCCGAGAATGCCGATTGCCCTTTGTTCCATCTTCTTCCCTGCCTTTAAACAAGCCGCACTATGAATTCAAGCTTTCCTTGCGACCACGACCTTTTCACGAACATCATCTTGAATCAAATCGTTTTTCATAAACCTGAATACTTGAGCCCTGACTTGAGAGTTCCTGTTGAACAATGTATTCATGCCATGCCTATCCAGAAGGATATCAACTGATTCATCCGTAAATGCATGCGGATGGGCCGGATTGCGTTTTTCTGGAACCTTGAAAATGTCGGTGGTCAAAACGAATACGCCTCCGTCTTTAAGCACCCTTCGCACTTCGTCCAACACGGCATCGGGGTTTTCCGTATGGTCAAGCACATTGGTGCAAAAGACGATGTCGAAATACCCGCCAGGGAAAGGGACCTTTTCGCCCGGCGCAGCCGACCAATCAATCCCATCGTCCAGCTTGTATAATTGTTTGTATTCATCCATGAGGGGGTCGATGCCGTGAAGCTCGGCGCCGGGTTCCTTTATAAGGTTCAAAACCGAGATGACGCCGCAGCCGATATCAAGCACTTTCTTGCCCTGAAGAGGCCTGATGAAGGTCTGTACCTCGTCGAAAAACCTATATTTCTTCCAGTATTCAAGTAGCTTGCCAGACAGAAAATCCTTATCGAATTGCAGCCAGAGTTTCTGAAATTCAAGCTCGTGCGCTTCCTTGCACCCGGTTTCCATTACCCGACCTCTCCTGCTAATCGCAAAAAAAGGCGCGCTCAGATAAGCCCTTTTTCTGTAATATGCTTCAATATCATATCCACGCCCTGCTGGACCGAAATATGATCAGTCCTGATATGCACCTCTGGACTCTGCGGCGGCTCATACGGGTCGTCAATGCCCGTGAATTGCCTTATCTCGCCTGCCCTCGCCTTTGCGTAAAGGCCTTTCACATCCCTCTTTTCGCAGACCTCGACCGGACAATCGACGAACACCTCGATAAACTCTCCACCGGTATGTTCTATCAGGTTCCTGACCTCATCCCTGACATTCCTGTAAGGTGAAATTGCTGAGACGAGATTCGGGACCCTGTGCTTGGTAAGAAGATGGGCGACCCAGCCTATCCTCCTTATGTTGGTGTCCCTGTCTTCCCTGGTGAAGCCCAGCCCCTTTGAAAGGTGAGTCCTTACGACATCGCCGTCAAGCACCTCGACGTTGGTCACGCCCCTTTTCTGAAGGCTATGGTGCAGGAGATTCGAGAGCGTCGTTTTTCCCGCGCCGGACAGCCCGGTGAACCAGATTGTAAAACCTTTTCTCATGTTAATTTCCAATTCCCTTGAAGATTCAGGTTTTCTCAATATGTAATACCTTCAGCATCAGCCGTTATAGAAATAGCGCTGCCGCTGTTGACTATCCCATATGACACGGTCGTCCCTATCACCTTGAAAAATAGCACGTCAAGCCTTCTGTCGTGGAATATCCTATCGCTCTTATCGAACTCAGCAACCGAGGAGGTTATCGCGTACTGGCCGGGGTTGAGGTTCATTTTCTGGTCGAAGCGTATCTCCCTGAAATCGCCTTT
Organism: Deltaproteobacteria bacterium; assembly: GCA_019912665.1. Classification (NCBI taxonomy): domain Bacteria; kingdom Pseudomonadati; phylum Myxococcota; class Myxococcia; species Deltaproteobacteria bacterium. The sequence goes on from JAIOIE010000018.1 coordinate 338,735, forward strand.
CCTTACCGGCCCAATGGGCGTTTTGGCTGACTCGGTGCTCGCGCCTGAAAGCTCCAGGCCATTCAGCGTCTTTATCATGAAGCCCAGCACAGGCTCTTCCATGTCCTTTTTGAAAAGCACCCTGGCCCTCACCGTATACGGCTCTCCGGCCTCGATGAACGTAGTCGGCTCGCCTTTCCCGTTCAAAAGCTCTATTTCCTTCAATTCCGCGCCGCCCGCGCCGAAGCGGAACTCGCCGGGCCCCTCGACCCTCTCATCCTCCCCCTCCCCGTCCCATTTCGGCGCTATCTCTTTGCCGCCGCTCATTTTCCGGGCGTACTCGGCCTCCCTCTCGGCAAGGGCCTTGCTGTAGGCGTTCACCACTTCCTTGGGGCTTCCCAGGCACACTACCCTGCCCCGGTCCAGGAACATGGCCTGGGTGCAGATGTTCGTGACAGTGCCCACGTTATGCGAGACGAACAATATCGTCTTCCCGCTCTTCTGGAACTCCTCGAGCCTCCTGTAGCACCGCCTCTGGAACATCGCGTCGCCAACGGCAAGCGCCTCGTCAACGATTAGTATTTCGGGGTCGATATTGATGGCGCAGGCGAAGGCGAGCCTCACGTACATGCCGCTCGAATACTTCTTTACCGGCTGGTCTATGAAGTGGCCTATGTCCGCGAAGGCGGTTATGGAGTCGAACTTCTCCTCCATCTCCTCCCTCGTGATGCCCCGCATCGCGCCCTGCAGGAATACGTTCTCCCTGCCGGTGAATTCCTTATTAAAACCCGCTCCGAGCTCAAGGAGGGCGGAAATCCTGCCGCTTACCTCCACGCTCCCTACCGTAGGGCTCAGTATCCCTGCGATTATCTGCAAAAGGGTGCTCTTCCCCGAGCCGTTCTGCCCGACTATGCCGAAAGTCGTGCCCTTCGGCACCTCAAGGCTTACGTCCCGGAGCGCCCAGAAGTCCTTGTGGTATTTCTTGCCGAAAGGGTGAAGAAGCTCCTTCATCCTGTCGGCGGGGGCGGGGTACATGCGGTAGCTCTTGCTGACGTTCGATATGCGTATGGCGGTCCCGGACATATGCCTACAGTACCTCCGCGAAGCCGGGCTTCAAGCGCCTGAAGAAGAGGCCGCCGACGCCGAATGTTATTAACGACACGAACGCGAGATAGGCAATGGCCTGGGGGTTGGGGAGCCTCCCGGCAAGGAGCGATTCCCTGAACCCCTCCACCACCAGGAAAAGCGGGTTGAACTTGAGAAAGGCCATCATCCCCGGCGGCACTATGGACGGCGAATAGAATATCGGGGTAAGGAAGAACCACGCCAGCATGAGCATATCTATTACCTGCTTAAGGTCGCGGAGATACACGCTCACGCTCGAAAGTATCCAGCCGAGCCCTATCGCGAAAAGCGAGATAAAAAAGAGATAGGGGATTATCAACGGAGCGTACAGGGGGAGCCGGAACTCGATGACCACGAGCGCCAAAAGAAGGAGACTCAGGCCTATGAGGTGGTTAATGAAGCTGCTCATTACAGAGATTATGGGCAGAAGCTCCGACGGGAAGCCCACGGCCTTTTTGACTAGATTGCTGTTCGAATTTATGGAACCCATTGCCGATGTGACGCCCTGCTGAAAGAACTGCCAGGGGAGTATGCCGGTCAGAAGGAATAGGATGTAGCTGTCCGTGCCGTAGGACGCATCGGGCCTGGACTTGAAGATGACCCCGAAAACCAGGCCGTATACCAGGACCTGCACGAGCGGATGAATGATCGCCCAGGTGAGGCCGAAGACGCTCCCAACATATTTGGCCTTGAGGTCCCTCATTGCCATGGCCCAGAGCATCTGCCTGCTTTTGAAGAGCTTCCGCACAAAATCTATGGAGATAAGTACGCTTTGCTTCATCGGCTATTTTCAGCTCTCTGCAGGGAATTTCCGGCCTTTTCATCCCGGTTCAGCCGCAGACCAAGCGCCTGAAAGGGCCAGGTCGCCTAGTCTGTTCACAAAATGAACATAGCATGGCAAAGGAACTCCTGTCAAGGCCAATGTCGGACGGAAAGGCGTTGGAGATGGGGGCTAAAATCGCTTCCTGTCTGCTTAGTTCAAAAAATTCGGGTAGTTTAAAAAGGAAGGGGGGAAAATGGAGGCGGCGAGCGGATTCGAACCGCTGGATGGCAGTTTTGCAGACTGCTCCCTTGCCACTTGGGTACGCCGCCTTAAGAATTCATCTTAATCAACCGGGCTCGGTATTGTCAACACAAAAAAACCAAAGGAGAGCCTATTCTATCCTCGACGGCGAGTCTATCAGTATCTCCAGGCCGCTTCTCCCCTCATGGAGTATGCCGGTTATGGTGACCGTCTTACCCTTGAAGGAATGCAGGCTTATGCCCCTCCTCTCGAACTCGAAGAAGGCCCTCGGCATGACGACCGCCTTTACGGTATCCGGCCAGAACTCCAGGAACCAGGTGTCGCCAAACCTGACAGCGTCGCTCACCTCTCCCGTCATCCTCACCATCTCGCCGACGTGCATCCAGGCCTCGAACGGGGTTATCGAGAGCGCCTGGGATCTGGCGGCGCTCCCCCAGATCCCGAGCTTCGCGGCCTTTGCCTCGGCCTCGGCAGCCGCAAGCCTCCTGGCCATCCTCACCCCGCAGGGCGGTATGGCCAGGGCCCTGCCGAGCCCTTCCCTTATCAGGGTCTCGCTCACAAGCTCGCCCTCGGCGGAGTAAACCCACGCGAGCACCCTGCCGTATTTGTCCCTTTTTTCAGCCCCGCAGACGTCAACGCGCACGAGCCTGCCGAGCACGATGGACATGTTCCTCACCCTGGCCTCCAGCCAGTGGAACTCGTTCACCTCAGGAGTGTCCACGCCTATGTACCTTACCGTCTCGCCGTTCGAGAGTATGACGGTGTCGCCGTCTATCACCTCGCGCACCCGGTATTCGCCGGAGGGCATGGCAAGGGCGGATTGGCAGAATATGACGACCGCCGCCACCGCGAGCGCCGCTATGCGGATTGCCCGCGTCATCTTCCGGCCTCCCTGAGCTTGCCGATAAGCTCTTTAAGCTCGGCGCATAGGCCCGGGGCGGCCTTGCCGGCTTCGAGCCCCTTCGATATCTCCTCGAGCCTTGAAAGTATTTCTACCCGGAGCCGCTCCTCGTTCTTTTTCGCGGCCTCGAAGCCGGCAACGAACGAGTTCACAAAATTCACGAAGTTCCTTATGTGCAGGTCGTCCTGGGTCCTGACCGAGAGCCGTTTAGAGAGGTCCCCGGCCTGTATGAGCTTCATCTCGTATTCAAGCCGCCTGAAAGGCCCCACAAGACGGTAGGTGAAGAAGACCGCTATTAAAATGACTATGCCTACATAGCCGGCGGCGAGAAAAACGGCCAGGAGAGGGGAGCTCATCCCGTAATAGGTGATAAGGGCCGAGGATACGGTCTGGAGGAATATGCCCGCGAGGAGGGCGAGCACCACGAGCAGGGCTATCGAGAACTGAAGGTCCCTGGACGAGAAATACCGCTGCTTGGTTATCCTCGATATGAGGCGGTTGTCCTTCTGCATGGGTTACCTTTTTTAAGAACGCCTTTTGCGCTCGTCCGGGAAGGGAGCCGCGAGCCTCTCAATCGAAGGGCCTGCACAAGCGGCGGGTTGCCGGGGCCGTTATAAAAGACATTGAGGAATCCAGAGCGAATCCCCGCTCACCTGAAATTATTGCAAAAAAGAAAGGTCTTGTACACTTAAATTCTTGACTACTCCGGGACCTGCCTAATATACTATATACGACATCATACACTCAGCTTCGGCACGCGCTTCAGGGCTCTCAAAAACGCCATGAAAGACAAGATCATAAAAATCGAAAAGGGCAAGGAAGGCGTCGTACTCCCCGCCGAGTACCTGAGGTTTTTAGAGCTCATCCCCGGCGCGGAGGTTGAGATCCTGCTTGACCGCGAGAAAAAAGAGATAATAGTCCGCCCGCTCCACGGCGAGGACTTTGTCGAGCACTTCAAGGACACAATGGAATCAATGGCATGAAGATATACAGGCTACCGCAACTCGCCGAAGCCCACGAGGACGGCACATACCTTCTCGGCCTCGAGGACTTGAAGTCCAATGCGGTCTATATGGCATATGCCAGGCTCAGGCCGGGAGAAGCGCCACGGAAACTCGCCCCGCCCGAGGGCCGGGAAGAAATAGTGTTCGTGATAAAGGGCAGCCTGCTCGTAAGAAGCGGCAAGACCTCCGTGCCGGTCGGACCGGGCGAGGCCTTCCATGTCAAAGGTTCCGACAACACCAGCCTTGAGAACAGCGGCAGCGAGGACGCGGTCTTTATCGCGGCAGGCGGGAGCGCCGTTAAGGCCGAGGAGGCCGTAAAGGAAAAGGCCATTGAGGAGCCCCCTGTAAATCAGGCGTTTGAGGCCGCACCCGAAGAAGGTGAGCCTGAATTCATAATAACCAGAGAGGGATCGAGCGAGTAAGGACAGATCGAACGACGAGAGCAGCCAGCTTTAAACCATCCGCCGTTTCCGCTTCCGTTAGCGAATCATTTAAAATTCAAGTCACCTCAGCACCGCGCAAAAGGTCTTTTGCGCCCTTGATTAGATACCACGCCGCAAAGAACGGGGTATCTTTGTCGTGGAATATGGACCCGGCTCGATAATCTCCACAGTCCCTCTTTAGATAAAAGGGGGAATACTTGCGAGTTTTCGAAAAGTGCGGAAAGGCTTTTTAGGATTGCTGGACAAAAACAGGCGAGCGACTGAAAAGCGGACGAAAAGACTCCGGCGCGCCGGGGACTCAAGCCCCTTCTATTATCTCCACCACGCTCTCTTCCTGCCCGATGGCCATTATATGAGCGCCGTGGCAGAAGCCTTTAAGCTCACGCACCTGCCTTGAGGCTATCTCGATGCCTTTTTTCAACTGGTCGGGCGCGGCCTCGAGCTCGTCTATGAGCCCCTGCGGCACGTTAACGCCGGGAACGTTGTTATTCAGGTACTGCGCCATCTTCGCGGATTTTAAAAGCAGTATTCCGCCGAGCACTCTTACCCCGCTTTTCTCAGCGCCCTCGAAGAACCTCTTGAACTTCTCCATATCGAAGATGGCCTGGGTCTGGAAAAACCTGGCCCCGGATGCGACCTTCTTCTCGAATTTTATCTCCTCCGGCCCCCAGGGGTTGGCCTCCGGCGCGACGACCGCGCCGATATAAAAATCAGTCTTCCCCCGTAGCTCGGTAGCCTTCATGTTCTTCCCGTGGTTCAGGGTGTCTATAAGGCCCACGAGCTGGACAGAGTCCACGTCGAAGACGGCCTTTGCCTCCCTGTGGTCGCCGAAGGCGACATGGTCGCCGGTAAGGGCCAGGATGTTCCTCACCCCCAGGACCCACGCGCCCAGGATGTCTGACTGGAGCGCAAGCCTGTTCCTGTCCCTGCATGTCATCTGGAAGACCGGGTCTATGCCCTCGTTAAGGAGGAGGACCGAGCAGGCGAGCGACGAAAGGCGCATGACCGCCCTCTGGTTGTCCGTTACGTTCGCCGCGGCGATCCTGCCCCGTAGAAGCCTGGCCTTCCGGAGGAATGTCTCGGTGTCCGTGCCCCTGGGCGGACATATCTCGGCTGTTATTACGAACCTGCCCGAATCCAGCTCGTCTTTAAGGCGTGTCTTCGGTTCCATGTTCACCTGTTCTGATTATGATTACGACCTGACTCGGCCGAGGATGGATTCGAAAACGCCCCTGCCGTCAAGCGAGCCAAGCTCGCCTTCAAGCGCCCTCTCGGGGTGCGGCATCATTCCGAGCACGTTCCCCTTCTCGTTCAAGATGCCGGCTATATTGGAAATGGAGCCGTTGGGGTTCGCGGAGTCGCTTACGATCCCGTCCGGGGTCGAATACCTGAAAGCCACCCTGCCCTCGCCCTCGAGCCTCGCGATAGTCTCGGGGTCGGCGTAGTAGTTACCGTCCGCGTGGGCTATTGGTATGTCCACGACCTGGCCGCCGGAGTAGCGGCTCGTGAAGCGCGATCCATTGTTCTCCACCCTTAAATGGGTGTGCTCGCAGATGAACTTCAGGCCCTTGTTCCGCATGAGCACGCCCGGAAGGAGGCCCGCTTCCGTCAATATCTGGAAGCCGTTGCAGATACCCATGACAAGGCCGCCCTTCCTGGCGAACGAGACGACCTCGTTCATGACCGGCGAAAAGCTCGCTATCGCGCCTGTACGGAGGTAGTCGCCGTATGAAAAGCCGCCCGGCAGTATGACGCAGTCGAAGCCCTCAAGGCTCGTGGACTTGTGCCAGACGTATTCGGCTTCCTGGCCGAATACGTGCTTTACGGCGTGGTAGCAGTCGTGGTCGCAGTTTGACCCGGGGAACACTATTATTCCAAACTTCATGATTTCCCTTCATCGCAAACCTGCTTACGGGGCCGGCATGCGTTTTTCTATTCCAGCTCTATCCTGTAGTTCTCTATTACCGTGTTTGCGAGGAGCTTCTCGCACATCTCCCGGAGCCTCTTCTCAGCGGCTTCCGGCGAGGTCCGATCAAGCTCCACCTCCATGAACTTCCCGACCCTTACGTCCTTGACTTCATTAAAGCCCATTGAGCCCAGCGCGCCCATAACCGCCTTGCCCTGCGGGTCGAGAACGCCCTTCTTAAGCGTCACGTATACCTTCGCCCTCATTCCATCACCTTCCTCAGGACCTCCTGGTAGGCCTCGCCGACCTTGCCCAGGTCCCTCCTGAACCTGTCCTTGTCGAGCTTCTCGCGCGTCTTCTTGTCCCAGAGTCTGCAGCCGTCCGGGGTTATCTCGTCCCCGAGGAGCACTTTCCCCTTGTGCTCGCCGAACTCGAGCTTGAAATCCACCAGTATTATACCCCTCTCGTCGAAAAACCGGGAGAGTATTTCGTTCACCTTAAGCGCGGTCGCGGACATCTCCTTCAATTCCGCGTCGGTCGCCCACCCGAAGACCCTGGCGTGGTACTCGTTTATCATGGGGTCGCCGAGCGGGTCGCTCTTGTAGAAGAACTCGACGATGGGCTCGCTTAAAGAGGTCCCCTCCTCTATGCCGAGCCTCTTCGAGAGGCTTCCGGCGATGAGGTTCCTTACGACCACCTCGACCGGGATTATGCGAAGCTTTTTAACCAGCATCTCCCGGTCATTGAGCTCCTTGACGAAATGGGTCTTTACGCCGTTTGATTCGAGCATCCTGAAGATGGCCGAGGATATCTTGTTGTTGAGCGTGCCCTTTTCCTCGATTACGCCCTTTTTCTTCCCGTCAAAGGCGGTCGCCTCGTCCTTGAAATACTGTATCAGGAGGTCAGGGTCGTCGGTCGTAAAGAGGACCTTCGCCTTGCCCTCATAGATTTTTTCGCGCTTTTCCATCAAAGCCTCCCCCTCCTAAGACTCAGATCCCTTCTTCCCGAAGGTCCTCTTGAAAATATAGTCAACTTGCTTCAGATACGGCTTTATGTCGAAAGAGGCGCCTATCTCCTTCTCCGTAAGATAGCCCCTCACTTCATTGTCGTCCATGAGGATGGATTTGAAGTCCCCGAGCCCCTCCCAGACCTTCATGGCGTTCCTCTGGACTATCGCGTAGGCCTCTTCCCTTGTGGCGCCCTTGTCCACGAGCTTAAGGAGGACCTTCTGCGAGAATACCACACCCTTGAGCTTGTCCATGTTCTCCAGCATGTTCGCCGGATACACGACCAGGTCCCTTACGAGGCCAGTGGCCCTCGAAAGCATGAAATCGACGAGTATGGTCGCATCCGGAGCGATTACCCTCTCGACCGACGAATGGCTTATGTCCCTCTCGTGCCAGAGCGGGATGTTCTCTATCGCGCTGACTGCGTATCCGCGAATGAGCCTTGCAAGCCCGGTAAGGTTCTCTGAGAGTATGGGGTTTCTCTTGTGCGGCATGGCGGACGAGCCCTTCTGCCCCTTGGTGAAAGGCTCCTCTGCTTCCAGCACCTCCGTCCTCTGGAGGTGCCTTATTTCGACCGCGAACTTCTCGATGGACGAGGCGATGATGGCGAGAGTCGAGAAGAACTCCGCGTGCCTGTCCCTGTGGACGACCTGGGTGGCTACGGGCTCGGGTTTCAAGCCGAGTTTCCTGAGCGCGAATTTTTCGACCCTCGGGTCTATCTGCGAGAAGGTCCCGACCGCGCCGGAGAGCTTGCCGTAGGAGATTACTTCCTTGGTCCGCTCCATCCTCTCGAGGTTCCTCCCCATCTCGTCATACCAGAGGGCCATCTTGAGTCCGAAGGTCGTTGGCTCGGCGTGTATGCCGTGTGAGCGGCCCATCATGGGGGTCATCTTGTGCTCGAACGCCTTTTTCTCGAGCACGGACATGAGCCCCTTTATGTCGGAGATTATGAGGTCGGCCGATTCCCTTAGAAGCAATGCGAGCGAGGTATCGAGGACGTCCGATGAAGTAAGCCCCATGTGTATGAAGCGTGAGTCAGGCCCGACGAACTCGGCGACAGACGTAAGGAAGGCGATTACGTCGTGCTTGACCGTCCTCTCTATTTCGTCGATACGCGCTACATCGAAATCCGCTTTCTTTTTGATTACTTCGAGGGATTTCTTCGGGATCTTCCCGAGCCTTTCCCAGGCCTCGCAGGCCGCTATCTCCACTTCGAGCCACTTCCGAAACCGGTTTTCCGGCTCCCATATGCGGCCCATCTCCTTCCTCGTGTACCTCTCTATCACCTTGAAACCCCTGCGGATGGAATGAAAAAATTTAATATACCAGAAGGGGGCGGCCCAATACAAGAGGATATGAAAGGGGTTTTCCGATTTTCTGAAGGGGTTTGGAAGGGCTCCTGGCGGGATAGGTTTAAGCCCAAAAACCGGCTTAAGCCCCTTCCTCCGCCTGCCTTCTTGCCTTATTTCTTTTGAGCCTGAATATCTCCTCCCTCTCCCTTTCCTCGAGGACGCGTTCTATGTACTTTATCCTGTCCTTTATGGAGGGGAGTATTACCTCGTTTATTGCGTTTATCTTTCTTGAATCCGAGCGTATGACCTCGCCTATGCGGGATAGCCTCACCTCGCGCGAGGCTATCTTTACGATCAGCTCTGTTGCGGCCTCGAACTCCCGGGCGGCGTCGAGCACCTCGGCCCTTTCGCCGAGCGGGGATATGTCCCTGGCCTCAATAGACCTCGTAAGTCTGACCTCATCTATCTCCGGGATGAAGATGCCCCATACGTTCCTGGCCTTTATGCTCAAGGGCACGCTCCTCCTGGAGGCATGGGCGAACGACTCTATTGACCCTGCGTCTATGGCCCTTGCGCGCTCTATCCGCCTCTGGGCGTCGGCAAGGAGGCTATTCAGTTCCTCGCGCATCCTTATCGATTCGTCCACGATGCCGAAGAACTCCTTCATGAGGGCCTCCCGCTTGCTCTTAAGAAGCTCAAGGCCCTTGCCTATGACCTCGTACCTCCGCCGGAGGGCCATGAACTGCTCCCTCGTGGGCGCGCTCTTTTCGAGTACCGCCATCTATCTTCTCCTTGCCACGGCCTCCCTCTCGGGCACTGTCTTAAGGAGCTCAAGCCCCAGGTCCAGGGTCTCGTCTATGGAGCGGTCTTCCCGGCCCTGGCCCACGAACCTCCTTTCGAACTCGTCGGAGAAGGCCAGGTATCTCCGGTCAAGGTCCGAAAGCCCCTCCTCGCCGACTATAGTCACGAGCCTTCTTACGTCGATGCCCCTCGCGTACGCGGAGTAGAGCTGGTCGGCTATGGTCCTGTGCCCGTCCCTCGTCTTACCCTTTCCTATACCGAGGTTCATTAGCCGCGAAAGGCACGGGAGGACGTCTATGGGCGGGTATATCCCTTTTCTGTGCAAGGCCCTGCTCAAGACTATCTGCCCCTCGGTGATGTAGCCGGTAAGGTCGGGTATGGGGTGCGTTATGTCATCGTCGGGCATGGTGAGTATGGGCATGAGCGTCACGGAGCCCTTGCCGCCCTTGAGCCTACCCGCCCTTTCGTAGAGGGTCGCAAGGTCGGTGTACATATAGCCGGGATAGCTCCTTCTGCCGGGGATCTCCTCGCGTGCGCTCCCTATCTCACGGAGCGATTCGCAGTATGAGGTCATGTCCGTAAGGACCACCATCACATGATAGCCGCGCTCGAAGGCGAGGTACTCGGCGACGGTAAGCGCTATCCTCGGGGTGAAGAGCCTCTCGATGGTCGGGTCGTTCACCTGGTTTATGAATGCTATGGTCCGCTCAAGCGCGCCAGCCTCCTCAAGCGACCTCCTGAAAAAGAAGCTCTCCCTCGATGTTATGCCCATTGCACCGAGTATGACCGCGAACTCTTCCGCCTCAGCGACCTTCGCCTGCCTCACTATCTGAAGAGCCAGCTCCTTTGCAGGGAGCCCCGCGCCCGAGAATATCGGGAGCTTCTGCCCCCGGACGAGGGTATTGAGCCCGTCTATTGCCGAGATGCCGGTCTGGACGAAGAAGTCCGGCTTTTCGCGGGCGGCCGGGTTCATGGGCAACCCGTTTATCTCCTTGTACTCGTCAGGCACTATGGGCGGCAGGCCGTCTATGGGCTCGCCGAAGCCGTTAAGAACCCTGCCGAAGAGGTCCATGGAGACACCTACACGGGCCGTCTCCCCGGTCGGCAGCACGCTCGACTCGTCGGAGTCTATTCCCGAGGTCCCTTCAAGCACCTGTATGACGGCCCTCTCCCCCATGAGCTGGAGTATCTGCCCGGTCCTCTGCTCGCCTTCGGGGAGGTCGACGACGCACATCTCGCCGAGGCTCCCCCTTGTCATCCTGTCCACGAATATGAGCGGGCCGGATATGGTCGCAAGCGTCCTGTACTGTCTTTTTATGAGGTCCAACGCCATTTCATTTTTCCTCGAGTATGGTGAACTCGCTCTCGATCTCTCCTATGAGGGCCCGGCCCTTTGCCGAGAAGCCCTCGTTCGGCTCGTCTTTCATGCGGGCGAGCTTCCATTTTACCGGGCTATCCAGTATGGTCTCGATGAAGACCCCTCTCTCCAAAGCCTCCTCGGCGCTCTCAAGGTAGGCGAATATGGTCTTCAGCATCCAGTATTGCTTCTCATAGGTATTGAATGCGTCTATTTCGCTGAATGCGCTCTGCTTTAGGAACGCGTCTGTCGCGAGGTTCGCGGCTTCGAGTGTCAGCCTGTCGGATTCCTGCAGCGCCTCGACGCCTATTATCTGTATTATTTCCTTCAATTCGGTCTGCCTCTGAAGGAGCGAGTAGAGCCTGTCTCTCAGCCTCACCATGTCCTCGGCGACCTCCCTTCCGAACCAGTCGTCGAGCTCGGCCTGAAAGAGGCTGAAGCTCGCGAGCCAGTTGACGGCCGGGAAATGCCTCCTGTACGCGAGGTCCGGGTCGAGCGCCCAAAGCGTGCCCGCGAACCGGAGCGAGGCCTGCGTAACGGGCTCCGAAAAGTCGCCGCCCGGGGGAGATACTGCGCTTATTACCGTTACCGACCCCGTCCTGTCCTCCGAGCCCAGGCACATGACCTTCCCGGAGCGCTCGTAGAACATGCCGAGCTGGGTTGCGAGATACGGCGGGAACCCCTCCTCTCCGGGCATCTCCTCGAGCCTCGACGAGATCTCCCGCAGGGCCTCGGCCCACCTTGAGATGGAATCCGCGAGCATGGCGACGCTGTAGCCCATGTCCCTGAAATACTCGGCAATCGTAATGCCCGTGAATATCGAGGCCTCGCGGGCGGCGACGGGCATGTTGGAGGTGTTTACGACTATTACCGTCCGGAGGCTCAGCGGCAGCCCGGAGGTCGGGTCCTTGAGCTTGGGGAAGTCCGAGAGTATCTCCGACATCTCGTTACCCCGCTCGCCGCAGCCAACGTATACGACAATGTCGCTACGAGAGAACTTGGCAATGGTCTGCTCGACCACGGTCTTACCCGTGCCGAAGCCGCCGGGCACAATCGCCGTGCCGCCCTCGGCGACCGGGAGGAGCGTATCGAAGACCCTCTGTCCGGTTATGAAAGGCGACTCGGGCGGTAGCTTCGCCTTAAAGGGCCTGGGCCTTCTTACGGGCCATTCCTGGTATAGCTCGATGAACTGCCCCCTTTCGAGCATGCATATGTACTCGGCCCCCGAGACCTTCCCGGACTTTATCTCCTTTATGACGCCCCCGAGGCCGGGCGGCACCATCACCCTGTGCGTAATGCGTTCCGTTTCCTCGATAGTGCCGAGGATGTCGCCGGGCGCGACGGTGTCGCCCTTTTTCCTGATGGGCGTAAAATCCCAGACCCTATCGAGGTCGAGCGCCTCGACCTTTACGCCCCTTGTAAGGAACCCTCCGGCAGTGTCCCTTATTTTTTCGAGCGGCCTCTGTATGCCGTCGAAGAGGCCGGCAAGGAGCCCCGGGCCGAGCGTGACGCTAAGAGGGATACCGTAGCTTATGACGTCCTCGCCTACGGAGATTCCGACGGTATCCTCATAAACCTGGAGCGTCACCATGTCTTCTTTTATGCGTATTATCTCTCCGAGGAGCCCCTGCCTGCCCACGAGGCAGACGGTATTCATTATGGCCCCGGTCATTCCCTTGACCATGACCGTCGGGCCGGCCACCCCGTATATCTTTCCCCTCGTCTCTTTCATGGCAACCCGTAAAAATCAGAGATTTTTCCCGCAATCGAGAAAGGCCGGGAATAAAAAACGGAGCATACAGGAATAATATATGAGCATTTTTATTCCCGTAACTACGCAGAGTCCGTGGAAAAGATCAATTTTTAGATATGCTATCTCTTTATTTTTATCTGGTAGCCTATGGCCCTTCTTATGAGACGGACTACCGGGGACTCCGCCGCCCCCGCCTCGTCCCACTTAAGCGGCAGGCTTATGGGTATGATAATAGGGAGCCCTTTTTTCCGGAGGCGCTTCATCGCAAGCTCCGGGACCCTTTCAAGAAGCCGCTCCTCGATTGCGACGAGCCCGTATTTTCCGACCGACTGGATGTTGAGGAGCGTGCCCGAGATATCGGAGTCCTCCTTGACCTCAAGTGTGTCGACCCCGGCGCACCTGAAGCCGATAGATGCGCCCGGCCCTGTTATAACGAGCAGTTCCGCCATATAAGCCTCATAAAGGCAGGAACATGAGCTTCTTTATTTCGTCCTCGGGCATCCCGAAGAGCTTTCCCCTGAAGATGAGCCTCAGGTTCCTGGTCTCCCCGACCTTCATGTGTATGTATGCGGCGCCCAGGGCAATTGAAAGCGGCTCCGATACGGCGGTCGCGGCAAGGCGCTTCTCGAGCGCCTTTTCAGCCGATTCCTCAAGGAGGGCAGGGTCGCGCGGGTCTCCCGAATCGAGCACCCCCTTTATGGCGGGCTCGGTTATGAGGCCCCGGAGCGCGTCGAAAAGCTCCTCCCTTTTCTTAAGCTCCGAAAGCCTTATGAACTCGTTTTTCCTGAGCGCCTTTCCGCCTCTTACGAAAAACTCACCCGCGCCCTCGGGGGTGTAGGCCTCGCCGGAAATCTTGACAAGGGTGGTTATATTTATGAAATCGACCCTCATTGCGGCCCAGCCTCTCATTATGCTGACGTCCAGCCATTCGCCTTCGAGGGCCGAAAGAAGCGCCTCAGCCGAATGCCTGTCGAGGGCTATCTCCATCTCAGCGGTCCTGCCGTTTTTAATGAACGCGGGCAGGCCTTTTGAGACCGGCTTCGCATATATGCTCCCCCATGTGCGGAGAAAGCCCGCAAGGTCCTGCAAGTCCCTGGATGAAAGGAGGGTATTGAGCGCCGCGGTATCGAGCTCTCCGGCTGGTATGAGGACATCGCGGATGTCCTCGCTCCTTACGCCCCTCGATATCCCGCGTATAATGGCCTTGAGGTCAAAGATCTCCCAAATGCTGAAGACCGCCTTGAGGAACGGCCTTGCGCCTTCGGGAGCGAGTTTCCAGAGAAGCTCGAAGGAGTCCGAGAGGCTGGATTTGAGGGCCGCGGGGAACGCCTCCTCGACTGAGACGAAACGCGCCAGTGCGGCCTCGATGTCAGGGCCGTAGGCGCTCGATCGGAGCCTATCAACTGCCTGAGCAGGGCCTTCAGACTGGATGAGCGCCTCATAGTCCTGGCTTTTGAGGAGCTTTCCCCTGAGTCCCCTGACCCTCGCGTTAAAGTAGCTCAAATCCGTATGGGACGGCCTGGACGCGGGCATTATCACGGGAGCGCCTCCCTGAAAAGGAGCTTGTCTATCGCGGGGACCATGAGCTTCCTCGCCCTCTCGATCATCGAAGAAACCGTGCTCTCGAATACCACCCTGCCGTCGAATGAGGTCAGGACGACCCCGCCCGCCACCTTGGAGTCCGGCTCTACCCGTGCGCCGTCCGCGCGTATGCGGGCCGCGTCAGCCGGGTTTAGACGGATGATCGCCTGCTCGCCCGGCCTCGCCTTCGCCCATTCCTCCCTCAGGGCCAGGTAAAGCCGGTCAATGAGCCTTCCGTAATCCGCGTCCGGAAGGGATAGCAGCCTTTTTTGCGCCTCAACGAGCACGCTCCCCACAAGCTCCTGCCTGACCCCTAGCTTAAGGCCCGCGGCCTTTGTCTTCGCGCTATTTAGAATCGATGCCCGCTCGCGCGTAAGCCTCTCCCGGAGCGTTGAGAGGCGCTCATCCGCTTCCTTTTCGGCCTCGGCCCTTGCGCGCCGGAGAATTTCCTCCTTCGCCTCTTCGGCCTCCTCGATGAGCCTCGAAGCCTGCCCTTTGGCGTCCTCCTCGAGCGCGGCTATGAGCGGGTCGCGGGAATCATCCGGGTTTGCGGCCATGCCCGCCCCCTAACCGCCCATCAATAGGTACGCGACGACGAAGCCCAGGAGCACCATTGTCTCGGGGATGGCGACCAGTATGATTATTATGCCCGTAAGCTCCGGTTTCTCCGCCACGGCACCTGCCCCGGCAGCGCCGATCTTGCTCTGCGCCCATCCTGTAGCCAGGGCCGGGAGCCCTATGGCCAGCGCGGCTGCGAGCGCTATGAGTCCCTCTTGCATGTTCGCCTCCTACGTTAATTTGCGGCAACCTCTAAAAGGCCGGGAATGAAAAGCGGAGCATATAGCATTTTATTCCCGGTCTGACACAGAGTCCGGTGAAAAGATCGATTTTAGAGGTTGCCTTGTGCTTCCGGCTAACGCCTCCTGAAAGGCCTGTACTTCCTTCCGCCGCCCTCGTAGAACTTGCTGAAGAACTCGACATACTGGAGCCTCATCGACTGTATCGAGGGGCTAAGTATGCTCAAAAGCAGGTTTAGAAGGTGCATGAGCCCGGCAATCGCTATTCCTATTGCCATGCTCTCGGGGAGCGACCCCAGCCTGTTCGCGACCAGGGCCATTACTACCGAAGCCGTGCCCACGGCCATGATACGCACATAGGAAATGATATTGCCAAGGGCCTCGAGGAAGTCCACGGGTCCAAGTATGCCCTCAAGGACAACGAGCGCGATAAAGGAAAGGGCCGAAACGGCCGCCGCTATCGGAAGGTATTCGCCCGGCAGGTAGCCTGAGAGCGAGCCCAGCACCCAGAGGAACGAGACGACGAGGACGAAAAACGCCGCCCTTGCTCCCGCCTTTTTGGTCTTTTTCCTTGTTATGCTGCTCTTTATGCCAAGCGCTATCCCAAGAAGCACATGGAAGACCCCTATCCCTATGGTGACGTAAATGAGCGTCGTAAGGGCCTCTATCCTGTGGAATAAAATAGGGTGGAGCCCGAGCCTCTCTCCAAGGTCGCCGAAGAACTCGCCGAAGAGGAACCCGAAGACTATAGCGGAGCCGCTCGCTATCGCAAGCACGGTCGCTATGTCCCTGTAAGCCTTCATGCCCTTGAATCTTGAGCGGATGAAAAGTGCGAGAACCATCGTGACCGCGCCGTAGCCCATGTCAGCGACGATGAGGCCGAAGAAGGCAGGGAAGAATATCGCCACATAAATGGTCGGGTCCACCGAGCCGTACCTGGGCGGAGGGAGCGCCGAGAGGAATACCTCGAAGGGCCTTATGAACCAGGGGTTCCTTATGAGGACGGGAACAGAGTCGTCCTGGGCCGCGCCCGTCTCAATTGTGCTTATTCTCACGCTCTCGACGAAAGCCGCCCGGAACTCCCTAAGAAGGTCTCCGTACCTCTCGGCGGGGACCCAACCCTCGATTATGAACGCGAAGGAGCTCGCCGCCGCGTAAGAGAGCGCGCCGAACTCGTCGAGCGCGTTATCTACCGCCCTCGCGGTCCCGGCGATTTCGTCGTACCACTGAAACCCGATAGTTGAGAGCTCCCTGTCGATGTCCCTTATGAGCCCGGGTATCTGTGCCCTCCTCCGTTCCATCCGCATCAAAGCCTCTACGAGGGCCATGTCCGCGTACTCGTCAGGGAGGCGCACCTCGCTTATGGCCCTGCCCGCAAGGAGTGACTTTACTTGCGGGTCGAAGTGCTTGGGATACGCGAGCACCACCCCGATAGTCTCAGGGTCCAGGTCCCTCATGAGCATCCTGTAAACCCCGTCGGTGATCCTGGAGACCTCGGATTCGAGTAAGCCTGCTATGTCTTCCCTCGTCCGCTCAAGCGTAATGCCTGCGATCTCGAAATTCTTCAACCCCCCGAGCCTCGATACTATGGGCGCGAAACCGCGGAGCAGCTTCTCGTATTTGCCTATCGAGGAAAGCTCCTCCGAAAGCGAGTCCTTCCGCGCCCTTAGCTCCCTTGCCCTCTCGCCGATATGGGCGAGGTCGCCCATGTACCTAGGTATCATCCTGGCCTCCACCCGCGCGGGCCTTACGACCGGCGGCGGCGGCACAAGGGCAGTGAGGCTCGCAAGAGTTTCGCGCGCCCTTTCGAGCTCTTCCTTTTCCCTTATCCTTTCAGCTTCTATCGGGAGCCTACGGATGAGGCCTCCGTTCCGGATATCCTCCTCCGGAACAGTCTCTATATGAAGCACCGCCGCCGAATGGAGCGCCTTAACCGCCTCATCGATGCGCGACTTGGGGCCTATTATCCTCACCTTGAGCATCCTCTTTATCATCTGGGCGCACCTATGGATTCCATGAGGAAACGCATGACCTCGGATACGGCCCCCTCGAACTTCCTCTCGCCCTTTTCCCTCAATTCCCCTGCCTCTCTCCTCCCCTTTTCCTCTATTTCACTGGCGTCCTTTTCGGTTTTTTCGCGCTCGGATGCCGCAAGCCGCGCCGCCTCGGCCTCGGCTGCGGCTATCAAGGACTCTTTAAGCGCCTTAGCTTCCCTGGCAGCCTCCTCCCGTATGCGGGCGGCCCTTTGCCTTGCCTCGTTTATAAGGGCCTCCATCTCCTCTTCCCTGGCCCTCAACTCTGACAGGATGTCATCCGGCATAAGAAAGACCCCGGCTTTCAAAATACTTGTATTCAGTTGATTTTCGTGAATAAAACCAAGGCGAGCTGCTGTTTACGGAAGGCTCTCTGGAGTGGGACCTGGGGTCTTATTGGACGGCCCGGCAAATATAAGGCCCCGAATCCTCTCCAACTTGACTTTACCAACCCACTTGACCTCTGTCAAATCGTCGACCGTCCGAAAACCGTTCATTTCCGCTCTTTTCTCGACTATCCTCAAGGCGGTCTTCTCGCCGATGCCCGGAAGGAGCATCAGGTCTTCAGCCGAGGCCTTGTTTATGTCGAGAGGGAAAACGGGGATGGAGGGCCTCGGGTCCTCTGGAGCCGCTTTGGCAAGCGGGGCGGGAGAAGGGCTTGTTGGGGCCGTTGAAAGCGGCTTATATGGCAGTGACGCTGAAGGCTTTTCAGAAAAGAGCGATGGATTTCGGTAGATGAACAAAACCAGAAGGGCTATTGAGATGAGTAGGAAGGCGGGGTAGCGCTTGTCTCTCATTTTGCCCCCCTGATCCTCAAAGGGACCGACTAAGAATACGGCATGCGCAAGGCTTACGCCCGGGGCTTGCCTTTCCTTTTTTTCCCGTCCTTGAAGAGCTTGTATTCGAGGCTGTCGACGATTGCCTGCCAGCTCGCCTCTATGACGTTCTCGGAAACCCCGACGGTGCCCCATTTATCCGCCCCGTCGCCGGATTCCACAAGGACGCGCACCTTCGCGGCCGTGCCCTGCATCCCTGCAAGGACGCGCACCTTGAAATCCAGCAGTTCCACATCCCGGATGGAAGGGTAAAACCTCTCAAGCGCCTTCCGGAGGGCCCGGTCGAGCGCGTTGACCGGGCCGTTCCCCTCCGCCGCCGTGTGCTCGACCACTCCGTTCACCTCGAGCTTTATGGTGGCCTCGGAGTGGGGCGCCTCGTCCTCGCTCCTCTTCTCGTCTATGACCCTGAAATCGAGGAGCTTGAAGTACCTCTCCTTCTTCTTCAGGGCCTTCTGGATGAGGAGCTCGAATGATGCCTCGGCGCCCTCGTACTGGAAGCCGTGGTGCTCAAGGAGCTTAAGCTCGTTGAGGACGCCCTTTACGACTTCCGAGCCGCTCGATATGTCGACCCCGTACTCCTCGGCCTTGTAGATGATATTGGACCTTCCGGAGAGGTCGGAGACCAGCACGCGCTGGATATTGCCCACGAGATCAGGGCTCATGTGCTCGTAGGTCGCCGGGTTCTTTAGGATTGCGCTCACATGGATGCCGCCCTTGTGCGCGAAGGCGCTGTCGCCCACGTAGGGCTGGTGCTTCAAATGAGGGAGATTTGCAAGCTCGTTAACGAACCTTGCCGTATTCCTGAGCTTCTTGAGCTTCTCGGCACCGATGCAGTCAAGGCCCATCTTGACCTTCAAGGCCGGTATGATGGAGCAGAGGTTCGCGTTCCCGCATCTCTCCCCGAAGCCGTTCACCGTCCCCTGCACCATTACCGCGCCCTCCCTCACGGCTGAAAGCGAGCTTGCCACCGCCGTATCAGAATCGTTATGCGCGTGGATGCCGATGCGGGCCGAGGTATTGAGCCTGACTTCCCTCGTTATCTCGGCTACCTCGAAAGGCAGGGTCCCGCCGTTCGTGTCGCAGAGGACCAGGACGTCTGCCCCTGCCTCCTTGGCCGCCTTGAGGGTCTTCAATGCATAAGCCGGGTCGTCCTTGTAGGCGTCGAAAAAGTGCTCGGCGTCGTAGAAGACCTCGTCGACCCTCTTTTTAAGATAGGCTACCGAATCAAAGATCATCTCGATGTTCTCATCGAGCGAGACCCTGATGGCCTTAAGCACATGGAGCTTCCATGTCTTTCCGAAGATGGTTACGGCCGGAGTGCGGGACGAGACGAGGGCCTTCAAGTTCGCATCTACGGAGGCCTTGACCCCGGCCCGCCTGGTGGAGCCGAAGCTCACAAGCTTGGAATTCCCGAGCTTCTCCCCGGCCATGGACTTGAAGAACTCGATATCGCGCGGGTTGCTTCCGGGCCAGCCGCCCTCGATATAATGAACCCCGAGGTCGTCGAGCGCCTTGGCTATCCTTATCTTGTCCTCGACGGAAAAGGAGATGTCCTCGGCCTGCGTCCCGTCGCGGAGCGTTGTGTCGTACAAAAAGATCATTTTGACTCTCAAATGGAATACGGGTATTGCACAAAAAAAACGTCCCGTCTATGCCCCCGCTTCCTCCGTAACCTCGCCCTTGCCGAGGCCGAAGGCCTCGTGAAGGACCCTTACCGCTAGCTCGGTATATTTCACGTCCACCACTATCGATACCTTAATCTCCGAGGTGGATATCATCTGTATGTTTATGCCCTCGTTGGCCATCACGTCGAACATCTTCGAGGCCACTCCAGCGTGGCTCCTCATCCCGGCGCCCACTATCGAGACCTTGGCTATGCTGGTGTCGCCCACCACCTGCTTTGCCTCGATGGAGGCCGCAATTCCCTCGACGATCTTCAAGGCCCTCTTATAGTCCTCCTTGGAGACGGTGAAGGTCAGGTCAGTGTGCGAGTCGTGGCTTATGTTCTGCACGATCACGTCGACGTTTATGCCCGCTTCGGTAAGCGGCCTGAAGAGCTTGGCGGCTATGCCCGGCCTGTCAGGCACCCGGAGGACCGATATCTTGGCCTCGTTCTTGTTGTAGGTGATGCCTGAGACCACCACTTTTTCCATTTCCCTGTCCTCCTTGCAGACGAGCGTGCCCTCTGAATCGTTGAACGAGGACCTCACCATCACCGGGACCTCGTATTTTTTCGCGAACTCGACGGACCTGGTCTGCAGCACCTTGGCCCCGAGGCTCGCCATCTCGAGCATCTCGTCATAGGAGACCTTCTTCAATTTCCGGGCCTCCTGGCAGATGTTGGGGTCGGTCGTGTAGACTCCGTCCACGTCGGTGTATATCTCGCAGAGGTCGGCCTTCAATGCCGCGGCGAGCGCAACGGCGGTGGTATCAGAGCCGCCCCTGCCGAGCGTCGTTATGTTGCCCTCCGGGTCAACGCCCTGGAAACCGGCGACCACCACGATCGAGCCCTTCGCGAGCTCGTCCTTTATGCGCGTCCCGTCGATGGACTCTATCCGGGCGGAGCCGAACTGGGAGTCGGTCACTATCGGGACCTGGTGTCCCATGAAGCTTCTGGACCTGAGGCCCATCTCCTTCAGGACGATCGAGAGGAGTCCTATGGTGACCTGCTCGCCCGTGGAGATTACGACATCGTACTCGCGGCCTATCGGGAACTCGCTCGCCTCATGGCATAGGGCCACGAGCCTGTTGGTCTCGCCCGACATTGCAGAGAGGACCACGACTACGTCGTTGCCTTCTCCCCTGGCCCTGGCGGCCCTCCTGGCCACGTTCTTTATGCGCTCTATGTTGCCGACCGACGTCCCGCCGTACTTCTGGACTATCAATGCCATTTTTAAAAACCTCTCAACAGGTCAAAGACCTACCTCTTTCTTCCAATCTTATGAATAGCCAGGCCGTGCACGTCCTCGGCGGCCTCCATGACGAGCTCAGGAAGGGTCGGGTGCGCGTGGACCGTTTCGGCCAGCTCCTTTACCGTGACCCCGGCCTTCATGGCGAGCGCGGCCTCGCCTATGAGGTCCGTCGCGTGTGCGCCCACAATCGAGCAGCCGAGGACCTTGTCGGTCCCGGGGTCCGCGACCATCTGCACGAAACCTTCGGTCTCGCCCATGCCGAGGGCCTTGCCGCTCGCCGCGTACGGGAACCTGCCGACCCTTACATCAATGCCCTTTTCCTCCGCGTCCTTTTCCCTTAGGCCCACGCTCGCTATCTCAGGGTCGGTGAATATCCCGGCCGGTATCACGGAATAATCCATCCTGGCGTCCTTGCCGAGCGCGGCGCTTACGGCAACGATGCCCTGGGTAGAGGCCACGTGCGCAAGTAGCATCTTGCCGGTGACGTCGCCTATGGCGTAGACGCCCTTGACGTTGGTCTCCATGCGCTCGTCCACCGCTATCCTGCCCTTTTCAATATTCACGCCCAGGGCGTCAAGCCCTATGCCGGACGAGTTGAACGAGCGGCCTATGGCGACCATGACCTTCTCGGTCATGAACTCGCGCCCGTCCTTGAGCCTGGTCTTTACGCAGCCGTCCTCGGGGATGACGGCCTCGACCTGCACGTCGGTAAGGACGTTTACGCCGGTCTCCTTGAATTTTTTGGCTATGACCCTCGAGACCATCTTGTCCTCGGTAGTGAGTATGGAGGAGAGGAGCTCGACTATCATTACCCTGCTGCCGAACGCGGAGAAAAGGGTCGCGAACTCGCAGCCCATGACTCCGCCGCCTATTACGAGGAGCGACTCCGGCACCTTCTTGAGGTCCAGCATCTCGGTCGAGGTAAGGACGTCCTTCCGGTCGATATTGAAGGCCGGTATCATCGCGGGCTCGGAGCCTGTGGCGACGATTATGGATTTCGCCGCAACGGTCTCGGTCGAGCCGTTATTCGTGACCCTCACCCTTACGGCAGACTCAAGGAAGCCGTTACCCTTTATGACCTCTACCTTGTTGCCCTTGAGAAGCTGCTCGACCCCTCCGACGAGCTTTTTTACGACGCCGTCCTTTCTCTCGACGGCCTTGGCGAGGTCGAAGGATATTTCACCGGCGTTCACGCCGAAATCAGCCGCGTGTTTTGCGCTTTCCAGGGCCTTTGCCGAATAGTACAGGGCCTTCGTCGGTATGCAGCCCCAGTTGAGGCACGTGCCGCCTATCCTGTCCCTTTCGACAAGGGCGGTTTTGGCCCCGAGCTGCGCGGCCCTTATTGCCGCGACATAGCCGCCTGGCCCGGCCCCGACTACAACGATATCGAACTCTCGCACTCTCAAATACCCCCGCTATTCAGTATGCCGGAACACCCCTGAAAGGCTTCCGGAACCCGTAGGTCTTTCACTTATAACACAGGCTTTCCATGCTTTCCAGCGTCGTCTTTTATCCGAAGCTCGATCTCCCTCTCGGTATCCGAGACGTACCTGAACCGGACCGTTATCCTGCAATCACGGAGGAGCAAGGGCGCACGCTCGGCCCATTCGATGACGGCGACTCCCTTTCCGTGGACATATTCCTCAAGCCCGGCGAAAAGGAACTCCTCCTCTCCCATTATCCTGTAGAGGTCCATGTGATAGAGGGGTAGCCTCCCCCCCTCGTAGATATTGAGGATCGTGAAGCTCGGGCTTTTAACCGCCCCTTTTGCGCCCAGCCCCCTGGCCATTCCCCTTACGAAACGGGTCTTGCCGCCGCCGAGCTCGCCGGTAAGCGCTACACAGTCCCCTGCCCTGAGCTTTTCTGAAAGTCCTTCTCCGATGCGCTCTGTCTCTTCAGGGGAGGTCGTCAGGTATGTGAATGCCTCTTCCATTCAGGCGTGGTCTATGAAGGAGTTCATGAGCCTGGGTATGACCGGCACGAGGTCCATGGCCATCATCCCGAGCTCGCCCTGCGCCCTCTTCACCTCGTCCCCGGCAAGTCCGTGGATATAGGTAGTCGCGCACGCGGCCTGTATCGGCGGGTATCCCTGGGCAAGGAGGCCGCCGAGCATGCCCGCGAGCACGTCGCCCGTTCCAGCGGTGGCTAGGCCGGGGTTCCCGGTCTGGTTTATATGAATCTCGCCAGAAGGGCCGGCTATGATGGTTGCCGCGCCTTTGAGGACGACCGTAGCTCCCGTTAAGCTGGCGAGCTCTTCCGCGGCTCCTATCCTGTCTGACTGGACCTCGGCCGCGCTCCTCCCGAGTAGCCTTGCCATCTCACCGGGGTGCGGGGTCAGGACTATATTCAGGCCCTCTCTTTTGACAGCGGCTATCCCCGGGCCGAAGGAGTTGAGCCCGTCGGCGTCTATGACGACCGGGACCCGGACCTCGTGAAGGAGCATCTCTATAAGGCGCCTTACTTCCTCCGAACTCCTCATGCCCGGGCCGACTACCACTGCGGTCTTACCGGGGAGGAGCTTTTTTATTGCCTCGAAGGAAAGCGTGCCCAGAGTCCCTTCCGGGGTCTCCGGAAGCCCCAGGCTCATCACCTCGGTCGTCTTTGCCTCCATGATATTATTGAGTCGTTCCGGAACGCCGAGGGTAGCAAGCCCTGCCCCGGCCCGCATGGCGGAAACAGCCGCCATGTAAGCGGCCCCGGTCATGCCCGGCGAGCCCGCGAGCACAAGGAGGTGGCCGTGGGTGGATTTATGGGACTCGGGCCTCCTGGGCCTCAGGGTCTTTCTTATATCAGCCCCGGTAAGGAGATTCCATTTTATGCCGCCATCTTCTATGAGCTCGCGCGGGACCCCTATGTCTATTACCTCGACCCTTCCGGCATAGTTCCTGCCAGGATACAGGAGAAGGCCGAGCTTGGGCATTGCCATGGTTGCCGTGATATCGGCCATCACGGCACGCCCCAATACATTGCCGGTCGTGGCGTCTATGCCTGAAGGGATGTCGACAGCTATGGTCTTTTTTCGGAGAGAGTTGACGAATTCTATCGCGCTTGCGTGTATCCCTGAAATCTCCGTTTCAAGCCCTGTCCCGAATATCGCGTCAACGATTACGGCCGAATGCCTTATCGAGGAACTGGCCGAGTCGAGGTCCGCGCTTGAGAGGACCTCCCGTACCTCGCCGCCCATATCCCGCCATATTCCGGCGTTCATTCCGGCGTCACCGAGAAGCTCTTCCATCCTGCAAAGGGAATAGACGACAGTATCGCGCCCCGAGTTCCTCAAGTGCCTGGCAGCCACGTAACCGTCGCCGCCGTTATTCCCCTTGCCGGCGAAAACGGCCACCCGGCCCGGCGTAGCCGCCTTCAGCACGATTTCGGCCACACCCCGCCCGGCGTTCTCCATGAGTTGCAGGCCTGTAATGCCGTATTTCTCCAGGGCGGCCATGTCCACCTTGCGTATGGTCTCGGAATCGGCGGCCTTCAAGAGTCCCTCTCGATTATGGTCTCCGCGATACTCAGGTCCCCGTCGTGCGATATGGAAACGCTGACTCTCATGCCTTCCGACAGCCCCTTTACGCTAAGGGCGGGCGCGCCGGATGAGGCCCTTACTACCTCCACGTCCCTCCACGGCACAGGTTTTCCGAGGGCCTTGAAAAAGCTCACCTTCGCTGCGAACCGCGCGGCAAGGTGGCGCTCAGGCCTCCTCAGGCGAAGCGAATACGCGAGCTCCGACCCGGTAAAGAGCCTTGAGGTAAGCCTTTCGCCCCACTTCTCCATTGCCCGCTTGAACCTGGGGACCTCAACCGCGTCTATGCCTATCCCGTGGATCATGGACTGGCTACCTGGGCCTCGATTCGATTATGAGACGCTTCATCTCGCGGACCGCCTCGCCGATGCCCGTATATACCGCGCGGGAGATAATGCTGAAACCTATCGCAAACCCGTCTATTTCCCTCATGGCCGCGACACCCCCTATGTTCAGGTAATCGAGGCCGTGGCCGGCGTGCGTCTTAAGCCCGAGTTTTCTCGACAGCACCGCCGAGTCGTGTATCCTCTTGAGTTCATTTTGCCTTGCTTCTTCTCCCTTTGCTTCGGCGTATGTGCCCGTGTGGAGCTCGACCCCGTCGGAGCCGATCCTGGCAGATGCCTTAACGGCCTCCGGTGAGGGGTCTATGAAGAGGTTAACACGTATGCCGCCGTCCCGGAGCTGCCCCACGAACTTCTTAAGGTGCTCGGCATTGGCCTTCAGGTCGAGCCCACCCTCGGTCGTGAGCTCCTTCCTCTTCTCCGGGACGAGCGTCACAAGCTCGGGCTTCACCTCAAGGGCCATGTCGAGCATCTCCCTCGTTGCGGCCATCTCGAGGTTAAGCTCGGTCTTAACGGTCTTCCTCAAGACCCTGAGGTCCCTGTCCTGTATGTGCCTCCTGTCCTCCCGGAGGTGGACGGTTATGCCGTCCGCGCCGGCGAGCTCCGCCATCATCGCCGCGGCGACAGGGTCCGGCTCGCTTCCGAGCCGCGCCTGCCTTATTGTAGCCACATGGTCAACGTTCACAGAAAGCTTCGACATCAGAACGACTCTCCTCCCAGCCCTTATTCAAAATTTCGCTTCAGGCAACCTTCTGAAAGTTTGAGATTTTTCCCGCTTTTCCCGGAAGGCCGGGAAAAAAAGCGGAGCATATATGACAATCTGTGAGCATCTTTACTTACGCCCTAACGAAGACATCGGGGAAAAGAACAATTTTGGAGGCGCCTTTATCAGCCTATCTCTTTTTTAAGCAGCTCCGCAAGCTCATTGGCCATAACCGAGATCTCGTCCTCTTTCTCGCCCTCTATCGTTATCCTCGCGAGCGGCTCGGTCCCGGAGTAGCGTATGAAGGCCCGGCCCCTGTTCCTGAGCTTCTCCTCCACGGCCTTCAATGCCTTAGTGACCGCGGGTATGGAGCCCAGGTCCTTTTTCTCCCTTATCCTTACGTTGAGGAGTATCTGCGGGTAGGTCTTCATGACCGAGGCGAGCTCCGAGAGGGGTTTTCCTTCCCCCGCGATCCTCTTAAGCACCTGCAGGGCCGATATGACCCCGTCTCCGGTCGTGGTGTGGTCGAGGTAGATGATATGCCCGGACTGCTCGCCGCCGAGGTTGTAGCCGCGCTTTAGCATCTCCTCGACCACGTACCTGTCGCCGACCGAGGTCCTTACAACCTTGCCTCCGGCCCGCTCTATCGCCTCCTCGAGCCCCGAGTTGCTCATTATCGTGGCTACGACGGTATTGCCCTTGAGAGAGCCCTCCCTGAGCATCGCTGTGGCCGAGACCGCGAGCATGTGGTCGCCGTCGAGGATATTGCCCTTCTCGTCGACCATGATGCACCTGTCGCCGTCGCCGTCGAGCGCGAATCCCGCGTGCGCCCCCGACTCCCTCACCGCGGCCGCGAGCCTCTCCGGGTGAAGCGCCCCGCAGTCGCGGTTTATGTTCTCGCCGTCGGGCTTGACGCCAAGGGGTATGACCTCGGCCCCGAGCTCGTAGAAGACCGCCGGGGCCACCTTGTACGCCGCCCCGTTCGCGCAGTCCACGGCGATCTTCAGGCCGTCGAGCGTAAGCTCCCTTGGAAAGGTGTTCTTGGCGAATACTACGTAACGGCCTATCGCGTCGTCCACCCTGTAGGCCTTGCCGACCTCGCTCGCTGTCGGGCGGTGGCTCGGGTCCTGGTTCTCGAAGATGAACTCCTCAATCTTGAGTTCCATCTCGTCGGGGAGCTTAAGGCCGCTCCTTGAGAAGAACTTTATGCCGTTATCCTGGTACTGGTTGTGGGAGGCCGAGATGACGACACCCGCGTCCGCCCTCATGCTGGAGGTGAGGAAGGCTATGCCCGGTGTCGGGAGCGGCCCCACCATGAGCGCGTCCACCCCCATGGAGCAGATGCCCGCCATCATAGCGCCCTCGAGCATGTAGCCCGAGAGCCTCGTGTCCTTCCCGACCACTATCCTGTGGCGCCTCGCCTCCTGCTTGAATATGTAGGCGATGGCCCTGCCGAGCTGCAGGGCCATCTCGGCGGTCATTGGCTCGATGTTCGCCACACCCCTTACGCCGTCGGTGCCGAAGAGCCTCTTCCTGGCCTGCATGGGCTATCTCTCCTTCCTCGGGAGTATTCTCACTTCAACGCTGTCGACGCTCAGGCTCCGGAGCTCAAGTCCGGCCTGGTCTATCTGGATTTTTACGTTCAGGGGGGCGTCTATTCCGGAGATGTCGATGGGCCTGGTGCTTACCTCTTTTATCTTCCTCATCTCCTTTTCGGTGCCTGTCACGGCTACGGTCCTGGGCGATACGGTTACATCGGCCACCCTGTACCCGGCAGCCGGCCTGCCGGTGAGCTTGGCCCTCACGGGCAGCTCTGCCCTGACCACCTTCTCGAGCTTCACCTCGATGGAGCTGGGCCGGAGCCTCTGCACCTCGACTCCCATCGGCGTAATTATGTCCTTGGATTGTATGCGGTAGGCATTGAGCCCTTCCCTTGCGCCGCTTAAGTCTATCTCGGCGGTTATCTGGGTGGGCGAGAGGTTGTTTATGAAGAGCTTGGGCCCGGTGACCCGTACCTCCAGCTCGTCAGGGGGCATGCTGGTCATGACCATGTCCTTGGGTATTCCCTTGAACCCTAGGGGCACCAGAAATCCCACCTCGGTCCTCGACTGCCCGGCCACGAAGAACCATAGCGCAAGGGCGAAGACCAGCGCCAGGACCTTGAGTTTCGTGTTGGACGCGAGAAAGGACCTCATTTCGCCCCGGTCCTCCATGGGAATATGGCCTCGCTGTCGGCAAATCCTGCGGCAAATAGCTTTCTCAGGTCGTCGAGGAGCTTCTCGGCCCCGAGGCCCACGAAAAGGCCGTCCTCGACCGCGAGCGTCACCTCACCGGTTTCCTCGGAGACGACTATTATGGCCGCGTCCGTCTCCTCGGCAAGGCCTATCGCGGCCCTGTGCCTCGTGCCCATGGACTTCGAGAGCTCCTTATTGGTAAGCGGCAGTATGCACCCGGCCCGGAGCACCCTTCCCTTCCGTATTATTACCGCGCCGTCGTGTATGGGGGAGGTCGGGTTGAATATCGAGAGGACGAGTTCCTTCGAGACCTTCGCGTCTATCTCGACCCCGGCCCCCTCGCCGACGAAGTCGGAAAGATCTATCGAGCGCTCGAGGACTATGATGCCGCCGGTCCTCGACTCCGACATGCTGGAGACGGTCTTGACCACCTCTTCCAGGGCGCCGTCCGAGGTCATGGCGTCCCTGGTGCTGAAGGGCTTGCCCATGTGGACGAGCGCCCGCCTTATGTCCTGCTGGAATACGACAATTATGAATATGACTATCGACCCGAGAAAGTTGGAGAGTATCCAGTGGAGCGTAAGGAGCTCGAACCTCTGGGAGACGAAATACACCGTAACGATTATCCCGAGCCCCCATAGCATCCTCTCCGCCCTGGTGCCCTTGAACATGAGCATGAGCCAGTAGAGGACGAAGGCCACGATGAGGATATCGAGCACGGCCACCACGGCGTTTAAGCCGAATATATTCTCAATCAGGTTCAGCATCGAGCCAACTCGTCCGCAAGTGCGGAAGCCTCCCTGGCCTCCTTTACGTCATGGACCCTGAGTATCGAGGCGCCGTTCAGGACCGAAGCCGCAAGCGCTGCCAGTGTCGCCGGCAGCCTCTCGCCTGCTCCCTTCCCGGCTGAGAACTTCCCGAGGAAGGACTTCCTGGAAAGGCCGACGAGAACGGGCCTGCCCAGCGACTTCAGTTCCCTGAGCCTTCTCAATATCTCCATATTGCCCTCGGCGGACTTCCCGAAACCTATTCCAGGATCTATGATAATGCTCTCAGGGTCTATCCCCTTCGATACGGCGTGCTCGACCCTCGAATGAAGCCAGCCGTAGACCTCTCCCATGAGGTCCTCATATGAGGTGTCGAGCTGCATGGTCCTGGGCGTGCCCCTCGTGTGCATGAGGACGACCGGGGCCCCGCTTTCCGCGACCACTGCCGCCATCTTCTCGTCAAAAGACATGGCGCTAATATCGTTAACAATGGAGGCCCCTGCCTCAAGGGCCGCCCTGGCGACCTCCGCCTTGGTCGTGTCAACCGACACGACCGCCCCCTCTTTTGAGAGGGCCTTTATGACAGGAACGACCCGAGCGGCCTCAGTAGCCGGATCGACCGGCTCGGCCCCGGGCCTTGTGGACTCGCCGCCTACGTCTATCCAGTCCGCGCCATCCTTGAGCATCTCAAGCCCCCTCCGGACCGCGGCGTCGAAGTCCAGGAACCTCCCTCCGTCCGAGAAGGAATCCGGAGTAACGTTCAATATCCCCATTATCACGGTGCGGGGGCCGACCTCGAAGCTCCGTTTCCGGCCCCGGACTGACCAGGTTTTGAGGTCCCTGTTCTCTATGGCCCTCCGGAGCGAGCCCGCTACCTCCGGAAGGCCGAAAGGCTGGCACCCGAGCTTGCCTATGAGTTCGGTAAACTGCCTCATGGTGCCGGAGACGATGGCGTCGGTCCGCTCGACAGACGAAGAGACAGTGCCACACGCCACCGCGGCCTCGCCCCCGATGGAAAGGGCGTCCTGCTTAAGGATATTCGCCTCTGCCGGGGTGAGCCCTTCTATCTTCAGATTGTAATGGAAATGCTTCGGGGCCATTATGCGTACCCCGGCGGGGTCGACTCCGATCCGCTCCATCTCTGAGCGCGATCTCTCGGCTGAAGCGATCTCAAGACACCGTACGGGCAACCTCAATGGAATCGGTCCGAATGTTTTAGGGTTAAAGGCCGGACGCCTCCGGGCGTCCGGCCTGCTTTACGGATAGGTTGTGGAGCGGGGCCAGGCTATTTCAGGACGACACCGAGCCTGGCCGCGTCCTCGGGCTTGAGCGATTCGGGCCTGGCCTCGGGAGGAGTCCCCTCTCCGGGGTCGTCCTCGCCGCCCGAGGAGATGAGCCTGTCTATCTCCGGGGCGTCCAGTACCTCTTTTTCGAGGAGGGCCTTGGCGAGCCTGTGGAGCGCTCCCATGTGCGACTCTATGAGCTTCCTGGCCCTGGTGTAGTTCTCAAGGACCACCTTCTTTATCTCAGTGTCTATCTCCTCGGCGGTCTCCTCGCTGAAGTCCCTTCTCTGGGCCATTTCCTTGCCGAGGAAGATATGCTCCTCCTTCTTGCCGAAGGTAAGGGGGCCGAGCTTCTCGCTCATGCCCCATTCGCAGACCATCTTACGCGCTATCTCGGTAGCCCTCTCGATGTCGTTGCCGGCGCCGGTAGTCATGTGGTTAAGCACAAGCTCCTCGGCGGCCCTGCCGCCCATGAGGACGGAGATGTTGTTCTGCAGGAACTCCTTGCTGTAGGTGTGCCTCTCGTCTATGGGGAGCTGCTGGGTGAGGCCCAGCGCCATGCCCCTCGGTATTATCGAGACCTTGTGTATGGGGTCTGTGCCGGGGATGAGGCGCGCAACCAGCGTATGCCCCGCCTCGTGGTAGGCGGTATTCCTCTTCTCGGCGTCGCTGATTATCATGCTCCTCCTCTCGGTTCCCATGAGGAGCTTGTCCTTCGCGTCGTCGAACTCGGTCTTTTCGAGCTTGTCCTTCCCTCTCCTCGCCGCCAGCAGGGCCGCCTCGTTTACGAGGTTCGAGAGGTCCGCGCCGGAGAACCCCGGGGTGCCCCTCGCTATTATCTCCATGTCCACGTCGGCGGCGAGCGGTGTCTTGGAGGTGTGGACCCGGAGTATCTCCTCCCTGCCCTTAAGGTCGGGCTTGGGCACGACGACGTTCCTGTCGAACCTGCCGGGACGGAGGAGGGCCGGGTCGAGCACGTCGGGCCTGTTGGTCGCCGCTATTATGATTACGCCCTCGTTGGACTCGAAGCCGTCCATCTCGACGAGGAGCTGGTTAAGGGTCTGCTCCCTCTCGTCGTGGCCGCCGCCGAGGCCCGCGCCCCTGTGGCGCCCGACCGCGTCTATCTCGTCTATGAATATTATGCAGGGCGCGTTCTTCTTGCCCTGGACAAAGAGGTCGCGGACGCGCGATGCGCCCACGCCCACGAACATCTCGACGAAGTCGCTGCCGGATATAGAGAAGAACGGCACTCCCGCTTCACCGGCTATGGCCTTGGCGAGAAGGGTCTTTCCGGTGCCCGGCTGCCCCACAAGGAGGACTCCCTTGGGGATGCGGCCGCCGAGGCGCGTGAACTTCTTCGGGTCCTTGAGAAAATCGATTATCTCCTCGACCTCCTCCTTGGCCTCCTCTATGCCGGCCACGTCCTTGAACGTTACCCTGTGCTGCGTTTCGCTCAGGAGCTTGGCCTTGGATTTGCCGAAGCTCATGGCCTTTCCGCCGCCGCTCTGCATCTGGCGCATGAAGAATATCCACACGCCGATAAGGAGTATCATCGGGAACCAGGAGACGAATATCGTGCCCCAGGAGGGGCTGTCGACGACCGGCTCGGCGGCGATCTTGACGCCGCTTGAGCGGAGCTTGGCTATAAGGTCCGGGTATTGCGGGGAGAAGGTCTGAAATGTCTTCCCGTCCTTGTACTTCCCGCTTATGTCGTTCCCCTGGATTGTGACCTCGACGACGTTTCCGGACTCGACTTCCTGGATGAAATCGCTGAATACGACCTTGTCCGAGGAGGGCTGCTTATAGCTTATAAGATTGAACATGAGCACGACCGTGGCTATGATGATGAGCCACATGGCTATGTTCTTATATAGCTGGTTCATCTATGCTCCTATGTAATGAGTAGTTTTCATCGGAACTTAAATACAAATAATTGTGTCACAGATTTTGCCGTTTTACAATAAAAATCTCAGCCATAAAAGCCCGTAACCCCCGTAAAGACCACGGTTTTCAAGGGATTCAGCGCCGTAGCGCCCGCCTGGACTCCGAGGCAAGGTATGCGGCCCTGGCAACAGATGCCGAGAGAAGGAACAGGCTCGCGGAGTAGTATATCCACATAAGGAGTATCATGAGCGCGCCTATTGAGCCGTAGAACTTATTATAGCTCTGGAAATTCGCAACATAAAGGGCGAAGAGCTGCTTTGCAGCCTCCCAGAGGAGTGCAAAGACCATGCTGCCGAAAAAGGCGTGCCTGAAATCCAGGTTGGCGCCTGCAAGCACCCTGAAGACCACTGCTATTATGCCAGCCACCAGAAAAAATGGCAGGACGAGCCCGAAGACCAGGAGAGTAATAAGATTAAAAATGAACTGGACTCCATGTATTCCGGTATTGAGTTCCTGGATGGTGTACGACAGGGCGGTCACGGCTATGGAGGAAAGGGCGGCCAGTATCGCGAGGAGTATCATAAAGAGGCCTATGAGCCTTGTGCGTAGCATCCCGAAGCTCTTCTCCGTGCCGAATATCGAGGTAAGCGCCCGGACCATCGCGCTCATCACGAACTCGGCGGCAAGGACGAGCGACAGGATGCCTATCCAGCCGAAGGTCCTCCAGTTCTCCGAAAGCTCCTCGAGCTCGCTGATTATCGTGTCGCTCAGGTATGGAAGGCTCTCGCTCACCATGCCTATGACCCTCTCCTGGAGCTCGGGCCTTGCGCCGAGAACGAAACCGACCCCGGCGGTCACGAGGAACATGACAGGTATGAGCGAAAAGAAGGCGTAGAAGGAAATGGCCGCGGCGTTCGTGGAACCGCCTGTCCGCATGAATATCCTTATCCCCTCACGGGCGACGGATATCAGTTCCCTCATCCCTCAATGTCTTTCCCTGAAGACGAGCCTCAATGGGACCTCCTCGAGGCCGAGTGTTTCCCGGAGCCCGGATGCCAGATACCTCTGATAGGAGTCCTCGACCCCCTCCGGGTGGTTGGTGAATATTATGAAGGCCGGCGGCGCGGTGCCGACCTGGGTGGCGTAGTAGAACTTCACTTCCTTGCCCCTGAAGGCGTGGGGGCCGTACCTTGAGACCACCGACTCGAGGGCGCTATTGAGGGCCGAGGTCGCCACCTGCCGCCTTGATTTCTCGACAAGCGCGTCCACCGTCTCGAGTATCCTCGGCACTCTCTGGCCTGTAAGGGCCGAGACGAATATTACAGGCGCATAGGAGATAAACGGGAGCTTTTTCCTTACCGTATCTGTCGCGTAATCCGCGGTCCGGGTGTCCTTCTCGACCAGGTCCCACTTGTTTACGAGCACTATGCAGCACTTTTTCCTGTCCTCGATGAGGCCCGCTATCTTCTCGTCCTGCGAGGTTATGCCATCCTTGCCGTCGACAACGAGAATAGCCACGTCGCACCGCTCTATAGACCTTATGGCCTCCATGACCGAGTATGTCTCGACGGTCATGCTGACCTTGCTCTTCCTCCTGATTCCCGCGGTATCAACGAAGAGGTATTTCCTGCCGTCGATGTCGACGGGCATGTCAACGGGGTCCCTGGTCGTTCCGGCGACCGCGCTCACTATGGCCCTTGGCCTCCCGGTTATCCGGTTAAGGAGCGAGGACTTTCCGACGTTGGGCCGCCCCACTATCGCGACCCTCACCCTCTCCTCGTCCTCAGGGGCCGGGGCCTTCTCCGGGAGACTTTCGAGCACCGCGTCCAGGAGCTCGTTTATTCCCGTGCCGTGCTCCGCCGATATTGCCAGCACCTCGCCTATGCCGAGTGTGTAAAACTCCATCGCTAGGGCTTCGTACCTTGGCGTATCTATCTTGTTTACGGCGTATACTACAGGTTTCCCTGACTTCCTGAGCATCCCGACAAGCTCAATATCGTCCGGGGCCGGGCCGGCCCTGCCGTCCATTACAAAGACGATAAGGTCCGCGTCCTCGACGGCGAGCCGGGCCTGCTCCCGCACCTGGGCAAGGACGACGTCTTCGGTTACGGATTCGAAGCCGCCGGTGTCCACGAGCGTGAACTGGCGGCCTCCCTCCTCCATGTCCGCGAAATTCAGGTCTCTCGTGACTCCGGGCATGTCATGCACGATGGCACGTTTTCTCCCGAGAAGCCTGTTAAAAAGGGTCGACTTCCCCACGTTGGGCCTGCCGACGATAGCTACGACCGGTTTCATATCAAGCTTACGCCTGGACTCCTTTCATGATTGCGACCGATACTTACGACCATGCAGAGAAGGGCCTCAGTAGCCGAACTCTTTCAGCGCACCCGGCTTCTTTGTCCACTCCTTCTGGACGCGGACGAATAGCTCCAGAAAGACCTTGGAGCCGAGAAGCTTCTCTATCTCCTCGCGCGCGGATATGCCTATTTTCTTGAGCATGGCCCCGCCCTTTCCGATGATTATGCCCTTCTGGGACTCCCTCTCGACGTTTATGGTGGCGGTTATGGATATGAGCCCCTTCTTTTCGACGAACTTGTCCACGACCACGGCGACCGAGTACGGTATCTCCTCGCGCGCGAAGAGGAAGACCTTCTCTCTCACTATCTCCGCGACTATGAACCTCTCGGGCACGTCGGTAAGTACGTCGTCCGGGAAGTATTTGGGCCCCTCGGGCATGAGGGCGGAGAGCGTGCTTACAAGCAGCTCCATCCCCTCTCCCTTTAGCGCGGAAAGGGGTATCACTTCCTTGAAGGCGTATATCTTCGAGTATTCGTCGATAAGCGGGAGTATCTGCCGCTTGTCGATCTTATCAACTTTGTTTACGCCCAATAAGACCGGGCACTTGAGGCCCTTTAGCGAGTTGATTATGTGCCTGTCCTCGTCCGTAACGGGCCTGTCCGCCTCGATAAGAAGGACCACCGCGTCTACGTCCTTTAACGACGCGACCGCCTCCCTGACCATCCGTTCGTTAAGAAGGCCCTTGCCCTTGTGTATGCCGGGCGTGTCTATGAATACCATCTGGCAGTCTTCGAGGTTCTTGATGCCCCTTACGACGTTCCGAGTCGTCTGCGGCTTGGGCGAGACGATGGATATCTTCTCGCCGAGGACGCTATTCAAGAGCGTGGACTTACCCGCGTTGGGCCTGCCTATTATGGAAACGAAACCTGATCTGAATGACATTGTTTTCTACTCCGATGGATGAGGATACCATCAAGGGGATTGAGTGTCAAAAGAAGGATTGGACGGAGTGTGGATTCTTGGCGAGAGTATCTGATGACAATCTGATCGGACCTTATCCGCATTGCAGAATGGTTGTGCAAAAGACCTTTTATCGCGCTGCAGCGGGTGCAAAAGACCTTTTCCGCGCTTCCGCGCGGTTTTCGAGGGTAAGACTCGCTTGCTTGCCGCCTCCCCCACCCCGTGAACGGGCCCCTTAAGTCGCTCCGCTCCTACAGCCTCGGCCCGTTCACGCTCTGCCTCCCTAATGCTACGCTCGCCTTACCCTCCGGGGCTTGTTTCAAGACAAAAACCACCATTACTGCTCCTGTTTTTGCATTTCAAAACAACCCATGGGCATAAGGCGTTGCGAGCATAGGGCTGGGGGAAGGGCGAGCGAGGCGAGGAAGCAGGAGCTCGGCCCAAAGGGCCGAGAGACATAAGGGCCGAGCGAGGAGGATGGGGGAAGAAAGCGAGCCGAGCCTTATGCCCGAAAAGAGCGCGGCAGCGCGATAATGGCTTTTTGCACAAGGCCTGAGAGAGGCTTCAACCGTATTGCGCGAATCCCGTTAAGCCAGCTCACCCTACCGTATTATATTCCCTTACCCTGAACTTCACCCCTATCTCGTCTTCCGCTACTTTCCGGCACGCCTCGATATCGAGGCCGGGCACTGCGACGACGCTCGCCACGACCTTCGATATGTGCTTCTTGGCCTCCCTGAGAAAGAAGAGTATGGCCGGGTAGGCGTCGTCCTTGAAAGGCGTTTTCACGAGCTTCTGATAGGTCTTCGAGTCCGGGGCGTTTAGGCTCACGGAGACGCAGTCCACGAACTTAAGTTCCGGCAGCACGTTCCTTCCGTGGACGAGGTTCGCCAGGCCGTCCGTGTCTATCCGAATCCTGCAGCCCCTCCGCTTAAGGTACATCCCGACCTCTTTAACTATATCGAGCCTTATTAGCGGCTCCCCGAAGCCGCAGAAGACTATCTCGTCGTACTTCTCCTCCGGGTCCGGGCCTATGGCGGAGATTATCTCGGCAAAGGTCGGCTCCTCGCGTAGCCTCAGGTAATGCCCTTTCACGGTGTAGGACTTGAACTTGGCGCAGAAGGTGCAGTGGTTCGAGCACCTGTTGGTTATGTTGAGGTAAAGGGATTTCCTTATGGGATAGGCTATCCGGGCCTTGTCGGTTGCGCCCCGGAGACCGAAGAGGTCTTCCGCGTTGAGGCTCGTTATCCTGGCCACGTCGTCGAAGCTCAAGCCTTTTACGGCCGCTATCTCCCTCGCCGTCTCAAGCACGAACGAGGGCTCGTTCCTCCGGCCCCTGTAAGGCTCGGGCGCGAGATAGGGACAGTCGGTCTCGATGAGCATCTTCTCTATTGGCACGGCCTTCACTACCTCGCGAAGAGCGTCTGCCTTCGAGAAGGTGACGACCCCCGTAAATGAAAGATGGAAGCCCATGTCCAGGGCGGCCTTGGCGGTCTCTTTCGTGCCCGAGAAGCAATGGAAGACCCCGCCTGTCTCGCCCGCCCCCTCTGAGCGGAGTATATCGAGGGTGTCGCTCTCCGCGTCCCTCGTGTGTATGATGAGAGGGAGGTTCAATTCCCTCGCAAGCCTTATCTGCTTTACGAAAGCGTCCTTCTGAACCTTCTTGGGCGAGTGGTCGTAATAATAGTCGAGCCCGGTCTCGCCTATTGCCACGAGCTTTTTTATTGCGGCGCCCTCTCCGAGAGCGAGCTTCCGTATCTCGTCCCAGGGGGCCTTGCCGGCCGCGTCCTTGGTGTCGTGCGGGTGCACCCCGAGCGCAAGATAGAGAAGGTCGTACTTCGAGGCAAGCTCAATCGGCTTTACGAAGCCGTCCTTCTTGCTCCAGCACCCTACAGTGATTATGGTCTTGAGCCCCGCCTCTTTTGCCCTGGTTATGACCTCATCGAGGTCGTCTGCGAAC
The DNA here is from genome assembly GCA_019912665.1 of Deltaproteobacteria bacterium. Classification (NCBI taxonomy): domain Bacteria; kingdom Pseudomonadati; phylum Myxococcota; class Myxococcia; species Deltaproteobacteria bacterium. The sequence continues at coordinate 375,439 of JAIOIE010000018.1, forward strand.
CTGGGGTCGTCGAGGTGGGCGTGGCTGTCGATCAGATATGGTTTTTCCATCAGCAAACTAAACACTATCGCTCGCAGCGAGAGGTTCTTTTTTAATGAGAGCCTGTTATGAAATTCCCCCTTTTCTAAAGGGGGAGGAAGGGGGATTATGATTCATTTAAATAATCTCCCCTACCCCTCTTTAAAAAAGAGGGTACTATTACTGCACCCTCGGGAAGAGCGGGGGCGTTTTTTTGACCTTGAGGCCTGAAATCGTACTTCCCCAGGCCACGGCCTCGTCGAATTTTGCCTTTCCTATATCGCCTTCAAGCCCGAGGCTCTCCCATATCTTCTGGGCAGAGTCCGGGATAACCGGCCATGCGTATACCGCTATAATCCTTAGCCCCTCTGCGAGGGTCGCCAGCACAGCCGAAAGTGTCGCCCCGTCCTTCTCCTTCCAGGGCGCGGCCTTGTCGACATACATGTTAAGCTCCCTTACGGCTGCCCACGCCTTTCCTAGGGCCTCGTGGAAAGAGAGCTCGTTCATCTTCTCCTCGTACTGGTGCGGGAGCTCTTTGAAAAGGAACCTGATCCTCCCCTCAAGCTCCTCCCTCCCGACCGAATCCGCCGGGGGGACGACACCGTCCCTGTACTTCTCTATCATAGTGATTGACCTGCTAAGGAGGTTCCCCAGGTCGTTCGCGAGGTCGCTATTGAGCCTGCCGACAAGGGCCTTCTCCGAAAAGTCGCCGTCTACGCCGAAGGGCACCTCGCGCAAAAGAAAATACCTGAACGCGTCCACCCCGAACTTCTCGGCAGTCGCCCAGGGGTCCACGACATTCCCCTTCGATTTGCTCATCTTCTGCCCTTCGATGGTCCACCACCCGTGGGCGAAGACCTCTTTCGGCGGCTCGATACCAGCCGCCATGAGGAAAGCGGGCCAGTAGACCGCGTGGAAGCGGAGTATGTCCTTCCCGATGAGATGCACGTCGGCTGGCCAGTACCTTTGGCTCCGGCCCATGTCGTCAGGGTAGCCTGTCGCGGTCAGGTAATTGGTGAGCGCGTCGAACCATACGTACATCACATGCGCCGGGTCGCCGGGCACTGGTATGCCCCACTTGAAGGTGGTCCTGCTTATGCTCAGGTCGCGGAGCCCTTCTCTCAAAAAAGAGACGACCTCGTTTCTCCTGTTCTCGGGCTTTATGAAGCCGGGGTTCGCTTCAATATGTTTAAGGAGCGGCTCGCCGTACTTGGAGAGCCTGAAAAAATAGCTCGGCTCCTTGAGCTTTTCAACGGGGCGGCCGCAGTCCGGGCACTTGCCGTACTTAAGCTGCTTATCCGTCCAGAAGCTCTCGCAAGGGGTGCAGTACCAGTCCTCGTACTCGCCGAGGTATATATCGCCCTTTGCCTGCACTGTCTCCCAGAGCCGGGAGACCGCCTTAAGGTGCCTCTCCTCGGTAGTCCTTATGAAGTCGTCGTTCGTGACATTAAGCCTGGCCCAGAGGTCCTTGAACCTCTGCCCCACGCCCGAGGCGAAATCCAAAGGCGCAAGCCCTGCAGTAGCCGCCGCCTTCTCCACCTTCTGGCCGTGCTCGTCGGTGCCGGTAAGAAAGAGGACGTCGAGACCCTTGAGCCTCTTGAAACGGGCTATGCAGTCCGCGGCGATGGTCGTGTAGGCGTGCCCTATGTGCGGCACGTCGTTCACGTAATAAATGGGGGTGGTGACGTAAAAGGTCTTTTTAGCCTCAGGCATTCCCGTCAGCCCCCTGCCCCGGCTTTCCGTCAGCCCCTTGCCCTGGTTTTCCGTCATCCTTGGGCCTGTGCTTTTTTTTGTCATGCCTGCCGCAGCCGCCGCAGCCGCTCTTCTGCCCATGTTGTCCCTGCTGTCCCTGTGCGGCTTTGCCCGGCTTTTTCCCGCGGTCCCGGTCGGGCCTCTGGCGCTTCTCCTCGCCCTTGCCCCTGTCGCTTGCGTCCTTGCCAGCGTCCCTTACGCTCTCCCTTTCCTTTTCCCTGTCCCTCTTCCTCTCGCTCTGGTAGAAATCGTGCTCGTAAGAGAGGCAGCACATGAGCCTGCCGCATATGCCGGATATTTTCACCGGGTTCAAGGCCAGGTTCTGCTCTTTGGCCATCTTGATGGTAACTGGCTCGAAATCGGCGAGGAACCCCGAGCAGCATAGCTCTCTTCCGCACGGGCCGAGGCCGCCTATCATCTTGGCCTCGTCCCTCACGCCGATCTGGCGCATCTCTATCCGGGTGTGGAATGTCGCGGCCAGGTCCTTAACGAGCTCGCGAAAATCGACCCTGGTATCCGACGTGAAATAGAATATTGCCTTGCTCGAATCGAATAGGTACTCGACCCTTATGAGCTTCATGGGGAGGTTATACTTGAGTATCCTCTCCTTGCATATGGCGAATGCCTCGTTCTCCCTCTCGGTATTGAAGCCGAGCCTTTCTATGTCCACGGCGTCGGCCTTCCTGACTATCTTTTTAAGCGGCATCGTGAGCGTCGCCGGGTCCACCTCCCTTGGACTGTAGACGAGCGTCCCCATGCCGAGGCCCCTTTCCACCTCGACTATCACGGCGTCCCCCGGATGGAGCTCCAGGGCCCCGGCCTCGAAATCGTAGACCTTGCAAGCTTTCTTGAACCTGACTCCAGCTACCCTTACCATGCCTTTATCCTTTGCCTGTGCGTCCGCTATGAACCCGCGGCAGCTATCCGGTTCCGATTTGAGCTACATGAAGAGCGCGCCCGAGAGCTTAAGTACCAGCGCTTCCATAGTGAGCTGCCTGTTCCCGTACCTCGGGGGCGCGATGCTCCTCATTGCCTCCTCGACCGCCCAGAAAGAGGAAGAGAGGCGGTTAAAGTCCTCCACGCGGTCGTCCTTCATGCGCCTTTGCATGTCGGTATTGGCTATAAGGTGCGGGGCGCCCTCGAATGCCACTATCCTGTCCCTGTACCATGACTTCAGAAAGTCGAGCATCTCGTCTAGGTCGTCCCTCTTTGAAAGCTCCTCGGCGAACTTCAGGGCCTCGTCCGCGTCGTTCGGGCCGAACGACAGTAGCTTCTCGACGACATCCCTCCTCTTCTGGAGCCATCCCTCCTCGATATAGCTTACAGCCCTCGATACGGAGCCCCCGGAGAGACGCGCGACAGCCCCTGCCTCGGCAGGGGCGATCCCCTTTTTCTCTATGAGGAAAGCCCTTACCGCATCATCGGAAAGCGGCCTGAAGTTTACCCTCCTGCACCTTGAGACGACCGTAGGGAGGAGGTCGGCGGGCCTGGAGGATACTAGTATGATTACAGACCCGCCGGGCGGCTCTTCGAGTGTCTTCAAAAACGCGTTGGCGGCGGCAGGCATGAACCTGTCTGCCCCGTTCACTATGACGACCTTCGTGCCGCGTTCGGCCCTGTATTTAAGGACCGACTGCACCTCCCTTATCTGGTCTATCCTTATGAGGCCGAGCGGGTCCCTTTCGCCCCCCTTGTCGACCGGCTTATCGAGCGGCCATATCTCCATTACGTTGGGATGGGACCCGCCCTCGATCGCGGCGCAGTCGCGGCATAGCCCGCACGAGTCGCCGCCGGGAGACGCGCAGTTGAGCGCCGCGGCAAAGGCCCTTGCCGCGAGCTTCTTTCCAACGCCGTCCGGGCCCGCGAACAGGAACGCGTGAGGGACCCTGCCCGAGACTATAAGCCCCTTAAGTATCCCTATCTCGCGCTCGTGCCCGACTATCTCCTGAAAACCCATTTCAGCTAGCCCATCGCCCTGTCAATGATATCACATATCTCCTTGTGGACCGTAGAGATTTCAGCGGAGCCGTCCACGACCTTTATCCTCGGTTCGCGCTTGGCCGCCCCGAGGAATCCCTCCCTTACGCGCCTGTGAAAATCGAGGTCCTCCCTTTCGAAGCGGTCCTCCCTTGCGCCTTTTGCGGAGGCTATGCGCGAAAAGGCCCTCTTCAAGCCTTCTTCCACTTCGCAGTCTATGAGGAAGGTCAAATCCGGGACAAGGCCGCCGGAGCCGAGTGCGTTGAGCCTCTTTACCGCCGCCCTGTCAAGGCCTCTGCCGTAGCCCTGGTACGCTAGGGTCGAATCGTAGAATCTGTCGGATATGACGACCTTGCCGGCCTCAAGGGCCGGCCTTATGACGCGGGTTACGAGCTGCGCCCTGCATGCCTGGTAGAGAAATAGCTCGGCCCAGGGGTCTATGGGCTCGTCCCCGGCCTCAAGGAGTATGGCCCTTACCTTCTCGCCGAGGAGCGTGCCGCCCGGCTCCCTGACCGTAAGGACCTCTCTCCCCTTCTTTTCGAGATAGCCCTTCAGGAGCTCCTTCTGGGTGGATTTCCCGCAGCCCTCAATTCCCTCGAATGTTATGAAGAAACCCAAAAAGCCTCCGAACTGTGAAGGAAAAAGTTTTTTGAATTTTAAATGGTACAGCAAGACAACCCTCTTTGGCAAGGAATTCCTCTTGACTTTCTACGCCTTGTCGAATATATTGGAAGCGGAGATGAACATGATAAAAAAGGCCAGATTCGACGGATACGGAAAGCTCCTGGGGCCGCTCGAGCAGGAGATAATGGAATTCCTTTGGAAGAGCGGGGAGGCGAGCGGCAGGGAGGTCCATTCAGGGCTCGCGTCCAGGCAGGTCGCCCTCACGACCGTCCTCACGGTGCTTGAGAGGCTCGTGAACAAGGGGCTCGTTACCAAGTCCAAGGGCGAGAGCGTATTCCTTTTCAGGCCCGCCTACACGAAGGACGAGTTCGCCAGGGCCGTATCCCAGGACGTCTTCCGGGGCATAATGGAGATATCGTCGAGCGGCATGTGCGCCTCGTTCGTGGACGCGCTCGCGGAAGCCGACCCCGAAGAGCTCGAACGCCTCTCGGCGCTCATTGAGTCGAAAAAGAAGGAGCTTAAGTCTTTGGAGGAAGGATAGTGGCCGCCCCTCTCCTTTTTATCTCTGTATTCGCGTTTTCAGCCGCATGGCTCATTTACGCGCTGCCGACGCTACTCTTCTTTACGGAGAGCGTCCTTGAGGCCTGCCAATCTCTCCTTGTCATGTGTGTTGAATTCCTCTCCCTCGGCAAGCTCGCGTTCTTCTGGTCCGGGGCAATCCTCCTTGCAACAGGTTTCGCATGCGCCGCTTTCCGCGCAATCTCGGCTTTCGCAAGAACAAGAAGGGCTGTAAGGCAACTCCCGGTTCATTACGCCAAGGGCGGGCTCGCCCTTATAAAAGACGAGAGCGTCAGGGCCGCCTTTACCTACGGACTCCTTAAGCCCAGGGTCTATATCTCTACCGGACTCCTTAATATCCTTTCAAGCGAAGAGGCGAAGGCCGTCCTCCTCCACGAGATAAACCACAAGAAGAGAAGGGACCCATTGAGGTTCCTGGCCTTAGGCTTCCTCAAGGACGCCTTCTTCTATATTCCAGCCGCGCGCCAGCTTGCATCTTACTCAAGGCTAAAAAGGGAAGAGGAGGCGGACGACGCGGCGGCAAGGTCTTCATACGGACCGATCACGCTCGCGTCTGCCATACTCAAGGTCGCAAGGAACAATATCTACCTGCCCGTGCCTTCGATAACGGGCAGCCAGACGGACCTCTCCGGCAGGATACGGAGGCTTGTCGAAGGGAAAAAGACCGCGTTCCCTCTAGCGCCCAGGAAAGCGGCTGCGAGCGCGGCAATCGCCCTTTTCTTAGCGGCATCCCTTGCCATGCCGATATACGCGGGCTCGCTTTCACATGATTGCACTATGGAGCGGTGCGAAACACATGCCGAGCTGTTAGACGACTGCAAGACCCACTGCTCTCACAAGGGGCATTGATTTTTTTTGGATTTTTATTCTACATCCTGTAGAAGGAGGCCGCGGCAATGACCTTAAGAAGCACCCTAGCGCGGGCATATGTTGCATCGGCGTTCCTTGCCCTTCTCTTGCTTGCCTTTCCGGGCGCGGCTCATCCGGAGGAAGACCTCCTTCTTAAGCCCCTTCTCGATGAAGCCCTGGCCAATAACCCCGAGATACGGGCCATGCAGGAGAGGTACAACGCCCTCAGGGCGCGCTCGAAAGCCGAGGGCGCCCTCGACGACCCGGTCTTGAGGATCGAGAAGGAAGAGATCCCGACCGGAAGCCCCTTCGAGCTCGGAAGCCCTCCGACCGTCACCAGGTATTCGATAAGCCAGACGTTCCCCTTTCCCGGCAAGAAGTCTCTTAAAGAGGACATCGCGTTGAAGGAGGCCGGCGCCGCGAAGGCTGACCTCCGGGCAAAGGAGCTTGAGGTCCTCGAATCGGTGAAGAACGCATATTACGATTACGCCTTTCTGGATGAGTCCATAAGGGTCACCCGGGAGATAAAGAGGCTCCTTGAGGACATGTCCAGGATAGCGCAGTCCAGGTACGCGACAGGTCAGGTATCCCAGCAGGACGCCATAAGGGTGAACGTCGAGACAGCCGCCATCAACGAGGAGATAATCTCGCTCGAGGCCCGGAAGGGGATAGCGGCTTCAAGGCTCAAGGCCCTGCTTGACAGGCCGCAGGATTCCGACCTGCCGGAGAGGGCCGCGCTCCCCCTTAAGCGGGCGGCGATAGATATCGAAGAGCTTACCAGGTCCGCCCTCTCGCAAAACCCCGAGGTAAAGGCCCTCGAATCCGAGGCCGAGGCAAACGAGCTCTCGGCGAGGCTGGCGAAAAAGAACTACTACCCCGATTTCATGGTAGGGGTCGAGCCCATGGAGCGGGACGGCAGGTTCAGTAGCTACGGCGTGATGTTCCAGATGAACATCCCCATCTGGCGGGGCAAGTACGACAGCCTTTCGGAAGAAGCGCGGGCGGGTGCGCGCTCTGCAAAGGCGAGGCTACTGGCAGCGCAGAACGGGAAGGGCTTCGAGGTGAGGAGCGCGGTCCTCCTGGTAGAGGCCGCCGGGAGGACCATAGACCTCTACGAGACGAGCCTTCTGCCGCTTGTCGAGCTTTCGTTCGAATCAGCGGTAAGGAACTATCAGGCGGGGAAGGTCGACTTCCTCACCCTCCTCGACACCGAACGGGAGCTTAAGAGGGTCAGGATCGATCGCGTAACGGCAGTCGCGGAATACATGAAGAGGCTCGCCGCGCTTGAAAGGGTAACAGGGTCTGAGCTGCTCCCCTGAGGGACTAGCAGGATGTTGAAAAAGTCCTTCCTTGGACTTTTTCAACCACGGCTTGGCCGGAATGAATCCGTCCAAGCCTCACAAATTGCTCGACTTTCAAGTCTTCGCAATTTGGCAATCCATCCGTGGATTGCCTAGCAGGGTGTTTTTCAACACCCTGCTAAAGGCCTTAGCGAGTTTAGATTGAAATTCCCCCTTTTCTAAAGGGCGACAAAGGGGGATCACGAATGACAAGGAGATCCGGATGAAAAAGCCTTACTGGGCCGCAGTCCTAGTAATCGGTATCATCATCGGCGGGCTCCTCGCCTGGAACTTAAAGACTGGCGAGGCCCCGGTAGGGACCGAGGCCGAGAGGAAGGTCCTCTATTACCGCAATCCCATGAACCCGGAGATAACCTCCCCGGTTCCCCTGAAGGACTCGATGGGCATGGATTACATACCCGTCTACGAAGGCGATGCCCCCGAGGCTCCTGGCATCGTAAGGATAAGCCCGGAGCGGCTTCAGCTTATAGGGGTAAGGTCTGAAGTGGCTACCCGCCGTAGCCTTGAGAGGACCATAAGGACAGTGGGGCGGGTCGAGCCGGTGGAGAACAGGGTCTTCGTCATAAACGCGAAGGTGCCCGGATGGGTCGAGAGGCTTTACGTCGACCGGACGGACCAGATGGTGGAAAAGGGGCAGAAGCTCCTTGAGCTCTTCAGCCCCGACCTCGTCTCCGCGCAAGAGGAATACCTCCTTGCGTGGAAGGCCGCGGAGGAGGTGAAGGCTAGCCCGTATCCCGATGTACGTAGCGGCGCGGCGGCCCTCCTCGAAGCCGCAAGGCAGCGCCTCAGGTACTGGGACATCTCAGAGGAGCAGATAGAGCTTCTGAGTAAATCCGGCAAGGCCATGAGGACCATGAGCATAAGCGCCCCTTCGAGCGGGAGCGTTACCGAGAAGATGATAGTTGAGGGACAGAGGATAGACGCCGGAGAGCCGCTTTTCAAGATAATAGACCACTCGGCCGTGTGGGTCTACGGCGAAATATACGAGTACGAGATGCCGTACGTGAAGAAGGGGCAGAAGGCGACCCTTGCCCCCGCCTATTCGGAGGGAGATGCCTACACCGGAAAGATTGAACACATCTACAGCCACCTGGGCTCCATAAGATATGTGCCGGAGGCCGGCACGGAAGTGAGGACAATGAAGGTCAGGTTCGAGCTCCAGAACCCTGACCACAGGCTTAAGCTGGGCATGTACCTGAACGTGGAGCTTTCGGTAAATATCGCCGATTCCGCCATAGCCTTGCCCGACTCCGCCCTTATCGACTCCGGCGAAAGACAGATAGCCATCATCGACAGACGGGACGGGACATTCGAGCCCAGGGAAGTAAAGACCGGCGGCAAGGCCGACGGCTTCTTCCAGGTGCTTCAGGGCGTAAGCGAAGGCGAATGGGTCGTTACCCAGGCGAACTTCCTTATCGACTCGGAGAGCAAGCTCAAGGCCGCGGTCGCCGGGTTGAGCGCGCTGCACGACCACGCCGGCAGCGCCGTCAAGATGGAAGGCCCGCGGAAGGACGCATCCGGAAAGGCCGGGGACGACCATTCCGGGCACGCCATGAGTCCGGGCCGTTCCGGCGGGGAGGGAGCAGCTGAAGGCGCAGGCGCTGGCCGCTCCGGCCACGAGAACGGAAGCCATGAAAGCCATCCTGACCCGATGGATTTACACGAGGGGCACTGAAGATGCTTGGCAGGATCATCGAGCTATCCATAAAAAACAGGCTTATCATCCTCCTTTTCACCGCGTTCGTAGTCGGCTTCGGCGTCTATTCGGTCTCAAGGACGCCAATTGACGCCATCCCCGACCTTTCCGACACGCAGGTCATAATCTTCACCGAATTCCCAGGGCAGGCCCCGCAGGTCGTCGAGGACCAGGTAACGTATCCTCTGACCACGGCCATGATGTCGGTCCCCAAGGCCAAGACCGTAAGGGGCTATTCTTTCTTCGGGGTCTCGTTCGTTTACGTCATATTCGAGGACGGCACCGATATCTACTGGGCCAGGAGCCGCGTCCTCGAATACCTCAACTTCGCCTCGGGCAAGCTCCCGGCCGGCGTTACCCCGTCGCTCGGGCCAGACGCCACGGGCGTCGGGTGGGTATACGAGTACACGGTCGAGGGCAAGGGCTTGAGCCTCGCGGAGCTACGCTCCATCCAGGACTGGTACATAAGGTACCAGCTCACCTCCGTGCCGGGAGTATCCGAGGTCGCCTCCATAGGCGGGTTCGTGAAGCAATACCAGGTAAATATAGACCCGAACAGGCTCATTACGTACGGCGTCTCCATCGGCGAGGTCATGGAGGCCGTCGAGATGAGCAACCGGGACGTGGGCGGCAGGGTCGTCGAGATGTCCGAAAGAGAGTACATGGTACGGGGCCTGGGATACATCGAGGGCATTCCGGACATAGAGAATATCGTCCTCAAGGTGGACGGTACAGGCACGCCCGTAAGGATACTGGACATAGCAAGGGTGGAGCTCGGGCCCGACGAAAGGCGGGGCCTTGCCGAGCTCAACGGCGAGGGCGAGGCGGTCGGCGGCATAGTGGTAATGCGCTTCGGCGAGAACGCGCTCGAGGTAATAAACGGAATCAAGGAGAAGATAAAAGAGCTCGAGGCGGGCCTCCCGCCCGGGGTCACAATAAGGACGGTCTACGACAGGAGCGACCTCATTTACAGGGCAATAGAAACACTGAGGGAGAAGCTCATAGAGGAATCTATCGTGGTCTCCCTCGTCTGCGTCATATTCCTCCTCCACTTCAGGTCCTCGCTCGTCGCCATGATAATGCTCCCGGTGGGCATACTCGCCTCTTTCATAGTCATGTACGCAATGGGCATAAACGCCAATATCATGAGCCTGGGCGGCATAGCCATAGCCATAGGCGCGATGATAGACGGCGCGATAGTCATGATAGAGAACGCCCACAAGCACATCGAGAAGGGGGAGGGAAAAGGGAGAGACCGCTGGGGCATGATAACCGAGGCGGCGAAGGAGGTCGGGCCCGCGCTCTTCTTCTCGCTCCTTATCATAACCGTCTCCTTCATGCCCATCTTCACGCTCGAGGCGCAGGAAGGGAGGCTCTTTAAGCCGCTGGCCTATACCAAGACCTTTGCGATGGCGGCGGCCGCGCTCCTCTCGGTTACGCTCGTTCCCGTCCTCATGGGTTACTTCATAAGAGGCAGGATACGGCCGGAGGAGCAGAACCCCGTAACCAGGTCCCTGATATGGCTGTACAGGCCTGCCCTTCAGAAGGTCCTCCGGCACAAGAAGCTCACCATAGCGATAGCGCTCCTGGCGCTTGTCTCTACCCTTTACCCGATGAAAAAGCTGGGGAGCGAATTCATGCCGCCCCTTAACGAAGGCACGCTCTTTTACATGCCCGTGACCTTGCCGGGCATATCCATCACGAAGTCCGCCGAGATACTCCAGACCCAGAACAGAATTATAAAGGGCTTCCCCGAGGTGGAAAGCGTCTTCGGAAAGGCAGGGCGGGCGCAGACCGCGACCGATCCGGCCCCGTTCGAGATGTTCGAGACGGTGATCAATCTCAAGCCCGAGAAGGAATGGCGGCCCGGCATGACCATGGAAAGGCTCGTAGAGGAGCTGGATTCGGCCCTCCGGATGCCCGGGATTACAAACGCATGGACCATGCCCATAAAGGCCCGGACAGACATGCTCTCGACCGGCATAAGGACGCCAGTTGGGGTAAAGGTGTTCGGAAAAGACCTTGCCGAACTCGAAAGGCTCTCCCTAGATATAGAAGCGGCCCTGAAAGAGGTGCCCGGCACGTCCAGCGCATTCGCCGAAAGGGCGGTCGGAGGATATTACCTGGACGTCAGGATAAAACGCGAGGAGGCCGCAAGGTACGGCTTGAGAATAGAGGACATCCAGGAGGTCATAACGTCGGCTATCGGGGGCGAGAACGTCACCACCACGGTCGAGGGCCTTGAAAGATACCCCGTAAACGTAAGATACAAACGGGAGCTCCGGGACGATATCGTGAAGATAGGCCGCGTGCTCGTGCCTGCCGCCGGAGGGCAGCACGTCACTCTTTCGCAGGTCGCCATCCTGGAGGTGAAGAAAGGCCCGGCTACCGTAAGGACCGAGAACGCCCTCCTTACCAACTGGATATTCGTGGACGTGAGGGGAAGGGACATCGGGAGCTATGTCGCGGATGCAAAAGCCGCGGTCGCGGAAAAAGTGGAGTTCCCGCCCGGCTATTACGCCGCATGGTCGGGCCAGTACGAGTACATGGAGAGGGCCTATCAGAAGCTCAAGGTCATAGTGCCCCTTACACTCGGGATAATCTTCCTCCTCCTCTACCTGAATTTCAAGTCCATTACCGAGTGCCTCATAATACTCCTTGCCATCCCGTTCTCTCTTATCGGGGCGACATGGACGCTCTACCTTCTGGATTACAATTTCAGCATAGGCGTCGCGGTCGGATTCCTTGCGCTTGCGGGGCTCGACGCCGAGACCGGCATAATCATGCTCATCTACCTGAAGCACGCGCATGAGAAGCGTGTCTCGGAAGGCAGGATGAACTCGCGCGCAGACCTCTACGAGGCGATAAGGGAAGGGGCGGTCCTCAGGGTCAGGCCCAAGGTGATGACCGCGATGGCCATAATAGCCGGCCTCCTGCCCATAATGTGGAGCACGGGCACAGGCGCCGACGTGATGAAGAGGATAGCGGCGCCAATGGTCGGCGGCATGGTGACGGCGGTCCTCCTCGAATTGCTCGTGCTCCCGGTCATATACGCCTTCTGGAAAGGGAGAGGGCTTCCTGCCGGAAAGAATTCTCCCGGGTTCGAGAGCCCGCATTCCTGACCGCCAATGAAAGTTCTGCTATAGTCGAGATAGTAAATCCATGCGGGGGTACGAGCATGAGGATTGCGATTACGCTCCTTGCCGCTTCCCTCCTCTTTTCCGCACCGGACGCCTCGGCTGAGCTGGGTGAGCGTGCCATACCCGTACAATTGCCTCCTGAGCAGGAGTTCCGGCAGCCCGTTGACCCCTTCCTGGCAATGGAAAGGGAGCAGCTAATGCAGGAGACCCTTATAGCCATGAGGGAGCTCATCGATGTGATAGGGCGGGTCGAGGAGATGCCGCCCGATGCCAGGGACAGGCTTGCCATGCTCTCAGACAGGATGGACTTCCTTATAACGCGCCAGCAGGACCTCGCCATGAGGCAGAGGCTGGGCATGAGATAAGGACTTGTCGTCTTCTGAAGGTATGCTCTTTTTGGTGCATACTATAATGATAGTTATCCGAGTTATCCGAAAAAGGAGGAAACTGTCATGAAGAAGACGACCGCACCTGTCGCCGCCGTCTTTTCCGTCTTTTTAACCGCAGGCGTAGCATCCGCCCAGGTCGGGGCAGCCCCGGCGCCTGCCGCGCCTTCTCAGCCGCCGTCCCTGGGGTCCCCTCAGGTGACCACACCCCTTCCGCCTCCGACCACTACGACTCCGCCTCCGGTTACCGCGACCCCTCCGCCGACTACGACGATACCCCCTCCTACGACAACCGTACCTTCCCCGACGACTCAGCTTCCACAGACGACGACTCCGTTGCCTCCAGCCGGGACCGGGACCCCGCAGACGACAACGCCCCTACCTCCGGCCACGACCGAGCTCCCTCAGCCAACGACCCCTCTTCCGCCCGCTACTACGGAACTCCCTCAGACCACGACACCTCTCCCGCCAGCCACTACCGAGCTCCCGCAGGCTACAACGCCATTTGAGCGCCCACCCGGAGAAGGTATACCGATGCCGCCCCAGTCGTCATTAGGGCCGCCGCGGGGAGTTGGCGAAGAGCCCCCCCCTGTCCTTCCCGATGTGCCGGCCCCGGCAGCTGATGTCCCTCCCGAGACCGCACTGCTTTTCCCCCCGTTCCCCTCTCCGGGCGAGCTCGAGCCGGGGATAACGATTGCCCAGCCGCCGCCGGTCACGCCGACCGTCCCTGGCCTGACCGAAGTGCCCGGCGGGGAGTTCTTCGGAAGCGGCACCGAGGGCCGGGTCCTCCGCGACTTCGAAAGCGAGACCCCGGTCACGATACTCGGGGAGGAAGGCCAGTAAGCAAATTGATGGTCAGGCGGCGAAAAGGATTGAAGGGCTCCGCATCCTTGTGATACAATCCGTTCAAATCCGGCAGGGCCGCAAAAGCGGTCCTGCCCGTTTCATCAGGACCCTGCGCCAGCAGTTCCGCACTCTTCCTTATCCCCCTTTATCAATGGCCGGGTTCTTAAGACCGAGCATGTTTTCGCATGTCGGCGAATCGGGTGTTTTTATACACGCGGCCGGCTCAAGCTTGCAAATTAAATCGCTTGACAATGAACTTTTGTATATGATAGCAATACCCTGTTTTAGTTTTGAAAAATCGGCTTTCACTACTCCGGACAATTGTTCAGGTTCAAAACGGCCTTCCATGGTCCAGGCGCGGCAGCGGACGCCCGGCCCTGGTCTTGCCGCTTGAAAAACTGCAAAAAACCCAAAGGCTCGCATATATAAAATGATATCACTCGACCAGACCCTCCTTTTCCAGATAGTCGGTTTTTTCGTCCTCCTTATAATCCTCAACAGGCTTCTTTACAGGCCCGTCCAGCGGATACTGAAGGAAAGGGACGAGCGCATAGCCGGGAGCCTCAAGAAGGCCGCCGGGACCGAGAAAGAGGTCGCCGAAGGGCTTCTGAGCTATGAAAAGAGGCTCAAGGAAGCCGCCATGAAGGGGCATGAGGAAAGGGGCAGGCTCAGGCAGGAAGGCGTCGACAGGGAAAAAATCATACTCGAGGCCGCCAGGTCCGAGGCCGCCGCCGAACTCGCCAAAATAAGGAAGGAGCTCGATTCGAGCAGGCAGGGCGCGCTTTCGGGGCTTAAGACCGAGGCAAGGGGCCTTGCCAGGGAGATAGCCGGGAAGGTGCTCGACAGGAGCGTAGCAGGGCTTATCGCCCTTTTCATCCTAATCCCCTCCGTAGCCTTCGCCTCAGCGGGCGGCGACCACGGGAACGGCATGCTCTGGAAAATCGGCAACTTCATCGTGCTCGCAGTCGGCGTGTACCTCGTATGGACAAAGGCCATAAACAAGCTCCTGGATAAGAGAAGCGCCGAGATAAAGACCGCCCTCGAAAGCGCCCAGGCAGCCAAAGACGAGGCCGAGAGGAAGGCCGCGGAATACAGGGCCAAGCTCAACATCCTGGATTCGAGGATAGCCGAGATACAGAAGGAGCTCAGGGCCGAGGGCGAATCAGAACGGGAAAGAATAATAGCCGAGGCAGGGAAATCCGCCGAGAGGCTCAAAGAGCAGGCAAAGGCCGCCGCCGAGCAGGAGATAAAAAAGGCTAAGATCGAGATCCGCGAAGAGGCGGCCAGGGCCGCCGTGGAGCTGGCCGAGGAGATACTCAAAAAGGAGTTCACCCCCGCGGACCAGGACAGGCTCGTAAAAGGATACCTAAATAACCTGAGGATCAACTGATGAAGAGTTCCGCGTCCAAGAGGTTCGCGAAGGCGCTCATAGAAGTCGGAAGGGATGAAAACTCCTGGGACCAGTACGGGAAGGAGCTCCGCTCGGTGCTCGCGATATTCAGCGGCAACCCCGAGCTCGAAAAGGCGCTCCTTAACCCCATGTACAAGCTGGAAGACCGCTTATCGTTAATGGACAACGTGGCCGCCTCCGCCGGGCTCTCGTCCCATGTCGCCAAATTCCTCGGCATACTCGTACGCACCAGGAATTTGAGGTTCCTGGACGAGATAACCGCCGCGTACTCGGCCTACGAGGACGAGCTGGCGGGCAGGATCCGGGCCTCGGTGGATTCCCCCACGGAGCTTCCCCCGGCCCTCGTCGAGGAGATAAGGAAAAAACTCTCCTCCCTTACCGGCAAGGACGTAGTACTAACATGCAATTATAACCCTATCCTCCTGGGCGGGCTTGTCCTCAAGATCGGGAACACCATCCTGGACGGGAGCTTGAAGACCCAGCTCGAACTCATGAAAGAAAAAATACTCGAAGGGGTGGTTTAGAAGATGATCAAGGTAGAGGAAATAAGCCAGCTCATAAAGACCCAGATAAAAGGGTTTGAGAAGGAAATCGACATACAGGAAGTCGGCACCGTCATATCGGTCGGCGACGGCATCGCGAGGATATACGGCCTTGAAAAAGCCATGGCCGGGGAACTTCTCGAATTCCAGGGCGGCCTCCAGGGCATGGTCCTGAACCTCGAGGAGGACAACGTCGGAGCCGCCCTCCTCGGAAGCGACCAGACGGTAAAGGAAGGCTCTACGGTAAAGAGGACCGGAAGGATAGTCGAGGTCCCGGTCGGCAAGGGCCTCATGGGCAGGGTCGTTAACGCCCTCGGACAGCCCATAGACAACAAGGGCCCCATAGAGGCCGCCGAGAGGCGGAGAGTCGAGATAAAGGCCCCCGGCATAGTCGCGAGAAAGTCGGTCAAGGAGCCGCTCCAGACCGGCATCAAGGCCATAGACGCCATGATACCCATCGGCAGGGGCCAGAGGGAGCTCATAATAGGCGACCGCCAGACCGGAAAGACCGCCGTCGCGATCGACACCATCATAAACCAGAAAGGGCAGAACGTCTTCTGCATATACGTAGCCATCGGCCAGAAGCAGTCGACGGTCGCCCAGATATCCGAGAAATTGAAGCAGTTCGGCGCGATGGACTACACCGTAATCGTCGCCGCCACGGCAAGCTCCCCGGCGCCGCTCCAGTTCATCGCCCCTTACGCGGGCTGCGCCATTGGCGAGTACTTCAGGGACAACGGGATGCACGCCCTCATAATCTACGACGACCTTTCGAAGCACGCGGTCGCGTACAGGCAGCTCTCGCTTCTCCTCCGGAGGCCCCCGGGCCGCGAGGCGTACCCCGGAGACGTCTTCTACCTCCACTCAAGGCTTTTGGAGAGGGCGGCTAAACTTTCGGACGCGCTCGGCGGCGGGTCTCTTACGGCCCTTCCGATCATCGAGACTCAGGCGGGTGACGTCTCGGCCTACATCCCCACGAACGTCATCTCCATCACGGACGGACAGATATTCCTCGAGACCGACCTCTTCTACTCAGGCATAAGGCCGGCCATCAACGTCGGCCTTTCGGTCTCCCGCGTCGGCGGAAGCGCCCAGATAAAGGCCATGAAGTCGGTCGCGGGCACGTTGAGACTCGAGCTTGCTCAGTACAGGGAGCTCGCTGCGTTCGCACAGTTCGGAAGCGACCTCGACCCGGCAACCCAGAAGCAGCTCAACAGGGGCGGCAAGCTCGTCGAGATCTTGAAGCAGGGGCAGTACAAGCCCCTTCCCGTAGAAAAGCAGGTGCTCGTAATCTACGCCGCCACAAACGGCTACGTGGACGCATACCCCAACTCGGCCCTCAAGAGGTACGAGGAGGAGCTCATAGCTTTCATGGAATCCAGGCACCCCGAGATAATCGAGGAGATACGCACCAAGAAGGCCATAGACAACGACCTTAAGGCCAAGCTCAATAAGGCGCTCGAGGACCTGAAGGGCCTTTTCGTGGCCGAAGGCAAGTAGCACAAAACATCCGGGGACGACCACTTAGATGCCAAGTCTTAAAGACATAAAAAGAAGGATAAAGTCGGTCAAGAACACGCGGCAGATAACCAAGGCCATGAAGATGGTCTCCGCCGCGAAGCTTAAAAAGGCCCAGGACGAGATAGTCGCGGCCCGGCCCTATGCCGAGAAGATGCTCGAGCTCATAGGCTCGCTCGCGTCCAAGGCCTCGCCCGACAGCCACCCCCTCCTGGAAAAGCGGGAGGTGAAGAACATCACCCTTGCGCTCTTCACCTCGGACAGGGGACTTTGCGGAAGCTTCAACTCGCAGCTCCTCCGGACAGCCGAAAGGTTCCTCCGTGAGCGCGGCCCGTCCGGCGCAAGCCTTTATCTTGTCGGGAAACGCGGGGGCGAGTACTTCAAGAGGCGGAACATCAAGGTCCTCAACGCCCGCCCGGTCGGGAGCGGCAGGCCGGCGTACGGCACCGCAGTCGAGATAGCCAACGACCTCGTGGGCTCGTACTTGAAGGGCGAGACCGACGAGGTCCATATGATATTCAGCGAGTTCAAGTCCGCCCTCACCCAGAAGCCGCTTACGATAAAGCTTCTGCCCGTCTCGGCCCCCGAGAACGAGGAAAATAAGGATGGCGACGGCAAGGGCGAGTACATTTACGAGCCAAGCGAGGAGGCGGTGCTTGCGAGCCTCCTTCCAAAGTACGTCGAGGTTCAGGCCTTCAGGGCCCTTCTGGAAACCTCGGCCAGCGAACACGGGGCCAGGATGACGGCCATGGACTCGGCCTCGAAGAACGCGGGGCAGATGATAAGCGGCCTTACGCTCGTCTATAACAGGCTCCGCCAGGCCGCCATCACCAAGGAGCTCATGGAGATAATCGGAGGCGCGGAGGCGCTTAAGTAAGGCTCCCGCTACTCCGTCGCAGCCAATTTATGCCCCGGAACGCACACGCGCGGGGCCATAGCCGGGAGAGGGCCGGAACCGTCCCTTCCCCAACCGTAAACAATAAAGATTCCGCAAGGGAGGTCTTCCTGAAATGTCCCAAGTCGAAAGAACAGCAGCCGGCCTGACAGCCGAAGGTGTCGGGAAGGAGAGGAATATCGGCAGGATCACGCAAGTCATCGGCCCGGTGCTCGATATCGAGTTCCCGCCCGGCAAGCTCCCGGCCATCAATAACGCCGTGAGGGTCACGAACAAGAGCATAAGCAGCGAGGACTGGAACCTCGTTACCGAAGTGGCCCAGCACCTCGGAGAGAACACGGTAAGGTGCATAGCCATGGACGCTTCCGAGGGCCTCGTAAGGGGCACCGAGGCCTGGGACACCGGCGCCGCCATAACCGTCCCTGTCGGCAAGCCCGTCCTCGGGCGCATAATAAACGTCATAGGCGAGCCTGTGGACGAGCTCGGCCCCATAGCGAGCGAGAAGAAGTACGGGATACACCGCCCTGCCCCGACCTTTGAGCAGCAGTCGACCAAGATGGAGGTCTTCGAGACCGGCATCAAGGTCGTCGACCTCCTCACGCCCTATCTTAAAGGCGGCAAGATCGGCCTCTTCGGCGGCGCGGGCGTCGGAAAGACGGTCCTCATAATGGAGCTCATCAATAACGTCGCCATGCAGCACGGCGGCTTCTCGGTCTTCGGCGGAGTCGGTGAGAGAACCAGGGAAGGAAACGACCTCTGGGAGGAGATGAAGGAATCGGGCGTTCTCGGCGAGACCGCCCTCGTCTACGGGCAGATGAACGAGCCCCCGGGAGCGAGGGCGAGGGTCGCGCTCACGGCGCTCACAATGGCGGAGTATTTCAGGGACGAGGAGAACCAGGACGTCCTCCTCTTCATAGACAACATTTTCAGGTTCGTGCAGGCGAACTCGGAAGTCTCCGCGCTCCTCGGCCGCATACCTTCCGCCGTCGGATACCAGCCGACGCTCGGCACCGACGTGGGCGGCCTCCAGGAGAGGATCACCTCGACCCTTAACGGCTCGATCACCTCGGTCCAGGCCATATACGTCCCTGCGGACGACCTGACCGACCCGGCCCCGGCGACGACCTTCGCGCACCTTGACGCGACGACGGTCCTTTCGAGGCAGATAGCCGAGCTCGGCATCTACCCTGCCGTGGACCCGCTGGATTCGACATCCAGGATCCTCGACCCGCAGATAGTCGGCGACGAGCACTACTCGACCGCGCGCCGGGTGCAGGCGATACTCCAGAAGTACAAGGACCTGCAGGACATCATCGCGATCCTCGGCATGGACGAGCTCTCGGAAGAGGACAAGCTCGTGGTCGCCCGCGCGAGGAAGATACAGAGGTTCCTCTCGCAGCCCTTCTTCGTGGCCGAGCAGTTCACCGGAACGCCCGGCAAGTACGTAAGCGTGAAGGACACCATCAAGGGCTTCAACATGATCGCCAACGGCGAGCTCGACGACATCCCGGAGCAGGCATTTTACATGGTCGGCACCATCGAAGAGGTAATGGAAAAGGCCGAGAAGATACGGGCGAGCGTTTAACCGAAGGACAGGACCAGGATAATGGCTGACAACAATACAACCTTTTTGCTCGAGATAGTCACCCCCCAGAGGAAGCTCCTCTCCATGGAGGTCGAGGAGGCCACTGCCCCCGGTCAGGAAGGCGAGTTCGGGGTGCTCGCGGGGCATACCCCGTTCCTTACGGTCCTTAAGCCTGGCGAGGTCGCCTTCAGGAAGGGCGCGGAAGCAGGCGTATTAGCCGTTGGGAGGGGCTACGCAGAAGTACTGCCCGGGAAGACCACCATACTGGTCGACACTGCCGCGAGGGAGTCCGAGATCGACCTTGAGGCAGTAAGAGCCGAGGCTGGCGAGGCTCAAGCCGCCCTCGGCTCCTTAAGCCAGGAGGACGCGGCCTATGCACAGGCCCAGGACCGGCTCGAGTACGCAGAGGCAAGGCTCAGGATAAAGGAACGGGTCAGGGCTTAGGTATACAGAAAAACCCATAAAAAAGGCGGGCTAAAAGCCCGCCTTTTTTATTTCCGGCTACATTGCAATTCGTGATTTTCCACGCGAGATCAAGAAAGTCCGGGAATTAAAAAACGGAGCATAT
The DNA here is from genome assembly GCA_019912665.1 of Deltaproteobacteria bacterium. Taxonomy (NCBI): domain Bacteria; kingdom Pseudomonadati; phylum Myxococcota; class Myxococcia; species Deltaproteobacteria bacterium. Next base: position 395,186 of record JAIOIE010000018.1, read on the forward strand.
ATAATATGTGAGCATTATCATGTAAATACGCAGGGTCCGGGGAAAAGATGGATTTTCAGAGCTTGTCGTCCGCCCTTACTTCTTCGGCACGATCGTAAGCTTCGCCTTCCCGTCCTTCACGTATACCCTGACATCCACGTTGCTGGTCTTGTACTGCTCCTCCACCTTCTTTTTGTACTGCTCTACCGTCTTTTTGAGGCTTTCGAGGGTTATGCCCTCCACAGGCTCGCGGCACTCCTTACGCGCCTCTATGTACCTCTTGTAGATGTCCTCGAAGCCGCCTTCCGCCGGGGCGGGGCTTTTTGAGCCGCCCTTCGGGCCAGGAGGGGTGGATGGGGAAGCACAGCCCGCGTCGGCAATCCCCTGCCCCGGCGCGCCCTCGGCCTTTCTGACGTAAGTCCCCTCCTCTATTGCGCGGAGCACCCTGTCCCAGTGCTGCTTGTACGAGTTGTATTTGGCGACGATGGAGTTGAGCTTGAATTTCGCAGCCGTATTGTTTATGGTCCTGCCGTTCAGGGAAAGTATCGATTTTTCGATATCGCTTCTGAGCTTGGACGGCTCGCGCTTCAATATCCTGGCAAAGTACTGTTCGTACTCGACCTTGAGCCGGATGATCTTCCCGTCCAGTATCTCTATGTCCTCTCTATCGCCCATATGCCCTTGAGTCTAACAGATTACCTGATTCAAGGCCAGGAGGTATGTGACCTGCGTCCGGGCCTTTCCCCTCAGTCCTTGAGCCTTATTGCCTGTATGTCGCCCCCGGAGCCTAGCCCTATCGAGACCGGCAAAGAGACGTAATGCCTCCTCTCCTTTGCCCCGTCCTCGTGAATGGCGACGGCGATCGTAAAGACATCGCCTTCGGAGAGGGCTACATCATTTTTGCCTGCGCTTCCGATGGGCCTCTTGAAAACCGCCGTGTACGCGCCTTCCGACCACTCTCCCATGCCTTCGAAACCGGGCCTCTCCTCCCATGCCTTCTCGTCATAGATCCATCCGTCAGCGGCCCTGGCCAGTCCCTTCCCCAGCTCGATCGATTTCAGGTCTATGAGCCCGGCGGCCTTCCTGGCCTCGGCGTCTGAGTTCTTTTTGTCCCAGGACGCCTTGGCGTGGACGGAATAGAGGCTCACCTCGTCCTTGCCCCTGTAGGCGGGATGCTCGCCCATCTCCTTCCTGGAAGGGGCGTGAGGCATCGTTGAAAGGTCGTTGTGGCAGGTTATGAAACATCCGCCCGCTCTAAAGAGCTGGTCCGACTTGTTCGCCTGTATTGATATCCTGTCCGGAATATTTGCCGATTGGGCCCAGCCGGCGCCGGTTGAGCTCCATCTGAACCTGAGGTAAAGGTGCTCGCGGTCGTAGGCGGCCTGCATATCGGCGGAGATGAACCCCTTTTTGCCGGCACTCGGCTCGGGCTCGAAGGGCTTTAGAGACCTCTTCATCTTGAGCGAGCCCGAGGCTATCTCGTCGGCCTTTATGTCGAGCGTCCCGTCCTTTGCGAGATGGCAGTTCCTGCAGTCCTTCCTGCCGGACTTTATCATCCTTGCGCCGAGCCTGTGGTCCTCGCCCACGAGGAATTCCCAGGAGACGACACCCGGGTAGAAAAGGGCGATCTTTACGGGCTTGATCTTGAGCCAGTTTATGCCGGCGGCTTCCGACGGGGCGGGAAGCGCCGCTCCGGAAAGAAACAGAGCCAAGAGGATAATTCGCAAGGCACCCATGTCCAGCGTCCTTTCCGCTACGCCTTGAAGTTCGCAACCGTGCTCTTCAACGCGTCAGCCTCCCTGTTCATCTCCTCGACCGTCCTCTCGAGCCTTGCAGCCAAGGTCGCGTTGTCCTCCGCGGTCTTCTTTATGGTATCGACAGCGTTCACTATCCTTTTCGAGAAGACCATCTGTTCGGAGGTAGTGTCGGCCACCTTCGATATCTTCTCGAGCACCCTGAATATCGCCTCGGCGACCCTCCTCGTCTCCCGGGCCTGCTCCATAGTCGAGCTCTTGACCTTCTCCATGAACTCGCGCATCTGGGCCGTGTCCTTCAGGATCTCCTTGGCCGCGTGGGACTGCTCTCCCGCCGCGTTCTTTATATCTCCGACCATGTGGCTCATCACCTGCACGGCGCTCGCGATCTGGCCCGTGCCCCTGGTCTGCTCTATGGTGGCCTTCTCGATGAGCTTGGCCATCTCGAAGGACCTCCGCGACGAATCGAGGATCTTTATGAGCGCCTCCTGCGCGTTCCTCGAAAGGAGCACCCCGTCCTCGACCTTCTCCGAGCTCCTCCTCATGGACTCGACCGCCACCGAGACCTCGCTTTGCACCTGGGTTATAAGGCCGGCTATCTCCTTTGTGGAGGAGGTCGTCTTTGTCGCGAGCTCCTTTACCTGGCGGGCCACGACCGCGAACCCCTTGCCGTGCTCCCCGGCCTGGGCCGCGAGTATGGTGGCGTTCAACGCGAGGAGGTGGGTCGTATCCGCTATGTCGTTTATGACGGTAAGTATCTTCCCTATCTCCTTGGACCTCTCGCCGAGGCGGTTTACGACGAGGGCAGTGGAGGCCACCTCCTCGCTCACCTTTTCTATCCCCTCTCTCGTCTTCACGACAGAGGCCATGCCGAGGTCCTCGGCGTCCACCCTGACCCTTTCCGCGAGCTCGGCCTGGTTTCTCGAGTAGGCCTCGACCTCCTTGACGTTCTCTCCTATGTCGATGATGGAGGAGACGACGTCCTCGGTGTTCTTAAAGAGCTCGTCCACGTGGGAAGCGACCTGGTTTATCGAGACCGCAATCTCGTTTATCGACGAAGTGGTCGACGAGCCGGAGATGAAGAGCTTTTCTATGTTGACCTTCACATCCTCGACCGAGCCGGACATGGTGCGGACCGACTCCGAGACCTCGCTCGAGGAGCTCCTGAGGGCCTCGGCCTCCTCTGCGACCGTTTTTATGGACGCGTCCATTTCCTGTATGGAAGCGGAGGTATCCTCGGCGGCCTGGAGCTGTTTTTTTGCAGCGTCTATTATCTTGGCGGAGGACGCGCCTATCTGCCTAGAGGCCGCGGATACCTCCCTGGAGATGCCGAAGATGTCGCTCACCATCGTCTGCATCCCTTCCACGAACTTGTTGAACCACCTGCCGAGGAGTCCTATCTCGTCATTCGAGCTTATCTCAAGCCTCTTCGTAAGGTCGCCCTTGCCCTCGGCTATTGCCTTCAGCATCACAACCGCCCGGTCAATGGGGCGGGTTATGACGCCGGAAACCAGGAAGCTCAGCATCACGGCTATGGCGCTCATGGTAAGGAGGCCGTAGAAGATCCACTTGTTCCTCGCCCCCTCCAGAATGCCGTACATCCCGTCGAGCGAGGTGGTTATCATGAGGACCCCCCTCGCCGCCTCCTCGTGCTCGTGACAGGACGAGCATTTGGGCCTGTACTCTATCGGACGGAGATAAGTGAAAAGGTTCCTGTCCCCCTCGCTTTCGATATACCAGGCCGCCTCCTTCTGCCCCTCATTGAAGGCCTGGAGGACCTTCTTGAAATCGGGATTGTTTATGCCCTTGGCGACGTTGTTGAGCTTATTGGGGTGGTCGACGAGCCATTCCGGCTTTATCTCGCCGAACTCGGCCTTTACCGCCTCGAGGGTCTTGAAGTCCTGGAAGGCCTCCTCGACGCCGTTGGATCTTATGAGCTGGACCCGCTCTACCCCCTTGATGGTCTTCAGGCCCTCTATGAGAAAGCGCGGCATGTCCGCACGCTCGTCGAGCATGTCCTTGTAGATGGTATGGAGTATGGGCTGGGCCATGAGCTCGCTCGCGTTGAAGCGCTCTCTTAAGAGGCTCTTCTCCTCCTCGTTTATGACGAGATAGATGAGCGCCCCGAAGCCGATAAGGGTGAGCCCGATGGTAAGGGTCAGTATCTTGGATTTCAAGCCTTGCCGGAACATCGCATTACCCCTGGAATGTCTCGGCGCAAGCCGGAAGAAAGGTCAGTAAAAACGCGGTACGTCGAAATGGATGAAGGGGCGTTCTCCGCAAGGAAAAGCGGCTCGCGCGTATAATGGTATTATAAGATTTCAGGGCGCGGAATTCTATCGAAATGGGACTGTCCCCGTCATGAGGTTATCCCGGGCTGGCCCCGGGACGCGTGCCCGTCGTCAGGCTGCGTTCCATCTTATCGGACGATGGCTGTGTTACTTTAGCAGGATAGTCCGGCTGAATGCCGTCTATCTCCTGGATTTTTTCGAGGCCGGCCTTGACCTCAGCACCTCTATTTCCATCCTCCTCGCGTCAAGCTCGGCTGTGAGGGCAGTGACCCTCGACTTCGTATCCCCGAGTTCCTTCTGAAGATAGGCGACCTCGGCCTTGAGCGCGTCCTTTTCCCCGTCGAGTTCCGAGATGCGGGCCTTGAGGCTCTCGTTCTCCTTCTTTATCGACTGCCCGCAGCCCGAAATTATAAGCAACGCCGCCAGCGCAGTCCCCAGATAAAGAGCTCTTCTCATGCCCCTTTTTAACAACTCCCTTCAATGCCGGATTGCGCGATTGTACGAAAAAGCCCGGAGAGCTGTCAAGGGCCAAAAAAGGTCCTCGCCGGACGGGCAATTGCGCCTGGTTGCCTTCATGGGAGCTGGCGGCAGCCCATCTGACACAAGCATTTGTTCCTATCAACAAAAAAAGAGCAAAAAACCTTGCAATATGGTATCCTTACGGCTGTCGAGGGGGCCCGGACGCCGGGTGAAATGATTGACTATGCTAAAGATGCTGTGATATTGTAGGTTGCTTATGAGAAGGCCCATCCACTGCCCTTCCCCCGAAGTATTCAAGGAATTAGCCAAAACGCGCAACATTGTGCCCGTCGTGAGGGAGATCCTCGCGGACACCGACACCCCGGTCTCCGCCTTCATGAAGATCGACGGAGGCGGCGACGCGTTCCTCCTCGAAAGCGTCGAAGGCGGCGAAAAATGGGGCAGGTACAGCATCCTCGGCAACTCCCCGAGAAAGGTCATAAGGGGCTCCGGCAGAAAGCTTGAGGTAATCGAGGACGGAAAAACGAACGTCCTTGAAGGTAACCCGCTCGACCGCATCCGGGAGATGATGTCGGCCTACAGGCCCGCCGAGGTCGAGGGCGCGCCCAGGTTCTCGGGCGGCGCTATCGGCTACATGGGCTATGACATAGTCCGCCACATAGAGGACCTCCCGGACTCGACGCCCAGGGAGCTGGGCCTCGATGACATATACCTTATATTCACCGATACCTTCCTCGTCTTCGACAACGTCGAGCACAGGATAAAGATAGTCTCGAACGCATACATGAACGAGGGAGACGACCCCGACGAGGCCTACAGGAAATGCGTCCGGAAGATAGACGCGCTGGTCCAGAAGATGAGGGGGCCGGTGCCGGGGACGTCTTCCATAAGAGAGGCGGATACGCTATCGAACGAGGGGCAAAGGCTTGAGACCGCCTCGAATTTCAAAAGGGAGGACTTCCTCCGGGCGGTAGAGCGCATAAAGGAGTACATAGTCGAGGGCGACATATTCCAGGCGGTAATATCGCAGAGGTTCTCCGCCCCTCTCGCTTGCGACCCGTTCGAGATCTATCGGGCATTGAGGGTCATAAACCCCTCACCCTACATGTTCTTCCTCAGGCTCGGGGGCGCTACCCTCGTCGGCTCCTCTCCGGAGATACTCGTCCGGGTCGAGGGCGGAAGCGTGAACGTAAAGCCGATAGCGGGCACGCGGAAGAGGGGCAGGGACGAGGACGAAGACGTATCGCTCGAAAAAGACCTCCTTTCAGACCCCAAGGAACTGTCCGAGCATATCATGCTCGTGGACCTCGGGAGAAACGACGTGGGCAGGGTCGCGAGGGCCGGAACGGTCGAGGTCGACGAGCTAATGGCCGTGGAGAGGTACTCGCATGTCATGCACATAGTCTCTAACGTGAAGGGCGAGCTCGTAAAGGGCATGGGCTCGTTCGACGCCTTGAAGGCCTGCTTCCCGGCGGGCACCCTCACCGGCGCGCCAAAGGTGCGGGCCATGGAGATAATAGAGGAGCTCGAGCCCTCGAAGAGGGAGGTCTACGGCGGCTGCGTGGGCTACCTCGGTTTTTCAGGCAACATGGACATGTGCATAGCCATAAGGACCCTCGTCATATCGGGCGGCCGCATACACATGCAGGCCGGAGCGGGGGTGGTAGCCGACTCGGTCCCGGAGAAGGAATTCGAGGAGACCGAGAACAAGGCAAAAGGCATGCTCAAGGCGGTCGAGATGGCAATGGAAGGGCTTTTCTGAATATGATACTCATGATAGACAACTACGATTCCTTTACCTTCAACCTGGTCCAGTATTTCATGGAGCTCGGTGAGGACGTTCTGGTAAGAAGGAATGACGCCATAAAGGTCGCGGACATCGAAAAGCTCGCGCCCGGCGCGATAGTCGTCTCTCCGGGGCCGTGCGACCCGCCCAAGGCCGGTATTTCGGTGGAGGCCATAAAGGCCTTTGCAGGGAAAATCCCCATACTCGGGGTCTGCCTCGGCCACCAGGCCATAGGCTACGCCTTCGGCGGGGAGATCGTTAAGGCCCCGCGCCTCATGCACGGGAAGACCTCGATGATATACCACGACGGGAAGACCGTATTCGAAGGGATACCGAATCCCTTCGAGGCGAACCGCTATCACTCGCTCATCGTAAGGAAGGAAAGCCTCCCCGAGTGCCTCGAGATAAGCGCCTGGACCGAGATGGACGAGATAATGGGCCTCCGGCACAGGGAGCTTCCGGTAGAAGGCGTCCAGTTCCACCCGGAGTCGATACTCACGAAGGCCGGGAAGGACATTCTCCGGAACTTCCTCCGGACATACCAGGCCAGGGAGACTGGGAAGTAATGATCAAAGAAGCCCTCTCGAAGGTCATAAAGGGAACGGACTTAAGCGAGTCCGAGATGACAGGGGTCATGGACGAGGTCATGACCGGGGGGGCGAGCCCCGCCCAGATAGGGGCGCTCCTGACGGCGCTCCGGATGAAGGGCGAAACCGTCGAGGAGATAACGGGCGCTGCCAGGGTCATGCGCGAGAAGGCTACGAGGATAGACGCGCCCGAGGGCGCTGTCGATACCTGCGGGACCGGCGGTGACGAGTCCATGACCTTCAATATATCGACGGCTGCGGCGCTCGTAGCCTCTGCGGCCGGGGTCACAATAGCCAAGCACGGCAACCGCTCCGTTTCATCCAGATGCGGGAGCGCGGACGTTCTCCGGGCCCTTGGCGTCAACATAGAGGCCGAGTGCGCGAGGGTCGAGGAGTGCATACGGGAAGCCGGAATAGGCTTCCTCTTCGCGCCCATGCTCCATGGAGCCATGAAATACGCGGCGCCGGTAAGGAGGGAAATCGGCATAAGGAGCGTATTCAATATACTCGGCCCCCTCACGAATCCGGCGGGCTCTAAAAGGCAGGTAATCGGCGTCTACGACCCGGCGCTTACCGATACTCTCGCGAAGGTGCTCTTTAACCTCGGCTCAATCCGCGCCTTTATCGTCCGGGGCGAGGACGGCCTGGACGAGATAACGCTTGCCGCGGAGACGAAGATAACGGAGCTTAAGGACGGCTCCATCCATACCTATCACCTCAAGCCCGAGGACCTGGGCTTTGAGAGGTGCGCGCCTGGTGACCTTAAGGGCGGCGGGCCGGACGAGAACGCGGACATAATACTCAATGTCCTCCGGGGAGGAAAAGGCCCTGCAAGGGACGTCGTAATACTGAACGCGGCCGCCGCGATAACCGCGGCAGGCTCGGTACCGGGCTTTAAAGAGGGAGTTGCCGCCGCAAGGGGCGCCATAGATTCTGGCAAGGCCCTTGAGAAGCTCGAAAAGCTAAAGGAAATATCGAACAGATGATACTCGACGAGATACTTCAAAACAAAAGACTGGAAATAGAGAAGGCAAAGGCCGAGTTCCCCATTGACGGCATAATGGATAAGCTCCCCAAGGTGCCCAGGCCCAAGGACTTCGAGAGGGCCATCGCCTACAGGGGCGGCGCGGACCGCATACGGATAATAGCCGAGATAAAAAGGGGCTCCCCCTCGAAGGGGATGATAAGGGAATACTTCGTGCCCGCGGAGATAGCCCGCGGCTACATCGAGGGAGGGGCCGCGGCCATCTCGGTCATAACCGACGAGAAGTTCTTCATGGGTAAGCTCGAGTATCTCACGGCCTTGAGAGGCAACATAAGGCTACCGCTCCTACGAAAGGACTTCATAATAGACGAGTACCAGGTCTATGAATCGAGGGTATCCGGAGCTGACGCGCTCCTCCTTATTGTCGCGGCACTTCCGAAGGACGAGCTTAAAAAACTCCTCGACCTCACCTGTTCGCTCGGCATGTCCGCACTTGTCGAGGTGCACGATGAGACAGAGCTTGAAACGGCTTTGGACGTAGGGGCCAGGATAATCGGCGTCAACAACAGGGACTTGAAGACCTTCAAGACCGACCTTGAGACGACGATAAGGCTCGCCCCGTACGTGCCGAAGGACAGGGTCCTAGTAAGCGAGAGCGGCATAAACACGCACGAGGACATACTGAGGCTCAGGGAATGCGGGGTCGAGGCCTTCCTCATAGGAGAGGCGCTCATGAGGGAGGAGAACTTCAGAAAGAAGCTGAGGGAACTTAGAGGTGTCAAAGAGTATACGGGTAAAGATATGTGGAATCACAAACCTTGAGGATGCGCTCAAGGCCGCGGAGCTCGGGGCTGATTCGCTTGGTTTCATCTTCTATAAAAAGAGCCCCAGGTACATAAGCCCTAGGACGGCCGGGCTCATAATAAGGGAGCTCCCGCCGTTCATAACTCCTGTGGGCGTCTTCGTGGACGAGGAGCTTACAAAGGTCGCCGCCACGGCCGCTGAGACAGGAATATGCACCGCGCAGCTCCACGGGAGCGAGTCGCCGGAGTACTGCGAACGTCTCGGCATCAAGGTCATAAAGGCCATAAGGGTCAGGGATATGGCCGATATAAACAGGCTCAGGCCCTATAACGTCTCGGCCTACCTCCTCGACACCTTCAAAGAGGGGGTCCACGGCGGCACAGGCGAGACGTTCGACTGGGACATAGCCGTGGAGGCAAAGGCGCTCGGGCGCATCATACTATCCGGCGGCCTGAACCCGGAGAACGTTAAAGAGGCCGTGGAGAAGGTCAGGCCATACGCGGTGGACGCCTGCTCCGGTGTAGAGATTAAGGACAGGCCGGGCAGGAAGGACCACACAAAGCTTAAGGAATTCATGGAGCGGGTAAGAGGATGAAGAAAACCGGCAAGGGCCGCAAGGCTTCGGCGCAAAACGCTTCACGACTCGGCGGGGTACCGGACAGGCTCGGCCACTTCGGCATCTACGGCGGGAGATACATCTCCGAGACCCTGATGCCAGCGGTCATGGAGCTCGAGGAGGCCTATCTCAAGTGGAAGAACGACCCCGGCTTCAAAAAGGAATTCGCCTATTACCTAGGCGAGTACGTCGGAAGGCCCACTCCACTCTACTACGCCGAGAGGCTTACGAAGAAGGCCGGGGGCGCGGAAATATTCCTCAAGAGGGAAGACCTCTGCCACACCGGCGCGCACAAGATCAATAACACTATCGGCCAGATACTACTCGCGAAGAGGATGGGGAAGAAACGCGTCATCGCGGAGACGGGCGCGGGCCAGCACGGGGTTGCGACCGCCACTGTCGCTGCCATGTTCGGCCTCGAATGCGAGATATACATGGGAGAGGACGATATCAAGAGGCAGCTCCCTAACGTCTTCAGGATGAAGCTCCTCGGCGCGAAGGTAACTCCCGTAACCTCCGGCAGCAGGACCTTAAAAGACGCAATGAACGAGGCGCTCCGTGATTGGGTCACGAACGTCTACAACACCTTCTACATAATCGGCACGGTCGCAGGCCCGCACCCCTACCCCATGCTCGTAAGGGACTTCCAGTCGATAATAGGCGCTGAGGCGAGGAGGCAGATACAGGCGATGACCGGGGGTCTACCGGACCTCCTTGTAGCCTGCGTAGGCGGCGGCAGTAACGCTATCGGCCTCTTCCACACCTTCCTCGACGACAAAAAGGTCCGTATGGCAGGGGTCGAAGCCGGGGGCGAGGGCCTAAAAACCGGCAAGCACGCGGCATCTATAAACGGCGGACGGGTCGGCGTCCTCCACGGCAACAAGACCTATCTCCTGCAGGACAAACACGGACAGATTATAGACACCCACTCCATATCAGCCGGGCTCGATTACCCCGGCGTGGGCCCCGAGCACGCGTATCTTAACGACATCGGCAGGGTCGCGTATACTACAATTACGGACAAAGAGGCGCTCGATGGCTTCAAGGCGCTTACGCTCGCGGAAGGCATCATCCCGGCGCTCGAAAGCTCCCACGCGGTCGCGTACGCCATGAAAGCCGCCCGGGAGATGAAGAAAGGCGCGAAGATTATAGTCTGCCTCTCAGGCAGGGGCGATAAGGACCTGAATACCGTCTCCAAGGCGTTCAATTTCGAGATATGATATGCCTAGGCATACACCAAAAGGGGTCGAGATGGCCGTAAAGGGAAAAAACAGGATAGAATCATTATTCGAGAGGCTCAGGGCGGACGGGAAAAAGGCGCTCATCACCTTTGTTACAGCCGGGGACCCGGACCTCCCGACATCCAAACGGATAGTCCGCGAGCTTGAGAGATCCGGGGCCGATCTTATAGAGCTCGGCATTCCGTTCTCGGACCCAATGGCGGACGGCCCGACCATACAGGCCTCGTCGGAGCGCGCGCTCAAGAAGGATGTCCATATCAGGGAAGTACTGGGGCTCGTAAGAGAAATAAGAAAAAATAGCGAGATACCCATCGTCCTCTTCGGCTACTATAACCCAATCTTCAACTACGGCCTTAAGAGGTTCGCGAAGGAAATCCGCGCCGCCGGGGCCGACGGGGTCCTCATAGTGGACCTCCCGGCAGAGGAGGCCGACGAGCTTAAAACCGAGCTCGACAGGAACTCAGTTGATCTCATATTCCTCCTTACGCCCACGAGTGACGATAATAGGATGCGCCTTGTGGCCTCGAAGGCATCCGGGTTCATATACTTCGTTAGCGTAACAGGCGTGACCGGCGCGAGGAAGAACCTCTCAACGGACATCCCGGCCTATATGAGGCGCCTCCGGAAATTCACAAACATTCCCATCGGCGTGGGCTTCGGCATATCGACGCCAAAGCAGGCGCGCGAGGTCTGCAAAAGCGCGGACGCGGCGGTAGTAGGGAGCGCGATCGTAAACATAATAGCAGGGATGCAAGGTTCAGCAAAATCCATGCGCGTGCTCGGCAGTTTCGTCTCAGGTCTTAAGCAGGGCATCAGCAGGCCCAGATAGAATTTGAGTACCGAAATCAAACCGGAGGGTATATGATCTGGTTTAAGAAAGACCTCTTCACGAACGGGGAAGAGAGTAAAAGCGTCAAGGTCCCTTTCGGGCTGTGGGTCAAGTGCGATCATTGCGGCGAGATAATCTACAAAAAAGAGGTCGAGCGGAACCTCGACGTCTGCCCCAAGTGCAACTACCACTTCCGCATCTCAGCCCGGGCCAGGATAGAAATAACCTTCGACGAGGGGACCTTCCGCGAGTTCGACCAGTCCATGGAGCCAATGGACGCGCTGGACTTCAGGGACGTAAAGAAATACAAGGACAGGCTCAAGGCCGCGCAGAGGGAGACCGGGCTCAAGGACGCGATGGTCTCCGGCGAGGGCCTCATAGGCGGCGAGCGGGCGGCAGCCGCGGTCTTCGAGTTCTCGTACATGGGCGGCTCAATGGGCTCGGTAGTCGGAGAAAAAATAGCCCGCGCCGTTGAAAGAGCGATCGAAAGCCGTTCCGGCGTCGTCATATTCTCGTCGTCAGGAGGGGCCAGGATGCAGGAGTCGATACTATCGCTCATGCAGATGGCCAAGACCTCGGCGGCGCTTGCCAAGCTCCGCGAGGCCGGGCTCCCCTATATTTCAGTCCTCACCGACCCCACGATGGGCGGCGTCTCCGCAAGCTTCGCCATGCTCGGGGACGTGATAGTCGCCGAGCCCCGGGCGCTAATCGGGTTCGCCGGCCCAAGGGTAATAGCCGAGACCATAAGGCAGAAGCTCCCGGAAGGCTTCCAGAGATCCGAATACCTGTTGGAGCACGGCATAATAGACATGATCGTCGAAAGGAAGCTCATGAAAGAGACGATCTCAAAGCTCCTTTCCATGCTCAAGGGCTGAACCAACTCCTCATGCAACGGCAGGACCCGGCTCTCGGATACCTCTACGGCCTCGAGAAGCACGGCATAAGGCCGGGGCTTAAGAGGATAAGAGAGATAGTCTCGCTCCTCGGAGTCCCCCAGAAGAGCTTCCCGGTTATCCATGTAGCCGGGACCAACGGCAAGGGCTCCACCTCTGCCATCATAGCTTCCATCCTTCAAGAAGCCGGCCTCCGGACAGGCCTCTACACTTCCCCCCACCTCGAAAAGTTCAATGAAAGGATACGCGTCTCCGGGAAGATGATTGCAGGGCCGGAGATCGTCCGCGCAGTTAAAATCGTCAGGGCGGCCTCGAAAAAGATGGCCGGGGGCTCCCCACTCACCTTCTTTGAGTTCACGACTGCCATGGCGCTCTTACATTTCAGGCTCAAGAAAGTCGATATCGCGGTAATCGAGACGGGCATGGGAGGGAGGTTTGACGCAACGAACGTAGTCACGCCGGAAGTGTCCGTCATAACGAATATAGGCATGGACCATATGCGTTTTCTGGGCAAAACCCTTGATGAAATAGCCTTCGAGAAGGCTGGGATTATCAAGCCCGGCAGGCCTGTCGTAACAGGAGAGGTCAAAAGAGGCCCGCTCTCGGTAATAAGGAAAACGGCAAAAAAAATGTCTTCGCCGCTCCATGTAATCAAGAATGACTTCAGCGCCACAGGCGAGCCCAGCTCATTCGCTTACCAGGGCGGCAAGCGCCGCCTTGAAAACCTGAAGCTCGGCCTCCTGGGCCCCCACCAGGTAAGGAACGCCGCATGCGCGCTCGCGGCCATAGAAGTGCTCAAGGGGAAGGGCTTCGAAATCCCGGTAAAGGCATTAAGGGAGGGGCTTAAGAACGCCGCATGGCCCGGCAGGTTCGAGGTAATATCACGGAAGCCCTTCGTGGTGCTCGACGGCGCGCACAACTCGGCAGGCGCAAGAACGCTCGCCCTTGCCCTTGAGGGTCTTAAGAAAAAACCCGTGCTTGTGCTGGGCGTCATGGCCGACAAGGACATAGACGGGATACTCAAGGAAATCCTGCCCTCATGCCGGACGGTCATAGCGGCGAGCCCGAAAAACGAGCGCTCAGAGAGCGCACTGGCGCTTTCTGAAAGGGTAAAGCGGTTCGGCAAGGAGGCCGTAATAAGGGAAAGCGTCCGGGACGCACTGAAAGAGGCCCTCCTGAGGGCCGGGCCTCAGGGAGCGGTCTGCGTGACAGGCTCGCTCTTTACGGTCGGAGAGGCAAGGGGTTATTTGAGGAGAGCGCAATTCAAGAGAAGCCAACGGAAATCCATCATTCGTAAAGGTTAGTGATCCACTCATCGCAAAAGGCCTTTTAGCGCGCTGCCGCACTTTTCGGCATAAGGCTCCGCTCTCTTTCCGCCTCCTTCCTCCGGGCTCGGCCCTTATGTCGCTCGGCCCCTACGGGGCCTTGCTCCTGCTGCCCCGCCTCGCCCGGCCTTCCCCCATCCCTATGTTCGCTCCGCCTTATGCCCGGGGTTGTTTAAATGCAAAAAGAAAAAGTACTGCAAGTCAAGAGGGTAGTGGGTCAGTTTGGATTTAGTTGTTTTGTGTGTCGGAAATGATATTATTACGCCATGTCCTTACCATACCACCCGCCCACAGGAACTATTGTTATATGTGATTTTCACGGGCTTGTTGTCCCAGAGATGGTAAAACGAAGGCCCTCGATAGTTATTTCTCCGCGCCTACGCAAGCGAGATGGCTTATGTACAGTCGTACCGCTCAGTAAGACGGAACCTAACCCTATAATGCCATACCATTATAGGCTACATCTATCACCAGCGCTCCCACCTCCATATGATAGTACTCCGAGTTGGGTAAAGGGAGATATGCTTTATACTGTTTCCCTAAAGAGGCTTTCCTTGCCTCATAAAGGCAAGGACCCAAATGGAAAACGGCAATATGATATTCGCACTCTTGATGAAGCTGACTTGATTAAAATTAAGGAGTGTATTCTGCATGCTTTGGGTATGGCAAATCTGATGAGCTATTCCTGATTGACAAAACATGTAAACTATGTTAACAATTAATCGTACCCGCTCTGCTTCGGCATCGGGCTTAAGTCCACTTCGGTGGCCGCCGTATGTGGAGACGGCAATCTCTATACGGTGTCAGTTAAATAGCCCTATAGGTTACCTAAAGGCTGCCTATAGGGCTATTTAATTAGCTCCAAAACATCCTCAATCTCCCAAAGCTTACCTGTTACACCAGCCGCCATTGCCGGAGTCACCCTCAAGCTCTGATGGATACGACAAAAATTGTAGTACATAAAATGCAGGGCTACGGCGTGTTCTAAATTCTCAATCTTCTTTGAAAAGGCGTTTGTAAGCCTTGTAAAACGCCGCATGCTCATACGCATGGTTAGGTTCTGGCGTTCTACATAGCTTGTAGATACATGGTTAGGATCAGGGTTGCCCTGTACGCGCTCCTTAACCGCTCCCGTACAAATAGCTGGACTGTATTTAACCTCTCGCTCCCTTTCATTTCCGTACAGCTTAACCAATTGACTGTAATCAATCTCAGAGCCAAAAGCCGCCTCTACTGCGCTTAGATAAGCCCTATGCCCGTCTGTGGTCAACTGTACCCTGCTCTTTAGGCGTTTCGCCAGGTCGTCTATAAATACATGGGCTGATACCGCATCGCGCTTTCCGACATACCAAGAAAGAACGAGCTTGGAATCAGCACATATAGCAATCCAGGTGTAAACATCGCCATAGCCCAATACGCCTTCTTTTCGTCCGGCACATTCTTTTCTTTGGCATAGCAAAAAGACCAGATTTCATCACACTGAATCCGCTTACACTCCAAATCCCTCAAGACCTTATCCTGATACTCTGAACAAGCCCTGCCTATATCCGCAAGGAGCTTCAATACGGTACCCTTTGCCGCTCCTGTCATACGGCAAGTGGCCCTGATAGAGTTCCCCTCTACAAGAGCCGCTATTATCTGAGCTTGTTTTTTAACATCTAATCTGTTCATAGCTGGATTATACTTGACCGCTCAAGCATTGTCAAGGAGTATTTTCTTGTATTTTCTGCAAGATCGTACTAGTATTTAACAACTTGACTGCAAGCAAACAAATATAATAATTTTATTATAAACTAAAGTCAAGAAATACCTTGACATTTATAATAATAATATTATAATATGGATAAGTATTGGACATTCAGGGTTTATATAGCTAAGCGGGGCGAGGATGAATTTTCCAAGTGGTTGGATAATTTGCCTAAAAAGGCAAGGGCAAAAATAGTCAGAACATTAAAATATTTAGAAGTGACTCAGTATTGGGAAAGACCGAGTTTTTCAAAGCTCACTGGCTACAAAGATTTGTATGAAATAAGAGTAAAACATAATAATAACGAATATAGACCAATTGGATGTTATGGCCCCGGCAGAGGAGATTTCACGATACTCATTTGCGCAATCGAAAAAGGTGATAAATTTATACCAAGGGAAGCTCCGCAAATAGCAGTTAGGCGAAGTAAATTAATAAATGAGCCAAAGCATACTGCAGAATTTATTGATTCATAAAATGGAGCCGCAAGTAATGAGCAAAGTGGAACGCAAGAAAAAATTGATAAGTAGATTGAAAGATAAAGAGTATAGGGACGCTTTTGTTTCTGAACATATTGACACTGGGGTTCCCTTTCAAATTAAAGCATTGCGCAATCAAAGACACTGGACTCAGCATGATTTGGCAGAGCGCACTGGAATGGCACAGACAAGAATATCAGTGCTTGAAGACCCGAATTATAATCGCATCACCCTAAAAACCCTTAAAAAACTAGCATCAGCTTTTGATGTTGGACTGATAGTAAGATTTGTTTCGCTTGGCGAATTGGTGGAGTGGGAGCTTAATCTTTCGCCGGATTCATTAAAGGCATTCAGCTTCGAGCAGGATCAATATTTTAGTGAAGAGATGCAAGATATTAATGTGGTAGGGCAAGAGAATGAGGCCATATCTGCTTCAACAGCAGAGGTATCTCCACCAGAAGCACCGGAAAAAGATTTCGAACTTCGACCATCACACATACCACCAGCATTTTTCTACGATATAACTCCTGATTGCACAACTCTTAGACTACCATTATAAGAAAGGCAAAAATATGGCGAGAAAAAAACATATAGTCAGCCAGGCAGATGTATCGACAAAACAAATCGCAAAATCAGTGCCAATCAAATGGAATATACCAGAAAATATAATCAGTAGATTCACAAACAATATTATTGTTCAGAATATAGATAATGAATTCAAAATCTTTTTTTTCGAAACAAAACCTCCAATCAACTTGTCTAATGAACCTATAGAAGAAGTTCGCGCTGATTGTGTGGCCAGCGTTATCATTCCAGCTAAAAAACTGCCAGGCTTCATCGAAGCCCTGCAAAAACAAGTGGAAAAATACAACGAGAGAAAAAACAAGAACTAAATTCTTAAGTTTTTTTGCCCCATCTGGCCTTGGCAGCTTTCTTAGCTATTTCTGCACGCTTCTTTGCGGATAACTTCTCAGCCCTTGCCTTGCCGCCCTTCAACCCTCCGAGCCTTCCGAGGGCTACGGCGGCAGGGTTCTTTTCGGGCTTCTTCTGCTTTGCCCCTTCCTGCTCATCCTTAGTTACCTCAGAGACAATAAAGGCGGCGAGCTTGTTTATATCAGTTATCTTCTTTTTCTTTTCCATGCCCTAAGCTTACCATAAGCGGTCAAGCATGGAAAGTAGAAAGGAAATTCAAACTGACCCACTACCGTCAAGAGCTTTGCCTTGTAAAAACCCCGTGCATGTGCTAATTTTTTCCGCTAATCCGCAATTCCACTCTCCAAGGCGAAATGACTGTGGCGCCCGTTGGCAAATCCGTACTCATAGCCCTTTTCCTCCTTCTTTTTTTCGCGCCCGTAATGGTCGCGCATTCGGAGGAGAAGCCCCATGGCGAGCTCTTCAGCCCCGAGATGCCTGTCGAGATAACTGCAGACTCCATAACCTACGACAGGGCCGCGGACAGGTACCACGCATCGGGTAACGTCGAAATAGCCCAGGAAGGCATCTCCGTCAGGGCGGATACCGCGATACTCGACATGGCGGCAGGGGTCGGGACCGTCTCAGGCAACATAAGGGCGGTCGACGAGGGCGGGAGCACCCTTACGGGCAATACCCTCCAGTTCAATATAAAGGACAAGACCGCCGTGCTCGCGAACGGCAGGCTCTTTTACCGAGAGGGTAACGTCCACCTTACCGCGGACTCGATAAGGAAGACCGGCCCGGAGTCATATGCCGCGGAGCGAGTGACCTACACCACCTGCGACTGCCCTCCGGATGAAGACCCGGACTGGAGCTTCGCGGCCACCTCGGCGCGTGTAACGGTGGGGCAGTACCTTTCGGGCTGGAACGCGAGGTTCTACATAAAGGGCGTCCCTGTCCTCTACTCGCCCTATATATCCATCCCGATAAAGCGCGAACGGCAGTCGGGCTTTCTCCAGCCCAGGCCTGGCTACTCGGAACTAAGGGGCTTTATCCTCGACACCTCCTATTTCTGGGCCATAGCAAGGAACCAGGACGCCACCTTCTACCTCGACGTCGAGTCGAGGCGCGGCCTCGGCAAAGGGGCGGAGTACAGGTATATCCACACCCGGAAGAGTGCAGGGGAGATATTCTTCTACCAGTTCCAGGAGAAGAGCATAGAAAGGGTCAGGGAATTCAGGCAGGACGTTGACAACCTTTCGAGGCCCGAAGAGGCGACCGACAACAGGTGGAGGTTGAGGCTCATACACCGGGAGCTGTTCGAAAGCGGCCTGAACCTCCGGGCCGACCTGAACCTCGTAAGCGACGACGAATATTTCATAGACTTCGGAAGGGGCCAGGAGGAGCGCTCTCTTGAGGCGCTGGAGACTAACCTGTCCGCGAGCTTTAACCGGGGCAACTGGAGCCTTGTGGGCCAGATGAGGTTTTTCGACAACCTCCTTGACGCGGACGACGACGAAACGCTCCAGAGGCTTCCGGAGATAACGCTCACGAGCACGGCAGAGCGCATATCCGGCACACCCTTCTACTTCTCCAGCCAGTCCTCGTACGTGAACTTCTGGAGGGAAGAAGGGCTCCGGGGTCAGAGGCTCGACTTCCGGCCCAGGCTCTCCATGCCTGTAAGGCCAGGCGGCTACTTCGATTTCCTGCTCTCTACAGGACCGGCAGCGACATTCTGGTTCGTGGAGCGGCACCCCGAAAGGGACCATTTCGACAGGTTCTCGTATGACGTGACAGCCGAACTGACCACCACTTTCGTCCGGGTATTCAGGATTGAACGGCCCGGCCTTACAGCCCTCAGGCATACGCTGAGGCCGGGTTTTGCATACGTCTACGCGCCTCAAATCCATCAGGACGATCTCCCTGATTTCGACGACCTTGACAGGCTGACTGCCGCGAACAGCGTAAGCTATTCCCTCAATTCCACTCTCACCGGAAAGAGCGGAGAAGGCGATGGGGCGGCCTATTTCGAATATCTCTACCTCGACCTCAGGCAGAGCTACAACTTCCATGAGGCGGGAAGGGAGCTTACAGGGCCGGACGACGAAAGGAGGCCCTTTTCCGACATCACAGGCGAGCTGATCGTGAGGCCTCTCCCGCTCGTGACCGGCGTGGCAAAAGGCACGCTCGACGTATACGAGAGCCATTTCACCACATACGAGGTCTCTTTGGCGGCATCGGATAAAAGAGGCGACAGCCTTGCGGTTTCCCACAGGTTCGTAAAGGACGGGGCCAACTACCTTGAGGGCTCGCTCAGGGCGCGCCTCCCAAAAGGGGTAGACCTCACCTTTTTGAAGAGGTTCTCCTTCGATGAGCGGAGGTCGCTTGAGACCTCCTATGGGATAGAGTACTTTCAGCAGTGCTGGAGCGCGACCCTCACATACACGGAACGACTCGAGGAAAAAATGGTGTATCTCACCTTCAACCTCCTGGGCCTCGGCAGGGTCGCGGGCGTGCAGGGAAGACTGGAGCATTAACGAGAACCATTGACACCCGGAGTCCTGTTGGGTTAAACTGCATTTTCAAATCAGTGCTATCCCCTTGGAATTCAAGCCCTTCTGCAAAGTCCGGCTTTCGAGTACCTTGCGGGCGGCAATAGAATAAAAGAGATTTATGCCTGATATGCAAGTCAACAAAACAGTCGCGGGGAAAGAACCCGTTGAGGTCGCCTGCGCCGGGTGCGGTTCGAGGTTCAGGCTATGGGTCCCGGTGGAATCGTTCCCTGAATGGGAAAAAGGCGTTAACATAAACTGCGTAAGGTGCGGGGCGCGGTTCCTTGTGAAAAGGGAGGCCGAGGCCTTCGCCATAACGCCCGTTGCAGCCGAGAAGCCCCTGCCCAAAGCGCCCGAGGTACAAAAGGAGGGGGCTTACGATGCCCCTGAGGAAAACGCCGAGCCACAGGCAGAGGCGGGTGTCGAGACGATCCTTCTTATCGATGACGACCGTATCGCAAGGGATATGGTCGAGTCGGCGCTTTCGGACATAGGCTTCCGGATTGTGAAGGCCAAAAACGCCTCGGAAGCCATTACGGCCGCCCAAAAAGAGCGGCCGGACCTTATCGTGTCCGACCTCTATCTCAAGAACGTGGCCGACCCCTCATCCGATATGGACGGCGGCGAGCTCCTCCAAAAGATGCACGATGAGGGGACAGTGGCGCCGGCCATAATAACGACCGGCAAGGAGATACTTGACGACCTGCTCCTCGACCCCAGGTGGTTCGACCTCAAGGTAAAGGGCTTCATCCAGAAGGGGAACCCGTTCTGGGTGGAGGAGCTTAAGCTTAAGGTAAAAGAAGTCCTCTACAAGGGATAGGCAAGGATTACATCGAGACGAGAACGGCCCGGGGATGACCCGGGCCGTTTTTTTAGGAGTTACCGTGAAGAACTAAAGGCTCTCGAAAAGCTCCGGATGCGGGCCCCCCATTGGAACGGGGGCGGGAATTAGGCATACTTTTATAGTACGCCGGAGTGTCCAACTTTGAAGACGACACGGAAGATTGGGCTTTTTCAGCAGCCTGCTAGAGCTTCTTTTCGAGGAAGGCATAGGCGCTGTGGTTGTGGATGGATTCCCAGTTCTCGGCCTCCACCCTGAACCACTTTAGCTTCTTTATCCTGCCGAGATTTATGGCCACCTCCCTCACGACGTCCTCGACGAACATGGGATTATCGTAGGCCCTCTCGGTCACGTACTTCTCATCCGGCCTCTTCAAGAGCGAGTAGACCGGGCTCGATGCCGACCTTTCTACGGCCGCTATTATGTCCTCCAGCCAGACGAACCCCTTGAAGCGGACCCCCACTTTGACCTTGCCCCTCTGGTTGTGCGCGCCCCTCTCGCTTATCTCCTTTGAGCACGGGCAAAGAGTCGAGACCGGCACCTCGACCTCGAGCATGAAATCCCTTTCAGCCCCGAGCACCCCGAGATATCTGCACCTGTACTCCATCATGCCCTTGGACTTTGAGACAGGCGCGCTCTTCTCGATGAAATAGGGGAACTCGACCTCCAGATGGGCGGTAGAGGCCGTGAGCTTCACCTTCATCTTTTCCAGTATCTGGGGGAAGTTCTTCACGGTGAGCTCGCCCCTGTGCTCGTTCAGTATCTCGACGAACCTGGACATGTGCGTGCCCTTGAACTGATGAGGGAGGTCAACATACATGCTGATCGAAGCCACTGTGTGCTGGAATTTGTTCTTCCTGTCGAGCACCACTATGGGATAGCGGATGTCCTTGACCCCGACCTTGTCGATGGGTATCTGCCTGTAGTCCGGCTCGGCCTGGACGTCTCTCAGCTTTTTAACCGGCATCCGGCCCCCTCCTATTCATAATAACTGGCAGCCGCGCTCTCGGACTCCCAGACCCTGACCCTTGATACCTTGACGTCGCCGAAGCCGCCGCGTTCAAAGGCCGTAGAAACTTCCCTGAAAACGTGCCTTGCGAGGTTCTCGGCGGTAGCGTTCTCTTTGTCGAATGGGGGTACCTCGTTCAGGTACTTGTGGTCGAGCCGGTCGATTACGCTCCTCGCCTTTTCCTTCAGCGACTTGAAATCGACAACCATGCCGAGGCTGTCAAGGCCCCCGGAGCGGACCTCCACCTCCACCTTCCAGTTGTGGCCGTGGAGGTTTTCGCAGGCCCCCTGGTATCCCCTCAGGTTGTGCGCGGATGAAAAATATGAGATTATCATTAGCTCGTACATCTATTAAGTTTATCATATCCTGATGGCAGAAAATCAAGTGGAATTCCAGCCCCCTTTCTTTTCCTTGACATGCCCATGCCGCAACCGATATCCTGAACCGGTGAGACCGATGACGGCCTTTTACAACGCTTTAGGAGCACTCATGGCAGCCCGCCCGCCAAGGTCCGTCCTGGCCCTGGCCGCCGCCATAGCCATTACGCTCTTTTCAGCGGATGCCGCTCAAGCCAAAGCCGGGGGAGCCCTTTTTGACAATGCGGGCCAATCCGCCGGGCCGGGCCTCATGGTCAAGGCCAGAAAAGCGGTCTTCGACCTTTCACATTCAGAGATATTCTCGCCTGTAAAGGCCGGCGAGCTGGATTATTCCTCTTTCTATTCGCTCATAAGGGACAGCGGCACAGGGACCGAAGTCGGGGTGAACGAAGGGCCGGTAACCAGCGCGGCCCTCGAAGGTGTCGGGACGTATATAATAGCCGGTCCGGCCCGCGGTTTTTCGCCTGACGAGTCAGCGGCGCTAAAGGGATTTGTCGAAAGGGGCGGGAACCTCCTGGTCCTCCTCCATATCTCCCCTCCGGTTGCGTCGCTTACGCACGAGTTCGGCATCATCGTCTCGAATTTCGTGATATGCGAGAGGACCGGCCTCATCGGGGGAAAGCCGCAGGATTTCCTGGTCACCAAATTCGCAGCGCACCCGGTTACATCCGGGCTTAAGGGGATAGCCGTATACGGGACATGGGGGCTTCTGCCGGTTGAGGGGGCCTCGCCGGTCGCGATGACCTCCGGGGCCGCGTGGGCCGACCTTGACAGGGACCGGGAATTCAAGGAAGGCGAGCCTGTTGAGGAGTTCGCGGTCATAGCGGTCCGCGAGCTCGGGGCCGGCAAGGTCGTGGTCGTGGCAGATGACGCACCCTTCCAGAACCGCTTCATAAACGAAGCTGACAACAGGAAGCTTGCCGAAAACATAATCAGGTGGTTCAAGCAGCGTTAGTATGAGAAGCGTCTGGAAGTTTTTCTCATCCGTTTACCTTACGATAGTCCTTGCCGTGCTTATCTGTGTCATTTCGGCCTGGGGCTCCATTGTCGTCGTAAGGAACCAGCGCTTCTTCGGCGCGCTCGACCACGAGGTGCTTTTCCCCTTCCTCCTCTCCCTCAAAACCGAATACATCGGGCTTACGCTCTGGGTCTGGGCCCTCATACTCCTTACAGCCGTCTTCGCCGTGAACACGGTCGTGTGCACCATTGACAAGGCCTGGTCGGTCGTTCAGAACAGGAGGCCCTGGCAGGCCCTTTTCCCTCATATAGTGCACGTCGGCTTCCTTATCGCGCTCCTCGGGCACCTGGTGGGGAGCGTCTGGGGCTTCAGGAGCTACGGCCATGTGCTCTATAAGGGCGAATCCATTCCGGTCCCATACCAGGGCGGGATTCAGGTCAGGCTAGACGAGACCGAGATGAGGGCTGGCACGAGGGGCGACCTGGACTACCTCCGGACCAGGCTTACGCTTGTAAACGATGACGGGAGCGAGGTCGTCACCAAGGACATAGGCCTCAATAACCCCCTCATATGGAAAGGCATAGCATTCTATCATTTCGACCAGGGGCAGAGCCCGACCGGGCTTGTGATAGACGCGGGCGGCAGCTCCTCGGAGGTCCTTCTCGACGGCTCCTTCAGCGCCCCGGACGGGAGCACATACAGGCTCGGGAGCGTGTACCCGGATTTCGCGCTCGACGAGAGCGGGAAGCCCTTCAGCCGCTCAGGCCTCTTCGCCAATCCCCATATCGAGATAATATCGGCTGACGGAAGCGTCTACTTCCTCAATATCTCTGAGCCCGGCACGTCCGTAAAGGGCCCGGGACATTCCATAACGCTCAAGGGATACGTATTCACCCCGTACGTAGTACTCACCATCAACAAGGACCCTGGCATAATTTTCATAATCGCGGGCTCGATAGTGCTGGTTGTCGGAATGGTGCTCCTCCTCTTTTTCAGGGGCGAAAGGGCCGAGCTCGTAAGGCCCAGGCCGGGCATGGAAGAGAGGGGCGCTTGATACAGGAGATACTTCTGCTCGTCTTCTGGCTCGTGGTGATAGTCATCGCGGCCGAGGTATTCACAAACGCGATAGAGTCGCTCGGGGCCAGGCTCAAGTTCTCCGAAGGCGTTACCGGGAGCATATTCGCCGCGGTCGGTACGGCGCTGCCCGAGACCATGGTGCCGCTCGTGGCCATATTCGGCGGCAACAGCGCCCATGTCAGGGAAGAGGTCGGCGTCGGCGCAATACTGGGGGCCCCATTCATGCTCTCGACTCTCGCCATGTTCCTCATCGGGGCGGCCCTCTGGCAATTCCAGGGCACGAGGAAAAAGGCCAACCTCACACCCGAGAGGAGCGGCTTCAGGAGGGACATCGAGTTCTTCCTGTTCGCCTTCACACTGGCTTTTCTTGTCGCCTTCACCCCCCAGGAGTACAGGCTTTTAAGGGTTTTCATAGCCGCGGTCCTGGTCATAACGTATTTCTACTACATACTCGAGACCGTAAAGGCCAGCGCCGCCCTAGTCGAGGACGGCCACGCAACCGAGAACTCAAAGCCCCTCTACCTCGGGGTCGTCCTAAAGGACCGGATGTACGTTATCGTCCTTCAGCTCCTTATCGCGCTCGGGCTCATAATAGCAGGGGCAAAGGGTTTCGTGCACGGGGTCGAGTATCTTTCAGAGGCGCTCCGCCTGCCTGTCATGGCGCTCTCTCTACTC
This sequence comes from Deltaproteobacteria bacterium, assembly GCA_019912665.1. Lineage (NCBI taxonomy): Bacteria > Pseudomonadati > Myxococcota > Myxococcia > Deltaproteobacteria bacterium. The sequence continues at coordinate 419,386 of JAIOIE010000018.1, forward strand.
ATAATCCCTGTAGCGACCGAGCTCCCGGAGAAGGTCAACAGCATAATCTGGGTAAGAAAGGGCAAGGACACCATGGCCCTCGGGAATATAACCGGGGCCATGGTCTTCCAGGGGACGCTCTTGCCCGCGATCGGAATATTCCTCACGCCCTGGACCGTCAACCTTACGGTCGTCGCGAGCAGCGCCCTCACCATCACGGCGGGCATATGGCTCTACTTCATTGCAATGAGAGTCAAAAGGATAGCCCCCTGGCTCTTCATAGTCAACGGCGCATTGTACATGGCCTTCGTCTACATAGTCCTCGTCACAGCGAGATCGTGAAAAAACCGGCGATCCTTTTCATGGCGACAAGGCCGCAGTTCCTCCCGGCGACCGCGGTCGCGGTCGGGCTCGGCGCATCTGCCGCCTGGCACGAGGCGCGCTCGTTCGATATGGCGGCTTTCGCCCTTTCCATGCTAGCCGCTCTCCTCTGCCACTCGGGCATGAACACCCTGAACGACTACTACGATTCGAAAAACGGGGCTGACGACCTCAACAGAAACGCCCTCACCCCTTTTACCGGCGGGAGCAGGTTAATACAAAGGGGCCTCATGACCCAAGGGGAGACTTTGGCGCTTGGGACGGCACTCGTCGCGGCCGGAGGCCTGACCGGCGCATATCTGGCGCTCACGGTAAGCCCGGTCCTCTTTGTAATAGGGCTCTTGGGTGTAGCCTCCGGGTACTTCTATTCGGCCCCTCCCCTCTTCCTGGCCGGACGGGGTCTGGGAGAGCTTACGGTGGGCCTGACCTTCGGCCTGCTTACCGTGCTCGGCGCTTTCGTTGCGCAGACCGGGTCAATCGGTCTCGGCCCGGTAATAGCCTCGCTTCCCCTTTCCTTCCTCATAGCGGCAATACTATTCGTAAACGAGTTCCCGGATTTCGAGGCCGACAGGGCGGCCGGGAAAAGGACGCTCGTCGTCCGTCTTGAGCCTCAAAGGGCCAGGTGGGGGCTCGTGTTCCTACTCGCGATGGCTTACGCTAGCATCGTTGCCGGGGTCTTCCTAGGCCCCCTGCCCTCCTGGTCGCTCTCTGCCCTCATTACCGCTCTCATCGCCATACCCGGCGCGTTATGCCTCCTTAAAAATTATGACCGGGCGCGCGCGCTTACCCCTGCCGTCAAGGCCATGATAGCCATACACCTCTTTACAGGCCTCCTCCAGATAGCCTCGAACCTCGTCTGAGCACTCCCGCTCGCGCCCCGGTCCTTACAGTCCTCTTTTTCCAATTCCCTCAACCTCCGTGCCTTGACATACAGCGACCCCGTACCTATCCTTTAAGCAATGTACGGCAAGCAACGGACGGCCCTCATAAGGAGGCGCTCCGGACTGAACCCTGGCAACCTCTATAAATCGGAGATTTTCAACGCAATCAGGAAGGGGCGGGAATAAAAAGCGGAGCATATATGTAATATGTGAGCATTTTTATTCACGCCCTGACGAAGAATCCGGGGAAAGACCAATTTCTAGAGGTTGCCATAACGGAAGGCGAAAGGAGGACGGCATGCCGCTTGAAAAATGGAACCCGTTAAGGGAGCTTGAGACGATGAGGAGGGAGATGGACAGGATATGGGACGACGTCTTCCCGTCCAGGAAAATGGGCGCGCCCTGGAAAAGGCAGACCGGTGCGCAGGCCGAGACCGGAGCCGCTACACCGGCCATAGACGTCATAGACAAGAACGAGTCGGTGGTGGTGAAAGCCGAGATGCCGGGCGTCTCAAAGGAATCGATAGACGTGACCCTCGAAGACAACGTCCTTACGCTCAGGGGCGAATTGAAGGAAGAATCGGACCTCAAGGAAGGGAACTACGCCTACTCGGAGAGGAACTACAGGTACTTTCTCCGGGCCATAAGCATACCTTTCAAGATACGCCGGGACGGCATAAAGGCGTCGCTTAAGGACGGTGTCCTGAGTGTCGTTCTCCCCAAGGCCGTCGAGGAGCAGACAAAGAAGATAACGGTCGAGGTCTCCGAGCCGTCATAGCTGTGCGCCTGCAGTTACGCCATAAACCGCCGCGCGGTCGCGCCTTAGGGCGCGGCTGCGCGGGACGCCGCTTACGCCCCTATTCTGTATCCCGCCCACTTTTATTGTACGCCGGAGTGTCCAATTTCGAAGACGACGCGGCAGATTGGGGTTTTTGAGCAGCCTGCTAAACACTCATTCGATCCGGGCCTGAAAGGAAGGCCCCCCGCCTGCTTTCATGTCTACAGAAGAGGCGGTCCAGACAGTTATGCCGAGCCCTGCCGATGCCCTGAAAAGCCTCTCAAGATACCTTGTGTCCCCCTCGTCCCGCATTATCAGGAGTATGCCGGGCTTTTTCCCGGTCACCGCGGCATAGTAAAGGGACTGGCCTATGGCCTCGGCCCATTTGGGCGCGAAATCCACCTCGACCGCGTGCTCATCCGTAAGGCAGTCCACCCTGGCCCTGTCAGGCAGCACGAATTCCGCGGTACCGCCCGCCAGGCCGCACCAATAAGATTGATAATCCCGCTCGGGATGGCGCTCCCCTGCCAGGAGAGCGGACGGCGTAATCAGCAGGAGCGCCAAGAATGCGTTCTTCATCCCTTTTCCCGTCCCTTCCGCCGGGCCCCTTGCCGGGGCGGCGGTTGTGGGCTATATTCATCAAGTCGCGGACGATTTCATTACAATGCTTGCAAACGGATTCGACGCAGACGTGCTGATGGGGTGCGAACGCGGCTTGTCGCATTATAGCAGACGAAAGCGGTTCTGTCCGAATGAGCCCGGCTCAAAAGGAGAACGAGTGGGAAAGGGCTTCCTTGCCGAAAGGATAGCTGATTACGCGCTTGGCCAGAAGTTCGCTGACCTGCCGCAAACGGTAGTGCACGAGGCCAAAAAACGTGTCGTGGATTCCTTTGCCTGCATGCTCGGCGGCTTGGAGTCCCCTCCGGCAAGGGCCTCGATAGCAGCCTCGCCCGAATTATCGCGCGGGCTCTCGGCAACCGTCCTCGGCACAGCCTCCCGCACGACGCCGGAGCACGCCGCGTTCTCTAACGGCATACTGGTCCGGTATCTCGACTTTAACGACACATATCTCTCGAAGGAGCCCTCGCACCCGTCGGACAATATCGCCGCCGCGCTCTCAGCGGCTGAAGCATCCGGGGCAGGCGGCGCGGACTTCTTGACCGCGCTCGTTACGGCCTACGAGGTGCAGATGAGGCTCTGCGACGCGGCAAGGCTGAGGGACCGAGGATGGGACCACGTGGCCTACGGCGCTTTCTCGGCAACTACCGCCGCGGCCATGCTTCTTGGCCTCGGAAGGGACGAGTTCGTGAACGCCATCAACATAGCCGGCACCATCTCCCCGGCGCTCCGGCAGTCGCGCGCGGGGGAGCTATCAATGTGGAAGGGGTGCGCCTTCGCCAATACCTCTAAAGACGCGCTCTTTTCGGCAATCATGGCGAAGAACGGCATGACCGGCCCGGCCCCGGTATTCGAGGGCGAGTTCGGTTTTGAAAGGGTCGTCTCCGGCCCCCTCGCGCTCTCTCCCTCCTTCGGCGGCGAAGGGGGCGAGCCGTTCAAGATATCCGATAGCTCGTTGAAGTTCTATCCCGCCGAGCACCATTCACAGAGCGCGATAGCCGCCGCCATCGAGCTTGTCCCCGAAATAGAGGACCTTCGGGAGATAGAGTATGTCCGCGTAAGCACCTTCGGCGCCGGATACGAGATAATCGGCTCAGGCCCGGAGAAGTGGCGGCCCGCTACGAGGGAGGCGGCGGACCACAGCCTCCCCTTCCTCGTCTCTGCCGCGCTCATCGATGGGAACGTGAACCTCGCGACCTATTCCGAGAGGATGAACGACCCTGATTTGAAAGAGCTTATCCGAAAGGTAAGCGTCCTCAAAGACCCGGTGCTTGACAGTATGTACCCGGAGGCGGTGCCGAACAGGGTCGAGGTCAGGCTCTCATCCGGAAAGATACTTTCAAGCGAGGTCATCTACCCCAGGGGCCACCCCAAGAACCCAATGACCGAAAAGGAGATAGAGGACAAGTTCAGGTACCTGAGCGGATGGTACCTCGGGGACGGCCTTGCTGACAGGGTGCTCTCGTCACTATGGGATTTGGACAGCGCCGAAAGCATGGGCGAGGTCATGGCCCTCTTCATAAGGTGATATCAAAACCAGAACAGGCTGGATGAACGTGGCGAAATGGGTTATGCTTTTAGCTCCGCCCGGCAATCTTCGAGGCGGCCTTTAGGTATGGCGGTAGATGAAGACCACATAAATTGCTACCAATGCAGGCACTTCTATGTGACCTGGGACGAGTTCTTCCCGAGGGGGTGCAAAGCCCTGAGCTTCAAGAGCCGGGAGATGCCCTCTGCCGTGGTAAAGAGGTCCTCGGGGATGGATTGCCAGATGTTCGAAAAGAAAGAACGGGGAAGACGAAGCGAGTGAAAAGCTCTCTCGTAAGGAGGTTTAAGGATCGATGGGACTCATTGATGCTTTCGACCCTTTCAGGGTCCTTAAAGCCGCGCTCGCAAACGGCGGCGAGTACGCGGACATCTACGTCGAGGACACCGCCAATACCTCGATAGTCGCCGAGGAAAAAAGGATAGAGCGAGTCGTCACCGGCAGGGACAGGGGCGCGGGCATAAGGGTAATAGCAGGGCTAAAGACCTACTACGCGTACACGAACGACCTTACGGAAAAGGGGCTCCTTGAAGTGGCGGGCGCTGTTGCCAAGGGGGTGCGCGAAGGTAAGGAAGCAGGCGACCTGAACCTCACAAGGAAGGAATCCGCACCGGGATTCGATATAAAGCGCCTACCTTATAAGGCGGCGCTGGATGAGAAGGTCGGGCTCGTAAAGAGGGGCGAGAAGACGGCCTGGGCATTCGATAAGAGGATACGGCAGGTCAGGGTCGTCTACGGCGACGGCCTCCGGAGGACCGCCATCGTCAACTCCCTCGGCGAGTGGGTCGAGGAGGAGAGGAACGCGCTCCTTTTCCTCTGTAACGCCGTCTCCGCAGAGGGCGATGTCATGCAGACCGGATACGAGCCGCTCGGGGGCATAATGGGCCTCGAGGCATTCGACGAGACCCCGCCAGAGGCCATTGCCGAAGCAGCCGCCCGGAGGGCGGTAATGATGCTCGGCGCAAGGAGGGCTCCCGGCGGGAGCATGGCCGTCGTCCTCTCAAGCGATGCCGGAGGCACCATGATACACGAGGCCGTGGGCCACGGCCTTGAGGCCGACCTTGCCCTACAGAATCTTTCCGTCTATTCCGGAAAGCTCGGAGAGAAGGTCGCGAACGAATCCATAACCGTGCTAGACGATGCAACCATTCCCTATAAGCGCGGCTCGTTCTTCTTCGACGACGAGGGCACGCCTGCGGAGAGGACAGTGCTCGTCGAGAACGGCATACTCCGCTCATACATGTGCGACAGGCTCAATTCAATGAAGTCGGGCCTCCGGTCCACAGGGAACGGCAGGCGGGAATCCTATCACCACAGGCCCATACCGAGGATGACGAATACCATCATCGCGCCGGGAAAGGAGAGCCCCGAGGCCATAATAAGCTCCCTCGAAAAAGGGCTGTTCGTCAAAAAGATGGGCGGCGGCCAGGTGAATACCGTTAACGGCGATTTCGTCTTCGAGGTGACCGAAGGCTACCTTATCGAGAAGGGCAAGGTCGGCGAGCCTGTGCGCGGCGCGACGCTCACCGGGAACGGCCCGGACGTGCTCATGAAGATTGACATGGTCGGCACAGACCTGGGCTTCGGCATCGGCACCTGCGGAAAGGACAGCCAGGGCGTGCCGGTCTCGGACGCCCAGCCTACATTGAGGATTCCCGAGATAACTGTCGGGGGAGAGGCGAAGTAGAGCTGTCGAGTAATGTGATATATCCGGACATTATGGTTTTCAGAAATGGTGGGCTACGCCCACCATTTCTTTTTTACTCTGCCCTTATGCCGTCGAAACCGTTAACGCCTCCGCCCCAACCTGACTGACACACGCCATCATCGACATATTTTTTCCATTCTATCGGCGAATTGACAACCCATGTTTTACCGTGCCCATTATTCTATTCAGAAGGTGGGCATATCCCACCCTTGACTAAAAAATCAAAAAAAATAAGACCTCTTTTTGTCTCTCAAAACAATCCAGGGCATAAGGCGGAGTGAGCATAGGGGTGGAGAAGGGGCGGGCGAGGCGGGGTAGCAGGAGCGAGGCAAATGCCGAGCGACTTAAGGGCCGAGCCCCGAGGAAGGAGGCGGAAAGCGAACTGAGCCTTATGCCCGAAAGCGCGGCAGCGCGTTAAAAGGCATTTTGCAAGAACGCTCGAAAATTCTACGGCATTTGGAGCTTATAAACAGAGTGAATTATTGAGCCCATCTTCCCTCCCTTGACACCCCCATGCCGCCTGCCTTAAAATAGCCCATCTGCAATCTCCGTAAAAGGCATAAGCCCCCATGAAGCTTTCAAGCATCGTGATAGCCGCCCTCGCCATCGCCTTCGCGGTGTCCTTCGGTGTCACAACCCGCATCATAAACCCATCGGAGGGCGTGAACGCCCTCTGGCTCGTAATAGCTGCCGCGTGCTTCTTCATAATCGCCTACCGCCTTTACGGGGCCTTTATCGCCGCGAAGGTACTGGCCCTTGACGACCGAAGACCCACCCCTGCGGTTCGCCTGAACGACGGGTCTGACTACCACCCTACCCATCCGCTTGTCCTCTTCGGTCATCACTTCGCGTCGATCGCCGGGGCGGGCCCCCTCATCGGGCCGGTGCTGGCGGCGCAGTTCGGATACCTTCCGGGGTTTCTCTGGATACTCGTGGGCGCGGTCTTCGGCGGAGCGGTCCACGACATGGTAATACTCTTCGCCTCGGTAAGGAGGAACGGCTGCTCGCTCGCGGAGATAGCCCGGAAGGAGATCGGGCCGGTTGCGGGCTTCACGGCGGCGCTTGCCGTCCTTTTCATCATAATAGTGGCGCTCGCGGGGCTCGGGCTCGCGGTAGTGAACGCGCTTTACAAGAGCCCCTGGGGCACGTTCACAATAGCCGCCACAATCCCCATAGCCCTTTTCATGGGCATATACCTCCAGAAGCTCCGGCCCGGAAAGGTCGGGGAAGTGAGCGTCATCGGGATAGCCCTCCTCATAGCGGCCGTCGTCGGTGGCAGCTACATCCAGGGCACATTTCTCGAGCCCATATTCAACAGAGACAGGGAGTTCCTCATCTGGTCAATCGCCATGTACGGCTTTTTCGCTTCGGTCCTCCCCATATGGCTCCTCCTTGCGCCGAGGGACTACCTCTCCACCTTCATGAAAATAGGGACGGTAATAATACTCGCGGCCGGGGTCATCTTCCTTGCGCCCGAGATACGGATGCCGGCGGTCACGCGCTTTATCGAGGGCGGCGGGCCCATAATCCCCGGCACCGTGTTCCCGTTCATGTTCATAACCATAGCGTGCGGGGCCATCTCGGGCTTCCATTCCCTCATAGCCTCGGGCACGACCCCCAAGATGATAATAAGGGAGCGGGATATAAAGCCTATCGGCTTCGGCGCCATGCTCGCGGAAGGGTTCGTGGCGGTCATCGCACTCATAGCCGCGACCGTACTCATTCCGGGCGACTACTTCGCAATAAACACCACCCTTTCATTTGACGCGCTCTCGGCAATGGGCTTTGCCCCCGAGAAGATAAAGGAGCTCTCCGCAACCGTGGGCACCGAGGTGGCCGGAAGGCCCGGCGGCGCGGTTTCGCTCGCGGTCGGTATGGCTTACATCTTCAGCGCCCTTCCCGGCATGAAGGGGCTCATGCCGTACTGGTATAACTTCGCGCTCATGTTCGAGGCCCTTTTCATACTCACCACCATAGACGGCGGCACAAGGGTGGCAAGGTTCATACTGCAGGAGTTCGGGGCCACCTTTTACAACCCCTTGGGGAAGACCGGCTCCATGCCTGCAATCGTCGTCCTAACGGCGCTAGTCGTCGCGGCGTGGGGCTATCTCATAAGCTCTGGAAGTGTAGCCACCATCTGGCCCATGTTCGGAGTCGCGAACCAGCTCCTTGCCGCGATAGCGCTCTCGGTGGGGACTACCATACTCATCAAGATGGGCAAAACCAGATACGCATGGGTAACGCTTGCCCCCATGGTCTTCATGGTGGTCATGACGCTCGTGGCCGCCTGGAAGCTCTTCTGGATCTTCTCGGCCAAGGCAGCGGCGGCAATAGACCCCTCGCAGGCCTTCACCTTCCGCCTCGATTCAGTGCTCGTGGCGGTGATGGCCGTGCTCGCAGTCATAGCCGTCGCTGACGCGGCGCTAAAATGGATGGGACTCGTAAGCCAAAGGTCCATTCCCTCCGCTGAAACGGAATAAGCGCCTTATCCCCCACTTCTTGACAAGAGTTCATTAAAAGATAAGATTTAGGCAGGAGGCAACGAATGGACAGGCCTGCCCCTTACCAGGACAGGACGCACGCCGGACGGGCCCTTGCGGAGGTCTTAAGGAAGTACGCGGGCGAAGGGCCGGTGATTGTCGGGCTCCCGAGGGGCGGTGTGGTGGTGGCCGCCGAGATAGCCAGGGCAATCGGGGCCGAGCTCGACGTCATACTCGCGGGAAAGCTCAGGGCCCCGTACAACCCCGAACTGGCCATAGGAGCTGTCTCCGAGGACGGGCATGTTTACCTTAACCGCCTCGCGATAAGGGGCCTGCGCATCAAGGATAGCTACATCGAGGAGGAGACTCGATCAAGGCTCCGCACAATGCGGGAGCGCCTTAACCTTTACAGGTCGGTAAAGGAAAAGGTGCCGCTAAAGGGCAGGACTGTCATTATAGTCGACGACGGCCTCGCTACCGGCTCTACCATGATCTCCGCCATACAGGCGGCCCACGCCTCGGGCGCGAAAAAGATAATCGCCGCCGTTCCCGGCGGGCCCGCGGACACCGTGGACCGCATACGCGAGATGAAAGAGGTCTCGGAGGTCTTATGCCCGCACATACCCGACCTCTTCTTCGCGGTAAGCCAGCTCTATATCGATTTCAGCCAGGTCGAGGACAGCGAAGTGGCGGAGATACTACGGGCATCGAGCGAAGAAGAAAGGAAGCGCGCCTGAGGTCAAAAAAAATGGATGGACGGCGCTCTAAATAATTGAAAAACTCAACTCAAAATTATGCAGGCTGCAGGAGTCGAAAAATGAGGAATGAGGCGTACTTTTATCGTACGCCGGGGTGTCCAATTTTGAAGACGACGCAGCAGATTGGGCTTTTTCAGCAGCCTGCTAAAAAACCGTCTCTATGTAACTCTCTATCAGCTCCCTGTCCTTCTCCGGCATGTCGGTAAAGAGAAGCGCCATCCCCGGGTGCGACACGAGCCTTTTGAAGGGGTCACCGGGACTCGATATGATGTTCAGGTCCCTGTTCACGCTTATCTGGTAAAGGACACGGGCGCCGGTCGCAAGCTCTTTCCGGATTCCGGGCAAGTTGAACCGTAGCGTGCAGACCGAGTTCACGGGCGGCGGGTTGAGGCTCACGACGAATATGCCGTCCCTGCTCAAAAGAGTCGCGAACGAGCTTACCTCCCTTGTGCCGAACGATAGCGCAATTGGTATGTTTACCGGCGCCCTCGGATTCCGGCGGAGCATCTTCTCATAGAAAAAGGCCTTTTTAAAAAGGAACGCAAGGTCCTCGGGCGGAGTCTCCGCGCAAATGACCCCGAGGAGGCCGGCCTCCTTGAGCCTCCGCATCTCGGGCTCCGGAAGAGCGAGCCCGGTATAGACGAGAAATGGCCTTGGAGTCTCAAAATCCGCAGCCTTAAGCCCCTGCGTGCCGGAGACGCCTATTACAGGCAGGTCGTCGGCTGACGGAGAGACGTCCCGGCCTCCTGTAAAGACCGCAAAGCCGCATTCAGCGACGAGGTCTTTGAACGCGGGATGGAAGGCGTCAAGGTCCCCCGTGAGAAATACCCTGCCCGAGCTCATGTCTTTATCGTTATCCTGTTAGTTTTTATGGCCGCGACCGCGGCCCTGTGCTGCCTTGCGGCGAACTCTTTGAAGCCGGCCTGGGCCGCTTCCGGAGGCGCTTCCTTCCAGCGGGTCCTTTTGGAAAAGAATATCCTGCCGCCGTTATAGATGATGGTCTCGATGAAGGCGTCTGCGCCGCCCTGGGCCTCTGTCTGCACGTGGAAGACGGCCCCTTCATGGCTTATGTTCTCATTGAAGCCGAAGACCTCCTCTCCGGCAGGCTCCCCGGCATGGGCCGCGGGGTGGGCGGGCTCCGGGACTTTTTCCCGGCAACCGTCTTGTCCCTTTGCCTGAGGCGCTTCTTTCGCCAGCTCCTCGGATTTAAGGAGGTTCTGTATTACCCTTTTCATGTCTTCGTTAGCGTCCACAGCCGATTCCTCCAGCATAAAGGGCCTCATCTTCCGCGCGGCGTCTTTTATGGAGCGCCTTGACGGGATAGCGCCGACAAAATCGGTTTCAAGGCCGAGAAAAGTAGAGGCCGCGCCCTTGAAGGCCTCGGCCACCCTGACGTCTTCCATGGAAGACGCCATGTTCAGTAGGAGCCTGGGCCTGAAGCCCTTGACCTCCGTAACGGCGCGGGATGCCGCGTCCCTGTCCTCGGCCGCTATCCTTTCGCAGAGGTCCGGGAAGGACTTGACCGCGCCCCGGCTTCTCGGGTCAGTCGCGTCCTGTATTATCTCCGTAAGCCTCTGGTTCCCCGAGAAGAGCCTCTGAAGCCTCCTGTAGACGAAGCTCTTCAGGAATATGTAGGCGTTCTGTATGGCGGCAGGCTCGGGCGCCAGGACCACTATCCCCTGGCTTGAGAGCGAGAAGAAATCAAGGGTGTTGTAGGAAGAGCCCGCGCCGAGATCCACGATAATGTAATCCGCGCCGAGCTTCCTTATGCCGCTCATGAGCTTCTGTTTTCTGGCATGGGCCGGGTTTGCGATGCCGAGGAACTCTCCTGCCCCGCATATGAGCCGGAGATTGGGCTGGGCCGTCTCTATCATCGCCTCGTCGAGCTCGGCTATCCGGCCCTTGAGGAAGTCGTCGAGGCCGGTCGGAGGATATTTGATCCCGAAATATGTATGGAGGTTGGCCCCTCCGAGGTCCGCGTCCACAAGGACCACTTTCTTTCCGAGCCTGGCGAGCGCGCATCCTATATTGGCGGTCATGACGCTCTTGCCTATGCCGCCCTTTCCCCCGCCAATGGACCATATGGCCTTGCTTTCCATGCGTCCTAAATTATATCTTTGGGCAAGAATTGTCAAATATATTCAAGATATGCGCGGCATAATGCTTGACAAGCTCTAGTCGCGTCTGGTACAAACTTATATGGACGGGAAAATGTAAAAATCGCAACCTGTCCGGTATAAGGCCGGCAATTGAAACCTCTCCCCTCGAAAAAGCGCCACTTCGCCCTTTTCGCCATTCTCATTGCCCTTGCAATCGCGGGCTGCGGCGAAACACTCGACAGTCTTATCGACCCACGGGCGCAAAAGGTCAGCGCAAAACCCCCCCGCGAAGCTGAGACGGATTACTACGAGAAGTTCTATAAAGAGCTCGCTAAAAGGGCGGCAATCCGGAGGGGGACAAGCGAAATAGAGGCCTTGGACAGCCTGCCAAAGGACCCATCCGGGGAGGTCAACTGGACCGCCGCGGTCATGGGAGGATACATAACCCCAAGGGGCTCCATCGACCCCGAGGCGGAGGAGGAACCGATACTCGACCTGAATATATTCATAGAGGCGAAGGTCCCCCTCATGTTCAACGTCCTATTTCCCCATTCCATACACACTTACTGGCTGAGCTGCAACAACTGCCATCCCAAGATATTCATCCCCGAGGTCGGCGCAAACCCCATAACGATGGACGAGATATTCCAAGGCCAATGGTGCGGGAGGTGCCACGGCAAGGTCGCCTTCACCTTCTGGCCCAGGGACAACTGCGTAAGGTGCCATATAGTTAAAAAAGGCGAATCCCTTGAAAGGGAAAGGTGGAGGTAGTCACAACCTGAATCGCGAGCGCGAAGAGGCCTAAACAGCTTGACTCATCGGATTCAGCTGTGTAATATATCCCCTGCGGGCGGCATCGCAAAACACTTGAATATCTGCCGTATCTTTCAACTGGAGGCAACCTTTAGAAATTAGAGATCTTTTCCGCAATCAAGGAAGCCGGGAATAAATAGCGGAGCATATATGATAATATGTGAGCTTTTTATTCCCGTGATTACCCAGAGTCCGCGGAAAAGATCACTTTTTAGAGGTTGCCTTGAACCGCCGCGGTCCTTGCGGCTACGGGCTATAGCAACCCATAATCCTTTGAAAAGGAACGAGGAAGGCAAATGAGCAGATTCGCAAGGAAGCTTCTTTTCGTTTTGGCCGGCGCAATAATCCTCTACGGGTGCGCGCCGAAAAACCCACATAGCGACATCGTCTGGCCCGAACCGCCGGACCAGCCCCGCATAAAATACGTAAAAACCCACAGGGGCACCGCGGATTTCTCCAAGGGCGGGGTCGCGGCCAGCCTGATCCTCGGAGAGGCCTCAGGGACGAACCTCAGCAAGCCCATGGGCGTGCACGTGGACAGGCACGGCAAAGTCTTCGTGACGGATACCGCCAGGTCGGACGTCTTCGTCTTCGATACCAAGAACTCGAAGGTGTACACCCTGGGAGACATGGGTATCAAGATGTTCTACAAGCCCATAAGCATAGTGACCGACGACTCCGACAGGATGTTCGTATCCGACTCCCAGCTGGACACCGTGACCGCTCTCGCGCCCGACGGAAAGGTCATCCAGACGCTCAGGCCTGAAGTGCCTTTCCAGCAGCCTACGGGGCTTGCGGTCGACAACAACAAAAAAAGGCTCTACGTAATCGATACGCATACGCATGATATAAGGGTATTTGATCTCGAGACACTCAAGCACATCGACACCATCGGAAAACGGGGCAAAGAGGAAGGCGAATTCAATTTCCCCTCCTACATAGCCGTGGACCAGACGACGAGCAATATATACGTCGTCGACACCATGAACGGCAGGGTGCAGATATTCGATTCGGAAGGGAAGTTCATCAGGGCGTTCGGCCAGTTCGGGGACTCGCCAGGCATGTTCGCACGGCCGAGGGGAGTGGCGGTCAGCAGCGAGGGGCACCTGTATGTGGTGGACGCGGCCTTCAATAACGTCCAGATATTCAATACCGAGGGCAGGATCCTTCTGGGCTTTTCGGGATACGGAAGCGGCAGGGGCGCGATGATACTCCCTGCCGGCATAGCCATCGACAACGAGGACTATATATATGTCGTCGACTCATGGAACTCAAGGGTAACCGTATTCGAGTTCCTGGGTGAGAAATCAAAGGCAAGGGAAGCGGCTGCGGCGCAGTCAAAAAAGAAAAAGTAATACAACCTCTCCGAAAGCCGCCCCAAATCGGGGCGGCTTTTTTTCAACTAGCTGATTTACCACGGAAAACCAAGGTACACCACCAAGCCTTCCTCGGATTAAATTCAGATTAATTTTCCCTTGACAGCTTTTAATTTCGGGGTATAATGGAGCTAACCTGAGTAGACCGGAGGCTCACGGAGGGCCTCCAAAAGTTTTGCCGGCGACGATGCCGCAATACTGCCGATGACGGCGGACAGTATTGGCGGCCTTTTTTTTGGCTGCCACGGACGAGCTCAAAACTAACGAAAAACAATCAAAGGAGTAAGATTATGAAAAGGTTCACTCTCAGAAAAGCGCTCCTTACAGCCGCCGTCTTCACAGCCGCCGTCTGTACCGGAAGCATCGTCAGCGCGACCGACTTCACCACCGACTTCCAGGCCGGCACCGCCGCAAACGGTATCGGTAAGTCCAGGCACAACATGGGAGCCTTGGGCGGTCCGATAGCCACCAGGCAGACGACCGAGATATGCGTATTCTGTCACACCCCTCACCATGCCAACGTTGACGGCTTCGCGGCTGGCGAGAAGGCTCCTCTCTGGAACAGGACCAACGCCGCTGCCGCCGAGACCTTCACTCCTTATGGCACGACGGCTGCCGGCACCTCGATCGGCCAGCCCGGCGGCGCCTCGCTGGCCTGCCTTAGCTGCCACGACGGCGTAACCACCTTCGACAACCTCGTGAACGCGCCCGGCAAGGGTCTTGGCACCAACAAGGCTGCCTGGGGCTTCGGCATGGGTGTCTTCGACCAGGGCAACTTCAGGGGTGAGTCCACCGACCGCAACAACCTCGGTTGTACCTACGGCTGCCACGGCAACACGACCAACGAATATGCGGCAGTTGCCAAGAGCCAGATCGGCAGGCTCAACATCAGCACTGACCTCAGCAACGACCACCCGGTCTCCGTCGTATACTACGGCGCCGACCACGTCGATGGCGGAAGGGCGAGCCTCAGGGCCACCACCACTGACATAGCCTCTATCGACCTCTACTCCGACGTATGGTCGACCACGAACGCGGCTGTCCAGGCCGGCGGCAACCTCCGCCAGAACAAGTGGGCGGTAGGCGGTTTCGTATCTGACACCGCGACCATCGGCGACCTCCTCAGGAACGACAAGGTCGAGTGCGTCAGCTGCCACGACCCGCACTTCAAGAACACCAGCTGGGACGAGGTCAAGTCGACCTACCTCGAAGGCTACGAGGGTACCCAGAACTCCTGGTCCAACTGGTGCGGCAACAGCGGCGAAACCTGCACCGACGGTATGTTCCTCAGAAGGGTCGGCGGCAACACGGGTTCCGGCGTTTGCAAGACCTGCCACGAGAAGTAAGACAGCCCGCGTCTGAAAAGACGCTCTGTTGAGTATTGAAAAAAGGGCCGGCATATTGCCGGCCCTTTTTTTTCAGCCTGTTCGCCCTCCCCGCCTGACATCCCGCCAGAATCAATCCTCTCCGCTCAAGTAAAGCCTTTAGGCACACGGTACTGGTAAGAGAGCGCCGAGTGCAGAATTGCGAGTAAGAATGGCCAGAGGCGGATGAAAGCGACTGAGGCGCCTGCAAAAAATCCGTAAAAGATTGCCTCGCTCGCCGCTATGATGCCCGAGTTCCTCGTTAAAAATTTTTAATATCCCGATAACCCCGGTTTTAAGCAAAAAAGGCTAAAATAGCCCTGCTCTATGCCATGCCGACCCGGGAGAAATATCGCGCCCGCATTCTCCGATTCCAAGTAGGGGCTTAAGGAGGCACCCGGAGGAAAATACGGCAGAACGCCTGAAAAATGTTTTATATTCCCGAGCTTTGTATTATAATGCAACCCAACAAAACGGAGGTTTTTATATGACGCGTCCATTCATGGGTTTTCTATTAGCCTCAGTCTCCGCCGTACTTATCGCCTTCTCGCCGGCCGGAGCCCAACCCCAACAGAACTATCAGCTGCTCGGCCCTAACGACGCGGTGGCCAAGGTGAACGGAGTGTCAATCACCAAGGGGCAGCTCGAAGGGACCATGAACAACCTGCTCCCCTTTATGACCTATCACCAGTCGGTGTCAGACGAGCGCTACCTGAAGATCCAGAGGAAAGCGCTTAACACTTTGATCGAGACCGAGCTGATATACGATTTCGCGAAGAAGAACAAGCTGGACAAGATCGACAAGAAGGAGCTCGACAAGGCTGTCAACGATGCGAAAAAGAACGTGCCCAAGGGCGATAGCTTCGAAAAAGTGCTTAAAAGAAGCAACATGACCGTGAACGATCTGCGCGAAATGCTCAAAAAGGAGCGCGTGGTCACCAAGGTTTCGGCCGAAAAGAGGGACGAGTTCGGGAAGAAGGCGTCTGAAGCGGTTACCGAGGAGTTCCTGAGGGACTACTACAACAAGAACAAAGAAAAATTCATGGAGCCAGAAAGGTTCCATTTAAGATCTATCCTCGTCAAGGCCGACCCCGGCGGCGGGGCGGTCGTCTGGAACGAGTCCAAGAGGAAGGCCGAGGAGATACTGAAACAAGCGAGGTCGGGCAAGGACTTTGCCAAGCTGGCCGAAGAGTTCTCCGAGGACCCTTACGCCAAATCCGGCGGGGACATGGGCTGGGCCCACGTGGGCAGCGTATTCGAGGAGATAGAGGAAGCGGTAGCGAGCGCGGAAGTTGGCAAGATAGTCGGCCCCGTGATGACCATCCACGGATATCACCTTGTAAAGGTCGAGGGCCGCAAGCCCCCGGTCCAGAAAAAATTCGAAGATCTCGACCTTGACAAGCTGAATCATGAGCTGCGGGAAAAAGAGTACAAAAAGTACTGGAGCGAATGGATGAAAGGCGTCAAGGACGCCGCGAAGATCGAGTACGTGCTCGAATCCCTGAAAGAATAGCTTGGGCCTCCAAGAGGCGCGGGTTACTTTTTACGAGAACTTAATCAAAACAGGGAGCGGCTTCGTTGCCGTCGGGTACGGTTCATCCGGTTCGACTCGAAGCTCTCTTTTGCTTCTTTCATTACCACCATCTGCATCGAAGGAACAGGACTTATGAACGGGCTGGTAAACAGGAAATCCCGAGCTGGCGCGGGCTTTGCCGCGGCTGCGCTGGCAGTAGTTATCGCCGTGCTGGCCGGCTGCTCAGGTGGGGGAAGCCCCGCGCCTGAGGCCGATCTCAAAAAGCCCGCCAGGGCAAATCTCGCCCAGGGCAAGGATATCTATTTCAGGTATTGCCATTTCTGCCATGGCCGCACAGGCTACGGAGACGGCCCGGTCGGGATAGCGCTATCCCCGCATCCCGCGAACTTCGTCGAGGACCGGAAGCGTATGGCCAAGACCGATGATGAGATGTTCAAGTCCATAACCGAAGGCGTCCACAAGGACATCGGCGGAGAGGCCATGTCGATGCCGAGATGGCAGGAGATACTCACCGAAGAGGAAAGGTGGAACGTGCTCGCCTATATCAGGCACCTCGAAAAAGAGGGCCTCAAGGCCATGGAGGCAGAGGGCCGGGGCGCGTCCGCCGTTACGGAGGGCTCTGATGAGAAATAGCTCCAAGGGTATCATAGCGGCGCTATTCCTGGTTTCCGCCACCGCAGGCGTGAACGGGCTCGCCGGGCAGTCTGGCGATTACGACCCTGTCACGGGCGAGCCTGACTGCACGAAATGCCATACGCCCGACAGGCGGTATTCGATAGACTACACCAGGGACGATTCCTGCGCCGAGTGCCACGGCCCCGGCCTGAGCGAAAGCTATATCGAGATGAACGAGAGGTACGGCTCGCCCCACGGCGCAGCCGAGGCGGACAAGTACGCCAGGGCCGCGACGAAAGCGGAAAAGGAGAAGAAAGCCGCCGCTAAGGGCGCCTCGCCTGCGCCTGAGGGCATGGTCCTGGTGCCCGCAGGCGAGTTCACAATGGGCTCGAACGACTGGTGGCCGAAGAGCCAGCCCGAGCACAAGGTCCGGATGGACTCGTTCTATATCGACAGATACGAGGTCACCAACAAGCGGTTCAAGCGGTTTGTGGACGCAACGGGCCGCCCGCATCCGGAGCACTGGACCGGCGGACGCATACCCGAGGAAAAAGAAAACCACCCGGTCGTGTACGTCAGCTGGGCCGATGCCGACGCCTTCTGCAAATGGGAGGGCAAAAGGCTCCCGACCGAGCAGGAATGGGAAAAGGCCGCAAGGGGCACGGACGGCAGGACCTTCCCCTGGGGGGACAAATTCGACAGGAACAAGGGCAACACCCCACAGTACGGGAACGAGGACACCCTGCCTGTAGGAAGCTTCGAGGAGGGCAAGAGCCCGTACGGGATATACGACATGGCCGGCAACGCCTTTGAATGGACCGACAGCTGGTTCAAGCCCCATCCCGGCAACACGCACCCTGACGAGAACTACGGGGAGATATACAAGGTGCTGAAAGGCGGCTCATGGTACGACTGCACCTATTACAAGTGCGGCATCAGCGCCCCGGCCTTCAACAGGATATTTTTTCATACTCTGACGAGGAACAACAACTTTGGCTTCAGGTGCGCAAAAGACGCAAGATAGCGCCGGGGCATGGAGGGGTGCTGAGCGGAGCAGGGCTGCAATAGGGGCATACCTGGTCTTCACCGCCTTTTTAAGCGGCGCCATCGTGATGGTCATCGAGCTTCTCGGCTCCCGGATCATCGGCCCGCCGTTCGGAGTAAGCCTTTTCGTATGGACGTCCCTCATAACCGTGGCCCTCGTCTCCCTGGCCATAGGATACTGGTTCGGCGGCAGGCTCGCAGACAGGAGGGCCAGCTGCGGTTCCCTCTTTGCGATAATACTGATTGCCGGCGTCTTCGTGCTCTCGATCCCGCTCATCAAGGGTCTCGTCATAGGAAAGGCCGTCTACCTCGGTCTCCGGGCCGGGTCGCTGGCGAGCTCAGCCATCCTTTTCGGCCCCCCCCTCTTTCTCCTCGGTATGGTAAGCCCGTATACCGTGAAGCTTTACATGCGCGAGGGCATGGGGGTCGGAAGGACGGTCGGCTGGCTCTATGCCGTTTCAACCTTCGGAAGCGTCACGGGAACGGTCCTTACGGGCTTTCTCCTCATCCCGAATCTCGGGGTCAATAACATTATTTATCTTTCCGCCTTCATCCTCTTCGGGATTTCCGCCGCCTACTGGGCGGTCTTCATGAGGAAACCGCTTGCGGTCGCCCTCATGGCCCTCCCGGCGGTCCTTTTTTTTGTCCCGGATGAGCTCCCTTCCGTCACGAGGCCGGACGGCACCAACGTCTCGGTCGTCATGAGCAAGGACAGCCCCTACGGGCAGATAAAGGTCGTGGACTACTTCTACGGAGATACCAGGTACAGGGAGTTCCTGCTTGAGAATATAATCCAGGGCGCAATCGACGTCAAAACCGGCCTGCCGATATCGAAATACACCTATTACGCCGAGCAGCTCGCGATTGCCTACCGGCCCGGCTCCGAACGGGCACTCGTGATAGGGCTGGGGAGCGGCATACTCCCCAAGAGGTTCAGCCGCTATGGCATCTCCACGGACGTGGTCGAGATAGACCAGGCCGTCATAGACACTGCCTCGAAGTACTTTTCATTCGACCCGGGAAAGCACAGGATATTCATCCAGGACGGGCGGTACTTCCTCAAATCTCCGGGAGATGATTACGACATCATCTTTCTCGATGCGTTCTCCGGGGACACCCCGCCAAGCCACCTCGTGAGCATTGAATCATTCGAACTCATGAAAAAAAGACTCGCCGAGAACGGCGTGCTTCTTATCAATTTCATCGGTGAAAGCCGGACAGGGACGCACGAGGTCCCGTCCATGCTGAAGAGCACGCTCAAGCGCGTCTTTTCGCACGTGGACGTATATGCGTCCGCAGGATATTTTTCCGATACTCCGCAGATAGTCAATCTCCTTTTCGCGGCTTACGACGGGAAAAGGGACATTGCCGGGTTCGTGCCCGAGGACGTCTTCCCGCCGTTCATGGAAGACCTGAAAGGCCTTTATTCCAGGAAAATACGGCTTGAAGATTCAAGCGGCATGCTTTTTACCGACGACCACAACCCTATCGATTTTTACGATCTGAATACAAGGGAGCGGTTTAGAGAGTCGATAATTTCAAGCACAGACAGTGCCGTTTTTATTTATTGATATTAAAACTCAGGGGGCCCAGAGCCGCCCTGTTTAACGCAAGGAGGCCATTGATGCTCGGGATTGTATTGAGGAAATTCGCGCTAGTTTCCGCGCTCGCTGCTTTGACTGCCTGCTCGTCCTCCACGCCACCCGAAGGCATGGTTCGCGTCCCTAAAGGAAAGTTCACGATGGGAAGCAACGAGGTGGATAAGGAAGCCAAGGCGGTCCAGTACGGCGACAGGAGGCCCTGGTACGCCAACGAACGGCCGGAAAGAACGGAGAAGCTCAAGGAGTTCTACATCGATACCGCGGAGGTGACCAACCGCCAATTCAGGGAATTCCTGGCGGCTACCGGACTGCCCGCGCCTCCGCACTGGATGGGCGGCAACTACCCATCCGGCCTCGACGACCACCCGGTGACCATGGTTACCTGGCCAGAAGCCGACGAGTTCTGCAAATGGAAGGGGAAAAGACTTCCCACGGAGGCCGAGTGGGAGAAGGCCGCCCGCGGCACCGACGGAAGGCGTTTCCCCTGGGGAGACGACTTTGACCTTAAAAAAGTGAACACGCTCGGGGCTTACAATGGCACCCTGCCGGTCGGCTCGCTCAAGGACGGGGCAAGCCCGTACGGCGCAATGGACATGGCCGGAAACGCACAGGAATGGACAGCCGACTGGTACCAGCCCTATCCGGGAAACGACTTCAATGACAAGGACTACGGCGAGCGCTTCAAGGTAGTGCGCGGCGGCGGGTGGGGAGGAATGGGCCATTACAGCCTCCAGGTCTACGTCAGGGCGGCCTTCAGGAACGCCGCTCCGCCTCAGGGCCGGTTTGACGACGTTGGGTTCAGGTGCGCCTGGCAGGGGTAGCCCGTCTCCGTCTGCCGGGGGCATATTTACCGGCGCGATAACGGCTGAACTGATGGAAAGGACCGTTCTTGATGTTTATTGGCAGCAAAAAGGCGATATGGTTGACCCTGTTCCTGACTACGACAGGGGTTCTATTGCCGGCTGCCGGGCTCTGCGCTGACGACCCCAGGGACCCGTATATCTACAGGCTCCTCTACGGGAGCGTTCAGTTCGATTTCAAGCACCATACATCCGAGGACAAGATCCGCACAAGAGAGAGCGATTCTTTCAAGCAGACCTACAGGCTGGACACCCTGGGCAACATCTATTCGCGATACCTCATGACTTACAACGCCGGGGTGAGATACGTAACAAGCGACACCAGCTATTCCTATACCGCCGACCGCGAAAGGGACGGCCTGGGTTATTACCTGAAGACCTCGTTCCTCCCGAAGTCGACTACACCGCTGGACCTCTCGGTAAGCCGGTCCACGAACACGACCTCCTTCTCGGAAATGGAGAACGAAGACACCATCACGAAATACACTCTAAGGTGGGCCTTGAAGAGGGACGACCTCCCCAAGACTATCCTTACGGCTTCGCAGACCGAGTCCGAGCACAACGGCGACAGCTCGACCGCCTCGCATTACAGGCTTGAGATGCAAAAGGCGCTCGGGCGCACGCATAACAGCTTCTTTTACAACTACACGACCGCCGACAACTCGGATAGCGTTACGGGCCTAAACTTCATAAACCGGACCATCCTCTCGAGGGACACGACCCTGCGGTTCGGGTACGCGAGAACCCAGACAGACCCGCGCTCCGAGGGGTCTTCCGAGGACACCACCCAGGGGATAACCATCAACCTGAGGTCCAGGCCCGGCCGGGAGTTCAACCAGTCTCACAACTACAGCTACTACCTGAGCGAGACTGAATCCCGAAAACTCCACGGGCAGTCATACAGCGGCGCGGTCAACTACAGGTTTTCGAGCAACCTGAGCACGAACATGAGCCTCTATACGAGCGATTCGGTGACCGAATCCGCGACATCGACGCTGGAAAGCTCGGCCCTCGACCTCAACCTCGGCGCGAACTACATCCTAAGCCGGAATGTTGCACTCGGGCAGACGCTCACTTATGAATATGACAAGCTCACGAACGGCAGGATCAGGGAGAGTATCCTCACCCAGACCTCGGTCACGTATGGAAAAAACATAGGATGGGCTGACCTCTCCACCTCTTACGGGCTCGGCTACAGGGAAAATTCCCTTGACGAGGATAGGACCAATACGAATACGGAGCTTACCGGCCTCGACCAGAACGTTTCCGCAAGCCTCAGCAATATCGACCTGACCAGGTTCGCGTTCTTCAACGCCTCCGCAAGCTACAACAATTTTTCAGACGGGTCCGGGACTCTCAGCAGCGGCCACTCGTATTCCCTGGGCGCATCGAGCAGGGAATGGCAGAAATACGCGTCAGTCTCGGCTAATTATTTCTATTTCACGAACTCCTCCCAAATATCATTCGACAACAGGGATGAGGAGCGCCTGAACATCAACGCAAACTCGAGCTATTTCAAATATGTCGACCTGGGCTTATCCTACGAGGCTGCCTCGCTATCCCACGAGTTTATCGAAATCGACAACAAGGACGAGGAGCGGTTCAAGTTTACGGCGGATTCCACTTATTTCAAGAACACAACCCTGACCTTCTCGTACGACTTCTACAAGATCACTGACCCGGTGAACGGCACGTCAAAAACGACGAACACCAACTTCGGAGCGGGGCACCTCCTCACGCACAGGAGGACCCTCATGGGAGGCGATCTGGTCCTGCGCCTCGGGCTAACCCGGAGAAAGAACGATTTTTATGTGGAAAGCGAGACGGTAACGGCGCTGAACCTCTCTGCGGCTTACAGAAGACGCCTACTCCGAAACTCGGAATGGAACGCGATTGCCGACAGGTCGACCACCTGGAGGAATGACGAGTTCATAGAGGTCACCACCATCACCAATTCCATCAATACCGCCCTGAGGCATTGGACCTTGTTCTTCGAGCACCGGTTCCTGATCCACGAAGAGAACAGGAACGAGCGGACGGAGAACACCTTCTACCTGAGGGCTTCAAGGGGCTTCTTCAGGATGCTGCCTTTTTAGCTCAATGGACGGGACCCGCACGATAGCGGCCTCGCTCGCGTCAGGCCTCCTGCTAGCCGCGGCGATAGCCCTCTCCTTTGCGACCCACGCAAGAAACGCGGCCTGGTCGGACCCGCTCGCAATGTGGCTTGACGTGGCCGGGAAGTCCCCCATGAAGGCCAGGGCCCATTACAATTACGCCATCGCGCTCGCGAAGGCCGGCCAGATCGAAAAGGCCCTGGACGAGAACCTCAAGGCGATAGCGCTGAGTCCCGGCCTTGCAAGGGCCCACTTCAACATCGGCGCAATCTATCACGCCCGGGGCAGGGTGGATGAGGCAATAGAAAAATACCGGCTCGCCCTGTCGCTTGATCCGCAGATAGCGCAGGCCCGGAATAATCTCGGATACGCGTATTACACGAAAGGCCTCCTGGAAGAGGCCATGAAGGAATACAGGCTCGCCCTCGAAATAAAGCCCGCCAACACCAACACGCATATCAATATCGGGGATATCCGCGCGGACAGTGGGGAGCTTGAAGAGGCGCTGGCGGCGTACAGGAAGGCCCTTTTTTATGAACCCGGGAACCTTATGGCGGGCTTGAAGGCCGGTAACACCCTCCTTGCCCTTGGGAGGTACGGAGAAGCCGAGTTCGCGCTCAGGGAGACTGAAAAGCGGGGCCCCGGCTCAGCTGAAGCACACTACGCACTCGGGAACGTCCTTATGAAATCCGGAAAGATGGATGAGGCGAGGGCCGAGTTCCTCATGGCTCTGGGACTGGACCCGGCTCATGAAAAAGCGAGGGAATCCCTCTCTGGGATGGATCTCGCGCGTTAGGGCCTTATCTTCCGGAGCGCGCTCGTTGCCTCGGACCTTACCTGCTCGAAGGGTGAATCCGCGAAGGCCTGTATGAACCCCTCGAACCCCCTTGCCTTGTCCCTGAGCGACGCGGCAACCCTGAGGAGCCCTATTATCGAAGCGTTGTCTTCCCTGTCGCCGGCATTCGTAAGCGCCTCGAAGATTTTTTGCACGTCAGCAGCGCCCAGCTCCTCCGCGGAATCCGCCAGCGCCTCTGCGGTGACATCCAGCCCCTCCGGACTCCCGGAGCCGAGTAACGCAAGGAGAGCCTCGATACCTTTCCGGCCGGATTCAACGAGGGCCTGGGCCGACGAGGACCTTAGCTCAGACTCCCGTTCACCGAGCACGTGACGCCTGACTATATCCAGCCCTTCAGGGAAACCCTGAATTAGCGCGAGAGCCGACGCTTTCCTCACATGCTGACTATCGTGGTTCAGATGTTCCGTAAGGAGATTTCTGGCCTCGAAGGACCTTATCCGCGCAAGCTCCTGGGCCGACATCATTGAAATCTCCTCGTCCCTGCTCACAAGCCCTGAGGCCATGATCTCGTAAAAGACCTTGTTCCTGGCCAGCGCCACCATGTGCAGTATGGTCTTTGGGTAGACCCCCTGCGGAGGCGTATCGACAAGGTTCGAGAGCTCTTCAGCCGTCCCGGAGGGGTCCTCTTTCGCCAGGTGGTTGAGCAGCATCGCCCCCTCCTCCCTCGTGACGGTCCCGGCCACTACCTTGAGGAACATGTTATTAAGCTTTTCTTTTATGGAGCTCATCTGCATTAAATCCTTGATTGGATTCGGCCTGGATGGCTGACGCCCCCGGGCTGGATTCTGCCTGTAGCCGATGAGAAGAACGACTCCCGGGGATTTATACCACAAAAAAGGCCAGGGGAAAACAGGTTTAATGCGTTCCCGGTCAGGTTATGCAACCCGCCGGGAAATACGGATTTCAGGGAATATTGAAGCTGATTCCCGTTTTTTTATCGTAAACCATGGAACAAATCTCTTCAGTGACCGTGCGCACGGAGCGCCCCGGAGGGTGTGACTTAAGCCCTTGATTTAAAGCCCTTTTAACTGATAAGCTTAGGAAAGAGCAGATGTTCTATCCGGGTCTTATTGCAAATTGAAGGTTCCAGAGGGGGCCAGGCGAGCCTGCAGAGCATCGGGCCAGCACTGAACTAAAAGGACTGCAGATGAGCGGCTATAACGGCAGGAGGCTTGAGCTTCTAAACCGGCTCGCCTCAGGGAATATAGACTTCACCGGGGGCAGGCCGTGGACGCTGGACCCGAGGGAGCTGCGCTTCAAGCACGGCGAGACGATAACGGAGTTGAAGCTCCCCTATCACATGGGGGGCGATGATGAAGCCTGCGTTGAAGAAGCAGTCTTCGGTCTGGCATCCAACCTCTGCAAGCGTTACGACCCGAAGATGGAGGGCGCGGACCCTGCCCCCATGCTCCTCCTTACCGGCCAACTTAAGCCCAAGTCCTTCAGGACCGACCTCTTCATATCGGGCTCGCTCGAAAAAGAAACCGCCTCCCTGGCGCTCGCCGGGGTGCCTTATATCGACAGCGCCATTCTCGCAAACTGGCTGGGCTCAGAGGGCCACGGCCGGAAGTTCGTAAAATGGGTCTCCGGATACTTCGAAAAGATGCTAAAGGAAGAGGCCCGGTCCGGAGGAGAGGAACGGACCGCCTATATAGCGCTTCTGGCCCTCATAAACACGATAAGGAAAAAGAAGGAGAAGGCAAAAGGGCTCAGGATAAAGGGCATCCCTTACGAGAAAGCAGACCTGGCCACAGGACTCGTAATGTTCCTGACGCTCAGCGGGGCGCTAAACTCGTTCCTTGAAAAGCTCAGGGGGTCGGGTGCGTCATATTTAAGCGAGGACACCCGGTTTCTCCTCATTTCGGCCCTGTCCCCGAAATCATTTCTCTCGATACCGGCCGCGCTCGTTTCGACCGCGCTCAACCCCTACGGTATAAACGAGGAGACATTCGCCGCCCTCTCGAAAGTGGCGGCCGGCCTGGACGAGGGCCTCTCGATCGAAGATATGGTCAAGGCCACACTTAAGGCTGCCGGCAAGGACCCTGAAGTGAGCGAGGCCGTTCGCGCGCAGGCGTACATAAACACATTCCGGCGCGAATCGCTCGCCTTTCTTTCCGAGTTCGATCAGCCCACGGAGGCGCAATCGGCCCTTTTTGAGATATACAATGAAGACAGGCTGATAAAGAACTTCCTCTCGGACCAGAAACAGATCTCCGACCTATGGGCCGGGCTCGAAGAGATACGGAAAAGATATGCGCTCGACCGGCAGAGGAACGAGACGGTGCTGTCCTTCCAGAAATTCATCGAGGGTTTCAGGAAATCGAGGTTCGGAAGCCTCCTTAAGCGCCCGAAGAGGCCCGGGGAGGACGCCGCAGGGGTCGTAGAAGGGTATTACGCCTGCGTCTTCGACGACCTCGTTGAAAGCTTTACCGGACCTATGAGGAACTGCCTCGCTGACAGGCGCGAGGAGTTCAAGCCCGGCCTGCTTGTCGAGGAGTACGGGAGGGGCCGCCTTTACCGCTTCTCACTGGACGACAGGGCTGTCATCAAGGGGCTCACTGTCGAGGAGGAGGGCCAGCTCTTCATTGACATGAAGGACTTCTCGAGGAGGACCTTGAAGGTTAGGGAAATAGCAATGGCGGACTTCATGCGGGAGCACTTCTACAAGCCCATACTGGACGCGGCCAGCAAGTACGGGATGGGGAGAGGGATTTCCGCCGACGAGCGCGGCATAAGGCTTACGAACCTTCCGGGGGACGCGGCGATATTTTCTGGCGGGGTATCATACCTTGTAGCCCTGGCCAGGGACATCCAGCAGATAATACGGAAGTACCGGGAAGAACTCATGAAGAAGCTCCCGCCCAGAAGGGAGGAAGAGCTCCTTGAAGAGGTGCACAGGAGGTTCGCTGCAAGGAAGGAGGACCTCAAGCGCAAAAGGGCCGAAATAAACGCGGCGCTTGCAAATAATGAACCAGGCGTGGAGGAAAGGCTCGCCTCTCTCGGAGAGGAGGAGCACAGGGTCGAGGCCACCTACAGGGAGGAGCTTGAGACTGCCATAAAAGGCGAGCTCGAGGCCGGGCTCTACATAGCCTACGGAGCAAAGGCCGAGACCCTCATAATAGAGACAAGGCAGGGTTTCTCAGAGCCGGTTAGCGTCTCCATAGGCGGCAAGATAAACGAGGCATCCAGGGGCACGTTCAGGAACCCGCTCGTAAGGGCAAAGCTCGAGCGCTCGCTCGAAAACGAAAGGGCAAAGCGCGGCAATAAGGGGCTCAGGTATCCCTTTAACGCGTACATAGACAGGGTCTGCTCGGTTAAGCTCCCGCCCGAGCTAGACAAGGCCTTCGAAAAGCTCGTATACTCGAGGGAAGCCGCGAACTCGAAGGCGATGGCGCAGGTGCTGGCGAACGAGTTCCTGAACGACGTAAACCGCATAATCTCCGGCGAGCCGTTCTCGAACCTCAAGGTCATCTCGCCGGCAGCCGACATCTACAACAAGGGCGAGGTGCTGAGCCTCAATGCGCTCGAGGCGTATATCAAGGAAGGAAAGGGCTCGAAATGGTTCTTCAGGAAGGCTGTCAAAACCGATGAGCTGCACCCGTCCATCCGGGAAGAGTTCTTCTTCCCATTCGAGCCGCTTGACTTCTGGTTCAGCCACGAGCAGGTGAAAGGGGCGGATAAGGTCGAGGCCTTCTGCAGAATAGGAGAGGTAATCTTCAAGGGCTTCGAGGAAGCGACCCCCATGCCCGTTTACGAGATAGTAAACTCAGAGGGGGACTTCTTCAAGGACCTCATCAAGCACCACTTCAGGCAGTGGCGCGAGGAGGCGCGTAAAGAGAGCCTGTCACAAGGGGTTTTGACCTGACTATGCTTTTTTAAGCGCCTCGTTCATGCTTCCGGTCCTGTAACCCTGCAGATCGAGCGTGACATATACGAAGCCTGCCGACTTAAGCCCCTGAACGACCTTCTTCCTCAAGCCGTCATCGAGAAAACGCCTGAGGTCCCCTTCATCCACCTCTATCCGCACGGTCTCGCCGTGGTAGCGCACCCTGAACTGCCTGAAACCGAGAGACCTCAAGAGCTCCTCGCCGAGCGCGACCTTTTCAATGCGCTCCTCGGTTATCCTGGTCCCGTACGGGAAGCGGGAAGAAAGGCAGGCCTGGCTTGGCTTATCCCAGGTCGGGAGATCGAGCTCTTTGCTTAAAAGCCTTATTTCCGCCTTTGTCAGTCCGGCTTCCTGAAGAGGGCTCCTGACATCGAGCTCGGAAGCGGCGGTCCTCCCCGGCCTGTAATCGAGGGCGTCGTCGGTGTTCGATCCGTCCGCTACGCTTTTAAAGCCCAGGGACTCGGCCTTTTCCCGGCTAATGGCGAAAAGCTCGCTCTTGCAGTAATAACACCGCTTTTCGGTGTTCTCGGCGAAGTTCGGTATCTCGAGCTCGTTCGAGTCCACTACGATGTGCCTGGCCCCGATAAGCCGGGCAAGCGAGCTGGCCTCCTTAAGCTCGCTCGCGGGATAGGTGGGAGACACCGCGGTAATGGCGGCGGCCTTTTCCCCGAGCGTATCCACGGCCACCTTCAAGAGGAAGGTCGAATCGACCCCGCCTGAGAACGCCACGAGCACTGAGTCCATGCCGAGGAGTATGCCCTTGAGTTTCGCAAGCTTAAGTGATGCCGATTCCCTCTCCGCGTCTCCCCACGGCTCGCCGGAAGCCGGACCGCTCAGCATACCCTAGTCTCCTCGATTACCGGCTCTGGAGCCGGGCCTTCCACCTCAAAATCCATTGACCAATCGCCTCGCGTGGCCTTGATGCTTCTCTGCCCCCCTGCCTTGTCAAGGGCGTATTTCAGGATGAGGCTCCCCGCGAACCGGAGGGCCTCTTCCCCGCCCTCGCCCGAGAGGACCGCGACCGGGCCCGGGAACCCGCCCGGCTCTATGAGGGTATCGCCTTCCTGGAGCATGAGGCGGAGCCTCGTGTTATCAGCCTCGTTCCTCCCGACTATGACCTTCGATTTCTTGTACCTGAAGTGCCTGCCGGTCTTAAGGAGCTCAAGGTCCCTCTTGGTGACGTCGGCCTTGTTCTGGAGGAGGTCCCTCACCTTTTTCGAGAAGATCTTGTCCGTAAGGAGGCAGCCTCCGGAAGGGCACGGGTAGTCATTTATATCGAGGTCCTCGGCAAGGTCCATCTGCTTCCGCCTCGACCTGCCGAGGACGTCAAGGAGCTTTTCCCTGTCCACCAACCCCTCTTTTTCGGGTATCGTGGGCTCGAGCTGCTTGGCGCTTAAGGGCCGGAGTATCAGTCCTTCGAGACCGCTCTCCCTCTCGATGACCCTCATGGCGTCCTTCCTCTGGCTCATGGGGCGCTGGCCGAGCACCTCTCCGGTTATGATGAACGAGGCGCCGATCTCGCGCATGTACTCCCCGGCCCGCTTGAACATGTAGACCCTGCAGTCCACACAGGGGTTCATGCCCTTGCCGTAGCCGTGCCTGGGGTTACGCACGATCTCGATATAGTCCATGCCCTTGGGGAGCACCTTTATGGGAATGCCGAACTCCTCGGCGACCCTCTTTGCCTCGCTCTTGCAGCCGCCCCCTCCGCCGCCGTGGTTGCAGGTGCAGAAACCTGAGGTGAAGTTGAGAGCGTGGACCTCTATGCCCTGGTCGAGCATGAGCTTGACGGCGAGCGTTGAATCCAGGCCGCCCGAAAGGAGCGCTACAGCCTTTATAGCCAATTTGTGATCTCCATTATTTGGATTATTGTATTTCGGTTCATTGCGGGGCGCCAAGAACTCTCAGAAGCCCGTCCGGAAAACGATAAATCCTTGTATTTCCGCAAAATATAATTATACTGAGAAGGTGCGGGGAAATCAAAAAGATTCTCCTTCGCCTCTTTTGCCATGAAATGGGAATACCTCCTTACCCTTGTACTATCCGTAATAATCGGCTACCTGATGTACCTGGTCATGGCGCCGTTCCTCATCCCGATTTTCTGGGCCATAATTTTCGTAATCCTTTTCTATCCCTATTACATATGGCTCACAAGTCGGTTTCGCGGGCGAAGGTCCCTTGCCTCGCTTGCCGCTTGCACCAGCATAGCCCTTTTCCTCATAGTGCCCATGGCCCTCCTTGGGTCGGCGCTTGCAGCCGAACTAGTTAACCTTTATGCCTGGGCCGAGGACTACATCAGGGATATATCTGCACGCGCCGCCACCCCGGGCTTTTTCTTAACATGGGCCGAAAAATACCTTGGCGGCTATGTCGACCTGGAAACGCTTGACATAAGGGGCATGCTCGCTACTGTAGTAAGGGAAGCCGCAGGCTTCGCGGGCCAAGGCATACGCGGTTTCGTCAGAAGCTTCGCGGGGTTCGTACTAAACCTCTTCCTTGCATTCTTCACCATGTATTTTCTTTTCAAGGACGGAGACAAGCTCTTCAAAATCGTAAAGGACCTCGTGCCGGTCTCTCCGGAGCACAAGGAAGAGATAATACGAAAGAACAGGGGGGTAATATACGCGACCATATACGGAGGCGTGCTTGTCGGGATCATACAGGCCATCCTCGGCGGCATAGCCCTCTGGTATCTGGGCATACCCGCGGCCCTGGTCCTGACCTTCGTCATGTTCCTTACCACGTTCATCCCGAACATCGGGGCATCGCTCGTATGGGCGCCCGTCGCCGTTTACCTGGCGGTGAACGGGGACTACGTCGGGGCCGTCGGGCTTTCGGTCTGGGGCATATTCGTAATAGGCCTCGTTGATAATTTCATGAGGCCGTATCTCGTAAGCGGCAGGACGAACCTCCATCCGCTCCTTCTTTTCTTCAGCATACTCGGCGCCATGAACGCGTTCGGGCTCATCGGCATAATAGCCGGACCGCTGATAGTATCCATAGGACAGGCGATGATAGAGTTCTACCACGAGTATGTCACCAAAAAGAACGAGTGGGCAGGATAAATGGACGGCAATAACGGATACCCCATCGCATACAGGCCGGAAAGGCCCAGGGTTCTTCTGCCGCTGGCCCTGTTCATAGTAACGGTCGTAACTACCGTTGCTTCGGGGGCCATGCAGCAGGGAGTAGACATATTCTCTAACCCACACGGGCTTACGCAAGGGGTCCCCTTCTCGGCCTCGCTGCTGCTCATACTCGGAACACATGAGCTCGGCCATTTCATCGCGTCGAGGAGGCACGGAGTGCTTACGACGCTTCCGACCTTCATACCGGCGCCGCCCTTCCCGCCCATGATAGGCACCTTCGGGGCGCTCATAAAGATAAAGTCGCCCATAACGACCAAGGCCGCGCTCGTGGATATCGGAGCGGCCGGGCCGCTTGCAGGTTTCGTCGCGGCCATTTTCGTTACGGTCTGGGGGCTCGGTGAGTCGGTGATAGTCCCGAAGGGCGCGGCCGCCGGCTCGCTAGGCCTCGGCTCGTCGATAATATTCCACGCCCTTTCATACCTTGTCATGGGTCCGCTCCCGGAAACGCACGACGTGCTCTTGAGCCCCGTGGCCTTCGCCGGCTGGATAGGCATGTTCGTCACGGCCATGAACCTTTTGCCCATAGGCCAGCTCGACGGCGGCCACCTTGTTTACGCGCTTCTCGGCCCGGTGCACAGGGCCTTTTCCATCGGCATGATAGCGGTCCTCATAGTCCTCGGGTTCGCCGCCTGGCCCGGCTGGTTCATATGGGCCGCCCTCATAGCGATAATCGGCACGTTCCACCCGCCGGTCGAGGACCAGCACGAGCCCATGGACGGAAGGCGAAGGCTCATAACCGCCGCTACAACAGCCGTATTTGTATTGACTTTCATACCCGCGCCATTTTATATTGCATGATTATGAAGATATTCGACGAAAAAGAGCTCAAGCAGTTCGACGGCAGCGACCCCTCCAGGCCCGTCTACATAGCATATAACGGCAAAGTCTATGACGTGACCGGAAACCCGCTCTTTATCGACGGCATGCATTTCGAGCACTATTCAGGGGAGGACCTTACGGACTTCATGGCCGATGCCCCCCACGGCGAGGACGTCTTCGAGAAGCTCACGATCGTCGGAGAGCTTAAAAAGTAAAGCTCCAAAGAGAAGCCGACCGGATGAAAATCGTAATACTCGGCTGCGGCACGTCCACCGGCGTGCCGGTCATAGGCTGCCATTGCGAGATCTGCTCTTCACCGAACCCGCTCGATAAGCGCACCAGGTCATCCCTCTTAATACACTCAAACGGCAGAAACGTCCTCATAGACACATCGACCGATTTAAGGGCCCAGGCCCTCGCGAACGGGATCGAAAGGATCGACGCGGTCCTCTATACCCATCCGCACGCGGACCACATCCACGGAATAGACGACCTTAGGGCTTTCAACCTCTCCAACGGCAACGCCGCAATCCCCTGTTACGGGAGCGCGAGGACCGTTAGCCGCATAATGTCCACTTTCGAATATATCTTCAGGGACGACGGCATGGACGGCTGGAAGCCGAACCTATCGATCCAGGCAGTCGAGGGGCCTTTCGAGCTATTCGGCGAGAATGTGACTCCCGTGCCGGTCATGCACGGCCAGGCGGCGATATTCGGGTGGAGGGTCGGGAAGCTCGCTTACGTGACAGATTGCAGCGAGATACCCGAAAGCTCTTTCAAGGCCCTCCGGGGCGCTGAACTCCTTATCCTCGGCGCCTTGAGGCAGAAGCCGCACCCCACTCACTTCACCATATCCCAGGCGCTGGAGGCAGCAAAAAAAATAGGCGCGCAGAGGACTATCTTCACCCACCTGAGCCACAATGTCCTCTACGAAAGGGACAGCAAAACCCTCCCCCCAGGTGTCGAATTCGCCCACGACGGGCTTACAGCAGAGATTTAGCAGGTTGCTGAAAAGGCTTGAGAGATTTTTATAAAAAGGTTCTATAGCCGTTGGATGCACAAAGGGCTCAGGAACTAATTGCCTCATTAATCACATTCGCGTCTATCGGACCTAACACTCTCTCCAAAAACTTTCAGTTCTTCCTGAGAAAACCCCCATAAGGTGGTTTTTCTCAGGAACCAAAAGTCTTTGAAGGGGGTCAACTGAGATTGCAAACCAAAGTAATTGATTTTGCCGCACCAGAAGCAAAAACCACTTTGGCTCGCAATCCCAGCTAAAACCTTTCCATAAAAAGTTTCCCCAAAGTTTTCAATAAATCTGCTAAATCAATCCTATGCCGCCCATTTCAGGACAGCCTTTATTTCGTCCTCGGGATGTTTCGTTATGGCCTCTCTGTATTCCGTAAAGTCGAGTTCCCGGTTTATCATCCTGGCGGTATGCCCTCTCCACCTGTACTCGGCCATTGCGAAGTCGTCGAGGGCCATCCTGAAGTGCCCCTCGGCGGAGCTTACCGTGCCGAAGACGAGCTGGTTTTTCCTTACGAGCTGGTCCATCAATTGCGCCCCGGGTATGCGGATGGTCCTTTCATGGATTGCCTCGGAGGGTATGCCCGCAACGACATAGACGGCGTTCCTCGCCAGGGCGTCTATGAGATTAAACATGAGACCTGGCACGCCGGCGGACTCGAAGACCAGGTCCATGGCCCCCAATTCCTCGTCGACCTTCTCGGGCTTGACCTTCCTGCCGTCTATGTAGGTTCCCTTTATGCCGGAAAGCCATTTTGGCCTCGGAGAATCCTCGTCCAGGATATCGATGCCGTATACCGATGCTCCCCTGAGCCTCAGGGCAAGGCAGGCCAGGAGGCCTATCGTGCCTATCCCGGCGACGAGCACCCTTTTACCCCGGAACCAATCGCTGCCGATATTCGCTTCAGGCAGCCTCGCCGACTGGAACTTCACGACTTCATCAAGGGCCTTTTCGACGACCGACATGGGCTCGAGGAGGACCCCAACCGGAGCGAGCTCAACAGGGACGGGTATGATGTGCTTCTGGCTGTCCACGACGTACTCGGAATTGAAACCGTCTATATCGGAAAGGCCCCTGTCCTTGTATTTCCCCGTCCTGCACATGTCCGGGCGGCCCATGCGGCAGGGAGCGCACTCGTCGCAGCCCCGCCTTATCGTAAAAACGGCGTAGTCGCCGGGGCTGACAGCATCCACCTCTTTCCCTGTCTCCACCACTCTTCCGAAGCTCTCGTGCCCGATGACCAGGTCGTCGTAGCCCTCGGGCGGAGGGGCCTTGCCCTCGGCTATGCGCTCGCGGTCGGTGCCGCAGACGCCGACCCTCATGACCATTAATTTGACCTGGTCCCTGGCCCTTATGGCAGGCTCGGGCCGCTCTACTATCCTCAACTCCCTTTTACCTGGAGAGCCTTCATCCGCTCACCTCCTCGGGCTTCCTACACCTCCAGGCCGTACATGGCCCGGTTGTTCTTGAGGTAAAAGGCCCCTTTTACGATCCTGTAGATGACCCATACGGCCACGGCCAGGAGTATGAAATAACCTATTATGAGGAGATAGGTCAGGGCGCCTATGACGGCCCATAGTATGCTGAACCAGAACGTCCGTATCTGCCACCTGAAGTGCGACTCTATCCAGGTGCCTTTTACGTCCGAAGCCTTGACGTAATTGATTATGACGGCGATTATGTATGTTATGCCTATGAAGAGGCCGATGGCCTGCAGGACATATACGGTTGCGGCTATCTTTTTGCCTGCGACCACGGTATCTTCGTATGTATCGACCGTTGTCCTTGGCATGGCAGGACTCCTTTCCCCCGATTCATTTTTAAATGGCTAGACCCTTACTGGATGGAGGGCCGCTTACCGTCCATATTAAAGTATAGCCCGTATTGAGCGTAGATGGCCCGTAATCGTGAAAACGGCGTTGAAAGGGAATTTGGCGGAAAGGCTTAGTTGAGTTTCGAGCCGCAGCGCTTGCAGAAGACCGCGTCCGTGTCATGGTCTTCGGCTACGCACGAGGGGCAGGCCTGGGTCGATTTCCTTGAGGCCGCGGCCTGTTGGACCATCTCGACGGTGACTATTCCCGTAGGAATGGCGATAATCCCGTACCCAATTATCATGACCGCAGTGGCAAGCCCCATCCCGAGCGTGGTCTGGGGCGCTATGTCGCCGTAGCCCACGGTCGTGAGGGTGACGACGCACCAGTATACGCTCCTCGGGATGCTGGTGAATCCGTTCTCCTCGCCCTCTATGAGGTACATGAGTGAGCCGAGGACGACTACGAGGTTAAGTACCGTGAAAAGGAATACGGATATCTTCTTCCTGCTGGCCTTCAAGGCCCGCAATATATAGGCGCCCTCGTCCAGGTACTCGAACAGTTTGAATGTGCGGAATATGCGAAGCACCCTGAGCACCCGGACCGCCATGAGGTAGCGGCCGCCCGGAAGGAGGAGGTCGATATAGGTCGGGATGACGGCAAGGAGGTCTATTATGCCGAAGGTGCTTGCAGCGTACTTAACCGGCCTTGCAACGCAGCTGAGCCTCAAGGCGTATTCGACCGTGAATAGGATGGTGAAGAACCACTCGGCTACGTAGAGCGCGGTCCCGTATTCCTCGGAAATCCAGGACACGCTGTCGAGCATCACGACAAGGACGCTGAGGAGTATGGCCCCTATGAGGGCAGCGTCGAAAAGCCTGCCCGCTGGCGTGTCGGCCTCGTATATTATCCGGTGAAGGACGGCCCTCCAGCCCGTAAGCACGCTTTTTCCGCGTATCGCGCCAGCTCTTCCGTCCATCTCAGAATTCTATGAACTCGTGTCCGCACCTCGGGCAGTGGGCGGCCGATATGTTCACCTTCATTCTGCAGAAGCCGCAGGTCCTTGTGCCTCCGCCCACTATCCTCAGGCCTCTGTCCAGGAAAAGCGCGTGAGGCATGGCGATCACGAACGCCAGCGTGCCGTATACCCACCATTTAAAAAAGCTCCGCCCCTTCTTCATTGCCACAAAGGCCGGCATTATCCCTAGCGAGACCGCTATTATGATCACGAGCACTACCGTATGCATATCATCACTTCTCCCGGTCCGGTTTCCCGGACCATTTGCGTTCCTGTCCTCACTCTTCTTCCTCTTCCCCGGAGCCGAGCTCCAGGGACTTAAGCTCCGGAAGCGTAGAGCCTATTATGCCCTGCATGTCACCGTACATGCCCGCCGTGTTGGTGACGGCCCTTTCGAGCTGTTTTTCCCTTCGCGCCCACACCTTGGTCATGGCCCTTTTCTCGGCCTCGAGCTCCTCCTTCAATTCCTTGAAGGACTCCACTATTCCCTCTACCCTCTGTCTGAAGCCCTGGCCGGAAAGGTAGGCGTATATCGCCTCCATCTTTTCGTTCTTCCCGATCGACGAAAGCCTTGCGAGGGATAGCTGTATGAGCCCGGCCCGGAGCACTCCCGCGAGGCCGCCCGCAAGGCTGACGACCGATACCCAAACGCCGTCTATCTGGGCGAAGGACGAGACCCCTTTTGGAAGGGCCTCGGTCACGAGGACCGCGACCTCGGCCTTTATGTCCCTCTGGTCGTCCTTGAGCTTTGCTATCCACTCATCGTTCCAGGCCTTGGTCCTCTTGGACTCCCACACGATAGAGCCGCAGTGCTGGCCGGTCCGTGTATAGACCTTCTGGATTATGTCCGCGCCCCGTATGCCCTTGGGCACGGGCTCGATTACGTCCACCGGGAACATGGACCTAAGGAGAGCTTCGAGGTCGAGCTCCAGGACCTCGCCCTGGGACTGCATGGAGCCCTGCTCGCCCTTCCTCTTAAGCTCTTCTATGGTCCTGAGCATGTCGCTTATCTTCTTGTCCTTCTCAAGGTCCTTGAGCCTGTGCTCCTCGGAGAAGATCTCGAGGGTCGACTGGCGTATCTTCTCCCTCTCGGAGTCTATCTTCCGGGCCACCTCCAGGTCGAGCGCCTTCTTCTCCTCCTCGAGCTCTCTCGCCTTTTTCCTTAGCTCAAGCTCCTTTTTCCGGGCGTCTTGAAGGAGCTCGTCCTTCCGCGCCTGCTCCTCCTTCATGTCCCTGAGCTCGGTCTCGAACCGTTCAAGGGCCTTTTTCCGGGCCTCCTCCACGAGCCTCGCCTTCTCGGCGGAAAGCCTCGACGCGACCGTATCCTCGACAGCTTTTCTCGCCTCCTCAAGCTCGGAAAGCTTTTTCTTAAGTTCCTCTTCCCTTTTCCGGACCTCCAGCTCCTTCCGGACGGACTTCTCCTCGTACTCGGCCCGGAGCCCCTCCTTGATGCGGTTCGAAAGCGCCTCGGTGAGCGGAAACTCGATATGGCAGTTGGGACATTTTACGGTCTGGTCGGACATCGAGAAATCAAGGGCGCCTGGAGACTGCTGAAAGCCCAGGGGGAAACTTTCTGTAGAAAGGTTTTAGCTGGGATTACGAGCCAAAGTGGTTTTTGCTTCTGGTGCGGCAAAATCAATTACTTTGGTTTGCAATCTCAGTTGACCCCCTTCAAAGACTTTTAGTTCCTGAGAAAACCCCCGATAGGGGGTTTTCTCAGGAAGAGCTGAAAGTTTTTGGAGAGAGTGTTAGGCCCGATGGACGAATGTGATACTTGAGGCTGTAAGCCCCCCGCGTCATTCAAGCCTCCAACGGCTCAGAACCTTTTTACAAAAAGGTTCTCTCAAGAGTCTTTCAGCAGCCTGCTAAGCCCTTGCCTCCGTTTCGAATTGTTCGATATAGTCTATGGCGGACGCCGCGGCAATTGCCCCGTCGCCAACGGCTGTCGCGACCTGCAGTAACGGTGTAGTACGGCAATCGCCTGCCGCGAATACGCCCGGCATGCTCGTCTGGAGCCTTGCGTCGGTCTTTATAAAGCCCATGTCGTCCTTATCAACGTCCGCGAAGTCGGTCGTCGGGTTTATGCCGACGAATATGAAGACCCCCTCCACGTCTATGGACTTCTTCTCGCCTGTCTTGATGTCGTCAAGGAGAGCGCTCTTTACGAGCCCCGCTTCCTCTTTTATATGCGTAAGGATGTGGCTCTTCAATATCTCTATATTTGGCGTGCTCTCGAGCTTTTCCTGATGCATCTTCTCGGCCCTGAACCTGTCCCGCCTGTGCGAGATGTATACCTTGGAGGCTATCCGTGAAAGGTAGACGGCCTCCTTCACGGCGGTATCGCCGCCGCCCACGACCAGCACCTTCAGGTTCCTGAAGAACGGGCCGTCGCAGGTTGCGCAATAGGAGACTCCCTTACCGGTAAGCTCTTTCTCTCCAGGCACGCCAAGCCTCTTGGGTTTTGCCCCAGTAGCTATTATCACGGCCTTGGCCCTTATCTCGCCCTCGGTGGTCTTAAGGACCTTGACGCCGCCTTCGAGCGCGATGTCGTGGACGCCCGCGAGTTTTATCTCAAGGCCTAGTCCGCGCGCGTGCTCCTCGAACTTCTCCATGAGCCCGGCACCGCTTATAGACGGGAAACCGGGGTAGTTCTCGATTACGTCGCTTACGGCTATCTGGCCGCCCACCATCTGCTTCTCAAGGAGGACCGTCTTAAGCCTCGCCCTCTGCGCGTATATGCCCGCCGTAAGGCCTGCGGGCCCGCCCCCGATTATGACAAGATCGTACATCGCGTGAAAGCCTCCTTGTGAACGTCTTAAGAACAATCCTAAACCAGATAAGGGGTACAATTCAAGGCAATCTATCTATGCTCCGAGTATCCGCCTTACCTCTGCGAGGTTCCTAAGATCGTCCTCGTCCGAGTCCTTCGGGGTCTCGAGTATCATGGGCACCTTTTTTATCTTCGGGTGGTTGAGGAAATGCCTGAACGCTTCGCTCCCTATCGCCCCCTTGCCGATATCCGCGTGTCGGTCGAGCTTCGAGCCAAATCCGCCGCGCGAGTCGTTAAGGTGTATGACCCTGAGGCTCCCGCGCCCGGCCTCCGCTTCTATCCTCTTTACGAGTGAATCGGCCTCCTGGGGGGTCGAAAAGGAATACCCGGCGGCGAACGCATGGCATGTGTCGAAGCAGAGGCCCGTATCGAGCCCGCTCTCTTTCGCGCCCCTTATTATACGTCCGATGTCGTCGAGTTTGCTCCCGAAGCCAGTCCCTGAGCCTGAAGTGTTCTCAAGGAGGACGCGAGTAGTCCTGCCGAGCCCGCTTCTTGCCACCTCCAGAAGGGCGAGGGAGACCCTTTTGAGCGCGAACGCCGGCCCCATTTCCTGTGGGCTTCCGAGGTGTGTAACGAGATAATCCGCGCCTAGGGCCTCGGCTATCCCCAGCTCCTTTTTGAACATGTCAATCGACTTATGGAAGATGCCGTCGTCAGGCGCGGTGAGGTTTATGAGGTAGTTCGTGTGGACGACCACTGGGAAGAGGCCGGCCTCCTTCCTCTTGTGCCTAAAGAGCCTGGCCTCGGCTTCGGGGAGCGGCGTGTATATCCAGCTCCTCGGGTTTCTGCCGAATATCTGCATGGCGTCGCACCCGAGCCGCTGGGCCCTTTCCACCGACTTCGACACCCCTCCGGCGATGGAGACGTGAACTCCGAGCGGCATCAGCCCCTGCCCGCCTTGGCCTCGAGCCTCCTCCGGGCGGCGGAGGCGAGCGCGGAGGAGACGTTCTTGCTCTTGGCTATCGTCTGCAGGTCCTTCTCGAATACCGTATCGAGGAGCTTTAAGGAAATGGCGAGCGGCGTCTTGGGGTTTGACAGCATCCCGACCCTTATCGTATGGCTCTTCATCCATTCCTTGTTCCGGGATATCTGGCGAAGGAGGTCGTCACTCGTCCCTTTTGAGGCCGTGACCTTCTGCACCTCTTCCTCGGTTACCCTCGGGTTCTTTAGCACGGCTACCGCGATTATCTTGTTCGGGTCTTTTACAAGGAGCTCCCTCGCGGCCTTGTTTCCGCAAAGCGCGAGCTTCAACTTCTGGCCCATGGTCATGTTGGAAACGGCCTTGTAGATGTTCTGCTCGTCGGCCTTGGCCTTCTTTTCGTCAAAGAGGTCTTTCTCTATCTGCTCGGAGGTCAGGGGATCTGCCTCACCCGGTTTCGCTGTCCCTGGATTACGCAAGCGCTCTTCAAAGAGGCCGGCCATTGAAAGCGTAAAGTGAGGGTTCTTTTTGAGCGCCTCGACAAGGAACGGCTTCATCGAGAGTAAATCGATATCCTCTGAAATCGCGGCCACGACCTCTTCCGGCCCTGTCTCGGCGAGAGACTTAAGGGTTTCGTCGTCGGTGCCCGGGTTAAGGGCGGCCATTATCCGGAGCGAATCGTCGTCCCTCAAATCGAGCACCTTCTTTATGACAAGAGGGTCGAGCTTTTGCTCAAGCGCCTTTATGAGGCCGTCTAGCGGGTACTCGCCGAGGCTCTTTTTCGCCGCATCGGACACGGCCGGGTCCTTGTCAAAGCCCAGGACAAAAAGGACCGTAACCTCGTCGGAGGGAGTTAGCGTATCGTCTCCGGCCCTTTTGGCCAGCGCGAGACGCCCCTCGGCTGGCATCTTGAAATACTTAAGCAACTCCTGACGGACCTTCATTCCCTCACTCCGACTTTTCCTTTTCCGGCCTGTGCGCGGCTATTATCTTCTGGCTCAAGTAAGTCGGCACCTCCTCGTAGTGCGAGAACTCCATCGTGAATATGCCCCTGTCGCCGGTCATGCCACGGAGGTCGGTAGCGTAGGTTATGACCTCGGCCATGGGCACGAGGGCCCTTATGGTCTGGCTCCCTGCCTTGGGTTCGGCCCCGAGTATCTTTCCGCGCCTCGAGTTCACGTCGCCGATGATATCTCCGAGCTTTTCCTCGGGCACGCTTATCTCCATCCTCATTACCGGCTCGAGGAGCACCGGGTTCGCTTCCTCAAGCCCCCTCTTGAAACCCATCGACCCGGCTATCTTGAAGGCCATCTCGGACGAATCGACCGTGTGGTACGTGCCGTCATAAAGCGCAACCCTCACGTCCACGACCGGGAACCCGGCAAGCACCCCGTGCCTCATGGCCTCGACTATACCCTTTTCGACTGCGGGTATGTATTGCCTCGGAATCGCGCCACCGGTTATCTGGTCTACGAACTCGAATCCCGTGCCCCTTGGGAGCGGGCTTATGTCGAGCCATGTGTCCCCGTACTGCCCCCTGCCGCCCGACTGCTTCTTGTATTTCCCCTGCACCTTCACATGGGACCTTATGGTCTCCTTGTAGGGCACCATCGGGGTCTTAAGCTCCACCTCGCACCCGAACTTCCTCTTTAGCTTTTCGACCGAAACCTCGATGTGCACCTGCCCCACGCCGGAAAGGAGGAACTCGTGCGTCTCCTCCTCCATCCTGAAATCCAGGCTCGGGTCCTCTTCCATAAGCTTTGCTATGGCGAGCGGCGCCTTGTCCTCGTCCGCCTTGGTCTTCGGGTGTATGGCATAGGAAAGAGATGGCACGACAGGCGGAAACTGCGGGAACCTCACGGGCTCGGCGACGTCCGATAGAGTGTCGCCTATGTGGGTGTCCTTCAATTTCGATACGGCCGCTATGTCACCGGCCTCTACCCTCCCTACCTCCTTTAGCTTCTTCCCCTCCATGAGGTACAGGTGGCTTATCTTCTCTTTGGCGTCCCTGGTGGGGTTCAGGACAGTCGAATCGGCGTGGAGAGAGCCGGAGAAGACCCTGAATATGGAGAGCTTCCCGGTGTAGGGGTCGATGAGCGACTTGAAGACGAACGCGGAAAAGGGCTCCTCGACCCTGGGCTCCCGCTCTATCTCCTCCCCTGTCCTCGGGTCTATGCCCCTTATGTGCCCCCGGATAGCCCCCTTGTCGAGCGGCGAAGGCAGGTTTCCGTTAACCGCATCCATCAATAAGTTCACGCCCATGTTCTTGAGCGCAGAGCCCAGGTAGACCGGGATGAACCTCCTTGTGAGGACCCCTTCCCTTATGGCCTTAAGTAGCTCCTCTATTGATATCTCCTCGCCGTTCAGGTACTTCTCCGTAAGCGCCTCGTCGGATTCGGCCACCGCGGCTATCATGTTCTCCCGCATGGCCGCTGCCTCGGATTCGAGTTCCGGCGGGGCGGCCCCCGTCTCGAAGCTCCCCGAACCGTCGTCCTTGTAAATGTATGCCTTCATAGATACGAGGTCCACGAGGCCCCTGAAGGCGTGCCCCTCGCCGATGGGTATCTGCATTGGCACGCCCTTGACCTTAAGTACCTTCTCCATATCGTCCACGGCGCGGAGATAGCCCGCCCTCTCGCGGTCCATCTTGTTTACGAAGGCTATCCGCGAGACCTCGAATTCGTCCGCGAACTCCCATATCTTCTCTGTCTGGACTTTCACGCCAGATATGGCGCTAAGGATGACCACGGCCCCGCCGACTACCCTGAGCGAGTCCCTGGTCTCGGTGAGGAAGTTCGAATACCCGGGGGTGTCTATTACGTTCACCCGGCAGCCGTCCCAGTCGTAATGGTGTATGGCCGCCGATATGGTGATCTTCCGTTTCTGCTCCTCGGGCTCGAAGTCAAGGTGCGATGTGGCGTCGTCCACCTTGCCTAGCCTCTCGATGGCCCCGGCGTTAAAGAGCATCGCCTCGGCCAGCGAAGTCTTTCCCGCGCCGCCGTGCGCGATAACGGATATGTTCCTCTTTTTTTCCAGCGAGACTTCCATCAAACCACCTCCTCCGGGTTGAGGGTCTCACGTCTTCCTATTTCTTCTTTTTCTTTCCCAAGAGGCCCGGTATCGTCCTCCTTAAGAGTATCCCGAGGAACTTGTTAAGCGGGTTCGACCTGTCGAGGACCGGGATTACTGGCCTGTTCCTGAACCCGAGCTGTATGAGGAGAGAGTTCATCTCCTCGTTCGCGGCGTCATACCTCAAGCCCTTCTTGAATACCTTTATGGCGCCCTTCTTATTTCCGGCGGCCATATATACCTTTCCGAGGTTCAGATAGAACTCGGCCCTGAAAAACTCCTTCTTGACGGCCCTGGTGCAGAACTCGAGGCCAAGGCCTATTTCCCCCGCCCTCATGGCCCTGACCATGCCGTAATACGACATGTACTCCGGGTTTTCCTTGTCCTCTTTCCAGGCCTTATCGAAAGACTTGAGGGCCCTGTCCAGGTTGTCTTCCTTCAAAAAGCGTTTTCCCGCGATGAAGTGTTCCCGGCCTTCAGACATCTAATCTATCTTCCCTCCGTGGATTATCCTTAAGCCCTTGAGGGTCAGGAATTCGTCTATTTCGTTAATGCGCCTCGACTCGCCCTTAAGGAGCCCCGCATGCCCGCCGGTCGCGACTACGATGGGGTCTGTCCCGGCTTCCTCGGCCATCCTCTCCAGTATGCCGTCCACCAGCCCCAGAAAACCGTAGAACAACCCGGAGCGCATGGCCTCGATCGTGTTCCTGCCGACAAGCCTCTCGGGCTTCACTGCTTCGACCCTGGGGAGCACGGCCGTCTTCGAATGGAGCGCCTCGGACAGTATGCCTATGCCCGGGGCGATTGCCCCGCCCGCGAACTCGCCTTTTCCGGTCACGTAATCGAATGTCACTGCTGTCCCGAAGTCCGCAACTATGAGCGGCTTCTTATGGGCGCTGAAAGCCGCGACCGCGTTTACGAGCCTGTCCGGGCCGACCTCAGAGGGCCTTTCCGTGAGAACCTTTATCCCGCAGTTCTCATGCGTGACGAACGTCGCACGAAGGCCCAGGTATCTCGCGAGCGCGTCCTTCAGGGCCGCGTTCATCTGCGGAACGACAGAAGAGACGATTGCGGCCTTAAGGTCCGGGGCCTTTATGCCGGAAGATGAAAGCAGGGCAAGGAGCGAGGCCCCGTACTCGTCCGCCGTCCTCCGGGCGTCCGTCGAGAGACGCCAGCTCTCTTTTAGCTCTTCGCCCCTGAAAACACCCAGGGTGATGGAGGTATTGCCTATATCAAGGGTTAAGAGCACTACCTGGATGCCGCCTCCATGTCTCCGGCCACTATCTTTTTTACGGCGCCGCCTGGTTCCCTTATAAGGAGCGCCCCGGTATCGTCAACCCCCAGGCAGACGCCTTTTACGGTATTGCCGAACGAGACGACCCGTATCTCCTTGCCTTCAAAGCCGAAATACCTCTTCCATTCCGAAAGGATGGGAATGGAACCCTCGGCTAAGTATACCTTATACCACAGCTCGACGCTCGATAAAAGGCGGCTGGCAAGGGCTCCCCTGTCAATTACTGCCCCCTTAGCCTCGCGGACGGAAGTGGCCGTATCTCCTATATATTCCGGGAACATGGACCTGGTCATATTGACGTTCACGCCGATGCCCATGACCACGAAATGCACCCTCTCGGGCTCGGAGCCCATCTCAAGGAGTATGCCTGCCGCTTTCCTTCCGTTAATGAGTATGTCGTTCGGCCATTTCACGACAGGTTTTGCCGGACAATATCCCGAAACCGCTTCTGCCGTGGCAACGGCAGCGACAAATGTGAGCCAGTGCGCCTCTTCCGGGGGTATGGGCGGCCTCAAGATTATCGACAGATAGATATTGAGCCCTGACGGCGATTCCCATCTCCTCCCGAGCCGTCCCTTTCCTCCAGTCTGGCTCTCGGCCATTACGACCGTGCCTTCTGAAGCCCCGTTCCGGGCAAGCTCGAAGGCCTCGGCGTTGGTCGAGCCGACTTCGTCATGGAAATGTAGCTCCCTTCCGATAAAGCCGGTTTCAAGGAGTGATGAGACCTCGACACCGTTAAACGGGAGAGGCCCCAGCAGCCTGTAGCCCTTTGAAGGGCTCGCCTCTATCGTATACCCCGATTTCCTAAGGGCCTCAATGTGTTTCCAAACCGCGGTCCTC
Source organism: Deltaproteobacteria bacterium (assembly GCA_019912665.1). Classification (NCBI taxonomy): domain Bacteria; kingdom Pseudomonadati; phylum Myxococcota; class Myxococcia; species Deltaproteobacteria bacterium. The sequence goes on from JAIOIE010000018.1 coordinate 463,453, forward strand.
GAGACCTTGAGCGCCCTGCTCAGTTTCTGCCCCGAGACATGGCCCGGCCCTGCCTTGAGGAGCCTTATTATCTCGGTTTCCGGCCCTTTGTCACGCATAAGGATACCACTTCCATGCTTATGTCGATTGCCCTCGCCGAGTGGGTAATGCTTCCGGCGGATATGAAATCGACGCCAGTTTTCGAGATGCGGCCGATCGTTTCAAGGCTCACGTTTCCGGACGCTTCCACGAGCGCCCTTTTTCCGATCATCTTCACGGCCTTCCTCATCTCGGAAGGCGCCATGTTGTCGAGCATTATGATATCCGCTCCCCCGGTCTCCAGGGCTTCCCTCGTCTCGCGGAGGTCCGTGACCTCGATTTCCACCTTTACACCGTGCTTTTTCCTTACTGCTTCCAGAGCGGAGGTTACCGAGCCCGCTGCCTTTATGTGGTTGTCCTTTATCAAGACCGCGTCGAAGAGGCCGAACCTGTGGTTCTCTCCGCCCCCGGCCTTTACGGCATACCTCTCAAGGGGCCTCATGCAAGGCGTCGTCTTCCGGGTATCGAGTAATTTCACGCGCGAATCCTTCAGCCTCCGCGCAAACTCGTTTGTCTTTGTAGCAATGCCCGAGAGGCGCTGGAGGAAGTTGAGCGCTACCCTTTCGCCCGTAAGGAGAGCGGCCAGTGTGCCCGAGACTGTCGCTATTACCTGGCCCTTCCTTACCCGGTCGCCATCCTTGAAGTTGGCCCTGAACACGGCCTTCCGGTCGAGCTTTTTAAAGACCATCTCCGGGATAAAAAGCCCGGCTATTACCATGTCTTCCTTTGCCATGAACTCCGCGGCCCCGGCCTGCCCTTTCTTAACTATCGCATCGGTCGTAAGGTCGCCCGGGCCCACGTCCTCGGCAAAAGCAGCGTCTATGAGAAGGGCCGCGTATTTTTTGAGGCGGGCCATGCCAATGTCATTGGCGCGGCCGCGTTTTTTCCGGACGATATTCTTTTTCAAGGCACCTCTATAATTTTAGATTGCAGCTTTTACGGAAGCCGGGATAAAAGCGGAGCATTTATGTCAATATGTGAGCATTTTTGTTCCCGCTAACTACGCGGTTAGGGGAAAACATCAGTTATTAGCTTGCTGAAAAACTCCGTTTTTTCAGGCTGCTAAAAAAGCTCCAGAGGCGAGGCCCTCGTTGGAATAGGGGAGCGAGAATGAGGCGTACTTTTCTTGTACGCCGGAGTGTCAAGCGACGTAGCCTTTGACGCAGATGGACTTTTTCAGCAGCCTTTCAGAGGTTGCCTCAAGCCCTTATGCTCCTTATCCGCTCGAGCCCGGCCTTGAGCTTGCCTACCTTCTCTTCTATTGATTCGAGCCTGGCCCTGTCCTTCTCGACCACCTCGGCCGGGGCCTTTTTCGTGAACTCCTCGTTCCCGAGCTTTTTGGAGAGCCCCGAGGCCTCCGCCTCGGCCTTTGAAAGCTCCTTCGTTATCCTCTTCTCCTCAAGGTCGAAGTCAACGAGCCCGCCGAGCGGCACGAAGACCTCGGCCTTCTTCTGCCCTGCCCCGGCCACGGCCGATATGGAATCCCTGGGCCTCTCACCTTTTTCGGCTATGACGAGGTCCTTTACCCTCGCGAGGAGCTTTATATACTCCGCCCCCTTTGAAAGAGTGTCCCTAAGGTCCGGATCGTCTGCAAAGCAGAAGCAATCGGCCACTGCCGACGGCGGGACGTTCATATCGGTCCGGATGTTTCTTACGGCCCTTATGACGTCCATCATATCCTCCATGCGCGCGGCCTCTTCAGGAAACGCCCTTTTCTCTTTCGGGAAATCCCCCGCCATGAGGCTCCCTTTGTATCCCGGAAGCTTCTCGGCAATCTCTTCGGTTATGAAGGGCATAAAGGGATGAAGGAGTTTCATCGTGTCCATCATTACGGCCGCGAGAGAGGCTTGCGCCTGGAGCTTCCTCTCGGGGCCGCTCTCGCCACGGAGGTCGAGCTTTATAAGCTCCACGTACCAGTCGCATAGCTCGTGCCAGACGAACCTGTAAAGGACTCTTGCGGCCTCGTCGAACCTGTAGGTGTCGACGGCCTCGGTTACCTCCCTTATGCAGGCGTTTCTCCGCTCCCATATCCACTTATCCGCCATGTTGAAGCGGGTCTCGTCCACCATGGCCTTGCCTGAAGCCATAGCCTCGAAAAAGGGCTCGTCAAGGTTCATGAGCGTGAACCTCGCGACGTTCCAGATCTTGTTGCAGAAGTTCCTGTACCCGGCTATGCGGTCCTCGGCGAGCTTTATGTCCCTGCCCTGCGCCGCGAGGACGGCCAGGGTGAACCTGAATGCGTCAGTTCCGTACTGCTCCATCATCACAAGGGGGTCTATGACGTTCCCCTTGCTCTTGCTCATCTTCTGCCCCTTGGCGTCCCTTATAAGGGCGTGGATGTAGACGTCCCTGAAGGGCGCGTCTCCCATGAACTTAAGGCCCATCATCACCATCCTGGCGACCCAGAAGAAGATGATGTCGAAGCTCGTGGAAAGGACCGATGTGGGATAGAAGGCCTTGAGGTCCGGGGTCTTTTCGGGCCAGCCGAGGGTGGAGAAGGGCCAGAGCGCCGACGAAAACCAGGTATCGAGCACGTCCGGGTCCTGCTCGATATTTCTGCCCCCGCATTTTTCGCACTTATCCGGGTCAATTGTCGAGACCGTCACCCCGCCGCAATCTTTGCAATGCCATGCCGGTATCCTGTGCCCCCACCATATCTGGCGGGAAATGCACCAGTCCCGGATGTTCCTCATCCAGTCGAAATACAGGTTCTCCCAGTTCTTCGGTACGAATTTTATGCGGCCGTCCTCGACGGCCTCTATGGCCGGGCCCGCGAGAGGCGCTACCTTCACGAACCACTGCTTGGAGAGGGTCGGCTCGACTATGGTCGAGCACCTGTAGCAGCCGCCGAGCATGAGCTTGTGCTTCTCCGTCTTTTCGAGCAGGCCCTTTTCCTCGAGCCCGGAGACCACATTTTTCCGGGCTTCGAGCCTGTCCATGCCCTTGAAGGGGCCGGCGTTCTCGTTCATCCTGGCGCTTTCGTCCATCACCTTGATGGACGGGAGCTTGTGCCTTGAGCCGACCTCGAAGTCGTTGAAGTCGTGGGCAGGGGTTATCTTGACCGCGCCGGTGCCGAACTCGATTGAGACCGTATCATCCCCTATTATGGGTATCTCGCGCTCGACGAAGGGGAGCCGGAGCATCTTCCCTATGAGGGCCTTGTATCTCTCGTCCTCCGGGTTTACGGCCACGGCGGTATCGCCCAGCATCGTCTCCGGCCTGGTGGTTGCGACCGTCAGATACTCGATACCGCCAACCGGCTCAACGAGCGGGTAGCGCATGTACCAGAGGCTGCCTTCGGTCTCGTTGAACTCGACCTCGAGGTCGGAGAGCGCGGTGTGGCACCTGGGACACCAGTTTATGATGTAGTCGCCCCTGTATATGAGCCCCTCTTTGTAGAGCGACGTAAAGACCTCGCGGACGGCCTTCGAGAGGCCCTCGTCCATGGTGAAGCGCAGCCTCGTCCAGTCGCACGAGGCCCCAAGCCTCTTAAGCTGGTTTATTATCGTGCCGCCGGACTCGTTCTTCCATTTCCAGACCCGCTCGATGAAGGCTTCCCTTCCGACCCTGTGCCTGTCGAGGCCTTCGGCGGCGAGTTGCTTCTCGACCACGTTCTGCGTCGCAATGCCAGCGTGGTCTATGCCGGGAAGCCAGAGGACGTTGAAGCCCCTCATGCGCCTGGACCTGGCGAGTATGTCCTGGAGGGTGGAATTGAGGGCGTGGCCGAGATGCAGGGCGCCGGTGATGTTAGGCGGCGGAATCACCATCGAGAAAGACGGTTTTTCCGAGCCCTCCTCAGGGGTCGCGAGCTTCTCCCGTATCCAGTAATCCGCCCACCGGCCCTCGACAGAGCCAGGCTCGTAAGTCTTTTCAAGCGTCTTCTCGCTCATCCAAACCTTCCTGATATTTTTTAAATGGCAGGGTGTTGAAAAACACCTGCCAAGCAATCCACGGATGGGGCGCCAAATTGCGAAGACTCGAAAAGTCGAGCAATTTGTGAGGCTTGGACGGATTCATTCCGGCCAAGCCGTAGTTGAAAAGTCCAGGAAGGACTTTTTCAACATCCTGATAGGGGAAAAACCGCTGCGGGCGAAACGGCCTGGGCGGGATACAAAACGGGCTCAGGTCGCTAATGAGGGGCAGAGCGCCTAAACCAAAGCCCCGGCTCGCAAGCCGTTTTGATTCTCGGACCGCCAAATTGAAATTATAATTTGGAACGGCGGTAAAAAAAACAAAAAAATTCTCTGCCGCTGGGGAAACGGCAGAGAATTTGATAAAGGCCCCTTACCTTACTTACCTGGTCTTGAGGAACGCTTCCTTGGCCTTTCTTATCTCTTCCTTTATGAGGCGCTCTGCAAGCTCGGGGACCACCTCCCATGAGACGTGCTCCACGACCTGCTTGGCGGACCTGGAGACTATGGCTTCCACCTGCTCCTTCGGTACCGAGAGCCCCTGGAGGCGCGAGACGAGCTCTCCCCGTATCTTTTCCTCCATCCGGGCGGCTGCCCTTTCGGCGGCCTCGGCAACCAGGGAATCGAGACGCGCAAGCTTCGAGGCGAGCTCATTTCTGAGCCTCTCCTCGACCCTCTCGGCTACCTTCTCGATGACTTCCGTTGCCTGTGCCTCGGCCTTCCCGAGCCTCGCTTCCAGGCTCGAGGCGACCCTCTCCTCCATGCCGGCCGCGGCGCGCTCTACCAGAGCCCTTATCTCGGCCTCAGGGACTGTAGAGCGCGGCTGGGGTGCGCGGGCAGGAGGCTCCGAAACGTCCCTTTCTTCTTTCCTTAAAAAGGGCGCCTCTGGCCTGGACTCGATTATCTCTTCCGGTATCTCCAGGAGGTCGGGCTCGGCTATCTCGCCTTCCACTTCAAAAATGTCGTCTTCTACCCTGGATATCTCCTCTACTTGGGCGGCTTCCTCCCTGAAGGGCTGGAACGAGCCGACATTTGCAGGCTCTTCCGCTTCCTCCTGTTTTGGTCCGCTCCCGAACGGTTCGATTTCGAGCGCCCCGGTTGACCTGTTATCGGCGTTATAGAAACTATCGAACGCGCCGAGGTCGAACGGCGGCTCTTCCTTCATTTCCTCGCCGGAATCGAACCCCTTCATCTCAAACGGCGATTCGGGGACCATTTCCGGGCCTTTTTCGGCCGGCCCGGAGCCGATGCCAGGTTTAAATTCGTCTTCGTTTATAACCAGGTCTGTGAAGTCCTCTGCCTTCGGCTGCCCTTTCTCCTCCTCCTCGAAAAGCCCGCCGGAGGTCAGGAAATCGAGGTCAACGCCGCCGCCCGTATCCTCCGTTTTCGCCTCGAACTCGTCCGAAGCGCTCAGGAACCCGCCGGCAGACCAGATATCCTCTGCCTGAGCGCCCTGGGCGGCGGATGCGCCGGATTGGGAAGGGGCCGTTGGGGCGGCCTGTGCCTGGCTGGACCCGGCGCTTGCAAGGAGCTCCCTTACCTTGTCAAGGAGGTCCTGGGACTCGAAGGGCTTGATGATGCTGTCGTCCGCGCCTACCCTCATCGCCTCGTTCTTGTCGAGCGGCTCGAACGTGCCAGCAAGAAGGAGGACCGGGATATTCCTAAACTCCGGGTCGGATTTGATTGCGGCCGTAAGCTCATAGCCCGACTTCCCGGGCATGGCTATGTCGGCTATGACAAGGTCCGGCTTCGTCTCCCTGGCTTTCCTCAAGGCCGTATCCCCGTCACCCGCTATGACAAGCTCATAGTCCTCAGAGGCGAAAGTAATGGATATAACCTTCTGGATGGTAATGGAATCGTCTGCCAGAAGTATCTTCCTTGCCATTATAAGGCCCCCTTTTTGTCAGCTGTTTTCAACTGGAAACTTACCCCTTGCCAGCCGGAAAGTCAAGGTAAATTTGACAGTTACGGCCCCCTGGCCGCATCCGGCAATTCCGCCGGACAGGGCGCAGGCGCCCGTCCACTACTCTTCGGCATTTACAGCGGAGATATTAAGCGTTTTATTGACCCGAAATAGGTAGGAGATGGCCCGGAGATAGCCCATCCTTTACGGCCTGGCCCCCTAATGAGAACGGCTCCAGGCGGAAAAAGGGGTGGATGGCGCCCCCCGGAGGACGGGGGGCGGAAGGCAGTCGCCAGGACTCAAGGCGAGGTGCTACGCTTCGCTGGTGTAGGCTGGCATGGTTTTACGGAGGGGGTGCACTAAGCGGAGCCTTTTGTGAACGGCCATTTCAGGGCCGGTTTCTTCATCTTTGTCTTGCGCCTTGAAGCCCGATACAAGGCTCCCGAGTTCCGCCGCAAGGGCCGCAAGTTCGCTCGTGGCCTTCGCAACCTCCCCTGTGGCGAAAACACTCTCCTTTGAGACCTCTGCTATGGATTCGACGCTCCTGGCTATTTCGTCGGTCGTGGCGCTCTGCTCCTCGGCGGAGGTCGCTATCTGCGCTATCATGTCCGTCACCAGCTCGACCCCCGAGACGATGTCATTGAGCGCCTGGCCGGCTTCGTTTGCGAGCCTCACCCCGTTTTCGACCTTCAGTGTGCCTTCTTTCATGGCCGAAACAGCCTTTGAGGTCTCCCCCTGTATGGAAGTTATCATGCCCCCTATCTCCCTCGTCGCCCGCGTGGTCCTTTCGGCAAGCTTCCTGACCTCGTCGGCGACTACCGCAAAACCGCGGCCCTGCTCGCCCGCCCTCGCGGCCTCTATGGCGGCGTTCAACGCAAGAAGGTTCGTCTGGTCCGCTATGTCATTTATGACGGAGACTATAGTCCCTATCTCCTCCGACCTGCTGCCGAGCTTCTGTATCGTCGCGGCCGAGACGGACGTGGCTTCTGCCACGTCCTGCATGGCGGAAATTGCCCCGTTCACCACCTGTCCGCCCCTCGAGGCCGTCTCGCTCGCCTTTTTCGCGTCTATCGAGGCCTGGTGGGAGTTCTTCGCGACCTCCAGGACCGTGGCGTTCATCTCATCCATTGCAGTTGCCGCGTAGGAGGTCTGGCCGGACTGCCTCATCGCGCCCTCGGATATGTGCGCGGAGGTAGCCGAGAGCTCTTCGGAAGCCGAAGCAAGATGGGTCGATGTCTCTTCTATTTTTTCTATGAGGCGCGATACCTTCTCAGCCATACTGTTCACGCTCCCGCTCAATTCCTTGAACTCGTCGTTCATCTCGATCCCCAGCACGCTTACCTTAACGGTTGACCTGCTTCTGAAGTTCCCTGCCGAAAGCCCGTTTATCGTCTTTTGAATGTCGCGCACCGGGGCGAGTATGTGCTTTCCGGCAAGGAGCATGAAGACCGCCGCCAGGCAGACGCCGAGAAATATGACCGCGAACACGGCACTCGCGCCCGGGCCGGCACCATTCCCGCTCACGGCCCAGTAGACCAGCGGGACCTCAAGCGCGAAAAGGGCCAGCAATATGCCGAAACTGCCCAAGAGACGTATTTTAAGGGACATCCAGTCCATCGGTACTCCTCTTATGTCGCCTGTGTGTTGAAAATGACCATCTTCACCATTTCAAGAAGCTGCTCCGAAGAGAACGGTGTCGCAAGCAGGCATGCGGCCCCCGCCTCCATCCATTCCATCTGCCTGTCCAGGTCGTCCCGCGAAGCCAGAAGAGCAATAATCGGCGAGCGCCTTTGCGCTGAAAGGCCGCTTATGCTCCTAATGAGGCCCCCTCCGGCGGGCCACGGGCCGCACCCGCAAACGACAAGTTCGGGCGCGAAACCGGAACTTATAACGTTAAGCGCTCCGCTTGCGTCGGACGCTTCCCTCACCTCGAAATCCTCAAGGGCCAGTGAAAAACCGACCATGGTCCTCATCATGCGGTCGTCGGAGACGACCAGTATCCTTGCGCCCTGTTTCACTCTTTCCTTTTTATCGGAGGGACGGGGACAACTGATAATCGGGACTAAACCCTATTTTGAGGGATTTAAATCGATGATTCAGGACTAATGCAAAGGGTTGAGGCTTGGCAGGCAAAAGGGTTTAGGACTTGCCGATAAAAGACCTGGCCTGGCCTGGCATCGGGCAGGCCAGCATGAGTATTTCCCGGAATCTCTTTTTGAAACCGTGGTGTTTGTGTGGTTTAGGCAGGTTGATTCCGTAAGGGGCAGGGCTTAGGGGCTATCGGTCAATCGGGATGGACCATGCCTTTCTTGATGGCGATCTTTATAAGGCTCGCCATATCGCTCACCTTTAATTTTTTCATAATGTTGTTCCTGTGGCTTTTCACGGTCGCAAGCGAAATGAAAAGCTTCTCGGCTATCTCCTTGCTGGTGGAGCCGTCCGCGATGTGCCTGAGGACCTCTTTTTCCCTCCCGGAGAGGGTGTCGAAGGGGTCGTGGCTCTGCTCCTTTTTTATGACGTCGACGAAGTCGTTCAGTATCTCCTCCGTGACGGCCGGGCTCGCGTACTTGCTCCCGGTCCTCACTTTTTCGACCGCCCTCAGTAGCTCTCCTGGTTCGGAGTCCTTGAGCACGTAGCCGAGCGCCCCTGCCCTGAAGGCCTCTATCGGGCGCGACAGGTCCGCGTGCATTGAGAGTATGATTATCCTGGTCTCCGGGAACTCCTCCACAACGCGCCTCGTCACGGCTATGCCGTCCAGGTCGGGCATTGTGATGTCAAGTATGGCTATATCAGGCCTGAGGGCGGCTATGCCCTTCAAGGCCGCCATCCCGTTGTCGGCCTCTCCCACCACCTCGTATTCATCCGGGGGGAAGATCGCCTTTATGCCGCTACGGAGGACCGGGTGGTCGTCGGCTATGAATACGGTGGTCTTTTTCATACCTGCCTGAAGGGAAAAGGGCATAGCCTCTTCGATACCGAAACCGCCGTGGGACACGTGGCCGCGGCTTCCGGAGGGTAAATGGATTAAGGAGCGGTTTATTATATTAAAGGGCGGGGGTAAAAGCAAGGGATACTCTGGCGTATGTGCTAGTTGCTTATCTTACGGAGGGGTTCTACTCCCTTCGTCCTCCTAATTATCACCTCGACGTCCTCCTTGTCGAGGGACTCGTCTTTCAAGAGCGCGGCCGCAAGCTCCTCAAGCGTCTTTCTTCCCCGGAGAAGGAGCTCGTCGGCCTTCCTCTCCGCCTCGATTATCAGGTTCCTTATCTCCTTGTCCATGAGCCAGGCCATTGATTCGCTGTACCGCTTCTGGACAGATATGTCCCTGCCGATGAACGGGTGCTCCTCGCCCCTGCCGAAGTTTATGGGCCCGACCTTGTCCGACATGCCCCACTGGGCCACCATCTTCTCCGCCAGAGCCGTGGCGTTCTTAAGGTCGTCGTTCGCGCCGCTGCTTACGTCCATGAAGACGAGCTTCTCGGCGGCCCTCCCCGCGAGCGCAACGCAGAGCCTGTTTATGAGATAGCTCTTGGGGTAATAATGCCGGTCCTCCTCGGGAAGGAACTGCGTTGCTCCCAGGGCCATGCCCCTCGGGATTATGGATACTTTGTGTATCGGGTCGGTATGCGGGAGCTCCCAGGAGACCAGCGCGTGCCCCGCCTCGTGGTATGCCGTTATTTTCTTTTCGTCCTCAGAGAAGCTCTCCTCCCTCTTGGAGCCCATTATGACCCTGTCCCTGGCCTCCTCGAAGTCCCGCATCTCTATCCGCTCCTTGCCCTTCTTCACGGCCTCAAGCGCGGCCTCGTTCACGAGGTTTTCAAGGTCGGCCCCGGTCATGCCGGGGGTGCCCTTCGCTATCCTCTCGAAATCGACCTCCGGGGCTATCCTCTTGTTCCTTGCGTGGACCTCGAGTATGGACTTCCTGTCCTTCCAGCCTGGACGGTCTATGACGATGTGCCGGTCGAAACGGCCCGGCCGGAGAAGCGCCGGGTCGAGCACGTCAGGCCTGTTCGTCGCGGCTATGACTATTATCTCCTCATGCGGCTCAAATCCGTCCATCTCGCTCAAAAGCTGGTTGAGCGTCTGCTCCCTCTCGTCGTGCCCTCCGCCCAGCCCCGCGCCCCTTACCCTTCCGACGGAATCTATCTCGTCTATGAAGATTATCGAGGGCCGGGTCTCCTTGGCCTTCTTGAACATGTCCCTCACCCTGGACGCGCCCACGCCCACGAACATCTCTACGAACTCGGACGCGCTTATGCTGAAGAAGGGGACCCCGGCCTCTCCGGCGGTGGCCCTGGCAAGGAGCGTTTTGCCGGTGCCGGGCGGCCCTATGAGGAGTATGCCCTTTGGGACCTTGGCGCCTATCGATGTGAACCGGGCCGGGTTCTTGAGGAACTCGACGGTCTCCTGGAGCTCTACTTTCGCGTTCTCAAGCCCCGCGACGTTCATGAATGTTATGCTTGGCTTACGCATGTTGTAGAGCTTGGCCTTGCTCAACCCGAAGTTGAAGAGCCCCGGCTGCCCGCCGCCCTGCGACTGCTGCACCCTCCTTATGATTAGGAACCATATGCCTATTATGAGGACCCACGGGAGGAGGAGTATCACGAACTGCCATAAAGGGGACCTGCCTTCGTCTGGCTCGACGTTCACGGCTATCCCCTTTTTTTCGAATTCCCCCAGTATCTCCGGGCCCTGGAACGCGGGAAGATAGGTCATGAAACCGGCGGCAGGGCCGGGCGCGCCCTCCGGGCCGGGGGCGCCTACCTGGACCGGGCTCTTGAACTCGCCCGTCACCTCCTGCCCCTTAAGGGTTATAGACCGGATGTTTCCGGCCTCGAGCTGCTCCTGGAACTCCGTATAGCTTATCCTCTGCTCGGTTCCGGTCCCGTCCTCGACCGACTGCCCCCATATATAGAGGAACAGCCCGAAGAGCACCAGGGCTATCAGAATCTTCCATCCTCCCCCCTTCTCGGAGTTGGGGTATTTGGAGTCCTCGGCCATATTTAGAGTCTATAAGAGATTCCGATTAAATCAATCCTTGGGGAATGAATCGGCCTGATGAGACTGGAAGGAGTGCAGGATTACAAAGCAAAATTGAGGCGGGCGGCAGGGGCTTGAATTTACGGGGGGAGTGCGGATTCAGGCAACCTTAATTATTTGCCGGCCGGAAGCCTTATTGAAACGGTCGTGCCTTTCCCGGGTTCGGATTCGAAATCCATGCTCCCTTTGTGCTCCCTTATTATCGAATAGGATATGGAAAGGCCGAGACCTGTGCCTCCGGCATCCCCCCTCGTCGTAAAGAAGGGCTCGGTTATCCTCTCCAGCACCTCTTTTGTCATCCCGGCGCCCTCGTCCCTGACCTCGATCACCACCTCGCATTTTTCCTTGTCATGGAAAGTCCTTACATGGACGCCCCTCGTCCTTTCCGGGAGCGCGTGGAGGGCGTTAAGTATAAGATTTATGAGCACCTGCTCGATCTTCTGGGAGCTCCCCCGGACGGCCGGGAGGCCCTCGGCGGTCGTGACCTCGAACCTGTCCGTGTGCTTCATTATCTGGCTGCTGAGGATCGAGACGGCCGCAAGCACCGCCCTGTTCAAGTCGAGCTCTCCATCGAAGCAGGCCTTGTCGGGCCTCGAGAAGTCCTTGAGGCTGTCGACTATCCCCTTTATCCTCCTCGACCCGTCGGTTATCCCTGAAAGGAGCTCCGGTATGACCTCGGACATCTCCGAGTAGGGGAGCCCCCCGAGCGAGAAGTCCCCGTGCTCGCGGTAATACCCGTCGAGTATCCTTACCGAATCCTTCCAGGCGTCCGCGAGGAGGGCCGAGTTAAAGAGGATGAAATTATTCGGGTTATTTATCTCGTGGGCGACCCCTGAAGCGAGCGTGCCGATGGAGGTCATCTTGTTGGCGTGGATGAGCTTGGCCTGCATCTGCCGGGCCTCCTCCTCCAGCCTTATGAACTCGGTCAGGTCCTGGACCGTGCAGAGGACCATCTTCCCGTCCCTGCCCTTGAGCTTTATTACCTGGCCCCTGGCCGAGAAGGTCACACTGGTGCCGTCCTTCCTCACGCTCTCCGACCTGTCTATAACGAACCCGGCCTCCCTGGCCGAAAGGCTCTTTATCGACTCCGATAGGCCGTGGAGGAAAGGGGGCGGGTCCGAAGCGGCGAGCTCCTCCCTCGAGTATCCGAAGAGCATTACGGCCGCCGGGTTCGCGTCGGTTATCCTGCAGCTCCCGTAGTCGATGAGCATCTGCGCGTTCTGGTTCTGCTCGAATATCTGCCTGAACCGCTCCTCGCTTTCCCTCAAGGCGTCTTCAGCGTTCTTTCTCGCGGTTATGTCCCTTTTTACCCCTAGGACGAGCTCCTTTTCGCCGACCTTGAAAGGCGTTACGGCCATGTCTACCCAGAGGACCGAGCCGTCTTTCCTCCTTAACGGCACCTCCTGCAGAAAACCACCCCTTTTCCAGAGCGACTCGTGCAGTTTCAGCCTGTCGAGCCTCTCTCCGAAAGTGAGAAGCGTCACGTCGGATGAAAGTATCTCTTCACGCGAATAGCCGACCATCAGGCAGCCCGCGAGGTTTACGTCAAGATAGCGCCCTTCCATGTCGATGACGAACATCCCGTCCATCGCGGATTCAAAGATGGTCCTCAGGCGCTCTTCGCTTTCCCTGAGGGCCTCGACGGCCTTCCTGCGCTCCGCGGCTTCCTCAAGGAGCTGGAGGGCGGACCCCACGTCCGCCGCGAGGCTCAGAAGGAGGTCCACCATCTTCTCGAAGAAGACCGAGGGGTTTTCGGAGTAGACGGTGAGGGCCCCGAAGACCGACCCCCTTACCAGGAGAGGGAAGGAAGCGCATGCCCTGTAGCCGCGGCTTATGGCCTCACCGGCCCAGGGCTTTTGGCTTTCATCGCTTCCGATATCGAGGCATACGGAGTAGGCGCCGGATTTTATGGCCCTGCCCACAGTGCCCGGCCCGGGAGGGATACTATCGCGCCTTCTTCGGGCGATCCGGAGGAAATCACTGTCGCAACCGGCCGCGGCAACGGGGACGACCTCGCCCGTCGGGAGTTCCGCTTTCGCTATCCACGCGGCCCTGAACCCGGCCTTTTCAACGAGTATGCGGCAGGTCTCGGAAAGGACCCTCCTGCCGGAGGACTCCCTTACGAGCATCTTGTCGACCTCGGTCAGTGTCTCAAGGAGCCGGTTTAGGGCACGGAGCTCCTCTTCTGCCTTCCTGTGCGCCCTTTTCGTGGCATAGTCGCGGAGCTCCCGCTCTATCGCCGGGAGGAGCCTGAAGAGCTTGTCCTTGAGGATATAATCGTCCGCCCCGGCCTTCATGGTGGTGACCGCCAGGTCCTCGCCCATGAGGCCCGACACTACTATGACCGGGACCTCGAGGCCGCGTTCCCTAACGGCCTTCACCACCTCGAGGCCGCAGAGCCTCGGCATTATATAATCGGAGATGACAAGGTCCCAGGGGCCTTTTTCGAGCGCTTCCCGCAGGTCTCTTTCATTATCCACCCTGAGAAAGGACATCTCGTAGCCGCCGCGCCTCAATTCGCGCATGAGGAATATGAGGTCGTCTTCCGAGTCTTCGGCGATAAGGACCTTGAGAGGGATGGCTTCAGGGTGCATTCGCTCTTGGGTTGGCTACGGATTTGAAAATCGTAACAATTGTAACCCACTTTCAGTTAAAGAGTAAAATAAAAAGTTGCGCCCTTGTCCCTTTCGCCTTCGGCCCAGATCCTGCCTCCGTGGCGTTGTATTATCCTCTGGACGGTGGCAAGCCCGACGCCAGTGCCAGGGAACTCGTCCTCGCCGTGGAGCCTCTGGAAAGGGTTAAAGAGCCTTTCCGCGTACTTCATCTCGAAACCGGCGCCGTTATCACTCACGAAAAAGACCCTTTTCCCTTCCTCCTCGCCGGATGAGCCGAACTCTATCCTGGCCACGTCCTTTTTCGACGTGAACTTCCAGGCGTTCCCGATAAGGTTCTCCATAACCGTCTTCAACAGCCCCGGATCGCCGTCCGCGGCCAGGTTCTCATGGATGATGAACTCGGCATTCCTCTCGGGCTGGGCCTTCCTCAAATCCGAGGCGACGGCCCTCGCCATGCCGCTCAAGTACACCCTCTCTACCGCCATCTCCGCCCTCATGACGCGCGACAGCTTAAGAAGCGCGTCTATGAGCTCGCCCATCCGCCTGCTCCCGGCCACAAGCCTTTCAAGATATTCCCTTCCCGAAGGGCCGAGCGCCTCGGAGCTGTCCTTCAAGAGTATCCGGGCGAACCCGTCTATCGTCCTCAAGGGGGTCTTCAAGTCGTGCGCGACGCTGTAGCTGAAGGCCTCGAGCTCCCGGTTCGCCGCCTCGAGCTCGGCTGTCCTTGCCGCCACCCGCTCCTCGAGCTCGATATTCAATTTCCGTATCTCGTCCTCGGTCTTCTTCCGCTCGGTTATGTCCAGGACGGTCCCGGTCATCCTTAGCGGTCTTCCGTCGTCATAGACGACCTCCCCCTGCTCGTGCACTGTCTTTTCCGTCCCGTCGCGGAGCACTACCCTGTGGTCAATTGAATACGGCGCCTTCCTGTAGAGCGCCTCGTCTACGGCCCTTATAACCTTTTCCCTGTCCTCGGGATGCACATAGTTGAGAAAGGCTTCATATGTGGCCCCGAACTCCCTGGGAGCGACCCCGAATATCCTGTATATCTCGTCCGACCAGTGGAGGTCGTTCTTTACGATGTCCCAGTCCCAGTTCCCGAGCCTCGCTATCCTCTGCGCGTTGGCGAGCCTCGATTCGCTTTTCCTCAAGGCGTCCTCGGCCGTTTTCCTGGCGGTTATGTCCCTGTCAACTCCCCTGTAGCCCCGGAAGACGCCGTTCGAGTCGAAGATGGGGGAACCGCTCGTTTCAAGGACCACAAACGAACCGTCTTTTCTCATGTTCGTGTTCTCGATCAGGCTGAAAGGCTCCCTTTTTCCGGCATAGGCCGCGAATTCCCTGCCGACCCTCTCGGCCTCTCCGGGAGGCATGAACTCGAAAGGAGTCCTGCCGATTATCTCTTCAGGCTCGTATCCCAGTATGCTCCTTACCTTCGGGCTTACATACGTGTATGCTGCATTCTCGTCCACTTCCCATACCCAGTCGCTGGTCGCTTCGACGAGCCCCCTGAACTTCTCCTCGCTCTCGGATATGGCCCGGTTCCTCTCTTCCACCTCCCCGGCCATCTTATTGAAATGGCTGGCAAGTATCCCTATCTCGTCCCCGTTCCTTACCGGCACGCGGACAGAGTAGTTTCCGGCGGCTATCTCCTTCGAGGCCGAGGCAATGGACTTGAGCTGCCTGGCCATCCTTAAGAAATAGAGCGCGAAACCGGAGACGAGGACCAGCACTATTGCTCCGGTCAGCGCGCCGTAATTCACCAGGTGCCTGACCGGCGCGAAGGCCTCGCTTCGATCCACCTCCGTCAGGAGCACCCAGCCGAATTCCGGCATGCAAATGGACGTGCCTAGTACTATCTCGCCCCTGTAGTCCTCGTAGGTGCCCAGGTGGTCCCTTCCTTCGCCCAGGCAGGCCCGCACCGCCTCGCTATCCACGGTCGTCCTGAAGGCGGTGTCCTCGATAAGCCATGAAGGGGTTATCATGAGCCTGTCCCTGTTCACGATGTACATGTCCAGTGTCCTGTAGCCTTCCAGCGCGTAGCGGGTGATGCCGATATCACGCCCCCTGCCGCGGGCCAGTATATCTCCAAGCCGCTCCTTTGGAACGAAGGCCGCGAGTACGCCTATCAGCTCTCCGTTTTCCCTGCTATGGAGCGGGACCGAGACAACGAAATCCGGCACGCCCGAGGGGCGGACCGATATCGAAGGGCCCTCACGCCCCCTCAGGAAAAATTCCTGGCCTGACCTGTTCTCCCCGATAACGGTCCGGTCTGTTGAGGAGACTACCTTTCCATCCATGCGCATTATCGAAAGCCTGTACGCGTCCTCAAGGACCGGGAGCTTGTGCTCGATCAGGTAAGCGCTGAGGGCCGGGTCCTCGGGAAGACCGTCCCTGACCGCCCTCTCGAAGCTGTCCCTTATCATCCCGTCGGTCGAAAAGTCCAGGACCCTCTGCTTAAGCGACTCAAGGTAAAAAAGGAGCTCCCCGGACCTGGCCTCGGCCGTGGACCTCAGGTTCTCATTCACCAGGGCGCCGGTGTTCCTGCTGATGCTCTTGAGGCTGAGGAGAAATATGACAAGTATAGGAAGGAGGACTACAAGGAATGCCAGCACGACTTTGTATGCGAGGGGAAAGGGCCTTTTCATTCTCTCTCTGTTGAACTGATCCGGATGAGGTTTATGGAGCGGCTTGCAAATGCCCCGTTTTGGCCGATTCTGCCATTACGACTGCGCGCCTCAGGAGCTTTCGCTTTCCCGTCCGGCCCGTTGCCTGCGGAACCGGGCCCTCGACTCGGATATCACCTTCTCTGCTGATTCCCGGCCTGCCCAGCCCTTGACGCCTGTTTTTTTCTCCTCCAGATCCTTGTATATCTCGAAGAAGTGGCCTATTTCCTTAAGGAGATGCGGCGGTACGTCCTTGAGCTCGTTTATGTAGTTCCAAAGGGGGTCCCTGAGCGGAACGCAGAGTATCTTATCGTCAGGCCCCTTCTCGTCCCACATCTTGAAAACGCCCACCGCTCTCGTATCTATATGGCAGCCAGGAAAGGTCGGCTCCCATACGAGGACAAGGGCGTCGAGCGCGTCGCCGTCCTCGGCGAGCGTGTCGGGTATGAAGCCGTAGTCGCTCGGGTAATGGACCGCCGAGAAGAGCATCCGGTCGAACCGGATGACCTTTGCCGCAGGGTCGTACTCGTACTTGTTGCGGCACCCTTTCGGTATCTCCACGACCACAGTGACGGCCTTGTCCTTCAAAGGCCCTCCTGGCTGATTGGATTGTCAGCCCCGGCAAGGCAACCGGATTCGGCCAGCTGCTTTTCTGGGGCTTGCATGGGGGCTGAAAAGGCTCTCAGGCGTTCGGAGGAATCGCTTCGCCTGACGGGCGGCTGGAAGCGTTGCCGCCTTGAAGGGATTTTATATCAGGGCACACCGGGTGTCAAACCCCTCCGTCCGTATGGACAGGCCGCAGGCTTCGTGAAATAGGGCGCGGAGACGCGGCCCGGGGTGGCCTGCAGTCCGGTCAAGCGCTCCCGGCGGCCTGGCGCTCGTTCTGGTTCCTGAGGGCGAAGGTTATGAGCTGGGGCCTGTTCTGGATATCAAGCTTGTGGAATATGCGCTGAAGGTGGGTCTTGACGGTGGGCTCGCTTATGCAGAGCTTGACGGCTATTTCCTTGTTCCTGAACCCCTGGCCCACGAGGCTCACCACCTCCCATTCCCTTTCGGAAAGAGACGGCCTTGCCGCCTTCTTCAGGGCATGGAGCCCGGTGAGTATGTTTTTCACTTCTATCTTGTCCAGCCATATCTCGCCGCAGGCGACGGCCCTTATGGCCTTTTTGAGTATAAGCGGGGTCGAGCCAGCGGCCAGCACCCCCTTGAGCCCTTTTGTGAGCACGGCCGAGACTATGTTCTCCTCGCCGCATCTGGTATCGATGAGTATGAACCTGCCAGAGGCAGGGCCGTCTTCTCCGAACCCGTTGAAGAGGGTCGTAAAATCCACCAGTACGCAGTCCGGCCTCAGTGACTCCATGGCATCCCGGGGGCCTGCCCCGGGCTCGACTATCCCGGCGACCTGTATATCACCCGTCCCTTCAAGGAGCTTCCTTATCCCTTCAGAGAAAAGGAGGTTGCTGAAGGCGATCAAAACCTTTATTGTCATTGCCCGCCCCCTTGATGGAATGCCGCGCGAGCGGTTTACTTCCTTTCAGGAGAAACCCGCGCCTCTGAAATAGCTCAGGGGCGGGGGCGGGAGACGCGCCGCCCCCGCCCGTCATCAGACCGAATCGAAGGAAACTATGTCCGACTGGCGTATTATCTTCTTGAGCTTGTCGAGGGCCTTTACCTCTATCTGACGCACGCGCTCCCTGGTGACGCCGAAGGACTTTCCGATCGATTCCAGCGTCTGGGGCTCGTCCTCCTCGAGGCCGAACCTGAGCTTAAGGATCGTCCTCTCGTTCTCGTCAAGCATCCCCAGCCAGGAGTTTATCCTCTCAACCCTCCGCGAGTCGTCGATGACCTCCATCGGGGTCGGGAACCTGTCGTCCTCCAGCCTGTCGAGGAGCGACTGGTCGGTGTCGTCCGGAAAGCTCGCCTCAAGAGAATAGCTTTTCTTGCTTATGGTGTTGAGCTTCTTCACGTACCTCCCGGAGAGGCCGGTCTTCTCCGAGAGCTCGACGAGGCTAGGCTCTCTTTTGAGGGCCCTCGTAAGCTCCCTGTTGGCCCGTGTGAGCTTGGAGATGTCGGCTGTGACGTGTATGGGGAGCCGCACTATCGATGACTGGTTGGCTATGGCGCGCTCTATCGCCTGCTTTATCCAGTAAGTGGCGTAGGTTGAGAACTTGCACCCCTTTGTCGCCTTGAACCGCTCGACTGATTTTATAAGGCCGATGTTTCCTTCCTCTATGAGGTCCTGGAGCGGAAGCCCCCGGTTAAGGTACCTTTTCGCTATGTTGACCACTAGCCGGAGGTTCGCCTCTATCATCTTCCTCCTGGCCTGGGTATCGCCTTTCGCGATCTTCCTGGCTAGCGTCTTCTCCTCGTCCGACGTAAGGAGCGCGAACCTCTTTATGCCGCTGAAATATACCTTGACCGAATCGGTCGCGGTAGTTTCCTTTTCCCTGTCCTCTTTCCTGCCGCGCCTTTTCCCGGCCGGCTTGGAGGCTGCTTCGGGCCCAAGCGCCGCCTCTTCCTTCGCGTAGTCGCGTCCGGGCCGGTCCTCATGGCCGGGGACGGCCCTTCCGCCGTCTTCATCCGCTTTATTTCTCCGGTACGGGAGCGGCCACTTCTGCTGGTTCCGGGCCGGCGCCCCGTCCGAGAGCTTTTTCATGGGCACGAACGGCTTTTCCTCGCCGTTTCCGCCAAAGCCCACGTATTTCTTGTTCTTGCCTTTGCCTTTGAACATTTGCTCCTCCTTGACGCTGATTTTCAAAGATGCTTTTGAGGAGGCCCCTCTTCCGGGCGAAAACCTTGAGCCTCGGTTCCCGTCTGCCGGGCCGCCGCGTTTACGAGTGAGGATACAGGCACCGGCTCATCCAGCCTGAGCCCCGAAACGAGGGAGCCGCCCGCCTCTGCCGACCAAGCCACAACCGCCCTTCTCCCGGTCTCGAACCCGTGGCCTACGCCGAGGCGAAGGTCGAGAACGCTCCCTGCCAGAAGAAGGGCCCTGCCCTGGTATTTCACTTTCATGCCGTTCGGGGAAATATTGACCGTGCGGGCATTTAGCCGCACGCCGCCCGTTATCAGAAGACAGTCCAGCGAGAGCTCAAGCCTCCCCTCGCCTCTTTTGCCTCCGGCAGGCCCCAAGCCCCCCAGAAGCGACTTCTCCATTAGCTCCTCTACCCTCCCGAGGAGCTCGGATATCCGGAAAGGCTTGGGAAGGCAGGAGATGCCGCTATAGGCTCCGCGGCCGAATGCCGCCTCGGGGTTGCCTGTCACGAAAAGGAACCTGTCCTTGAGCCCTGGGCTGTCCTTAACGGCGGCCCTGTAGAGTTCCATGCCGCCGAGCTCCGGCATGTTCATGTCGGAGATGACGAGGTCGTAGCCGAAGCTCGCGCTCCGGAGCCTCTCAAGGCCTTCGAGCCCGTGCCTTGCGGTGTCCACCTGGTACCCGGCGACGCGCAGCACCTCCGAGCAGAGGTCCCGTATGTTCTCGTCGTCGTCGACGACGAGGATATTCTTCGAGTTGAGCATGACCGTATCCACGAGCTGAGTTTTCCCGCTCACCCGGAGCGCCGGGTTCCTTTTAAAGCCTGCGAATCCTGAAAGCGTTCTGTCTGGGAGGTCCGGCCTTCAGAGGTTATCCTTAGGGAATCCTGAAAGGGCACTCACAAATGCGCTTGGCCGCTTGTCTCAATGCGAGAAATGTTTTGCAGAAAGCATGCCAAGGGACCGGCGCCGGATTTTGCAAACGATATCGCGTGTCAGACGCTCGCCTGCACACGGCACGGGATGCGACGGTTGTTCAAAGCTTTTATCCCTGAAAATCGAAATGGCTTGTCGGGGCAAGGGTTTCGTGAGGGTGCAAAAAGAATCGCAGGAGCAAAAAATGTCTCAGGGGTGTTTGAAGGACTCCACAGGCAACGCGGTGCACGGAAAGAGAAAACGAACAAATGAAGGAGGCCGGGTCTGGCCAGGGAGATAAAGAAAGGACTTCCTGGACGGCAAGCCCGTCGATGGGCGAATGGGCTTGGAGCCCTTAAGAGCTTGCCGAAAAACTCAAAAACATGTACAGGCTGTTCCAAAAAGTCCGGGATGCGAGGAGGCGAAAAACGAGGAATGAGTCGTACTTTTCTTGTACGCAGGAGTGTCGAATTTTGAAGACGGCAAAACAGATTCTTTGCTTCGCTCAGAATGACTAATTCCTACCAAGGGAAGATCTGATTGATACCTAATGCTTGCGGGGGTTCTTTCTCTTGAGCCTCTTATTGAGCGCCTGGCGGGTAATCCCCAGAAGGCTCGCGGCTATGCCCTGGTTCCCGTGGGAAAGCTCAAGGGCCCTGGCGATGAGGAAGTCTTCCGATTCCTTCAGGGTGGGAAAGTCTTCTGCGGAGACGGGCGGTCCGGGCTTAAGCTCTTTTTGCGGGGCTGCCGCAGTCCTCTCCCGGCCTATTATGTCCTTGAAGCTTTCCATTGAGAGCACCCCGCCCTTGTGCCTGGCGACCGCGTCATAGACCATGGCCTGGAGCTCCCTTATGTTGCCGGGGAAGTGATAGGTGGACATGAGGGTAGCTAGCTCGGGCGGCGGGGTGGGCTTTTTCTTTTTCATGGCGGCCGCGGCCTCGGCGAGGAAATGGTTCAGGAGCACCGGGATGTCCTCGGTACGCTCCCGCAGCGGAGGTATGTGGACCTGGTGAGCCCGAAGCCTGTAATAGAGGTCCTTCCTGAACCCGCCTTCGGCTATGAGCCTCTGGAAATCGTGGTTCGTCGCGACGACTATCCTCACGTCGCTCTTTTTAGGCACGTCCGAGCCCAGAGGATAATATTTCTGGTCCTGAAGGAGACGGAGGAGCTTTACCTGGGAGGACTCGTTTGTGTCTCCTATTTCATCCAGGAAAAGAGTCCCGCCGGCGGCATGGGCTATGAGCCCCTCCCTCGCCTCGTCCGCCCCTGTATACGCGCCTTTCTTATGGCCGAAAAGGGTGTCCGAGAACATGGTGTCGTCCAGCCCTGCCACGTTCACGGCCACGAACTCCCCTTTTCTGCCGCTTATGTCGTGGACCGCCCTTGCGAAGAGCTCCTTGCCCACCCCGGTCTCGCCTGTTATGAGGACCGGCTGCTGGGTGCCCGCTATGACCTCGACATACTGGAAGATGGCCCTCATCTTCTTGTTTATGGTTATTATGGAGGAGAAGGCTTCCTCGTTCTCGAGGTCGCCCATCAAGAGGCTCCGCTTGAGCGAAAGGACCTCGATTCGGAGCGAATGGAAATCGAGCGCCCTCCTCACGCTCGCCTCGAACCTGCTCCGCTCCACGGGCTTCACGAGGTAATCGAAGGCGCCAGCCTTCATGCATTCGACGGCGGTCTCGATGTCGTTTACGGCGGTGAGTATTATGACCGGGACCATCGGGTGGCTGTTGGCTATTTCATTGAGGAGCCGGGTCCCGGAGACATGGGGCATGGAAAGGTCGAGGACAATGGCCGCGACCTCCTGCTTCTCAAGGAGCGGCATCACCTGCCTGCTGTCGTCGACTGTAAGGACCTGCTTTATCCCGGCGCTACGGAGCATGACGCTGTAGCTCTTCAGAATCTGCGCCTCGTCGTCGACGAGCAGGACCGGCAGGGGCATTTTACCGGCTTTTAACGACATTCGCCTCCCTTTCAACTAAACTCTTGCGCCTGACGAGTCTGTCCGCAAATAGCCTCTTTTACTCCAGGCGGCGCACCCTTCATACAATTTGCCACGGATACCAATATCGGTCAACGCTTTCAGCGGCGGAAGGCCCCCGAAGAGAAAGAAGCCCGAAAAAAAGGAGCGGGCTTTCGGCTCCTGGCCGAAAAAGGGTCTGTTGGGGTTCAGCGCTCATTTCGGTGATTCGGTGCAGGCGGGCCATTATATAAGGGAACCTCTGAAAATTTGGATTGCACGCAGTCAAGGAAGGGCCGGGAAGGGCCGCAGGTCAAGTCACCACTCTAGATATGATACTACTGAGCTCGTCAATGGTGAAGGGCTTCTTGATTGAAGGCGCGCCCACCTTGGAAAGGAAGGCCTGCGTCTCCGGGTTTATGCTGTCTCCCGAGATGAATATCATCTTCTTGAGGGCCTCGGGCCTCAAGACCTGCACCTCGTTGTAAAACCCCTTGCCCCCGAGGCCTGGCATCTTGATGTCGCTTATTATGAGGTCGTATTCCGAGCTGGACACCTTGATAATGGCGTCCTCGGCGGATGAGCACCTGTCCACCACGAACCCGAAGCCCGTAAGCGAGTCCATGAGGAGGTCCAGGACTATCAGCTCGTCGTCTACCACGAGCGCTTTTTTCCCTTCCACCCTTATCTTCTCGGAGGACTCCTTGCCCCCGTAAAAGAGGCCTTCCGAGTCGTCGCCCGCGACCGGGAGCTCCACGATGAAAGTGGTCCCGTTTCTCCTCCGGCTCGAGGCGTATATATTGCCTCCGTGCTCGTGCACTATGCCGTACGAAATGGAAAGGCCGAGCCCGGTGCCCTTCCCGACCTCCTTTGTGGTAAAGAACGGATCGAATATCCTGTTCGCTATCTCCTCTGAAATGCCCTTTCCGGAATCCTCGACGCTTACGACTATCTTCCCGTTGCTGTGCCTGCTGCTTATCCTGATGGTGCCGCCGGAGCCGCCCTCCTTTATCGCGTCGCTCGCGTTGTTTATGAGGTTCAGGAACACCTGCTGTATCTGGTTGGAATCCAGCATGGTCCCGGGTATGGAATCGTCGAGGTCGAGGTCGATTTTTATGTTGTCGATCCTCAGCTGGTACGCCCTGAAGTCCAGGCTGTCCCTTATAATGCGGTTGACGTCGCCGTACTTCTTTTCCGGCCTCTTCCATCTGGCGAAGGTGAGAAGGTTCTCGATAATCTTTTTGCAGCGGTGCGAGGCCTCGTTGATCTTCCTTATCTTCGAGCTGGCGCTCTCGCCGAGCTTGTCCTCCAGGAGGAGCTCGGAGAAGCACATTATCCCGGTAAGCGGGTTATTGAGCTCGTGGGCAACGCCCGATACGAGCTCTCCTAACGACGAAAGCTTGTCCGACTGGAGGAGCTTCTGCGTAAGGAGCCGTTTCTCCGTCACGTCATGGACGTAGACGACGGCGCTCCCCGGCTTTGCCCCATCCAGCACCGGATAGGACTGCCAGACGAACACCTTGCCGTCCGGGGTCGTGAACTCCATCTCGGCGGGGGACGAGTTCTCTATCGACTTCTTAACGGGGCAGTTCCTGGCCGGCGGCTCAAGCCCGAACGCGGCGTACACGTTCCTTCCTACGGCCGCGCGCTCGGCAAGGCCCGTCATCTCCAGGAAGGACCTGTTCGCCTCTACTATCTTGTAATCGCTGTCCACGAGCAGTATGAAATCCCTGATGCCGTCGTAGATGAGCCGGAGCTTGTTCTTAGCCTTCTTTAGCTCCTCCTCTTCCTTGAGTATTATCCTGTTCGCCTTCTGGAGCTCCGTGTTTTTCCTGTCCAGGTCCTCGTTAAGGAGCTTCAATTCCTCGTTTATGGCGTGGAGCTCCTCTGTCTGGCTCTGTGTTTCCTCGTACGCTATCTCGAGCTCCTCGTTCGATATCCGGAGCTCCTCGTTCAAGTGGGCAAGCTCGGTGTTCTTGGCCTCTATCTCGGCAAGGTACCTGGCCTTCTCGGCTTCCCTTCCGCCCGCCTCGTCGGCCATCCTGTTGAATACCTTCGCCAGCACGGCTATTTCGTCCACCGCCTCCGCGTCCTCGACCGCTATCCTGACGCCCTGGTCGCCCCTGCCGTACGCAAGGAGCTTCTCCTTTACCTCCTTGAGGGGCCTCGTTATCCTGCTGGTCGAGACGAAGGCGGCCATGAGCGCGAAGCTGAAGCCGATGAGGGTTATTACAGCTATGACCAGCTGGTTTTCCCTCTGTATGGCCCACAGCCTTTCCTTGGAAATGCCCACGTGCAGTGAGCCGACTATATTGCCCCTCGAGTCCCTGATCGGCTCGGACATGGATATGAGCGAAAGCCCACCGACCTTCATCTCGCCGAGGAAAGGCTTTCCGGCCGAAAGCTCGGAATAGGCCGTCCCGTTTACGCGCGTGCCGCGCATGTTCCTTCCGTTCTCGTCGATTATGTTCGTCGAGATGCGCACGCCCCCCGCGGATACGGTCGTGAAGAACCCGTGGAGTTTCCTGGACACCATGTCGGGTATGAAGCTGTCGTTATTAAGCACGTCCCCGGTGATTATGGTCCCGATTACCGCGCCCCGCCCGTCCAGCACCGGGGTGACCACCATAAGGGCCAGCACGCCGGGGGGTTCGCTACCGGGAGCCTCGTTCGCGTCCGGGAACGCGTTCCGGGCAAGCTCCGGCCCCTCAAGCCTCAATGCCGGCCCGTCGAGGAGTTCTGTCGAGGTCCGGGCCTCCCTGGCCTCTACAGCCTGCCTGGTAAGGCCGCCGAGAAGGAACCGGTCCCCGTTTGAGGCGCCGTTGAGCCTTGCTATGACCCTGCCCTCCGCGTCGGTAACGGCCCAGATGTCCACATAAGGCCTGGCCTTCTTCCAGGATATCATGCTGTCCCTGAGATAGACGGCGTTTCCGGCGGAAACCGCGTCCTGTATCTCGCGCATGGCCGCGGCCTGGAGCATGCCGTAGCGCATCTGCTCGCCCCTGACATAATATTCGGTCCACGCGGCCTTTATGCCCGTTGAGACCTGCTCCAGGGCGTGCTCCATGAGCCTCGTGTCTATCACCCTGTAGGAGATATAGGCAAGGAGGAACATCGGGACAAGGACGACGGAGAGGAAGACGACCGTGAACTTGAACCCCATGGGCCGTCCGTAGAAGTACCTGAGGGGTCTCATCGGCATTTCCTGTAGATGTTCAGGCCGCGCCCGAGCGGTTCATACCTTGAGGAATACGATTGCGGCAGAACCTCCGCCTTCCCCATCACCAGTATGCCGCCGGGCCGGAGCGCATAGTCGAGCTTAGTGAAGACCTTCTCCTGGAGGGGCTTGTTGAAGTATATGAAAAGATTCCTGCAGAAAAGTACGCTCACACCCTTGATGGAAGGGCTCTGGACAATGTCGAGGGTGCCGAACCTTACGAGGCTCCTCAGGTCCATGCTCACCCTGAAGAAGCCGTCCGCGGGCACAAAGTACTTCTCCCGTAACGCCGCCGAGACGTTGGCTATCGCGTCCTCCCTGTAGACTGCCCTCCTGGCCTGGTCGAGAGCGTCGCAGTCGATATCGGTCGCGAATATCCGCGAGCCTGAAAGCGCCTCGGGGCTCATGGCCTCCGCAAAGAGCGCCCCGAGCGAATAGGCCTCCTCGCCGTAGGCGCATCCGCAGCACCAGGATTTCAGGGGCGTATCCCTGAACTCGCGCCTTATTATGCCTTCGAGCGCGGAGAAGACCTCCGGCTCCCTGAAAAACTCGCTGACCTTTATCGTGAGCGTGGAAAAGAGCCTGTGGTATTCGTAAGGGTCTTTTTTCAGGATATGGAGATAGTCTTCGCAGGAGCCCGCCCTGGCGGAATGAAGGAGTTTTGACACCCTTCGCGAGAGCGTGGATCTCTTGTAATTTCTAAAATCCCAGCCCCGCTCCTCATAGACCTTCTCCAGAAGTGAGGAAAGTCCGTCTGAGGAACCGCTCTGGCCGTGCCTATGGAGGGTCCCGTGGACAAGATTCATAGCTGTTGTTTACCAGGAAGAGTAAGGTCACCGCTTGAGTGGGAAGTGGATTGCGGGTGCCCCTCAAGTAGAACAAATAGCACAAACATAAAATTTTTGCAATGATTTGTTTAGGCGAACAAAAAGAAGCCTCTTCCCGGAGCACACCGGCAGGCAGGACCGGGTACGCTCGGGCGGGCGCGCTTTTCAAAAAACCTTGAACAAAACGCG
Organism: Deltaproteobacteria bacterium; assembly: GCA_019912665.1. Lineage (NCBI taxonomy): Bacteria > Pseudomonadati > Myxococcota > Myxococcia > Deltaproteobacteria bacterium. The sequence continues at coordinate 489,525 of JAIOIE010000018.1, forward strand.
CTTTCCGGGGTATCATAACCCTATGGGAACCAGTATGCCAGCAGCGCAGGCGCAGGCGAAAAACAGCGTCACTATCGTCCTTTTCAGCGGCGACCTCGACAAGGCTATCGCGGCATTCGTCATAGCGACCGCAGCCGCGTCCATGGGCATGAAAGTTAACATCTTTTTCACCTTCTGGGGGCTTAACGCCATCAAGAAAAAAGGCGGCCTCATAAAAGGGCAGAACTGGATGCAGAGGATGCTGAATATCGTAAATTACGGCCATGCCAGGAAGCTCGCCCTCTCGAAGCTCAATATGATGGGCATGGGCCCTGTAATGCTCAAGGCCATGATGTCGAAGAAGAGGGTGCCGAGCCTGGAGGAGTTCATAAAGACCGCTTCCGCCATGGGGGTCAAGTTCTATCCCTGCGAGATGAGCATGACGGTAATGGGCCTTCGGAAAGAGGACTTCATAGACGAGTGCCGCGACGTCATCGGGGCGGTAAGCTATCTCTCGATAGCCAGGGACTCAGACGTCAACCTTTTTATTTAAGTGCCCCGGACCTGCAGAGGACGGCGCACGGCAGTTTTCCAGGAAGGATACCAATGGAAGAGTTTGCTCCTGACAAAACGCTGGACGCAAGGGGCTTAAGCTGTCCCATGCCGTCCGTAAAGACGGCCCTTGCGCTTGAAGGGATGGTTCCTGGGCAGGTGCTGCTGGTGCTTACCGACGATCCTGTTTCCCAGAAAGAGCTGCCGCTCTGGGCGGAAGCTACCGGCAACAAGCTCCTGGCCCTCGACCGGGAGGACAAGACAATCAGGATATTCCTCAGGAAGGGATGAGCCGCCCGGGATGGCAAAGGTCTACCACCTTGACCTCGACAGAAAGGCGATAAAAGGCGCTACCATCGCCCTTCTTCCAGGCGACCCCGGGAGGTCCCGGCCCATAGCCGAGGCGGTCTCCAGGGCCTACGGCACCGAATTCTCCCTCATAGCCTCAAAACGCGAGTTCACGACCTGCCTGACAGAGGCATCAGGCAGTAAAGTGCTCGTCACCTCAACCGGCATAGGCGGCCCGTCCACATCGATTGCCGTTGACGAGCTCGCCCAATTGGGCGTCACACATTTCATCCGCGTCGGCACGACCGGGGCCATCCAGGACGATATCAGGAACGGTGACTGCGTCATAACTACAGGCTCGGTCCGCCTTGACGGCGCGTCCACGCACTATGCCCCGATCGAATACCCGGCTGTCGCGGACTTCTCCATAGTGGCGTCCCTCGTCCTCGGCGCAAAAAAGGCCGGGGTCCGCTTCCATGTGGGCGTGACCGCCTCATCCGATACCTTCTACCCCGGCGAGGAGAGGCCTGACTCCTTTATGAAGTACAAGCTCCGGAGGTTCAGGGGCGCGACAATGGAATGGAAGGCCCTCCATGTGCTCAACTACGAGATGGAGTCCTCGACTCTACTGACCGTTACCTCCGCACTGGGATTAAAGGGCGGCTGCGTAACCGGGGTTGTGAACAGGGGGAGCACCGGGAAGATAACCGCTAATGCGCTCCGGGCCGGCACCGATAACGCGGTCAGGGCGGCGGTAGCGGCCATAGGGTTTCTCCTCGAAGGAGACGGCCTCTCGTAGGACTGGTCAAGCGTCCCTGGGCCTGAGCTTGACTACAAGCCAGTTCTTCTCCATGAAACGGACCAGGGCATACCTCCCGGAAAGCTTTTTCCCGTTGAACTCGACCGTTATCCTGTCTTTTCCCCAGGACTCCTCGACGTACGTCCCGCTATCCCAGACCTCCACCTTTCCGGCCCCGTATTGCCCTTCAGGAATGGTGCCTTCGAAGCCGAAGTAGTCGAGCGAATGGTCCTCGACCCTTACGGCGAGCCTTTTTACGCCGGGGCTCTCGGGCATCCCCTTGGGAACGGCCCAGCTCTTCAAGACCCCTTCCCGCTCGAGCCGGAGGTCATAATGAAGTCGCCTTGCCTCGTGCCTGTGCACGACGAACCTTCCAGTCTCCTTCAATCCGCGCTCCTGGTTGACAGTTGCCATTAACCTGCTATTTTCAATTATAGTGGCCGCATGCCGGTTCCACAACCAGGAAGGATACTGCCCATGGCCAAGAGGTTCCTTTTGCTTTCGGCCCTCGCTTTTATTTTCATCTCCGGCTGCGCCCCGGTCATCTCGAAGGAGACGCTAGGGACCGTCAACCGGGGCCTCGAGTTCAGCGAGGTAGCATCCAGGCCAGCCGACTATGTAGGCGCATCCGTGGTCTTCGGAGGGACCATACTGGAGACGCGTAACGAGGAAGGCAGGACGGTCGTGGAGGTCCTGCAGGAGGGGCTCGATTCGAGGCTCCGGCCGGCCGAACGCGGCGAATCGGCAGGCAGGTTCCTTGTCGAGTTCGAGGGGTTCAGGGACCCGGCCGTATACTCGAGGGGCAAAAGGATAACGGTAGCGGGCGAGGTCATCGGCACCGAAAGGCTCCGCATAGGGAGAGGCACTTACGACTACCCTGTAATCCAGCCCAGGGAGCATGCCCTCCTTGACCCCCCTTCATACGACCCGGGGCCGCGCATCGGCATAGGGATAGGGCTCGGCTACACCCGCGTGAGGTGACCGGAGTCCCCGGACCTGGCGACCGTCCTCAGGAAAGCCTTCACCACCTCCGGGTCGAACTGCGTACCCGAGCACCTTTTAAGCTCCCGGACTATGTTCTCCATCGGCAGGCCCTTCCTGTACGGCCTGTCGGCGCTCATCGCGTCCACGGTATCCGCCACAGCCAGTATGCGGGCCATGAGCGGAATCTCCCTTTCCTTGAAGCCCTCGGGATAACCCGACCCGTCGTATGACTCGTGATGGTGCTTTATGGCAGGCACTATACTCTTCATCTGCCTTATGGGCGAGAGTATGTCCGCGCCCTTCTGCGGGTGCTTCCTTATGACGGCCATCTCTTCGTCGGTGAGCCTCCCTGGCTTATCCAGTATGGATTCGTATGTCCCGAGCTTCCCTATGTCGTGGAGGAGCCCCGCGAGCTCCATGTCCTTAAGCTCACCGGCGGAAAAAGACATCTCCCGTGCTATGTCCAGGGCGTATTTCGTGACCCTGTCCGAGTGGCCCTTGGTCCACGGGCTCTTCGCGTCGATAGCCTCGGAAAGGGTCTTCACTATTCCGAGGAAGAGCTCGCTTAAGTCGCTTACAAGCCGCGCGTTCTCGAGGGCGACCCCGATCTGGGAGGCGAGCTTCTCCATGACCGAAAAATCGTCTGAGGTGAAGGCCGCCTTCCTCCTTGCCCCGACCGTAAGCACCCCGACCACCTCTCCCTTGATCGCTAGAGGGACTAGCAGCTGGGAAAGGAACCCCTCCTTGAAGAGGGCCTCCTCGAGTGGCAGCCGGGCGGATTCGTTTATATCGGGCACGAACTGCGGCCTTCCGGTACTCAATAATTCGGTCGTGCTCGTATCCGAAAATGGTATAAGGCCCCCTTTTTCAAGCGATAAGCCGAAGCCCGCCTCGTATACGAAGCCGCCCTTTTCCCTGTCGACGAGGGCTACGGTTGCCCTGTCGCATGAGATTATCTTCGAGACCATCCTGGCCGCTATCTCCAGTATCTCATTGGGCTCTAGCGTGGAGAGGATGGACTTGTCTATCTCGTGCATAATGCTTATGGTCTCGACCTTCCTCGAAAGGTCAAGCGCCCTGTTTATCGAGTCCTGATAAAGCTTGGCCTCATCCAGCGCGGTCGAGACCTGGTAGGATATGCCACCGAGCACCTCCCGGTCCCTCTTCGTAAGCCCTCCGCTGTATTTGCCTGGCGGGCAGGTGTAAAGGCAAAGGAGCGCGCCCAGCCATTCGCTTTTGCGGGCAAGGGGCAGTATTATCGCGGCCTCGGCCCCGCCCGTCCATTCGAGCGCCTCTTTTCCAGCGGCATCCTCGAGGACCTCAAGATGCGGGCCGGACTCCATTGCTTTCCTGACGAACGGCAGGTCGGGCTTAAGCGGGTTTATCCTGAAGAGAGAGGCCAGATCAGGGGGGAGACCCTTCTGGACCGAGGGCTCGAAGAAGGACTTTTCCCTGTCCCAGAGGTAGGAAAGGCAGCAGTCCGCCTCCATTATGGACAGAAGACTCTCTACCACGTGCCCCATGAGCTTACCGATATCCGTCGTGTGCTCGGTGGCGAATGCTATGGCAAGGAGGTGCCTGGTTATCTCCATCTCCTCCCTCATCTTCTGCGAGGTTTCCTTAAGCTCGCTGAAGAGCTTGGCGTTCCTGATGCAGAGGGCCGCCTGGTTCGCAAGGGTCTGAAGGAACGGGACCTCGTTCTCGGGGAATTCCTCTTTTGCGGAGCATATAGTGAGCACAGCGATGGACTTCCCGGCCTCGGTTATGGGGAAAGAGGCCGCGGACCCCGGCCCGTCAACCGGTCCGCCGCCAGGAACGGTTTTCCACGGGGCCGGGATACCGTTTTGTACCTCCGGGGTCCCGTTCCTTACGGCCCTCAAGGAGGGCCCTTCGGCGCACGGGAAATCTTGGGATTCGTCCAGGGCGGATTCCGTTATGGAGGCGCCGCCCTCTCCTGCAATAGCGAGCGTCCTGGGCAGTATCTCTCCGGTATCAGGACCGAGGAGCCCCACCCAGGCCATCCTGAAACCGAAGCTTACTGCCGTGCCGCATATCCTCTTGAGCCTGAACTCGAGATCCAGGCTCCCCATGACGTCCTGCGAGAGCTCGTATACGAGCCTTTCCCTTTCGGTCCTCCTCTTCTCTTCCGTTACGTCCCGGAAGATCTGGATGGCGGTCGGCTCGTCCTTTTCAAGGAAATAGAAGCTCACATTGTAGACCCTTTCCGGGCCCGCCACCCTTATCTCCTCGGTGCAGGCGTGGGGCTCCCCCTTCCCGAGCATCCTTCTGCACGCCTCAAAAGGCCCGTCCATTTTCGGGAAGACCTCATAGTATTTTCTCCCTATTATTTCGTTAAATGGCATACCCGCCGCAGCCTGGTAGGCCCTGTTGCATTTCAATACCCTCATCCCGGAATCGTGTATGAGCATGGGGTCGAGTATGCTGTCGAAGGTGGCCTCCCATTCCCTCTTGGATTTCATGATGCCCTCGGCGATGGCGGTATTGTCCTCGAGGAGAGAGAGCATGGCCCGCCGAGTGCTTATGAACTCCTTCTCGCGCTCCCTTGCCTTTTCAAGCTCTTCCCTGAGCTTTTCCAGTTCTGCGGAGGCGCGATTGCTTGAATCCGATTTATAATGCAAGAGTTCCCTCCTCCAGCGGCCCCGCCGGATTGCAAGAGGGGCTGCCGAGCTCTCCTGGAAGACTGGATGAGGGTGGTTCCTGGATGACGGGGAGCTATAATGCGAGTACGCGCAAGGTGAGTAAGCCGGATGGTATTACGGTTTAAGCGGAAGCTATCTCTTTTTTCATGTGCGATATCGTCTTCGCGTAGTCGCGTGTGGAAAAGACCCCCGAGCCCGAGACGAAGACGTCGGCCCCGGCGGCTGCTACAGTACGGATATTCCCGGCCTTTATGCCGCCGTCCACTTCGAGCTCTATTTTCGTGCCCGTAGCCTCGATCATCCGGCGGACGGCGCTGATCTTTCCGAGTGTCGCGGGTATGAAGTCCTGGCCGCTGAAACCCGGGTTCACGGACATGACGAGGACGAGGTCCACGTCCCCGATGATCGCTTCGAGGGACGACGCCGGGGTACCCGGGTTTATCGAAACGCCCGCCCGGAGCCCGTGTCCCTTTATGGCCTGCACCGCCCTGTGGAGGTGGGTGGCGGCCTCTACGTGCACGGTTATTATCGAGCTTCCGGCCCTGGCGAAATCGTCTATGTACCTTTCCGGCTCCTCTATCATGAGGTGCACGTCAAGCGGGAGCTTCGTCCCCCTCCTTATGGCCTCGACGACGAAGGGCCCTATGGTGATATTCGGGACGAACCTGCCGTCCATGACATCTACGTGTATGTAATCGGCTCCTCCGTCTTCAAGGGCCTTCAGTTCCGAGGCGAGCCTGGTAAAGTCCGCCGAGAGTATCGAGGGGGATATCTTCATCTTTTACCGTCCGGTCACGTGGATTTTCCGCGGGCGCATGGTGCGGGGGACAACGCCTCGTCCCAATTTCTTATCAGAATCGGGGCGCTTTGTCCACCCGTACTTTCAGCAGTAAAGGGGGCTTTTGCAGGTGAGGACCTGCTCGGCCCTGGTCCCGGACCTGTAGACGGTAACGCCCTTGCAGCCGAGGCTCCATGCGGCGAGGTAGGCGGCCCTCACATCCTCGACCGAGGCGTCAGGCGGAAGGTTTATAGTCTTGGAGACGGCATTGTCGGTATATTCCTGGAAGGCGGCCTGCATCTTTATATGTGCCTCAGGCGGCAGCTCATACGCTGTGACGAATATCTCCCTTATGCGTTCAGGCACCTCGTCCCTGTCCTTAAGGTCCCCTCCCCTGGCCACGTGCTCGATAAGGCTCTCGTTATGAAAGCCTTCCTCCTTCGCGACCTCGGCGACAAGCGGGTTCACCTCCGGTATCTCGACCCCGTTAAGCACCTGCCTTATGTAGCTAAGGGAGAAGAACGGCTCAATCCCAGAAGAGCAGGCGGCTATGATGCTGAGCGTCCCGGTCGGCGCAATGGTCGTAACCGTTGCGTTCCTTACAGGAGCGGCCCCCGGCTTATCGAAGACGCTCCCCCTTATATTGGGGAAGGGGCCCCTTTCCCGTGCAAGGGCCCTGGAGGCCTCCCATGCCTTCTCGCTTATGAACTTCATGAGCTTACGCGCGAACGCCAGGCTTTCGTCGCTTCCGTACCGGAGCCTCAGGCGTACGAGGAGGTCGGCAAAGCCCATGACGCCCAGGCCTATCTTCCTATTTCCTTTAGCCATCGCGTCTATTTCGCTTGTGGGATACTTGCTCATCTCAATGACGTCGTCGAGGAGCCGTACGGAGAGCGCTACCGACTTCTCAAGCTTCTCCCAATCGAGCGCCCATGCCCCGCGCTCCTCCCTGACCATCCTCCCGAGGTTAATAGAGCCCAGGTTGCAGGGCTCGTAGGGGAGGAGCGGCTGCTCTCCGCATGGATTCGTGGCTTCGAAGGAGCCGAGGCGCGGGGTCGGGTTCACCCTGTTTATGCGGTCTATGAAGAGGACGCCGGGCTCGCCGCTCCTCCACGCGCTCCTGGCTATCAGGTCGAAGACCTCGCCTGCTGAGAGCTTTCCGACAGGAGAGCCGGTCCTCGGGTTCACCAGCTCGTATGAGCCGCCCTCCTCGATTGCGCGCATGAAGGAGTCGGTCGCCGCGACAGAGAGGTTGAAGTTCCTGAACTCGGCCGGGTCCTCCTTGACCGTTATGAACTGGATTATGTCCGGATGGTCCACGCGGAGTATCCCCATGTTCGCGCCCCTTCGCGTGCCGCCCTGCTTTATGGCCTCCGTCGCGGCGTTAAAGACCCTCATGAACGAGACGGGCCCGCTCGCGGCGCCTCCGGTCGAGCTTACGATGTCGTCCGCGGGGCGTAGCCTTGAGAAAGAAAAACCCGTGCCGCCTCCGGACTGGTGTATGAGCGCGGTATTCTTTACCGCCTTGAATATGGATTCGAGGGAATCGTCGACCGGGATGACGAAACAGGCCGCGAGCTGCTGAAGCCTCCTCCCGGCGTTCATTAGGGTCGGGGAGTTCGGAAGGAATTCGAGCCGGGACATGAGGCCGTAGAAAGCCTCCTCGTAGCGGGAGGCGTCCTCGGGCCTCCCGAAGAGGGCCTCGGCCTGCGCTATATTCCCGGCCACGCGCCTGAACATCCCGTCAGGGCTTTCAACAACGCGTCCGGATTCGTCTTTCTTAAGGTACCGCTTCTCGAGAACGGTAATCGCGCCGGGCGAGAGCCGGAGGGCCATCAGGCACCTCGTAAGGAAGTGATTTACGGCATGGTAACCGCAAACGACATGAATTGATTTTAACAGCGATGGCCGGAGGGCGCAACCGCCGGGCCGCAAGGAGGAGAACTTATGCCTTCAGGTATTCCCTGAGGAACTCGGAAAGGGTCTTCTGTGTTACCATGCCGTTAAAGACCTGCAGGACCGTGCCGTCCTTTCCAATGACGTAGGTCATGGGTATGAAGCCTATCCTGTAATCGGACATTATCCGTCCGTCGGAGTCGATGCCCGCCGGGAAGGTGACCTTGAACGCTTTTATGAACTCCCGCGCATTTGTCTCGGTATCGTCAACCGCGATGGCCACGAACTCGACCCCGCTCCCCTTGAACTCCGCCCAGGCCCGCTCAAGCTCAGGGGCCTCCATCCTGCAGGGGCCGCACCAGCTCGCGAAGAAATTGACGACAACGAGCTTGCCCTTAAGCTCCTCGAGCCCGAGCTCCCTGCCGTCGAACCCCATGACCTTGAAAGGTACCGCCTTTCGGGGGGCAGCCTCACTGGAGGCATTCGATTTCTCTTCCGCTTTCGGCCTGTCCTCGGATTTTCCGCAACCCCAGAGGCCGATTCCCAGGAACAAGAGGATTACCGCTATATTGAGCACATGGCCGCGCGGGCCCATTTTATTAGCCATTTCAGGACACCTACTTTGCTTTTTCGTGATTTTAACCTTATTGGAGGCGCTTTGCAACCGAAAGCAAAAAAGGCAGGCCTCTCGGCCTGCCTCCAGGATACCCAGACGGATTGTCCCGCTTAAAGCGCTTTTTCAATAAGCTCCTTTACCTGGTCCTTCGGCACCGCGCCGACAAGCTGGTCGACGACCTTCCCGTCCTTGAAGAGTATCAGGGTCGGGATGCCCCTTACGCCGTATTTGCCCGGAGTGGAGGGGTTGTCGTCCACGTTCATCTTCGCCACCCTCACCTTGCCGGAATAGGCCGCGGCCATCTCGTCCACAATGGGGGCGATAGCCTTGCACGGGGCGCACCAGCTCGCCCAGAAGTCCACCAGGGCCGGGATATCGGATTTCAGCACCATGGATTCGAAATTGGAATCTGATACATTTATCGTGTTCTCGCCCATCTACGACTCCTTTCAAGGCTATTATGCAGAGAAGCGGTTTTTCAAAGGGGAAACCGGGAAAATGGAAGATTCCGGGCAATTCAATACTGTATGAATATAATTCAACTACCCTGGTGTGTCAACTCATTTGTCCAGAAGCCCTACAACATCAACTTCGTGTCAGACCAGGTTCCCGGCAGCCGTATTAAAACGCGCTAATCGCAATTGCACGTCCGGCGAGGGTCTCTTTTGACTTGACACCAAAGCGCCTTTCCTGGAAAATATACCGGCAATGAAGGACGAAGCACTTCTCCAGACACTCGAAGAGACAGCCGAACGGCTCTCGATAAAGCTCTCGTATGAAGACCTCCGGAAAGGCGAAGTCACCGCCAGGGGGGGCATCTTCCAGCTTCGGGGCGAGAGGCGGATTATCATACACAAGGGCCTTCCAGTGAAGGACAGGGCCGAAGTGCTGATTGATATCCTCTCGGGGGTGGATACGTCTTCGATACACCTTCCGCCCGCTCTGAGGGAACGGCTTGAAAAAGCCAGGGAAAGGGCCCTCCCCAGGGCCGCGGAAGCCTGAGCCCAAACGGGCGGGCCAGAAAACGTCCATTTAGCATATTTAAAAGAAGGCAACCGGCTGGCCACTGCCTTCCAGGCCAAAAAAAAATCTCATATTCCCCCGTTCCAGCTCCCCTGCTCTCACCAGCGCTCCCGGTAATTTCTCCAGCTCAGTCCGGCTCGTTTCCGGGCTCAATAAAAAACGCGGCCGTTTACTTACGCTGCCGTCTGCAGTTTCTTCGACTTTCTTTAGATTGACTCCTGGATATTGCGGATGCTATCATAGGAAACGGCAGAATTTTGGCCAGGGAAAACCCCGGAGATTGCTTTATCCGGGCGGCCAATGGAATCAAGGCTCCGCCGCCAATGGACCGCGGCACCAGTCAGGCCTGAAGCGAAGCGCGCTTGAGCGTCACCTTCGAGGCCGGTTCGGAGGAATAGACGTGAAAGAATCCACCTATTTTAAAAAGCTGGTAGTGCCCGCGCTGGCGGCGCTCCTCCTTATACCTTCCTTTGCCGCCAAATCGCATGCCAAGGACCACAAAAACGCCAAGGTCAGCCTGAAAAAATCCGGGAAGGCCGGCGATTCCTATTATTTCTACATGGCCGCGCAGATGCTCAGGAATAGCGGCGACCTCGCGGGCGCTATAGACCTTTACAAGCGCTCCGTCACCCTCGACCCGGATTCCGCGATCCTGCATTCCGAGCTCGGGAGCCTGTACATGGGCGCAGCGGACCTTGAGTCCGCGAAGAAGCACCTCGAGACCGCGATAGAGAAGGACCCCGGCTACGCGCCCCCGTACGCGCTCCTTGCAGAGATACACTCGTTCCAGAAGGACCAGGCGGAAGCCGCCAGGAACTATGAGAAGGCCATCGAGCTCGACCCCTCTGACAGCAAGAGCTACCTGATGCTCGGCTCAATGTATTCCAAATCGAAGGAATATGAGAAGGCCGAAGCGGTCTTGAAGAAGCTCCTTTCCGTCAAGCCCGACTCCGCGATGGCGTACTACTACCTCGCCAAGAACGAGTTCGACAGGGCGGACTACGAAAGAGCAGCCGAGTATTACCAGAGCGCCCTGAACCTCAACTCGCGCTTCGGGACCGTGTACTTCGAGCTCGGGGTCACCTTCGAGCTCGCCAAGCAGTTCGACAAGGCGATCGAGACCTATTCACAGGGCGTACTCCTCATGCCCAACGACACGAGCATGGTAAACCGCCTGAGCACGCTCTATATACAGCAGAACAGGCTGGACGACGCCCTCGAGCAACTGAAGAAGCTCGAGAAAAGGGACGAGACGCGCCTGGACGCGATGGTCAGGACCGGGCTCATCTACTTCGAGAAAAAGAAATTCGACGAGGCGATCGCTAAATTCAACGACATACTCTCCATAAACCCCGAGTTCCACAGGGTCCGCTACTACCTCGGGACCACATACGAGGAGAAAGGGGACCTCGCCAACGCGGCTGCCGAGTTCGTGAAGATACCGGAGAAGGACACTAGCTTCATCGACTCTAAGATACACCTCGCCTACATATACGAGCGTCAGGGGAGGCTCGAGAACACCATAAAGGAGCTGAACGAGGCCATAAAGGCCCGGGGCGAAAGTGTCGAGCTCCTTAAGCTCCTCGCCACCATATACCGCGATGCAAAAAGGCATACCGAATCCATAGATACGCTCGAAGTGGCCGTGAAGCTCAAGCCCGAGGACCCGGACCTCCTCTTCCTCCTCGGGGTTCTCTACGACGAGGCGAAGATGGAGGAGAAGTTCATCCCCACCATGTACAGGGTGATAGAGATAGACCCCAAACATGCCAACGCCCTAAACTACATCGGCTACACCTACGCCGAGAGGGGCATCGAGCTCGACAAGGCCGAGGAGCTCATAAAGAGGGCGCTTGAGGCATCGCCCGACAGCGGCCACATACTCGACAGCCTCGGCTGGGTCTACTTCAAGAAAGGCGAGATAGACAAGGCCGTCGCCGAGCTCGAAAAAGCGCTCAAGCTCCTTCCGGACGACCCCGTCGTCATAGAGCACCTCGGGGAAGCGTATTCGAAAGGCAGGAACAGGGAAAAGGCGCTCACCATCTTCGAGTCCGCCCTCGGTAAAGACCCTGAAAACGCGGGCCTGAAGGAAAAAATAGACCGCCTCCGGGAAGAAATAAAGGCAGCGAAGTGAGAAGGCTTCTATTGCTTGCCGCGCTTGTCCCGCTCCTTGCAGCCGGGTGCGCGGCCAAGCGCCCTGTAACGCTCTCTCCCCCGGAGATAACCCCGGTATCGCTTCGCGCATACGGGGCCGTTGAGATGAAGCGGGTCTTCACCGTAAGCGGCAGGGCCCTGATACTCGCCAGGAGCCCCGCCTCCTTCAGGATAGAGGTCTACGGGCCCTTCGGCCAGACCGCCGCCATACTGGCGAGCGACGGAGAGACGGTTTACACCGTTACTGAAGACGGCGCCGAGACTTTCAACCGCGATGAACCCGGCGTTCCATATTCGATTAAGCCCGAGGACGTCACATCCTTCCTCCTGGGGAATCCCCGCCCGGCATACGAGCTTTCCGGAAACGAGGCCGAGACGGCAAGGGACGAGCACGGAAGACTCCGGCTCTTCTCCAGGCCGTCTGAAGACGGACAACGCGGCCTCAAGGTCCTCCTCGAGGACTACAGGGAGGTATCGGGGGCCCACATACCTTTCAGGATAATCATCGACGACGGCAAAAGGACCGTCACGATAAAATACAGCGAAGTCGAGGTAAACCCGGCACTTCCGGAGGACCTCTTCCGGGCCGGGCCGCCCGCCCGAGAGGCCGGACCATGAAGGCAAAGAAGTTGACTATAAAACACGGATATGTTATAAAGATAATACCTCTTTCCCCACATTCTAAAGGACCTTCATGTCCAAAATCGTAATAGATAACTTCAAGACCGGCGAGCTTGCCGTCTACCCTGCCCATGGCGTAGGAATGATAATGGGCATCGAGACAAGGGAAGTCTCGGGGTTAAACAAAAACTTTTACATAATCAAAATACTCGATACTGAAGCCACGATAATGGTGCCGACCGACACGGCCGCGGCGGTCGGCTTGAGAAAGATCGTAAAGAAGTCCCTTGTCCCCAAGGTGTACGAGATACTCAAGGACCGCTCCGAGGTCTGCCTCGACAACCAGACCTGGAACAGGAGATACAGGGACTACACCGACAAGATAAAAAGCGGCTGCGTGATGGAAGTCGCGCGGGTGCTGCGTGACCTCTACATCCTCAAGTACGACAAGGAACTGTCGTTCGGGGAGCGCAGGATGCTCGACACCGCCAAGAACCTCCTTGTAAAAGAGATCTCGATCGCCAAGAAGGTAAAGGAAGAGAAGGTCGAGGAAGAGCTTTTCCGCCTGATGCAGCGTTAAGGAGGCCGTCTTGTATCTCGTAATGCGCTCCCTTCTGGTGATCTTCGCCTCTGCCAGCGGGTACTACATAGTCCTCCGGATACTCGGCGGGAAGTTCGCCCTTGTGGGCCTGGTAAGCGGCCTGCTCATATCCGTCCTCGCCCTCTTTTTTGAAAAACGCGTAAAGAAGACCCCTTTAAGGATAGTCCTCGGCGGCGCCATAGGGCTCATAATAGGGCTCACCGTCGCGAACCTCCTCACCTACCCCCTCATGCTGAAATCCCAGTTCGGGAGCGAGTACTTCGAGCTCGCGGTCTACCTCCTCACCAACATAATCATCGGCTATTTGGGCCTGAGCATCGGAATGAAAAAGGGCGACGAGTTCGATTGGCACAAGACCGTCAAGCTCTTCACCGAGCACCAGAGGGCCGGAGACACGGCCGAGAAGGCCGCTATAAAGGCAAGCCCCCTCGTAATAGACACTAGCGTCATAATAGACGGCAGGATCGCCGAGGTCACGGAAACCGGCTTTCTGGAAGGCAAGCTCATAGTGCCGCAGTTCGTCCTCCAGGAGCTCCAGCACATAGCCGACTCGGCGGACCCGGTCAAAAGGGCACGCGGCAAGAGGGGGCTCGACGTCCTTAAGCAGATACAGTCCACTAACAGGACCGCCGTCGAGATAACCGGGAGGGACTTCCCTGAAATAAGGGAGGTGGACTCAAAGCTCGTGGCCCTCGCAAAGGAGCTCTCCGGGAAGATACTCACGAACGACTCCAACCTCAACAAGGTCGCGGAGCTCCACGGCGTAATCGTTCTCAACATGAACAAGCTCGCGACCGCAATGAAGCCCGTGGTGCTCCCCGGCGAGGCCCTCAATATCCTGGTCCTCAAGGAGGGCAAGGAACACGGCCAGGGCGTAGGCTATCTTGAGGACGGGACAATGGTCGTCATAGACAACGGCCGCGAGTTCGTGGGCAAATCCATTGACGTCACCATAACGAGCGTCCTTCAGACCACCGGCGGGAGGATGATCTTCTCCAAGGCCCGGGAAGATTTCAGGAAGGCCGTCTACCAGTAGGCATATCCGCCAAGGCAACTGCGCACCGCTCTCTAATCCCTGTACAATCAGACAGTGCCTTCACCTTGAAAATCCGCTTAAAATCCTTTAAATGGAGTCGAAATAATATTAAACTGTCCGATGCAGTCAGCTGGTGACGGGCATCGAATGCCTTTTGTCGCCATTTTGACGCCGCATGAACATATGAAAAATCCGCCTGAACGGTTAAAAACTCTCGCCATAATACCTTCCGCGGGCATGGGCCGCAGGATGGGGTCCGGGAAGATGAAGAACTTTCTGGACCTACTCGGGAAACCCGTGCTCGCCCGCACGATAGAGCCTTTCGAGGCTTCCGGCATGGTCGATTCAATTGTCGTAGTCGCCCCCCCGGCGGACGAAAGGTTCTGCAGGGAGCGGATAATAGAAGAATACGGCTTCCGCAAGGTCATCTGCGTGGCAGGCGGCGGGGCCGAGCGGCAGGACTCGGTCGAGAACGGCCTCAATGCCGCCGGAGATGGCTTCGGGGCCGTTATCGTGCATGACGGGGCGCGGCCCCTCGTCACCCCTGATATAATCGAGAAGACCATAAGGGCCGCGATCGAGACCGGCGCGGCAATAGCCGCGGTGCCAGTGAAGGACACGATAAAGGAGGCCGGAGACGGCTTCGTGAGGACGACCCTTAAAAGGGAGACGCTCATCGCCGTGCAGACCCCGCAGGCCTTCAGGACCGAAATACTCAAAGAGGCGTTCAGGAAGGCGAAGTCCGAAGGCTTCCTAGGGACCGACGAGAGCTCGCTTGTCGAGAGGACTGGCGCGAAGGTAAAGGTGGTCCTCGGCTCCTATGAGAACATAAAGATAACCACACCCGGCGACCTCATGCTCGCCGAATGCATACTTAGGCAGAGGGACGGAATAAAAATATGAGGATAGGTTTCGGATACGACGTCCACAGGCTCGTGGAGGGAAGAAGGCTCGTGCTCGGGGGCGTGGAGGTGCCCTACGGGAAAGGCCTTGACGGCCACTCCGACGCGGACGTCCTCCTCCATGCCGTCATAGACGCGCTCATCGGGGCGGCGGGCCTGGGCGACATCGGCAAGCACTTCCCCCCGACAGACCCGGCGTGGAAGGACGCATCGAGCCTCGACCTACTGGCCAGGGCCGCATCCCTCATAAAAGAAAAGGGCTTTACGGTGGGGAATATCGATTCGACCATCGTCTGCCAGACCCCCAAGCTACTCGGCCACATACCAGGCATGGTCAGGAACATCTCGCGCGTGCTTGGCTGCGGCGAGGAGAGGGTGAACGTAAAGGCCAAGACAGAGGAAGGGCTCGGCTTCACGGGAAGCGGCGACGGCATAAGCGCCTACGCCGTTGCCCTTCTCGAAGGGGGCCGGGGATAATGGTAAGGACCCGGTTCGCGCCTAGCCCGACTGGCGCGCTCCACCTCGGTAACGCCCGGACCGCGCTATTCAACTGGCTCTTTGCCCGCCGTCATAAAGGGAGCTTCATACTCCGGATAGAGGACACCGACACCAAGAGGTCCACTTACGAGGCCGAGGCAGGCATATACGAAGACCTTAAATGGCTCGGGCTCGGCTGGGACGAGGGGCCTGACACGGGAGGGCCGTTCGGCCCATACAGGCAGTCGGAGCGGCTCTCTCTTTACAGGGATGAGGCCGAGAGGCTCATTGACGGGGGCAAGGCGTACAGGTGCTATTGCTCGGTCGAAAGGCTTGATGCGCTCCGGGCCGAACAGGCCGCAAAAGGGCTTCCCTCGCGCTATGACGGAAGATGCAGGGAGCTTGCCCCCGAAAAGGCGCCAAAGGGCGCGCCTTCTGTCGTACGGTTCAAGATACCTGTAAAGAATGTCATGCTCATGGACGCGGTACACGGGCTTTTGAGCTTCGACTCGCGCGCCATTGGCGATTTCGTGATACTGGGCTCGGACGGCATCGCCGCCTATAATTTCGCCGCCGTGGTGGACGACTCCGAGATGAGCATATCCCATGTGATAAGGGGTGACGACCACCTCTCGAACACGCCGAGGCAGATACTCCTTTTCGAGGCCCTCGGCAGGCCTGCCCCCATATACAGCCATGTGCCGCTGGTCCTCGGGCCGGACAGGGCCCCTTTAAGCAAACGCCACGGCGATTTCTCGCTAAGAGGGCTCAGGGACGAGGGATATCTCCCCGAGGCAATTACGAACGCGATAGCCCGGCTCGGATGGAGCCCGGGCGAGGGGCTCCTTACCCTTGAAGAGATGGCCGGGACGTTCTCGATTGAACGGCTCTCGAAATCCGGCTCGGAGTTCGATATCGCGAGGCTTAAGTCCTACAGCAAGGAGGCGCTCGCCAGGAGATCCGGGGAAGAGCTCGCCTCTCTCGTTGGAATCGAGGGCGTGGATAACGATAAGCTCATAGAGTTTTCGGAGGCGCTCAAGAAAAACGCATCGACCCCTAACGAGCTACGCTCCCTTATGCGCCCCTTCCTCTCGGAACCCGCTCCAGGAGAGGCCGCTCTTTCCGAAATAAGAGAGGAGCGTAGTCTCAAGGTCATAAAGGCGTTCAGGGACGAGCTGGATAAGACGGCAGGGCCGGAAGATTACGATGCGGTAATAGAAAGGGTCAAGGCCGCTACCGGCGAAAAGGGCAGGCACCTACTCATGCCGGCGCGGCTCGCCTTGACCGGCGAGCGCGAAGGAATAGAGCTACCCGGGGTCTTAAGGCTCCTCGGAAAAAGAGAAGCGATAAGGAGGCTTGAAAAATGGCTTCGATAAGGGTCTTCAACTCCCTCACTGGCGAGAGGGAGGAGTTTAAGCCGAAGGAGCCGGGCAAGGTGACGATGTACGTATGCGGCCCTACCGTCTACGACCTGAGCCACATAGGGCACGCGAGGAGCGCGGTCTCTTTCGACGCCATACAGAAATATTTCAGGTACAGGGGATACGAGGTCAAATATGCCCGTAACTACACCGACGTGGATGACAAGATAATAAAGAGGGCGGCGGATGAGGGCATATCTTCCGAGGCTGTCGCGGAGAAGTATATAAAGGCCTTTGACGAGGACATGGCCGCATTAGGAGTGGGCCTCCCGGACCTGAGGCCCAGGGCCACGGAAAGCATAGGGAAGATAATCGAGGTCACCGACTCCCTCATAAAGAAGGGCTTCGCCTATGAGATGGAAGGCGACGTCTACTACTCGGTAAGGAAAAAAACCGACTACGGGAAGCTCTCCGGAAAGAACATAGACGAACTCGAGAGCGGGGCCAGGGTCGGGGTGGACGAGCGGAAAAAGGACCCCTTGGATTTTGCCCTCTGGAAGGCGAGCAAGCCCGGAGAGCCCTCATGGGAGAGCCCCTGGGGCAAGGGCCGCCCGGGCTGGCACATCGAGTGCAGCGCGATGGTGCTCGAATGGCTCGGCGACAGCATAGACATACACGGCGGCGGCAAGGACCTCATATTCCCGCACCACGAAAACGAGATAGCGCAGAGCGAGGCCGCTACCGGCAAAGCGCCTTATGCAAGGTATTGGCTCCACAACGGGTTCGTGAACATCGAAAAGGAGAAGATGAGCAAGTCCCTTGGGAACATCCTGAATATCCGGGACGCGCTCAGGGACCACACCGCCGAGGCCATAAGGCTATTCCTCCTTTCGAGCCACTACCGCTCTCCCATAGACTACACCGCGGAGTCGCTCCGGGAGGCCGAGAGCGCGGTAGAGAGATACTACAAGACCCTCCAGCGGGCAAGAGCCGAGTACCCCACCATACTTGAGGCCGAGCCCTGCTTAAGCTGCGTGGAGGACAGGCTCCATGACGCGTTCAAGCCCATGGACGACGACTTTAACACCGCCGAGGTCATCGGGAACCTCTTCAAGGAAATAACCCGGATGAACAAGGCCATGGACGAGGCCAGGAGCAAAGGCGAGAAGAAGGGCGTTTGGGAGGAGCTTTCGAACTCGCTCGCGGTCATACGCGAGGCGTCGAAGTTCCTGGGCGTCTTCAACCGCACCCCAGAGGAGTATTACAAAGACAGGAGCTCGCGCGTTGAGATGGAGCTTTCGGCTCAAGAGATCGAAAGGCTCATAGCCGAGAGGAACGATGCGAGAAAACGGAAAGACTTTGCCAGGGCCGACGCGATAAGGAAGGAGCTGTCTGAAAAGGGCGTCGAGCTTGAAGACACTCCAAAGGGGACGACATGGAGCGTGAAGGGGTGATGCTTGACAGAGCGTTGGGTTACGCTACGCTAACCCGACCTACACCTTTCGTCTTGCTCGGTCATCTCAGCCCTCCTGCCTCAAAAATTTATTTCGTCTTCGTATGCGCCATATCCCAAGCGAGTATATCATAGTAAATTGGTGGAACTTTGGCCTCCCCAGCAATTTTTGAAATACACTTTTGAAAAAAAATATAATCTTCTGGAGTTTGAATACACCTCATTGTGTCTGATGTGCGAATTATTCTTGTGTCTGAAAGTATCTTTTTAAGACCTACTATTGTATAGCTGTCCAGAGGAACATGCAGAAGCTTGAGAAGAGTTGTTCTGTTAGTCTTCTTGAGCTTTGAAAAACACATCAACTTCTTCATTACAAGATTAAACAATTTCAGACTCCGCCCATCGTCAAGAGATGTCTTCATTTTGCATTTCCATTCTTTACAGAGCAGCGAGGACGATCTTTTAAGATATTTGTCATACTCCCTCACACTCTTAATTGCTGTAATATCCTTGAAGGTCTTGCAAAGATGGTTTGCTGCCCATGTTCTAAATACTACTGAAGGACGCTCTGGCAAGCTTCTAAATGCACGAAAAGTGCTACCAGCAACTGCTTTCGTAACAACGTCTTCAATAGTATGTAGCTGATTGCCAAAGAAATTCTCAGCGCTTTTTTTTAATTCATTGCTGCCGAGTTTTCTTACAAGTTTTTTTCTGGAGAACTGATGCGGTCTTGGTCTTCCCATGGTCTCTTTAAAAACCTCTCAGTTTGGTAGGTTGGGTTAGCGAAGCGCAACCCAACACAAGCATTTCCATGTGACTTTATTTCTTGTTGGGTCTGCTTCGCGACCCAACCTACAAGAAATCTCAAATTGATGGTGCGCACAGCGCACCCTACGAACTGAAAGGCCTTTCAGCATGGTAGGGTGGGCACCGCCCACCATCAAAGCTAGTCTCGTAAGATGCGCTCCGCGCACAAAACATCATTTTAATACTTTTGAATCCGACAAATCTGACCCCTACGAACTGAGAGGCCTTTCAGCCTTGTAGGTTGGGTTAGTGAAACGTAACCCAACACAAGCATTTTCCATGTGACTTTTTCCTTGTTGGGTCTGCTTCGCGACCCAACCTACAAGAAATCTCAAAATAAATGGTGCGCGGAGCGTACCCTACCAATCTGAGAGGCCTTTCAGTTTGGTAGGGTGGGCACCGCCCACCAAATTGTATCGAAAGCAACACCCCACAGCCTCATAGAGTGCGCTCCGCACACCAAACCTCATTTTAATACTTTGAATCCGGCAAATCTGATTGCTGGTGCGCGAAGCGCACCCTGCGATCTGAGAGGCCTTTCAGTGCCGCGCCTTCCTCTTGTGGTAGTGCTTTGTGAGCCCCTCGTCCACGCGCGAGAACTCGACTCCCATCCCGCATTTGGTGATGTGCAACATGCCATGCGGGACCTTCTTTGCCCAGGCCACCACGCCCTCGGCCATGTAGTCAACATCGTCTATGGTAATCTTGAGATATAGCTTCGTCCCAACGCCGAAAACCTGGTTGGCCTTTATGCAGATGCCTGTCTCCGACAGGTCAGTGATGAATGCTAACTGCTCCGGCGGATTGGTCAACCCGTAACGGACGCTTGCGCGCATCTTTACTCTGGGGCTTTTTCTTTTATCGACCATCGGTTTCTTTTTTGTCCGGCGATTTCTTGCGGCTTATGGGTCTTATACATGAGGGTTAAAATGGTCGGACCGTAGCCTGGCAGGATGCGCGCCGCGCACCAAATTTCATTTTAATGATTTTGAACCGGCAGGATGATTGGTGCGCACAGCGCACCCTGCCACTTCAATTTCGTAATTTTTTCTACTGCCTGTTCAGCCACTCCTCTATCGCGTTCTTGCTCGCCTCGTCGAGGTCCAGAAATTTGATGCCCATTCCCGGCTCCTGCCTTACGAGCGAGTCGTATTCCCTCGACCAGGCGACCACGCACCTGCATTTTATGTCGAGCTCCCCGAGCTTGAACGATATCTCGAACTCCTCGCCGGCCTTCTTGGGGTTTACGGAGGCTATGAACATGCCGCCCCTGCCGACCGTCTTGGCGTACCCGAAAAAGACCCCGGCCTTGTCCTCGCCCCTGACCTTGAGGACAAGGAGCTGCTTTCGGAGGTTCTTTCTCCTGTCCGACCTCAAAACGACGTAATCGTCTTCCTGGTTCTTACCATTTCCCATGATGGATTATCTCCGAGACGGGTTTTCTGGTTTTGGCCTCTCTCTTGAGCTCATCTTTAGGATATCCTATCGCAATTACGGCGACCACCTCTATCTTTTCGGGTATTCCAAGCCTTTTCTTTACCGCTTCGGCGTCTATGGCGGCCACCCAGCAGGTGCCGAGCCCTTCGGCGGTCGCGGCCCCTATCATCTCGGTAATGGCGATCGTCGTGTCCACCCACGCATAGTTGATCTGGTCGGTCTTCCTTACCCAGGCCTGGGAAGGGTCCGCGCAAGCCACTATCAACACCGGCGCTCGCTTGAAGCCCTCCTTCGTGAAGAGGTCGTTTATCAGCCCCCTCCCCTCCTCGTCGGAAAGGACGATGAAGTGCCACGGCTGCCGGTTCGCGGCGCTCTGGGCCCTGCCGAGGGAGATTATAAGCCTCTCAAGCTTCTCGGGCTCCACGGGCCTGTCCGCGAAATCCCGTATGCTCTTCCTCCTCTCGTAGAGGTCGTAAAAATCCCTAAGCCTCTCGTCCACCTTCCCCCTCCCGCTATATGAGCGCCTCTGCGAACTCCCTGGCGTCGAATTCCTTCAAGTCCTCGACCCTCTCTCCCACGCCCACGAACCTTACAGGAATTCCGAGCTCCCTGGCTATGGCGATTATGATGCCGCCTTTAGCAGTGCCGTCGAGCTTCGTAAGCGCGATTCCCGTTACGCCCACGGCCTCGTTGAAGAGCCTGGCCTGGTTGAGGGCGTTCTGCCCGGTAGAGGCGTCGAGCACGAGGAGGTTCTCATGCGGCGCGCCGGGGAGCTCCCTTGCCGCCACACGCTTTACCTTCTTGAGCTCCTCCATGAGGTTAACCTTTGTATGGAGCCTCCCGGCGGTATCGAGGAGCACCACATCCGCCCTTCTCGCGGCGGCCGCCTTCATGGCATCGAAGACCACCGCCCCCGGGTCTCCGCCCTGGTCCTGCCTGATGACAGGGCAGCCTGTACGCTTGCCCCACCCTTCGAGCTGCTCGATTGCGGCCGCCCTGAAGGTGTCGCCTGCCGCGAGGACGACCGACCTGCCCTCGGAGGAAAGCCTGGATGCGAGCTTCCCGATGGTAGTGGTCTTGCCTACCCCGTTAACCCCGAGCACCATTATCACGAAGGGGCTTGAGGTTACTTCTAGCGGCTTCTCTACTTTCTTCAGTATTTCGTATACCGAGTCCCTGAGGTGTTTCCTGAGCTTCTCCTCGTCCTTGCCGACGAGGACCTCACGGAGCTTATCGACTATTTCGGTCGAGGCGGTGACGCCCACGTCCGAGAGGATGAGCGATTCTTCGAGCGATTCAAGGATGTCCTCCCTGGATTTTCCGGTGAACGCGGCCTCGACCCCGCCCATTATCGCGTTATGGGTCCGGGCGAGCCCGGCCTTAAGGCCCTCGAAGCCGGCCTTCAGCTTTTTAAACATCCTGTCTTCTTTACCTTTCGATTCGTTCATTTTCTTTTAGCACAAAAAACACATTATTTGAAGTTTTTTAAGCCAGTGCCGCGGAAACGCCCCTTCGTCTGATTATAACCCAAGCTGTTTCCGCTTGATTGGGCTTCCGTGAAATGTTAGATTCCATAAACAGGCAGTTACCTCACCTCGGAAACTCACCAGACCACAATCCCAGGGCTTCACCTCGACGGAGCATCCCAGTCTGGCCCCAAAAGGGCAAGGATGTCAGTACGCAAACTCACAATCATTTCCGCTTCAGGCCTCGCGCTTTCGTCGTTCCCGCTTCTTTTATACTCGGCCTGGCTGGGCGGGCATACTGTCTTCCTGGCTGTCCTTGCGGGTATTTCATTATCAGGAGTTGCTATCGCATGGTGGGCGATGCGGAGCTTATGCCGGCCGCTTCTCCTGGCCTCTTCAGGACGGCTGAATGCCCGCGCAACCGGGCTTCCGCAGGAGCTAAAAAAGATAGCGGAACGCCTTGCCGATGGATCGATGACCCGGGAGGCGATAACCAGGGAGGTGCTGGACTCCATCCCCGACCCTGTGATCGAGACCGACGGCTCGGGCCGAATAGTATTCGCCAACCGGGCCGCGCTCCTTGCGTCCGACTGCGATGCCGAAAAGGCGTTAGGGAGACGGTGCGCGGATTTCCTGTCAAACGGATTTCACTCTCATCCGGGACATGGGAAGTTCGAGGCGCCTCTTCCGATGAAGGACGGCAGCACGCGGTTTTTCGAGTTCAAGACAGTAAAGCTCGGTAGCGGCTCGATATGCATAGGAAGGGACTCGGATGAGAGAAAACGACTTTTAGATGAGCTTACCTCCGCCCGGACGCAGGAGATAGAGGCCTCTACTAAGCTCAAAAAGACCATAAGCGACCTCGAGGAGTTCGCGCTCCTTGCCATAAGGAGGGAGCTTAAGATGCAGGAGATAAGGGAGCGCTTCGTCAGGCTTAAGGAGGAGCATGAGATTAACAAGGACTTCCCGGGCTGACTCAGAAGGGGCGCGCCCCATTGAGCGCGCCTGGCCCGAGGCGATCGCGTCAAGCACGCTCCCGGCCGCGCTCCTATCCCCTGACCGCTCCATTGCAGAGTCGAGCGAGGGGCTTATTCGGCTTACGGGCTTTACCCGGAGCGAGCTGGCCGGCATGCCGCTCTTGAGGCTTTTTGAAAAGGACCAGGCCCGCACGGACGCCGGACGTTCCGGATGGCTCCTGACGAAAAGACGGGGGAAGGTCCCTGTAGCAGCGTATCTTTCGGAAGCGCCCGGACTCTCGCTCGCGGCATTCCACCCTCTCGAAAACGAGATGGCGCTCGAAAAGGAGCTAAAGGCCGCAATGGAGCGGCTTGCGGCCCGTGAGAGGTATATAGAAGACTTCAGGACCGGGGTCTTCAGGATGATAACCGACCTCGACAGGAGCGAGAGCGAGCTCAAGGGGGCGCTTGAGAGGCTCGGCGAGACCCGGATGCAGCTAATGCAGTCGAGCAAGATGACCGCGCTCGGAGAGCTCGCGGCCGGGCTCGCCCACGAAGTGAGCCAGCCGCTTACCGTAATAAAGGGTCTTTCTTTGAGCATGCTCCGCTCATTTCAGCATGGCTCTCCCTATTTCGAGAAACTGAGCCTCGTAGCAGAGGCCTCGAAGAAGATGGAATCCATAGTCAAGCACCTCCGGGCGTTCACGAGGTCAGAGCCTCCTGTAATGAAGCCGGTGGACCTGAACTCTGTCGTAAGGGACGCCTTCCTCATACTCAGCGAAACGCTCAATTCGCATTCGATAGAAACGGAAATGGAACTCAGGGAAATACCGGCCGTATCAGGGGACCCGAACCGGCTCGAACAGGTCATAATAAACCTTGTCGCGAACGCGAAGGACGCCATGCCCAGGGGAGGGACGCTCAGGGTCTCGACCGGCATGGTCGAAATCTCCGGCAGCAGGCACGCAAGGCTCATTGTCGAGGACACGGGCGAGGGCATCCCCGGGGAACTTATCGGGAAGATATTCGACCCCTTCGTCACAACCAAGGAGGCCGGAAAGGGAACAGGCCTGGGGCTATCCATAACGAGCGGGATAATAAAGGAGCACCGGGGCGAGATAAGTGTTGAAAGCGAGCGCGGCAGGGGCACAGCCTTTACCATCACCATACCCTCCGGCTGAAGGGTATTGAACTCGCCTTCCTGAAATGGTAGAAATCGCAGAAGCGTGCTGAATGCCTTACTGGACATACTGCTCCCCCGTCTCTGTCTCCTCTGCGGCGTCGATGCAGAGGACGACGGCTTCTGCCCCGGCTGCGCCGACCTCTTGAGCGAAAGCAGGATTTGCCAGCCCATGTGCAGCACATGCGGGGAGCCCTTTCCGGATTCGGCCGGGCCTGACCGCGAGTGCGGCGCGTGCATCGGAAAGGCCCCGCCTTTCATCTCGGCCCGGAGCGCTTATTTGTACGAAGAGGTTGTGCAGGACGCGGTGCACAGGTTCAAATACGCTGGAGAAGTAAGCCTCGCAAAACCGCTCGGCAGGTTGCTTTCCCGGCTCCCGATGCCGCTTGTCCCCCATAAGGTCGTGCCGGTCCCGCTCCATCCCAAAAGGCTTAAGGAACGCGGCTTCAACCAGTCGCTCCTCCTTGCAAGAGTACTCTGTAATGAACTCGGGCTCTCTCTTGCCAGGGCCGGGCTCGAAAGGACGAGGGACACGGAAAAGCAGACCGGCCTCGGGGCCGATGAAAGAAAAAAGAACGTCGCCGGCGCGTTCAGTGTGAGAAAGCCAGGCTCTTTCAAGGGGATGCGGGTGCTCCTCGTTGACGACGTATACACGACTGGCGCTACCATAAGGGAGTGCGCCAGGGCGCTCAGGAAGGACGGGGCCGAGGTCATGGCCCTGACCCTTGCGAGGGCGAGGAGGTTATGATAATCTCTTCAGGAAAAGAGGTCCGCATGGGAAAGATAATAGCGCGCTCAAGGCTCGCAAAAGAGCTTGCCGGAGCGCGAAAGAAAAAGAAAAAAATCGTATTCACGAACGGCTGCTTCGACATCATCCACGCAGGACACGTAAGGTATCTTAAAAAAGCCAGGTCCCTGGGCGACATGCTCGTCGTGGGCCTCAATAGCGACTCCTCGGTGCGTTCCATAAAAGGCGATAAGCGTCCCATAGTGCCCTGCAGGGAGCGCGCCGAGGTCCTCTCTGCGCTCGGGTGCGTCGATTATGTGGTCGTATTTAACGAAGACACCCCCTTTAAGCTCATCGAATCCATCAGGCCCGACATCCTCGCAAAAGGCGCGGACTGGGCCGCGAAAGACATAGTCGGCGGGGAAGCGGTCAGGAAAAATGGCGGGAGGGTCGCAAGGATAACGCTCTTAAAAGGCAAATCCACGACGAATATCATAAGAAGGGTGCTCGAGCTCCACAAGGGGCGCGGCCGTCAGGCATAGGGCCTCCTATTGAAACTTATCCAGTACTCGCAGGCAGCCCTTATCATCCTCGTGTACTCTTCGTAGTCGAGCGGTTTTACGAGGAAGCTGTTGGCCCCGAGCCTGTAAGCTGTCTCTATATCGCTTTTAAGCTCCGACACCGTCAGCATTACCACAGGGACCATCGAAGTAAGCCTCTCCGCACGTATCCTTTCCAGCGCCTCGAAGCCGCTCATGCCGGGAAGCCTTATGTCCATGAGCACGAGCTCCGGCCTCCGGGCCGGGTCCCTGCCCTCGTATCTGCCGGTTCCGGAGAGCCATTCAAGAGCCTCCTCGCCGTTCCTCACAACCTCCAGCTCCGCTTTCACCGGACAGCCCGAGAAGGCGCCCCTTGTCAGCGCGACCGACTCAGGGCTGTCCTCGATGAGAAGTATGGTCGGCATCAGGCATCTCCCTTCCGGAGGGTGAAATAAAAAACGGCCCCCCTGCCCGGCTCTCCTTCGGCCCAGACCCTTCCGCCGTGCCTCTGGATTATCCTCTGCACCGTGGCAAGGCCTATGCCAGTGCCCGGGAATTCATCCGATGGATGGAGCCTCTGGAAGGGATGGAAGAGCCTGTCCGCGTGCTTCATATCAAAGCCCGCACCGTTGTCCCTGACATGGAATACCGTCATCCCGTTCTCGCGGCCCGTGACTCCCAGTTCTATTCTCGGGGCCGGGGTCTTCGATGTGAACTTCCACGCGTTCCCCATTAGGTTCTCAAGGACGAGCTTAAGGAGCTTTTCGTCCCCCTTGGCCCTGAGGCCTTCTTCTATGTGGAATGACGCGACCCTCTCAGGCTCGGCCTTCACGAGGTTGCCTGCTATGGACCTGGCAAGGGCGCTCAAGTCCACGCTCTCGTATGTTATCTCCGCCCTCATAACGTACGAGAGGTTGAGGAGGTCGTCAATGAGCTCGCCCATCCGCTTAACGGCCCCCCGTATCCTCATTATCTGGTCCTGGGCGTCCTTGTCGAGCTTCTCCTTCTGCTTCTTCACAAGGAGCATGCTGAACCCGTCCACGAGCCGGAGCGGCGAGCGGAGGTCGTGGGCCACGGAATATGTGAAGGTCTCTATTTCCCTGTTGGCCGCCGAGAGCCCCTCCATCGCCCTCTTAAGCTCCGCGGTCCTCTCCTCCACCCTCCTCTCAAGCTCGACGTTCAATTTCCTTACCTCCTCCTCGGCCCTCTTCCTTTCCGTTATGTCGAGGATTATGCCCGTCATGCGGATTGGCCTGCCTTCCTTATCTATACTGCACTCCGCCTCGGAATGGACTATCCGCTCCTCGCGGTCCGGCCTCAATATCCTGTAATCAATTGAGTAGGGCCTGGCCTCGTAAAGGAGCCCTTTCATGGCCTCCTTTACCATTTCAAGGTCGTCCGGATGGACCGCTCCAGTGAAGTCCGCGAGTGTCTCAAGCTCTCCTTTCTTTCTTCCGAATATCCTGTAGACCTCGTCGGAGATGTATAACATGTCCGTGAGGACGTCGTGCTCGAAATTCCCGAGGTGGGCGATGCGCTGCGCATCCCTCAAGCCCGCTTCGCTTCTACGGAGGGCCTCCTCGGCGCGCTTGAGCGGGGTGACGTCGGTAACGACCCCACACATGGCGTACTTGTTGCCGTTTTTGTCCCTCAGGGTGAACTTGGTCGCAATCGCATAATGGATGCCGTCAGGGAGCGGTATCTCGTCCTCGACCTGTATGGGCACGTCCGATTCCATGGCCCTCAGGTCGTCCTTGTGCAGCTCCTCCGCCACTTCCGGCGGGAAAATATCAAATATCGTTTTTCCATAGACGTCCTTCTCCTCGGCCCTCAGAGTCGAAAGGAAGATATTGTTCACGTATACCAGCCGCCCCTCCATGTCCTGCATGAACATGGGGTTTCCCATGTTCTCGAGTATGGCCCTTAACCTCTCCTCGCTTTCTTTCAGGGCATCCTCGGCCTTTTTCCTTTCGGTGACGTCGATTATGCTCGCTATTACCCCCCTGTACTCGCTTTTTTCCAAAATAGGGCCCGCCGCCCCTGCCGCATACATCAGGCTCCCGTCCTTTTTCATGAATTGGACCTCGAATGATTCGGTTATTCCCCTCCTACTCCGTTCGAGCCTAGCGCTAGCCCTTTCAGCCTCAGCCCCGTCCATGAACTCGAAAAGCCGCCTGCCCATCATCTCCTGCACCGTGTATCCGAGCATCCCGGCCATCTTAGGGTTCAGGTAGATGACCATGTCATTTTGATCCAGCACGATTATCCCTTCCTGCAGGTTCTCTATTAGGGTCCTGTACCTTTGCTCGCTCTCCTCGAGCGCCCTTTCGGCCCGCCTGTGCTCGGTTATGTCCTGCACGGTCCCGTTCATTTTTACGGCATTCCCGTTTTCATCCAGCTCCACCTCGGCCTCCTCGTGGACTATCCTTTCCTCCCCGTCCGCGCGTATTATCCTGTGCTCATGGGAATAGTGTCCTCCTTTATGGAGCGCTTCACTGACCTTCCTTTCCAGCAACTCCCTGTCATCCGGGTGCGCTAAGGCCAGGAAACCCGCATAGTCCGGTGCCGGGGCTGAGGGGTCCATGCTGAATATCCTGTAGGTCTCTTCAGACCAGGTCGCGATATCATTCGCAATATCCCATTCCCAGCCCCCCAGCCGCGCTATCCTCTGGGAATTGGCGAGGGTCTCTCGCTCTTTCCTGAGCTCGTTCGTCCTCGCCTCTATGCTCGCCGCCATGTCGTTGAAGGACGCGGTGAGAGCGCCCATCTCGTCACGCGTACTCACGGGCACCCTTATCGTGTAGTCCCCTGCCGCCACCGCGGTCGCGCCGGCCATGAGCCGCCTGACCTGGGCTACGATTATCCGAAGGAAATAAAATACCAATACTCCGATAAAGAGCAAAACGACCACTATCAGCAGAACGATATTCCTTTGAAAGACACTGACCGGCTGAAAGACCTCGTCATTATCGACCTCGGCTAGGAGGGTCCAGCCGAGGGAGGGGAGGCACATGGACGCTCCCGCTGTTTCCCGGCCCCTGTAATCCTCATAGATACCCGTTACCTCCCGGTTCTCTTCAAGGCAGGCCCTTACGGGGAGCGTGTCCACCAGCAGGTTAAGTACCGCATCCGGCACGAATCTCGACTCCGTGATCATGAGCTTGTCCCTGTTCACCAGATAGATTTCCATCGTATCCCAGGGCAGTGGGTTCAAAGACATGGCGCCGAGCTCTTCTATGAACTCGCCTGAGAAGAGTTCCCCGAACTTTGAAAGCGGAGTGAAGCCGGTTATGACCCCCAGGAGCCTGCCACCGTCCTGCCTGCTGTAAATCGGGGCCGAGAAGGCAAGTTCGGGTTCCTCTTCAACGCCCCTGACGGTCTCGACCACTGAAAGGCCCTGCCTGCCTTTCAAAAAAAACTCCTCGCCTGAAAAATCCCTGCCCGTGAAACCCGGGGCGGTGGAGGCCAGCACTATCCCGTCCGGGGCGGTCAGCACGCTCATGCGGTACATGGCCCTAAGAAGAGGCAGTTTGTAGCGGGCGATATAATCCGCAAGGGCCCTTCCGCTGGCCTCCCTGTCGGCTATGTCCTCAAGAGCGCTCACTATGAAGTCGTCGGTCGAAAAGTCCTGGATTCTGACCTTGCTCATCTCGATGTACAGTAGCAGATAGGCCTCCCTCTCGTCCGCGACCCGCTCAAGGGTGCCGAAAAGCTCACTCTGAAGCTCGTTCCTTTGCTGGACAAAGAGCGCGGATATGGCGATGAATATGGGGATGAGTATGATGAGGAAAGCTATAAGCACCTTTTGTATAAGGGTCAGGCCGGTTTTGGGCATTTTTCTCCCTCTATGGGATGGAGCGGAAAAGGATATATTCGAGTCTACTTTAAGGAAGGATGTTGTCAACGGGGCCGCATGTGGCTTTTGTTACATGATTTTTCAGGGCCCTTCCGATATAATTCTCGAATAGACCGGAGGAGGGGCGAATGAAAAGGACTTTCCTGGCCTTTACCATCTCAGCCATGCTGGCGCTTGCGGCAGCCGGGGCCTCCAGGGCTGACGTGAACGTGAGCATAAACCTGCCCGCCATAGCTCTCAAGCCGCCCCAGGCAGTCGTCGTCATCCCCGGCACATACGTCTATTTTGCCCCCGGACTCGACATAGCGGTCTTTTTCCACCAGGGCTACTGGTGGCGGCCCCATAATAAGCGGTGGTACAGGGCCGCGGAGCTGGGTGACGCATGGGTGCTGATAGAATCAAGGAAGGTGCCAGGGGCGCTCCTTAAGATTCCCCCCGGATACAGGGACACTCCTCCCGGGCTTGAGAGGATACCCTACGGACATGCAAAGAAGAACTGGAAGAGATGGGAAAAGGAGAGGCGCTGGGACAGGCCCGGAAAAGGTCCGAAAGAGAAGCCGGGAAAGGGCGTGCCGAGGGACAGGGGAAGGGACTGAAGACGGCTTGACCACGTAAATAACAAGGGCCCCGCACGAAACGTGCGGGGCCCTTTCTTTTTAGCTATTATCCAGGCTCAAAAAAAATCAGGAATTTTTTCCGAGGTCGAGGCAGGGTGGAAGTAAAAAACGCAGCATATATTGATAATATGTGAGCATTTTTACTTCCGCCCTAACGAAGAGATCGGGAAAAAGACCGATTTTTGGCAACCTCTAAAAGCTAGAGATTTTTCCCGCTTTTCCCGGCCTGACAAAGATCAATTTTTAGAGATTGCCTTTTAGCAGTCGTAATACAGGGCAAACTCATAAGGCACGGGCCGGAGCCTTATCTGGTCGAGCTCGGCCTTCTTCTTGTACTCTATCCAGGTATCGATCACGTCCTGCGTGAAGACGTCGCCTTTAAGAAGGAACTCGTGGTCTTTCTTGAGCGCGTCAAGGGCCTCTTCAAGGGAGCCGCAGGCAGAGGGCACCTTTGAGAGCTCCTCGGGCGAGAGGCCGTAGATGTCCTTATCCAGCGGCTCGCCGGGGTGTATCTTATTCTGTATGCCATCGAGTCCGGCCATGAGCATGGCCGCGAACGCGAGGTAGCCGTTGCAGGACGGGTCCGGGAACCTCACCTCTATCCTCTTGGACTTGGGAGAGGGAGAGTACATGGGTATCCTTATTGAAGCCGAGCGGTTCCTGGAGGAGTAGGCCAGGTTTATAGGAGCCTCAAAGCCTGGAACGAGCCTCCTGTAGGAGTTGGTGCCGGGGTTGCAGAAGGCGTTAAGGGCCCTCGCGTGCTTCAAGATGCCGCCTATGTAGTAGAGGGCCATCTCGCTCATGCCGCCGTACTCGCTCCCGGCGAAGAGGGGCTTGCCGCCCTTCCAGATGGACTGGTGTACGTGCATGCCGCTCCCGTTGTCGCCGAATATGGGCTTGGGCATGAAGGTGACGGTCTTCCCCCACCTCTTGGCCACGTTTTTGACGATATACTTGAACCACATGAGCTTGTCGCCCATCCGAAGGAGGCTGTCGAACCGCATGTCTATCTCTGCCTGCCCGGCTGTGGCGACCTCATGGTGCTGCCTCTCCACCCTTATGCCCACCTGCTCCATCGCGAGGCACATCTCGGAGCGGATGTCCTCCTGGCTGTCGGTCGGCGGGACCGGGAAGTAGCCTTCCTTGTGCCTGGGCTTGTAGCCGAGGTTCGGGCATTCCTCCCTGCCTGTATTCCATATGCCCTCTACCGAGTCGATGTGGTAGAAGCCCTGGTTCGCGCTCTGGCTGTACCTGATGTCGTCGAATATGAAAAACTCCGGCTCAGGGCCGAAATACGCGACGTCTCCTATGCCGGTGGACTTGAGATAGGCCTCCGCCTTTGTCGCGATGTTCCTCGGGTCCCTCGAGTAGGGCTCCTTTGTTATCGGGTCGACTATATTGCATATGATGCTCAAGGAGGGCGTCTCATGGAACGGGTCCATTATGGCGGTTGTGGGGTCGGGCATTACGAGCATGTCGGAGGCGTGTATGGGCTGCCAGCCCCTGATGCTCGAGCCGTCGAAGCCGAGCCCCTCCTCGAATATGTCCTCGGAGAGCTCGCTGACAGGCACCGAGAAGTGCTGCCATATGCCCACGAAATCGAGGAACTTGAAATCCACCATCTTCGCGTTCTTTTCCTTTGAAAGCTTAAGTACGTCCTTCGGCGTCATTACAATAACCCTCCTTTTAATAATCCGTATGCAAAGCGCGGATCAGATCGCCTCTTCCCCGCGCTCTCCGGTCCTTATCCTTACCACCTCGTCGACGGACATGACGAAGACCTTGCCGTCTCCTATGCGCCCGGTACGGGCCGCGTTCACGATCGTCTCGACCACCTTGGCGACCATCTCCTCCCTTACGACTATCTCCATCTTTATCTTGGGGAGGAAATCGACGACGTACTCGGTCCCGCGGTAGAGCTCCGTATGCCCCTTCTGCCGGCCGAAGCCCTTCACCTCGGAGACGGTGATGCCCTTTATGCCTATCTCGTTAAGGGCCTCTTTCACCTCGTCGAGCTTGAAAGGCTTTATGATGGCCTCTATCTTCTTCATCGACCGCACCTCCGGGGGATTGGGTTCCCAAGAAACTAACACACGAAAGCCGCCTTGTAAAGCCGCTTGGAGCCTTACCCAGGACCCGGCGGCCACTTTCTGCATGATAATGTTTAGCAATATCCATGCCGCCATATTTCCAATGAAAACGGACTTTTTTCAGCCCCTTCGGGAGCCTGAAAGGCTAAAAAACATGCAGGCGGGCGTCTCCTCTGCACACTTTTTGAGCAGATGCGTACGCCCGCGCGTCTTTAAATCCCCATACCTTCCGGTGTATAATACCGAAATGGCCCTGAACCTTGTTATAGACGGCTACAACCTGATAGGCTTCAGAAGGGGCGGCCTCGGCGACATAGAAGAGGAGAGGCGGAATCTCCTTGAGACCCTTATAATCTATAAGAGGCTCAAGAAGGCCCGGATAACGGTCGTCTTCGACGGCCCGGCTATCACATATCCGGGTTCGCACCCTGCGGGGCTCGATGTCGTCTTCTCAGCCGGGAGGCAGGCGGACGCGGTGATTAAAGAGCTCGCCGCCCGAAAGGGCCCCGGCGCGACAGTAGTCACCTCTGACAGGGAAATAGCGGGGTTCGCGAAGGCGCGGGGCTCCGTGGTCCTGGGCTCGGATGAGTTCAGCGCGTTACTTGACGACGCCCTTTATGAAGATATGAAAGGGGCTGCCGCTGAAGAGGAGGACGCACCCGGCCCCGTTAAAAAAGGCCCTTCACGGAGGCTCCCGAAAGACGAACGGAAAAAACAGGGCAGAATAAGGAAGCTCAAGGGGAAATGAAGACTGCCGCTGTGATAATCCTATCGGCCGCCATATTTTTGGGCTTCGCCCCCTTGATCCAGGGCATCGCCGCGGAGGAGCAGGCCTTGAGTAAAGCGCCAGTTGACAAGGACGGCAGGTTCTACAACCCCTGGGCAGGCGGGGCCGGGGGCTCGTTCCTCGATTTCCTCAGATGGAAGCTCTCCAAAAACCCCTATGCCGAGGAGAAGAAGAAGGCCGTTTCCTTTCCGGTAACGAGGCCCGATTTCGATTTGCTCAAAACCATGAACGGGGACTGGTTCGTCTGGCTCGGCCACTCTACCGTGCTCATGAGGGCCGGAGGGAAGACGATAATCACCGACCCTGTTTTCTGGGACGTAAACTTCCTGGTAAAGAGGAAGACCCCTTTCCCCGTAAATCCTGCGGACCTGCCGAAGATAGACATCGTCCTCATATCACACGGCCACTACGACCACCTTGACACCAAATCAATAGAGTTCCTCAGGGACAGGGACGACCCGCTTTTCATCACCGGCCCCGGCTATGGCGACTACTTCAAATCGCTCGGGACCAATAGGCATGCCTCATTGAACTGGTCCGAGGTCTACGCCTCTGAAGGGCTCTTAATAACCTCCCTCCCGGTGCAGCACTGGTCCAAGAGGACGCCCTTCGACGGAAACAGGAAACTCTGGTGCAGTTTTCTTGTCGAGCACTCGGGGAAAAAATACCTCTGGATAGGGGATTCCGGCTACTTTTCAGGATTTGACGAAATAGGAAGAAAACACGGCCCGATAGACGTATTCTTCGCGCCTATAGGGGCATACGAGCCGAGGTGGTTCATGAAGAAGAACCACATGAACCCTGAAGAGGCGCTGCAGGCCGCGGGCGACCTCCGTGCCCGCGTCTTCGTTCCCATACACTGGGGGACCTTCGACATAACCGACGAGCCGCTCTGGCTCCCTATAGAGCGGTTGAAAGAGGTCTACAAAGAAGGCACCGGGCCAGTCCTCAGGATACTCGGCCACGGCGAGCACTTTGTACCCTGATCTGAAGCGGCTTTCAGAATGCTGAGAAAAACTTAAATCATTATGCAAGCTGCTCAAAAAGCTCCAGATGCGAGGCGTCGAGGAGCGAGGAATGAGGCGTACTTTTCGTGTACGCCGCAGTGACGAGCGACGAAGACAACGAAGCAGATGGACTTTTTGAGCAGCCTGTCAGCCCTTCTTCCCGCCTATCCTGTTCTCAGTGCCTGAGGCGAGCCTTTTGATGTTGTCCTTGTGCTTGATTATTATGAGTACGGCGATCGCAAGCCCGAGGGGAGCGTACTCCCTTGCGTCTTTGATCAGGTAAAGGAAAACCGGCATTGCGGCAGCAGAGAGCATCGAGGCAAGCGAGACATACTTTTTAAGCGCGGCTGCAACTACGAATACGGCTGCGGCCAGAAGAGTCGCGGCCGGGCTTATTACCACGAGCACGCCGCAGGCCGTTGCGACCCCCTTCCCTCCCCTGAAGCCGAGGAAAATTGGAAGGAGGTGGCCTATGAATGCGGCAAGGCCGACGAGGCTTATGAGAAGGGTCCCGCCGTTGAGCCAAAAGGCGGCGAGCACGGGGAGCGCGCCCTTCAGGATGTCGCCGAGGAGCGTAAGCGCGCCCGCGAGCTTTCCGGATGTGCGGCTTACGTTTGTGGCCCCTATATTGCCGCTTCCGGCCTTTCTCGGGTCGACCCCGCCGAATGCCCTGGTGACAAGCACCCCTGTCGGTATTGAGCCGAGTACGTAAGCGAGAGGCACGAGCGCGTAAAATATATTGTTATCCAACGGGGCGTCCTTCTGAGAGTATCCCGGAATAGCAACGGCAAATCCCTTCCGGCCCAAGGCCCGGGATTATACCATCATGCGCTGAACAGGCAAAGGACAGAATAGCGAAAGGGGCCGCCCCCGGCCGTACCTTTCAAGCTCTCATTGCGTTCCATGAATGCCGCCACGAGGCCCGTCATCGAGCTCCCTCACCCGGTCACGGAGCCTCCTCACCTCCTCCCTCAGCTCCTCCATCCTGAGCTCCCTTCCAACCATGAGCCGGTTCATCCTCTCAAGGTCCTCGATATTCCGCCTCAGCTCCTCTTCGAGGAGTTTACGCGCGGTTATGTCCCTGATTATGCCTACGACGTTCCATTTCCCCTCCAGGCTGAACGCGGCCAGCGAGACCTCTACCGGCAACTCCGTGCCGTCGCGCCGCATGGCTTTGACCTCGACGGTCCGGCCCAGCATATCGCCGTTGCCTGACCTGAAGAAATCATTAAGGCGCTTCCGCGCCTTTTCCCTGTACCGCTCCGGCACGATGAGCCCGTGCATCTCGCTCCCCACGGCCTCGGAAGCCGGATAGCCGAACATCTCCTCGGCCTTCCGGTTCCAGATATATATCCTGTCCTGCGGGCCGAGGCAGATGATGGCGTCGCTCGCCGTCTCAAGCACGGCCCTGAACCTCTCCTCGCTTACCCTGAGGGCCAGCTCCGCCGCCTTCCGTTCGAGGACCTCGGCGCTAAGCTCCGAGGTCCTCTCCCGCACCATGTCCTCGAGCCTCTCGTTAAGGAGCTTAAGCTCCTCCTGGGCCCTGCAGAGCTCTCTATTCTGCAATACCGCGTTCTCGTATGTGGAAAGGAGAAACCTCACGGTCTGGGCCCTTCCGGCGTTCACGGAGAAATGCCTGCCGCAGTACTCCAATTCCATCCTCTTTTCATCGCGGTTGTTCTGCACCAGGGGCCCGTTTGAAAGGAGCGACGATATCCTTGAGAGCACGAACTCCGGGTTGAAGGGCCTGGTTATGTACCCGTCTGCCCCGCAGTCCAGGCCTTTCAATATGTCCTCAAGGTCCGAAAGCTCCGTGACGAGCACGACAGGGACGCCGCTTAGCGCGGGATCTGCCTTTAGTTCCCTGCAGACGCTCAACCCGTCCATGTCAGGCAGGACCACCTCGCTCAGGACAATGGCCGGCCTTTTCTTTCTCGCGGTCTCAATGGCCTCTCTCCCGTTCCGCGCGACAAGCGTGTCATATCCATTTTTGCCGAGCATGGATTTCAGGGAAAGCGCCTCCGGGGCGCTGCCCTCCACTATCAGGATCGCTTTTTTGCCGGTTCTCTTCATTGCGCGGAATTTCCCCAAATAGCCGGGCTGACCGCTCAGGATGGATTGTTTATGCTGATTTTACGATGGATGGAAATATCAAGCTGCGGGATTCATACCCGGGCGGAAGGATCGCCCGGGTCTAGTAAATTCTACTCTACCGTGACGCTCTTTGCAAGATTTCTCGGCTGATCCACATCAGTGCCCTTGAGTACGGCTATATGATAGGCCAGGAGCTGAAGGGGCACGGCCATGAGGACCGGCGTAAGATAGGTCGATGCCGCCGGTATTGCGACGATGTCGTCCGCCTTTGTCCCGGCTTCGGTATCGCCCTCGGTGACGACCGCGATTATGCGGCCCCCGCGCGCCTTGACCTCCTCGATATTGCCGAGCATCTTCGGGTAGCTCGCGTCCCTCGGGGCAAGGGCCACGACCGGCATGTCCTCGTCTATGAGGGCGATGGGGCCGTGCTTCATCTCCCCGGCCGCGTACCCCTCCGCGTGTATGTACGATATCTCCTTGAGCTTCAACGCGCCTTCGAGCGCTATGGGGTAGTTAAGCCCCCTTCCGAGATAGATGAAGTCCCTGTAATGGAAATACCTCTTGGCGAGCGATTCTATCTCCGATGCCCCGTCGAGCACCCTTTCGACCTTCTTTGGTAGCCTTACGAGCTCCTGTATGAGGGCCACACCCTCTTCCTGCCCTATCCTCCCCGATTTCCTTCCCATGTATAGGGCTATGAGGTAAAGGGCCACGAGCTGGGTCGTGAAGGCCTTTGTCGAGGCAACGCCTATCTCGGGGCCAGCGTGCGTCATGAACGACCAGTCGGTCTCGCGCGTAAGGCTCGACTCCATGACGTTGCATATGGATATCGTCCTTCCGCCGCACCTCCTTACCTCCTTGATCGCGGCGAGGGTATCTGCCGTCTCGCCCGACTGCGATATGGATATGACGAGGCAGTCCTCGTCGATGAGGGCGTTCCTGTAGCGGAACTCGCTCGCGAGGTCCACTTCCACCGGGACCCTGAAGAAGTCCTCGATAAGGGACCTGCCCACGAGCCCGGCGTGCCAGGAGGTTCCGCAGGCGACTATGTACACTCGCTTTATCTTGTCGAGCGGTATGTCGAAGCCGTTCAGGAAAACGTCTCCGTTCTCTTCAAGTATGAGGCTTCTGAAGGTGTCGGTCAGGGCCCTCGGCTGCTCGAATATCTCCTTGAGCATGAAATGCCTGTACCCGCCCTTCTCTGCCATGACGGGCGACCAGTTTATGACGCTCGGCTGCCGGTCTACCTTCTTTCCGTCAAAGGTCGTTATCTCGGCCCCGTCGTTCGTGATGGTGACTATCTCGCCGTCCTTAAGGAATACGGCCTCCCTCGTTATGTCCAGTATGGCCGGTATGTCGGAGGAGAGGATGGACTCGCGCTCGCCGATGCCGAGTATGAGGGGGCACTCCATCCTTGCGCCCACGACCTTTCCCGGCTCGCTCTCGCATATTGCGGCCAGGGCGTAGGTGCCCTTCACGAGCTTAATGGCGGCGCGCACCGCCCCGGCAAGGTCGAGCCCCTTTTTCATCTCGCGGCATATGAGGTGGCTGAGTATCTCGGTGTCCGTCTCGGACTTGAAGCTAGCGCCTTCCTTAAGGAGCTCTTCCTTGAGGGTAAGGTAGTTCTCGATTATCCCGTTATGGACGACCGCAACGCCGCCCTCTATATGGGGGTGCGCGTTCTGCTCGGAGGGCCTGCCGTGGGTGGCCCAGCGCGTGTGGCCAATGCCCACATTTCCCATAAGGGGCCTCTTTAAAAGCTCGGCCTCGAGCTTCTCAAGCTTACCGACGCTCCTCCGTAGCTCTATTTTACCTTCCTTGAAAACGGCCAGGCCCGAGGAGTCGTAGCCCCGGTATTCGAGGCGCTTCAATCCCCCCATGAGTATCCCGACCGAGTCCTTCGGCCCGACATATCCTACGATACCGCACATCAGCCTTTACCCCCGGCCTTCTTTTTCCTCTCAGCCCAGCCCTCTACGACTTTCTCCTGCGCCCTCGTTACCACGAGCGCGCCCGGAGGCACGTCTTTCGTCACAGTCGTTCCGGAGCCGACATACGCGCCTTTGCCGACAGTTACCGGCGCGACGAGCTGGGAATCGCTCCCTATGAACGCGCCGTCCTCGATGACTGTCCGGTGCTTATTCACGCCGTCGTAGTTGCAGGTTATAGAGCCAGCGCCTATGTTCACGCCCTCGCCGACAGTGGTATCACCTATGTAGCTCAGGTGGTTGGCCTTGCTGCCCTTGCCGATGGCGCTCTTCTTTATCTCGACGAAGTTACCCACACGGGCCTGGTCGCCGATGGAGCTTCCGGGCCGCAGCCGAGCAAACGGGCCGACTGATACGCCCTTTCCTATCTTCGAGTCCTCTATTACCGACGAGCTCTTTATGACTGTCCCGTCCCCTATCTCGGTTGATTCTATTATGCAGTTGTCCTCGATTACGCAGCCCGAGCCTATGGAGCTGCCGCCCGTTATGCGCGTGCCGGGGTATATGACGGTATCAGCCCCGGCGGTTGTGCCGTAATCGACATAAGTGGCTGCGGGATCCACGACCGTCACCCCCGAGAGCATGAGAGTTTCGAGTATCTTCGAGCGCATGTGGGCCTCTGCCCTCGCAAGCTCGACCCTGTTGTTTATTCCCATTACCTCGACCGGTTCTCCGGCGATAAGGGCCTCGACTCGCCCGCCCTGGGTAACGGCAAGCTGCACGAGGTCCGGCAGATAATACTCGCCCTGGGCGTTGTTCTTCCCGATCTTTTTTATGTTCTTTGAGAGGAACTCGCTTTCCGCGAGGTAAATGCCGCAGTTCACCTCTTTTATGGCCTTCTGGAGAGGGCTTGCGTCCTTGTCCTCGACTATCCGCGTGATATGGCCGTGCTCGTCCCGTACGATGCGCCCGTACCCGGCGGGGTTATCGACGACTGTCGTAACGAGCGAAAGAACCGCCTTCCGCCTGCCCTTTCCATGAAGGCTTACGAGCCCCGAGAGGGTCTCTTTTTTGATGAGCGGCACGTCCCCGGAAAGGATGAGCACGTCGCCCTCGAAGCCCTTGAGTTCCTTAAGCGCGCACATTACGGCGTGCCCGGTGCCGAGCTGCTCTTTCTGCAGGACGAATTCGGCCTTCTCTCCCTCGAAGGCCTTCCGTATCCCGTCCGCGCCGTGGCCCACGACCACGAGGACCTTTCCGGCCTTCATTTCCTTAAGGAGCTGCAGGGGATAAAAAAGCATAGGCCTGCCGGCTATGCCGTGCAGGACCTTGGGGGTCTTGGATTTCATCCTCGTGCCCTTGCCAGCGGCGAGCACGATTGCCGCTAAATTCCTCATAGGTTCAAAGATATATGAACCTCTCTGGTTCGTCAAGAAGTTTGATAGTAGCTGAAATATAAAGGTATTTCTTTTGAGGGAATCGCTGGCGGGAACTGCTCAGGAATTGTCAAAATCCGGGTTCAGGCCTTTTTGAGGGGGTTGGAATGAGGACGGGGTAGTTTGTTCTTTTCTGTCATTCTGAGGGAGCGGAGTGACCGAAAGAATCTCATGGAGCAAGCCCTGTGGCAAAAAGGCCTTTTAACGCGCTGCCGCGCTCTTTTTGGGCATGAGGCTGCGCGCCCTTTCCGCCTCATGCCCCCGGGGTTGTTGAAAACAACCAACCCCAAATGGTGCGCACAGCGCGCTCTACCGGGCGGGTGTATCCCGTTGTCATTCCAACCGGGCTTGTTATATGCCCTTCTCGTTATGTGTTTCGACTAAAAATACTGCCAATGTTGACGCAGCGCCTACTGCCAATTTTGCATGGCGTGAGCCGAGTCCTTTTGAGCGGGCTACTTTGCCATGGCCGGTGCCATAGCTATTTCTCAATTCAGCTATCCCATTGGTAATTGTGGCCAGATTGCTTAGCAACCGTTTGATGCTATCAGACGCTTTAGCCTTATCAGGAATGTCTTCAGGTGTGAGCTTAAGTTCCTTGGCGGTTAGTTTTACTAGCTTAGGTAAATCAATGGACTCTTCAAAAACTAGACCACGTTCATTTAGTATTGTTTTGCATATAGTTTCTACGAGTTCTTTTGCTGTGCCTATGGCTAGGCTCGGATCATTCTCCACAGCGCTTTCCATTCTAGTTATCTGACCAAGTACGTAGCTTGTATCTGCACCATAGAACGTCTCCTTAAGGGAGGCAATCGTAGTATCAGCTCTAAGCTGAATTTGTCTCGCAACAAAAACAGAACGTCCAGCCATCTGTGTTTTCGGAATAATTTCAAAACCATCTTTATTAAGTAAGAGATTATATCCCTGTCTAAGTCTCTCTATTTCTTCGGGATCGGTTCTTACAACTGGGTGAATAGTTTCACATAGAAAGCGCAAGAACAAGTCGTCATCGCAATGTAAAAAATTGAAACGTGAATCATAGAATATCCAATCAGCAGGCCAATCGTAAGGATTGTTAACTCTGTGTTGCCATATATCACCGTAAGCATCGTTGAATCGTCTGTCAGTTGATGACATTGATTTGAGATCGAATAAGCGCGAAAGAAAATCTGGCTCTTCCAAGCGGCCAGCCCACTGTACATTTTCTATGCTGAGGGTATCAATAATATCTCTTCTAGTTGCTTCAGATATGTTCATTCTGGATTCTGTCTAAAAGGTGAACAATTCTTCTTTCTCAGTGTTCTATCAATGTGGTCTGCCCTACTCGACTTCCACAATCTTCACACTCTCAATCCCTATCATCCACTATCTTCACTGCCACCTCTTTTGTGCTCGCCCGATTCGAATGGCGGGGTGACAGTTCTGCCTTCTAAAATCCACCGAATCTTTTAATTCAAAACAAGAGAGGCGCCGAAAGGCGCCTCTCTTTCGAGGGCAACCTTTAAAAATTTGAGATTTTTCCCGAAATCAAGGAAGGCCGGGAATAAAAAGCGGAGCATATATGATTAATATGTGAGCATTTTTATTCCCGGCCTGACACAGAGTCCGGGGAAAAGATCAATTTTTAGAGGTTGCCTTACAGCTTTATCTTGTTCTCTGCCAGATACCTGGCCCCCGGCAGTCGTTCCGGCGCGCCGGACTCGTCTCCGTCCGTAAGGGCCCTTTCGCTTCTCATTAAAAGTGCCGTGCCCGAGCAGAACGGGCATTTGACGGTCTTCCCGTGTTCCATCTCAAGGAAGCTCTTGGTGAAGAGCCAGCCGCAGTCGCGGCACTCGAAATCCATTTCTATGTCCATTGCTTCCCCTTTCGTCTCAGTTGATTTGCGCATGGCGGGTTTGGAATGCGCCCCGAGGCTACTCGATTTCCGTCGTCATTGCGAGGAGCTTTAGCTCCGAAGCAATCCCATCTTTCCAGAAAATGGGATTGCTTCGCTACGCTCGCAATGACAGCTGAAAAAGAGCGATTTTCAGCCTAGCCGCACTCGCTGTACCCGCACCCCCTGCACACCAGACACCCGTCGGAGTGCTCTACGGCGCTTCCGCAGTCAGGGCACGCGCCGCGCTTGAAGACCTCAGGGCCCATGGTGAACTGCTTTGGGAGCGTGTTCAGCGCGTCCCTGTCGGCGGTTATGCACCCGGTCTGCCTCTTGTAGCCGAGGTACCAGTCCATCGCCTGGGCCATCGCGTCGGCGCAGGACATGACCCTGCCCGCGCCGAAGCCCACGGGCAGGTGGCAGCTTATGCCGCGCATCTGCTTCACTATCTCGTGGGGCTCCACGCCGCTACGGAGCGCAAGCGAGGTCATTCTGCCCATGGCCTCGCACTGGGAGGCCACGCACCCTCCGGCCTTTCCTATCTGGGTGAATATCTCGAAGGGCCTGCCTTCCTCGTCCTCGTTTATGGTGATGTAGAGGTTGCCGCAGCCGGTCTTTATCTTCCGGGTTATGCCGAAGGCCACCTCGCCCCTGGGCTTGGGCCTCGCGGCGTGCTCGATGGCCGGGGCCTGCTCGGCTATATTGGCTTCAACGGCCGCCTCGGCCTTTGCCTGCTTCTCGCTCCCCTTTGTGAGGACCTGCACGTCCCTTGAGCCGTCCCTGTAGACGGTGATGCCCTTGCAGCCGAGCTTGTAGGCCAGGAGATAGGCGGACGCGACATCATCCTCGGTCGCCTCGTTCGGGAAGTTCACGGTCTTGGAGACGGCGTTATCGGTATATTTCTGGAACGCGGCCTGCATCTTTATGTGCCATTCAGGCGAGATGTCGTGCGCGGTCGTGAAGACCCGCTTCGCCTCGTCCGGGATGCCCTCGACGTCGTGGAGGGTGCCTTTGTTCGCGACCTCCTTCATGATCTCCGGGCTGTCAAAGCCCATCTCTTTGGCGTACTCCTCGAATAGCGGGTTCACCTCCAGGAGCTCGGTCCCTTCCATGACGTTCCTCGTGAAGGCGAGCGCGAAGAGGGGCTCTATGCCCGACGAACAGCCCGCGATGATGGAGATGGTGCCGGTCGGCGCGATGGTCGTTACGGTCGCGTTCCTCGGGGGCTTGCCTTTGCCATCGTATATGGAACCCTTGAAGTTGGGGAAGGTCCCTCTTTCCGTTGCCAGGTCCCTGGACGCCTGCCTGCCCTTCTTCTGTATGAAGGACATTATCTCCTCGGCAAGGGAGATGGCCTCTTCGGAGTTGTACGGGATGCCTAAGCGGATAAGGAGGTCTGCAAAGCCCATTACGCCGAGGCCTATCTTCCTGTTGGATTTCGTGACCTTCTCGATCTGCTCTATGGGGTACTTGTTCATCTCTATGACGTTGTCAAGGAAGTGTACGGACTTCTTTACCGTCTCCTCGAGCCGGGCCCAGTCGAACTCGGAGCCTTCTTCGCCCTTTACGACCATGCGGCTCAGGTTTATGGAGCCCAGGTTGCATGACTCGTAGGGGAGAAGAGGCTGCTCGCCGCAGGGGTTCGTGGATTCTATCTGCCCCACGTGCGGGGTGGGGTTGTCGGCGTTCATGCTGTCTATGTATATGATGCCTGGGTCGCCGTTTTTCCAGGCCATCTTGACAATCTTATCGAAGACCTCGCGGGCCCTGAGCATGCCGACCGGCTTCCCGTCCCTCGGGTTCTTTAGCTCAAATTCTCCGTCCTCCTCGACAGCCTTCATGAAGTCCTCGGTGAGGCTCACGGAGATGTTGAAGTTGTTGAGCTTGGAGTTGTCCT
This sequence comes from Deltaproteobacteria bacterium, assembly GCA_019912665.1. Classification (NCBI taxonomy): domain Bacteria; kingdom Pseudomonadati; phylum Myxococcota; class Myxococcia; species Deltaproteobacteria bacterium. Next base: position 532,402 of record JAIOIE010000018.1, read on the forward strand.
CCTTGCAGGTAATGAAGTTCATGATGTCCGGGTGGTCTACCCGGAGTATGCCCATGTTCGCGCCCCTTCTCGTGCCGCCCTGCTTTATGGCTTCGGTTGCGCTGTCAAAGACGGTCATGAAAGATATGGGGCCGGAGGAAATTCCGGAGGTGGAGCCTACAGAATCCCCTGAGGGGCGGAGCCGCGAAAATGAAAACCCGGTGCCGCCGCCGGACTTGTGTATGAGGGCCGTGTGCTTAACGGCCTCGAAGATGGACTCCATCGAATCCTCGACCGGGAGGACGAAGCAGGCCGACAGCTGCTGAAGCTCCCTGCCCGCGTTCATGAGGGTCGGGGAGTTTGGCAGGAACTCGAGGGAGGCCATCATCTTATAGAACTCGTCCGCCACGGCCTCGACGTTTGCGTCAGGGTCGAAGAACCTCTCGGCCTCGGCTATGTTCGAGCTCACGCGCCAGAACATCTCCTCAATCGTCTCTACGGGGTTCCCGAGGGCGTCCCTTTTAAGGTATCTCTTCTCAAGGACCCTCCGCCCGTTCTCGTTCACCTCTATCCGGGGCTTTGCATGGGCGCCAGCCCGTTTCGATGCCTTAGCGGCCGTCTCGGCGGTCAATAAGCGGCTGTAGATGTCACTGTCCATTCCCATTCAATACCCCCCTGATACATTTTTAAACGGCACATTTTTAAATAACGGAGTTTTCGAGCACGCTTCTATAAAAATCGGAGGCAAAACCCGCCTGAAAAGGACTCCCTCCAGGGGGACTTAAGGGCCCTGCCTGAGGCCCGGTTTTACGGAAAAGGCATCCGGCATACAACTTGTTGATTTACTTGAATAATCGCCTATATTGTAGGATAGGAGGCAGTAAACCACAATATATTGTGCCTGTCAAGGGAAAATACCGGGGCGGGTCAAAAAAAACGGAAAAAAGATAACCGACGAATTGCCGGGTTCAGAGGGCCGTTAGTCCGCTTTCCGGCCCCTGTAGGCGAATACCTTTACTGGCTCGATGGTTATGAGCCCTTCGCCTACCATCCTGTCGAGGACCGGAAGGAAGGCCTCTATGCGCTCGGCCTTGTCGACCAGCTCGACTATTATCGGAAGGTCCTCGGATATCCGGAGCACCTTGGCCGTATGGAGACGGCTGTGGACCCCGAAGCCCATGAGCCCCCTTAAGACCGTCGCGCCCGCGAGGCCGAAGCCGCGCGCCTCCTCGACTATGGCCTGGTATAGGGGGCGGCCGTTAAATTTATCGCTCTCGCCTATGAATACCCTGACTGACTGCGCGTCTTCCGGAAGCCGCATCTCTCACCCTCCTTCAAAGGAGTCTGCCGATGGCAATGCCGAGTATAAGAAAGATTATGCCCGTAACGTTCTGAAGGGCGATGTTCCCGATTGCAAGCGCCCACTGGGAATCCCTTAAAAGCTGGCCTGTCTCGAACATGAGGCTCGAAAAGGTCGTGAACGCGCCGAAAAAGCCGATGAAGACGATTGCCCGCACCTCGCCGCTAAAGGAGAGCCGGTTCTCGGCAAGGGCCCAGACGAGACCGAAAAAGAAGGTTCCGCTGATGTTCACGGCGAATGTCCCCCAAGGGAATGGTCCGCCGTAGAGCTTCTGGACGATACCGCCGAGGAAATAACGTGAGAGAGTGCCTGCCGCGCCGGCGGCCGCCATGAGGAGGAGCTTTGTCATTATTCTACACCGGGATTAGGGAAGTCGTAAGCGTATTCTATTTCAAATCGGGGTCCCAAGGCAAACCTTTTCTCAATCAGTTTCAGCGCGTATCCAGCGCCTAAAAATTTCCGATGTTGATTGACTACGGGAAATAATGATGTTACCTTTTAATGTGCGCGCGAACGAATAAAAGTCACGGAAACACCCCGCCTGATGAGTTATAAAGTTTTTTCCGAAGCCTTCCGGAAGGCAATAAAAAAGGAGAAACTCGTTTGGAAACGCCTCTGGCTACCGTAAACTCCGGTCTCTGGGACATGGTCTGGAGCGCCGGACCCATGGTCAAATTCGTGATCTTCGTCCTCGTCCTTTTCTCGGTCGTCTCGTGGGCGATCATAGGCTACAAGGTCATGGTCTTGAGGAAGATCGAAAAGGAATCTACCGCGTTCCACGACCTTTTCTGGGAAAAGCGCCAGTTCGCGCACGTCTTTAACGCGACCAAGAGCTACAAGCACACCCCGCTTGCAGGCATATTCTCCGCTGCCTATAACGAGATAACCGGCCTTAAAAAGGCGGCGGACGGCGGCGAGTGGCTCAGGAAAGAGGACCTCGAAAGGTTCGAGAGGATACTCAAGAAGGCCATGGACTCGGAGACGGCCAAGCTCGAGTACGCCGTCGGGTTCCTGGCCACTACCGGCAATACCGCACCCTTCATCGGCCTTTTCGGCACCGTCTGGGGCATAATGACCTCGTTCAGGGACATAGGTGCCAAGGGCGCGGCCAACCTCGCGGTCGTCGCGCCCGGCATCTCCGAGGCCCTTATCGCGACCGCGATAGGCCTCGTTGCCGCGATTCCGGCGGTTATGGGTTATAATCACATACAGATCAGGATAGGGCGCATCGCAACCGAGATGGGCAACTTTTCGTCGGATATAATGAACGTCCTGGAGAAACAGGCGGGCAAAAAGGGTTAGTCGATGGAGACCGGAGGCGGGCGGAACCCCAGGCTCATGTCCCAGATAAACGTCACGCCCTTCGTGGACGTGATGCTGGTGCTCCTCATCATCTTCATGGTCACGGCCCCGATGATGCAGGAGGGGCTCGATGTCGACCTGCCGCAGGTCGAGGCGGGCGCGATAAGCTCGGCGGACGAGCCGCTCGTGGTAACGATAGACCGGAAGCGCCGCATCCACCTTAACGACAAGGTGATGAGCGAAAAGGAGCTCGGGACAAAGCTCCGGGCCATAGCCGGCGAGAACGCGACGCGCATGGTCCTTTTAAGGGCTGACGAATCGGTCCCTTACGGGTTCGTTGTGAGCACCATGAGCGCGATAAGAAAGGCTGGAATAAGCAAGGTGGGCATGGTCACCGAGCCCCCCGGTCGGGGGAGATGACCGGTTACCGCATGAAGGGGTTCGGCAGGGTCGTGGGGGTCTCGGCGCTCCTGCACGCCGGCATAGCGATAGCCGCCGCGCTCCTATTTAGTTCCGAGCCCAGAAGGGTCTTCATCAACCCGGTCCAGATGGTGGACCTGGTCGCCGAGCCCGGGCCCAGGCGCGTAAAACCCGCTCCCCAGGCCCCTCCACAAGCGGAAAAGGAGAAGCCCCCGGCACAGGCTGAAACGGAAAAGGCGCCGGAGGAACCGCCCAAAACGGCGCCAAAGCCCGAAGAGGCCGCCAAGGCAGAGACAGCGCCGAAGGAGACCCCGGCCCAGAGCGTAAAGATAAAGGAAAAGGAGGCGCCGAAGCCTCCGGCCGCTTCGGTAGACGACACCTTGCGGAGCATCACCGAGAGCGTCCGGACGCGGGAGGACAAGGCGGCCGTAAGCTCGAAAGTAGACGAGATTAAAAGAAAGCTCGAAGAGGAAGAGGCGCGAAGGGAGCGGCTTAAGAAGCTCAGGGCCGAAATAGCTTCCCGCGGGAGCGCAAAGGCCCCTGAATCCGGCGCCCGTGCCGATTCAGCGCCCGCAAAGGAGCGCCCGTCAGGCGGGTCGATCAAGTCCTTCGAGGACAAGTACCCGGCGTACTACACGATAATAAAAGCCCGGATAGACGACAAATGGACTTACCCGCAGGCATTGAAGGAGAGCAGGGTATCCCTGATAGTCTCGATAAAAATAGCTCGTTCCGGGGAGCTCGTGAGCGCCTCCGTCGAGGTAAGCTCCGGCAACCCGGTCTTTGACGAATCTCTCGTCAGCGCCGTGTGGAGGGCAGCTCCCTTCCCTCCGCTCCCGGCTGATTTCGAAGGGAATTTCCTGGAGACGGGCTTGAGGTTCTGTCCTGGATGCACCCAAAGATGACAATAAGAGCATTCGCCTTTTTAGCCGTTTTTCTGCTCCTCCAGGCCGCGCTTTCCGCTGCCGCCTGGGGCAAGGTCTATATCGACCTGGCCGGACCTGCCTTCAAGAAGCTCCCGATGGGAGTGCAGGAGTTCAAGGACCTCGGCCCGGCCCCGCGCTCGGCCGAGGAGCGCGCCCTGAGAGAATCGATTAAAAAAGAGCTCCTTGACGCCGCGCTCACGGACTTGAGGTTCTCAGGCTTCTTCACCGTAATCGACCAGAAGGCCTACATCGAAGACAGCGGTAGCGCCGGCCTCACGGCCGGGGAGACGAATTTCAGGAACTGGCGGTCGATAGGGGCACAGGCGCTCCTCAAGGGCGGGTTCCTTGTCGAGGGCGAAAAGCTCACTGTCGAAGTCCGCTTCTTCGATACCGCGACGGAAAAGCAGGTGATCGGGAAAAAGCTCTCAGGGTCGGTGAAGAACCCCCGGAGGGTAGTCCATTACTTCTCCGACTCCCTCTACGAGGAGCTCACCGGGAACAAGGGCATATTCACGACCAAGATACTCTTCGTATCCGGGAGCGGCGGCAACAAGGAGATATACATAGCCGACTACGACGGAAAGAACACGGTCAAGCTCACCCGGAACCGGTCCATAAACCTCTCTCCCCAGTGGTCGCCGGACGGGAAGAAGGTGCTCTACGTCTCCTACAAGAAAGGCGCGCCTTCCATGTACCTCCTGGACCTCTCAACTGGCAGGGACGAGCCCCTTTCGTCCAGGCCGGGCATCAACATCTCAGGAAGGTTTTCGCCAGACGGCACGAAAGTCGCGCTCACGATCAGCGGCGACAACTCCCCGGAACTCGTCATCCTGGACCTTAAGACCATGGAGTACAGAAAGCTTACCAGCAACCACGGGATCGACGTCTCGCCGTCGTGGTCGCCTGACGGCACGAAGCTCGCCTACGTCTCCGATAGCGCTGGAAACCCGCATATCTATGTGTTAGACTTGCTTTCGGGAAAATCAAGGAGATTGACTTTTTCCGGGAAGTACAATTCGAGCCCGGCCTGGTCGCCGGACGGGAAATTGATAGCATTCGCCCGCTCCGACAAGGGCTTTAATATCTGGGTAGTAAGGCCCGACGGCGAAAAGCCCGTCCAGCTTACTTTTAACGGGGACAACAGGAACCCCTCGTGGGCCCCTGACGGCAGGCATATCGTCTACAGCTCCACGGTGAAAGGTGTCGCGTCTCTCAGGGTGATACGCTCGGACGGAACCGAGGTTATGAGGCTTAATACAGGGATTGGCGGCGAAAAGGCACCGGCCTGGTCGCCATACCTAAAGTGACAATGTACCATGAACATCAAGAACAGGAGGGGTAAGAAATGAAAGCGTCTCTCAGGACATTGCCGGTCATATTGCTTGTTTTACTGCTTGCGGCCGGATGCGGTAAAAGGATAGCTACCGAGGACCTTGCCGGGGAGGCCGCAGCGCCTGGGGCAGTCACCGAATCAGAGGTGGTGGCTCCCGAAGAGGGCGTAGTCTCGGGGGATGTGACCGCCGAGGACATACTCGGCAACGCAGACGCCAGGGTGGGCGGCAGGTACGCCTCGATCTCGCCTGACGACGAGCTTACGAGGAAGGCCGCCGAAAAGGGGCACCTCTATACGATTTATTTCGACTACGACAGGTACACGGTAAGGGACACGGACCTCGACAACCTCGCCAAGAACGCCAAATGGCTGGGGCTTAACACCAACGTAAAAATACGTATCGAAGGGCACGCCGACGAGCGCGGCGAGACGGAATACAACCTCGCGCTCGGCGACAAGAGGGCCAGGAGCGTTAAGAAGTATCTCGAGGACCTCGGCGTCAAGACCGACAGGATGGAAGTAGTGAGCTACGGCGAAGAAAAGCCGGCGGTCGCCGGCTCGAGCGAGGAGGCCTGGTCCCAGAACAGGCGGGCGGAATTCGTCATAATAGCGAACTGAGCGGAAATGAAAAGACATTCAGCTTTCATAGCTCTCCTTTTCCTCGCGATGGCCATCCCGGCCTGCGGCCCGGGCTTTCCCATAATGACGGGCGAGCAGGAAAAGTTCATGAACGATGTGGAAAGGCTCGTCAAGGACAACGAGGACCTTAAGGGCAAGGTGGCGAGGCTCGAGGGCTCCGGTGGCCTCTCGAGCCTAAAGGCGGAGGTCGAGGATCTTAAAAAGAGCCTTGCCGAGTCCAACATCGGCCTTGACAAGCTCAGGCAGGACATGGCTTTCGTGAGGGGCGCAATCGAGGAAGGCTCCCATGAAAAGGAGGAGATACTCGACGCTGTCAAGGCAGCGGACTCGAACTCAGCGGACCTCGTAAGCAGGCTCGCGGCGATTGAGTCTTCCGTAAAGTCCGTCCAGGACGGCCTCGCATCCATGGAGATATCCCAGCAGTACAACGACTCCCGCTTTAGCGAGCTCAAGGAGGATATCGCCGCCCTTGACAAGCAGGCATCTAGGCTTGAGCAGGCGGTTACAGGCGCCAGGACCGAGGCGTCGGGGCTCAAGGAGGGCGCGGAAGAGCCCGGAGGGGCCGAGGACCTCTATAACAAGGGCTTCAGGGAGACCACTGCCAAGGACTATTCGAGCGCCATACAGTCTTTCCAGAAGTTCCTTTCCGCGCACCCCGGCCACAAGCTCGCGGGGAACGCCCAGTACTGGCTCGGCGAGATATACTACGCCAAGGGCGACATGGAAATGGCGATACTCGAGTTCGACAAGGCCCTCAAGAAATATCCGGGGAGCGAAAAGACCCCGGCATCGCTCCTTAAGCAGGCGTTCGCGTTCGAGAAGCTCGGGGCCAAGAAGGAGGCCAGGGTGCTCCTCCAGGAGGTCGTACAGAAATACCCGAAATCCGGAGAGGCGGGACTGGCGCGTAAAAGGCTCGAAGCGCTTAAATAGTCCTATCAGCTTGCTGAAAAACTCAAATCATGTACAGGCTGCTCAAAAAGTCCGGGATGCGAGGAGTCGAAAAAGGAGGAATGAGGCGTACTTTTCTTGTACGCCGGAATGTCCAATTTTGAAGACGGCAAAGCAGATTGGGCTTTTTGAGCAGCCTGATAGTCAGACCAGCCTTTCAAGCCGGGGCGCGCCAAAGCCGCGCCCCGGCTTTTCTTTTTTCTCTTAAGCCCATTTCAAGCAGCAACGGAATCCACAAACTCCTTCGCGCGGACTTGCCCGGAGCCGGTTTATCTGCTATCTTCGAGCAATGGAACCAAGTTAGGTGTCTCGCGCATGCAGACGACCCAAATCCATCATGTGAAGGAGGGGCGGCATGGAGCTTGAAGCCGTTGAGGTCAAAATACCTGAAGGCGCTAACGTCATACTGGGCCAGGCCCATTTCATAAAGACCGTAGAGGACCTCTATGAGATAATTCGGACGACCGTGCCGGAAGCGAAGTTCGGGGTTGCGCTCGCCGAGGCATCCGGCCCCTGCCTGGTGAGGGTGGAAGGGAACGACGACACGCTCAAAAAGGCCGCCGCCGAAAACGCGGTAGCAATAGGAGCCGGACATCTGTTCATAATCGTCCTAACGGGCGCGTACCCCATAAGCGTCCTCAACCAGATAAAGAACTGCCCCGAGGTGTGCTCGGTCTGGTGCGCAACAGCCAACCCGCTTCAGGTGATAGTGACAAGGACCGGACAGGGGAAGGGTGTGGTAGGCGTAATCGACGGCTTCAGCCCGCTTATGGCCGAGGGGGAACAGGACAGGCTTGAGCGGAAGCAGTTCCTGAGAAAGATCGGCTACAAGCTATAGCAGGCTGCTGAAAAAAACTCCATCTGCTGCGTCGTCTTCAAAATCGGACACTCCGGCGTACAAGGAAAGTACGACTCATCCTCATTTTGCGACTCCTTGCATTTGAGTTTTTCAGCAACTGCCAGGCCCCTCCGGATTTACAGGAAAGAAACGAGCTTACTTCCAGTCACATCGAGGCAGACGGGGCTGGGGCCGAATTCTTAACAGCTAATCCTTATAGAGCTCGTAGATTTCGTCAAAGTACTCCGCCGAATCCAGAAAGGCCTCCAGCACGCGCGGGTCGAAGTGCCGGGGGCTGGTCCTATCGTTCCCCTTGCTTATGACCCTCACGGCCTCGGAGTGGCCCATCGAGTCCTTGTACGGCCTTTTGCTCCGTAAGGCGTCATACTGGTCCACTATCATCACTATCCTGCCTTCGAGCGGTATTTCCTCGCCCTTGAGCCCGCCCGGATATCCTGAGCCGTCCCAGCGCTCGTGGTGGCTCCTCGCAATGACGGCGGCGGCCTGGATGGAAGGGTACGGGGAATCTAGAAGCATCCTCTCGCCCATGAGAGTGTGCCCCTTCATGGAATCAAACTCCCGATTTGTGAGCGCCCCGGGCTTGAGGAGTATGCTGTCGGGGATGCCCACCTTGCCTATGTCGTGCATGGGGCTTGCGAAGCTTATGCTGTCCACGAAGTCCTCGGACGCGCCGAGCACCCTGGCGAGCCTGCCGGAGTAGAGGCCTATCCTCTTTATGTGAGCACCGGTGTCGCTGTCCCTGTACTCGGATATCCTCATTATCCGGTGGACGAGCTCCTTGCTCGTATCTTTTATCATCTGGAGCGCGTCCGCGAGCTCCGCCGTCCTTTTCCTTACGTCCTCCTCGAGGCGGTGCTTGTAGTTCCTCTCCATCTGGACGAGCCTTGCGTACTTCACGGCCTTCTCGACGGCATGGACGAGGTGCTCGGGCTTGTAGGGCTTTATTATGAAGTCGAAAGCGCCTTTCTTTATGGCGTCCACGACCACGTCGACATCCGCGTAGGCGGTCATGAAGATGACCGGGACCTCGTTGTTTATGGTCCGTATCCTGTCGAGGAGGTCGAGGCCGGAGAGCCCCGGCATCCTTATGTCGGTGAGGACCGCGTCCGGCGTCCCTTCCCTCAGGGCCTCGATCGACTCGCGCGCGTCCCTGCAGGGGGTCACCTTGAACCCGAAGCCTGAAAGGAGGAGGACCGTGCTCTCCAGCACGAAATGGTTGTCATCCGCGACCAGTATGTGAGCTGGATTTTCGGCTGTCATCTGTCCAGGTCCTTTTCCATTCACATCCCCGGCTTTGACTTCGGACCGGAACGGTCCGCCGCGGCGCGGCTTAACCGGGCATTCCGCCGGACGCCTTTGCCGCCGGAACCGCTCCCCTTGTCTCTTATCGGCGTTTATCCAGCGATATTAAGCTATTAAGCCTGGCAAGCATTCCGGTGGGAATGGAAAGGACCGGCTGAAAGGCCGCTTAAGAGTCCTCAGGGCGTTTCACAGATAAAGGAGTATGAGACCTCCTCGACCCATCCTTTTGCCGCCCCCACCCTGGCGATGAAGCTTACACAGGGCCCGAGCTGGGAACGGTACTCGACCGTGTGCCTGTCGCGGTAAGTCTCGGAGATTCCCGGATACTCCTTGAGAAGGTCTTTTTCCGAGAGCTTTCCGAGCTCCTTAAGCTCGGAGACCATGACGAGCCTCCTGCCTTCGTTAAAGTAGAGCGAGTACATCGTCTGCCAGGGGTTGTAGACGAACTTGAGCTCCGGCAGGCCGCCGGGCGCGGAAGGGTCCTCCTCGGCAGGGCGCACGTCTCCGTCATAAGGCTTGAAGGGCGCCTCCGGATGCATCCTCAATGCCTCCTCGAGCGTGGTCTTCCCGAGCACCAGTGCTCCGGCCTTTTTCCCGTTGGTGAGGAATGAATTGAAGACGTACTGCGCGGCCGGAGCTTTTTCGGTTGGTCCGGCCAGGGCCCGGAAATCGGTAAAGATGAACATCCAGGCCAATGGAGCTATTGCGGAGCCTACAGCCAACTTCCTTAGATTCATTTCAGTTTTTCCCGGGAATAGGTTTTGAGAGCGGTCTACGAGTCATTTTTACACCTTTTTTCGTAACTTTTCAACGGGATAGAATGGAGGCGGGCGAACCAGAACCGGAGACGGGCATTCCGTCCATGGGGCGTGCTGAGGCGATCAGTCCTTTTCAGAGCTGATAATATCCCGGACCATCTGCCGTATCTCGCTTATCGGGGCCGGTTTTCGAAGTAATTTCAGATTACGTTCCATTATGAACCTGACGCTTTCGAGGTCGGCGGAGGCGGTGATGAAGACAAACCTCGACTTATATCGAGGGGAGATCTCGACGGCTTTCAAGTAGAGCTCGATCCCGCTTATCCCCGGCAGGTCGATATCGGAGACGATTGCCGCGAACGGGCGGCCTGACTCGATGGCCTTAAGCGCATCGCGGCCGTTCGTCGCGGTCTCGATGAACCCCTCTCCGGCCAGCACCGCCCCAAGGAGCTTGAGGTTCATCTCATGGTCCTCAACGAGCAGTATCTTTTCCCTGATGACCTTCGGGAACCGGTCGGCCCTCTTAAGAATGGCTTCGAGGCCCGGTCTTCCGGAAAGAAACTCCCTTATGTGGTCCTTGTGCTCGTCCATCTCCCGGGCAAGCCTGGTGAAATCTTCCTCCGAGCTTTCCCTGAGGACGTCCATGAAATAGAGGAAGATGTCATTGAACTCCGAAAATTCAATGGATATAATATGGCCGAGCAGATCCTCCTTGGAGAGGGCGCCGCGCTTAAGCCCGGAGGAAAGCTCCTCGAAGGGCTTCTCGACCCTCCGCCTGGTCTCAGGGTCGAGGGAGACGATAAGGCCGTTTTCCCGGTCGGAAAGGGCCTTTCCGGCGCGTAGTACGAGCTCATGGTGCGTCCTCTCTTCATCCGAGAGGTGGCGGAGCAGCCCTGCGAGCTCGCTATCGTCCTCAAAGGCCTTTGCCGCGGCTGCGTAGACCTCCGAGGCGGTATCCTCGACAGACGCGACCCAGTCTATGATCTCTTTTTGGTTTTCCATTGCGTTTTCTCGCAAGATCCCGGCCCGGCGGAACTCAGGCCACCTTTCAAATATAGCATACGAAAGCCGGACGGCAATCGACCGGCCCAAGGAGGATTAATGGGAAGACCTGCCTTGCTGCTTACGGCCCTTGCGGCCGTTTTAATCGGGTTCGCGGGGTGCGCGGCCATAATGCCCGTTGAGCCGAACACGTTCAAAACGGATACGGTTTCCTATTCCATCGGCCAGGTGCATGAAAGGAATACCGGCGAGGCAATCGCGGTGGAGGAGAGGCTCATAGTCAGGCAGGCCCTTGTGGCCTCCTCTGATTTCACGCCCCCTCCGCAGGCCGGGGCCGAGTACCCTTCCATACGGAAAGGGATGGAGCTTAAGCCTTACGGGAGGCTGCCCGGCGGCGGTGTGCTTTACAGGAACGAGAAGCTCAGGCCCAGGACCTCGCTCGGGAGGCCGGTAGCATGGGAATACTGCATCGCTGTGGACGAAAAAGGCGCGGCTTATGGCGACGCGGCCTGCGCCCTCGGGCTCGTAAGGGTGTGGGAGCGGGGGCCGGAGAGGTCCCTCAAAATGAAGACCTTTTACAAGAGGGGGTCGGTAAGGCGCGAGCTTTCCTACAGCGGAAGGCAGGGTAAAACGATAAAGATGGCTTACCGCGAGTACAGGAGGGGGATGGACGTCCCTTCCGTCTCAGAGGACCTCGCCTACGACCTCCCCGGCCAGGGGCTCGTCCGCTTCAAGGGCATGGAAATAGAGGTGCTCGAGGCGACGAGGAACGGGATACGTTATATCGTAAGGTCCAGGATGGACGGATCGAATCGATAGATCCCAACAGATCCCACCGCCTCACTAACAGGATTTTGAAAAAGTACTTCCTGGGCTTTTTCAACTACGGCTTGTCCGAAATAAATTCGGCCAAGCCTTACAAATTGCTCGATTTTTCAAGCTCTCGCACTTTGGCAACATGGATTACATAGCAGGCTGTTTTTCAACGCCCTGCTAATCGCGGTAATCGACCGGCCTCTTGCCGAAGACCTTCCGGCCGGTGAACATGGCCGATATTATGCCGTTCCTTTCCCTTATTTCCGTCACGACAGCGCCAGCTATATGCGCGGCTGCAAGGGCAAGAAGGACATAGTAGAGCGTCTCGTGGGTCGTTATGAACGGCTTCCTGAAGGCCCGCATCTCCTCGAATCTCGCCTCGTTCACGTTCTCTTTCGAATAGGGCTTTATCACATCCAGGTTGGACCGGTCTTCGGCTATCCATGATTTGACGCTTCCGCCGAAAGGCGGAAAGTAGATATCGGTCCCCGCGAGCATGAGACCTGACCCTCCCATCGCAAGGAGGACCGCGAAAAGCGCCGCTACCATGAGCTTCCCTACGGGGTTATGCCCGAGCCAGCCCGGGGCATCGCCCATCCGGAAGCCTGCCGAGTATTCCCTCAGATCGGCCATGTAGCCCCTGCCAAACGGGAGAATAGCCCCCCACCTCGCGTAGCGGCTGCCGATGAAGCCCCAGATGGCCCGCCATGCCAGGTTCACGACGAAGACATAGCCCGTGAGCACATGGACGGTCTTCAAGAGCACCTTCCCGTCGTTCCCTATCCCAAGCTCTTTGCTGAAAAGTATGACTGTCCCGATGACGATAAGCCCGAGGACCGAGACGAAGTTTATCCAATGGAACCAGCGGACCGTTCGGTCCCAGACATTATATTCCTTAAGGTCAGCTTTTGCGATATGGCCCATATTTGTGCTCCTTGCTTATAACCGTAATCGAGCAATACAAAGCTCACCCGCCATTTTATTCCGGGACGGGTGCGAAGTCAAGAGCGGCTTTTTTCTAATTGATTGAATTTACTTACTTTTTTCGTGCAAAGCCGATTGCGGCGGATGATTTAGCTTAGGCCTGCGGGCTCCCTTCCTCGAAAGTGCGCCGTTTTTTGCTCCCTTCAAGGAGAGGAAAGCCGCGATAAGGAGCAAGGCGAAGGAGACCTCGAATAAGGTGAGCGAGGCTATCTTGAGGTAGGCGAATTTTTCCGAGACATAGACTATGAGCCAGCCCGAGAGCGCGTCCGACAGGCCGGATGCGATCGGCATGAGCACGAGCAGGTATTTTGCAAATGCCGGAATCGGCATGGCAGCCGCGAGATGGCCGGCAAGTAATATTGCTATGCCCATTGCGAACATGTGCATGTGCGTTATCTCCAGGAGTCCCTGGAAGGAGACCGGGTTCTTGAACGCCTCCTCCGAGCCAAGGTAATGGCTTACGACCCCGTGATAGCTCCACCCTATCCTGTCGGCGTGTATCACGAGGCCCGCCAGATGGGAGAAGGCGAGGTAAAGAAGCCCTGCAAAGAGGACCGTCTTCAGGAGCTTGCCCTGAGGGGCCTCGCCGTTTTTAAGGTACTTCACCGCGACCCTCCCTGCAAAACGAGCCCCATTGCCGCAAGCGTCTTCCTTATCTCCCTTGTAAGGCCGAATGCCGTAAGGGTAGCCCCGGTTATGGACTGTATGTCCCTGTTTATCCAGAGGCTTTCCGTGAGCCTTTTGCCCCTGAACTGGTCGAGCCACCTTTTCGAGGGTATGTATTCGAGCGGCTCGTAAAAGGCGAGTATCTCGACGTAACGGAGCTCCCCTCCCGGGCTTATGACAGCCATGTACGCCTCGGGCTTGGTCCTGACGACGTGGCTTTCTATTACCGCGTAACCTTCTATGCCGCCCTTTCCGCGAGCCGCGTAATAGGTGAATAGCTTTGAGCCCGGCCTCACCCCCGAAGCCTTCTCGATCTCATCGAGGTCCGTGTCCTTGAGGAAGATTGAATCTCTCATGACTTCAAGCCCTGGAAAGGCCCTCGCAAGGGCCTCGTCCCTCGTCGCGAAGACCTTCGCGTCAAGGGGCAAGGCCCAGACGAGGAGCGCCGCAAGGACCAGGAAAACAGACCGCGCCTTCAAGGCGGACGCCCCGGCCGCCTTGAAGCCAAGGAGGAAGAGAGGTCTTTTTTTCTGTCCCATGCGGCGCCTTTCTTCTTAGAATATGAAGCCAACGCCCAGGTTGAACTGGTCTATCTTGTTCTCGTCAAGCCCGGTCCCCTTCCCCTCCGGGAGGTTTGAATCGGTGTCCCTTATCTGGTAGTCCGCCTTTATGACGACATTATGGATGGGTTTATACCCCACGCCCAGGGTCGTTATCTTCCTGTGCTGGGTCGGGTCCTTCGTAACGCCGCTAAAGACCTCGTGGTGGGTGTCGTAGTCCTCATACCTCACAAAGGGCGTAAGGGCCGCCTCGGACATGGGCTTTATAAGAGGCATTACGTCGTATGCAGCCTCGGCGTACCATCCTCTCGCCTTTTTGCCCACATCGGTCGGAGGGGCCGCATCGAAGGCGTCATTGCCGTCGAGCCTGCCCTCGACATAGAGGCCGCGTAGCTCAAGCCCCTTCTGCCTGAATATGGCGTGGACCTCCCAGAGGTCGATATCAGCGTTCTTGTCCGCTGCCGAAACGACGTCACCACCTTTGCCCGCGCCGGCCTCGCCGATATAATAGCTGCCGCCGAGGGAGAAGCCCTCGGCTATGTCGTACTCGAGGTTCAGTACATAGGCCAGGCTTTCGGCGTTGGCGCTCGTGCCCTTGAACCTGCCGTTCCTTATCCAGTCCGATTTTCTGAAGCTGTCGGATTTGAGGCCGTTAAGAACCGCGGCCTTGTAGGAGAGGTTACCAACCTCTCCGTGCACCATGACCCCCAGGTCGCGCCAGGTGGTGGGGATTATGTTCCTCTCGACCTCGGGGCGGTTTACCCCGTGGATGGTCGTGGGCTCGTGGAACTCGTTCACTATTCCCATGGGCACGAGGAGGAGGCCGGGCCTTACGTTAAACGCCTCGTTCACAAGGAAGTCGACATAAAGGAACTCGACGAAGACCTCGTTGGCGTGCTCGAATTCTATCTCCGCGTTGAGCACGATATTGTCCGTGAACTTGTACCCGGTGTACAGGATGAACCGGAGCGTGTCCGCCAGGTCCTTTTTCGTGTCGTCGAGGTAGTTCGTATAGAAGAACTCGCCGTAGCCGCCCATGGAGAGCCCGCCCCTTTTGCCGTATACCTTCGAGGCAGCCGGGCCGAGGCCCGAGAAGGACTCGTACTTGTCCTCGGCGACCTCTCCGAGCTTGAGTTTCTCGACCTCTTCGGTCAAAATCTCCATTTTCCGGTTAAGCTCGCTCAAGTCGCTTTCCGCCGCGCTTCCCTCCGCTGGAATTGTCCCGAAAAGGAGCGCCGCCGTAAATGCCGTTGCAGTCATGTTCCTCAAGCCTTTCATCTTCCCCTCCTCTTTGCTTCGTTGGTCTATACCGGCCCGTTGATTAATCCAGGGCGGCAGTGCAGTCCGAACGCTCAATCGGCTCCGAGCGCTATTGCTTGCATATCCCGCCTCAAATACGTGAGCCGCAGTGAATGCGGCATCGATACGGGACTCGGAATCCTCTGGGGTTAAATACGGCGCTCGGAAAGCACTCGCCTTCAGCCCTGGAAGGGCCTGAGGGTAGATGGGATGACGGATGTATCAACAAACGGGGGCTATCAATCTCTTTCGGCTCCAGGACTGCCTATTTCCTGGATAAGCCTGCACTTCGGGCATTTTATCTCCACATGCCTGACCTCTCCTTTCATGAGGAGCCTGTTGCACTTCCTGCACCTGATCTCGGCTTTAAGCTTGCCATCCAATTCACCGGGCGTGTCCATGACCACCTCTTTTGTACGGCTGCGCGCCCGGGCCGCTCAGAAAAGGGGCCCGGACAATGCTGTGATTTGATTTTCATGTTCATTAACCGCGGGCACCTCCCCAGGCACTGGTCCCGCGCGGCCAGCTGAGCTGCCCCGGACCGGAGTCCGGGACATTTTGAATTTGACTTTCATATTCATTTACACCGGATCTACTTGCCTTGTCAAGCGGATTCGTGCAAGCCGTTCCTTTTTTCTTCATTCGTGCTTTTCGGCCCCGGCGTGAGGCCGCAGAAGTCCCTATCCTTAAAGGGACTGTCTCATGCGGTCTTGAGGCGCTGAAAGGAGCTTAAAACGGGTTCTGGTGCGGAGGAGCGTCCGTTTTCGCTAGGGGCCGGACTTTTTTCTGGCTGAGCGGAAGATATAAAGCGCGAAGAAGAGAAAGGCCGTATAGACCATTAGCCCCATCCCTACCTTTGCGAGAAAACCGTAATCCGGGCCGTAGGTTCCGGTCTCCTCGTCATAGGTATAGCAGATGGATTTGAGGAAACCTAATATGCCGGATGATTGCGGGGGAGCGGGCGCGGCCGCAGGGTCCAGAGAGGACCTTACAGCCTCGGAAAACTCCTTGGGGTCGATTTCGTTCCCGTAAAGCC
The DNA here is from genome assembly GCA_019912665.1 of Deltaproteobacteria bacterium. Taxonomy (NCBI): domain Bacteria; kingdom Pseudomonadati; phylum Myxococcota; class Myxococcia; species Deltaproteobacteria bacterium. The sequence continues at coordinate 548,591 of JAIOIE010000018.1, forward strand.
GCCTTGCCACCCTGCCGTCAGGCCCTATGATGACCGCCAGGTTCGGATGGTCAAAGCCGTTTGCCGTCTTCCTGTATGCGGACCCCGCTTCTCTTACGAGCGCGTCGACGGTCTTCTGATCGGAGGTCGCAAATTTCCACGATCCGAAGTCGTCCGTGAATTTCCCGCCGTACTCCTTAAGCGCCTCCGGGGTGTCGTTCGCGGTATCGAAACCAATTGTAAGCGCGGTGAAGGCGGTCCCGAAGCCCGAGCCCGGGCTCATGAACGCGCCCCTCAAGCTGTCGGTATGGGTGCCGCAGGTATGGGTGCAGGATGTGTAGACGAAGCTTAAGACCAGCGGCTTTCCATATAGCTCGCTCAATCTGAAGGACTTGCCGTCCTGGTCGACGAGGGTGCGGTCTGTCAATCGTGCGCCGGCCGGGACCTCTGAATAGCACATGGAGGGCGCGGCAAGGGCCAGGATTGCAATCAATATGGCTGAAAGCGCGCGGATCACCGCTATCCCGCGAGGGCGTCCAATATTACGCCCGCAAAGAGTATGGCAAGGTATGCCATGGAGGCCTTGAAGTTCCTCCAGGCAGCCTCCTTTGACTGGTCTCTTACGAGGAGCGCGCTACGGTAAAGGAAGAGCCCACCGGCGATCGCGGCGGATGCCGCATATAGCGCCCCGAAAAGGCCGAGTGCGACCGGAACGAAAGAGGACGCGACGAGCACCGCGGTATTCGCCATTATCCAGACGGCAGCCTTCCTGTCGCCCACCACGTTAGGGAGCATCGGCACCCCCGCCCTCTCGTAGTCTTCCCTGTGCACTATGGCGAAGCTCCAGAAGTGCGACGGGGTCCAGAAAAAAAGGACCACCGCTAGCAGGACAGGGGCCGAGCAGAAGGCCGGCTCTGCCGAAGCGCCTCCGGCGAGCACGGCGAAGCTGCCGGCGAGGCCCCCTATCACGATATTGAGGCTGCTCCTTCTCTTGAGCCACACGGTGTAGACGACCGCGTAGACGAACGCGCCCAGGAAAAGGTGGAGCGCCACCATGTAGTTGAGCTTAAGTAGCGAGACCGCCACCGAAATGGCGAGGAGGATAACGGCGAGCACCGGAGCGGCGGACGGCGGGCAGGCCGAAACGAGCGGCCTGCCCCTGGTCCTCTTCATTACAGCGTCTATGTCCCTGTCGAAATAGTGGTTGAGAGCGCTCGCGGCTGAAGCCGCGGCCATCGTTGCCAAAGCAAGATACAGGGCCTTTTCCGGCGAGAACCCGTAAGGCGCGGCAAGAAGCCCCACGACCGCCGAGAGCGTTATGAGCCAGCATATCCTGAGCTTCAATAGGGCCAGGCACCTCGATTGCCTGAGAAGCCCCGCTGCTCCGGATGCCGTTAAGGCCTTTAGCCCCGTCGGGATTATTTGAGTGATGGCTACCCGCATGTCAGCCCCCCTGATTGATTCGTCTCCGCCGGCCTTTTCACATGCCTGCACCTTTCGATGACCGGGCAGCCTGACCCGGCCCTGCACGCCGGGCAAGCGCCGATTTCTGAAAAATCGTCCGGCCGTTCCGGGGTCACCCCTGATTCCGCCCTGGCCGGACCGATACCAGTCCTGATGCTATTTGCCGTATCCGTAAGGGCTCCAGTCCTCGGGGACTTTCACCTCCCCGCCGAAGTTGCCGGGCGGAGGGGGCGAAGGCGCGTGCGTCCATTCAAGCGAGCGCGAGCCCCAGGGGTTGGGCCCGACCTTTTTGCCGAAAAAAACGCAGTGCAGCCAGGAGATGAGCACCACCAGCGCCCCGAGTAGTATTATATACGAACCGATGGTCGCCCACTGCTGCATCCATTCCAGCTCAGGGAACTGCTGGTAATCGTAATACCTCCGCGGCAGGCCCTTAACTCCCATAATCAGCGTGAACATGAATGTTATGTTCACGCCTATGAAGAAGAGAAAGAACCCGAGCTTCCCGAGCGTTTCGCTGTACATCCTGCCGGTCATCTTGGGGAGCACGTAATAGGTGCCGCCGAGTATCGCGGTGGTCATGGAAACGGCCATGACGTAGTGGAAGTGGCCGGGCATCCAGTAAGTGTCCGTGAGGTGCATGTAGATGGCGGACATGGCGTTTGGTATCCCGGTCAATCCTCCTACGAGGAAGAGAAAGAGGAACCCGGCTGCGTAGAGCATTGGCGTCGAATACTGTATTGAGCCCTTGTAGAGAGTGCCAAGGAGCCCAATCATGAGGAGCCCGACCGGCACGCTTATGACGAGCGTGGTGAACACATGGATGAGCACCATCCAGTTGGGGATGCCCGCGATATAGAGGTGGTGCGCCCAGACCAGGCCCGTAAGGCCCAGGACGCCGAAGATGCCGTAATAGACCATCTTCATGTGGTTGAATATCCTGTTCCTGGCGAATGTTGCCACTATCTCGTAAATGAGCCCTACAGCCGGAAGGAATATTACATAGACCGCGGGGTGCGAGTAGAACCAGAAGAGGTTCTCGTATATGAGGGCGCTCCCGCCGGCGGCGGCGTTGAAGAAATGCGTGCCGAGGTACTTATCGAGCGAGAGCATAGTGACCGCCACGCCCAGTATCGGGACGAATATTATCTGTATGATGAAGGCCGCCAGGGTGCACCAGATGAAGATGTTGAGCTTGCTCCAGGTAAGGCCAGGAGCCCTCATGTAGATTATCGTCGTAAGGAAGTTCACCCCCGCCGCTATCGATGAAAAGCCCATGAGGAGCACGGTGAAGGTATAGAAAGCGGTGTTGCCGCCCGTGAGGAGCGAGTACGGCGGGTAGCCCGTCCACATTATGTCCGGCGGATCGGGTATTACGAACGTGAGGAGCGCCACGACCAGGCCCATCCAGAAGAGCCAGACGCTAAGCGCGTTCACCCTCGGGAACGCGACATCCTTCGCGCCTATCATGAGCGGGACGTAGTAGTTGGCGAAAAAGCCGGTGAGCGCCGGTATCTGGTAGCCGAGTATCATCGCGGCCCCGTGGAAGTAGAGCCATGTGTTATAGGCGCCCGGGTTGTCCGTCACGGTCGGGCCGAGGCTCGCAAGCTCCGTCCTCATGAGGATGGCCATTATTCCCGCGACCAGGAAGGCGGCGAAAGCGCCTATCATGTAGAGCACCGCGACCCTCTTGTGGTCCGTCGTGAAGACCCATTCCTTGAGGCTGAATCCGGAGCCGGCCGCGTGGCGCGTGTCTACGGAACCGGTGACCATGGTTGAGCTCATATACCCCTCCTAAGCTTCTTTTTTCTGAGGAGTGTTCTCCTCTATCCATTTCTTGAACTCTGCCTCGGGCATCACGATGACCTTGCCGTGCATGCTCGAATGCAGGGTGCCACAGAACTCCGCACAGGTCATGACGTGCTCGCCCGCCGTTTTCGGGTAAAACCAGATGTAGGTGTCCATGCCGGGAACCGTGTCCCACTTGACCTTGAAATCCGGTATGAAGAAGCTATGGAGGACGTCCCTGCTCGAAAGCGCCACCTTTACGGGCGTTCCCTCCGGTACCCTTAGCTCGTTCGTGGTGGTCGCCCCGCCGGGGTAGGTTATGTCCCAGCCCCACATGTACGCCTCGACCTTGACCTCGTAAGACCCTTCGGGCACCTCCCTCATCTTGTTCCAGAGCTCGAAGTTCTTGGCCGCGAGGAAGACGTCGTCGGCCAGGAATATGAAAGCCGGGATGATCACCCAGCCAAGGGAGGCAAGAGGCGTAAGCGCCGTGCCCTTCCCCTCCTCTCCTTCTTTCCTCCTCCTGTACCTTATGAGCAGATAGAGAGTAACCGCCGCAAAGATGACCCCGATAATGGTTATGTCCAGCAAGAGCTCCTGCCAGAGGTGGTGCCAGCCTTCGGTTATGTCCGGCACGGCGCCGCCGCCCTCAGCGGCATCGGCCAGTTTCACCGGCAGAAGGAGGGCGCCCCCCGCGATGAGCCGCCTGAATGTCTTCATATATTCCAGCTCCTTTCCTCTCTCATTATAATAACCGCCCCAGCCCTACCAGAAATAGAGCTGCGAGACCACGAAGAACCATACTACGTCAACGAAATGCCAGTAGACCGAGGCTGATTTGACGAAGGCCTTGTTGACCTTGCCAGAGAGCGCCGGGAGGAGTATGCACAGGAAAAGCGCCAGCCCCACAATTACGTGAGATCCGTGGAAACCCGTTATGGAGAAAAAGGACGACGAGAAGACGTTCGTGCCGAAGGTGAAGCCGTGGTGGTAGAACTCGGTCCACTCGAAAGCGGATATGCCGAGGAAGACCGTGCCCAGGACCATCGTGACCACGAGCCAGAAGATGAACCCTTTCCTGTCGTAATGCTCCTCCTCTATCTTCTCCTCGGCGAGGTGGATGGTGAAGCTCGAGGCGACCAATATGAAGGTCATGACCACGGGCACAGCCATCGACATCTCCGGGGTGCCGGGCGGTGGCCAGAAAGGCGCCGTAAGCCTTGTCACCCAGTATGCCGCGAAAAAGCCTATGAAGAGGAAGGCCTCAGCCACTATGAAAAACGGCATTGCCCAGACGCTCAAGCCTATCGAGTACCCGTGCTCGTCTTCCAGCCCCTCCCTGACCCAGCCTATGATGGATATGAGCACCAGCGGCGCCCCTATCCCCAGGCAGATGAAGGCCGCCATCGGCATCTTGTAGACAAAATAGAAGCCGAAGGCCAGCGGCGCGAGGAAGAGTATCCCCACGCTCACCAGGAGCGGCCAGTAGCTGGTGTGCCACTTCAGTTCATGCGCGTGCCCGTTCATCTCGTTTTACCTCCTGGACAGTCCGGCCTTCCGGCCGGATTTTTGCGATTTTTTGGATAATTAAGGTCTTCTTAGTCCTTTTTATTTGCAAAAAAAACCGGGCCCTATCCCCCCGATGCTCTCGGACGCGAGAATGCCCGCAACACTTAAAGAACACCTTTTAAGTACGGCTTGGAGCAGGCATTCGGAACGGTCCTCGCATTCGTCATCCTTGATGACGCAGCCGGCCTCGACCGGGCCATCTATGGCCTCGACGACCTCGAGGAGGGTTATCGTGCCGGGGTCCCTGTCGAGCATGAACCCGCCGTCCCGTCCCCTTGCCGACCTTATTATGCCCCTCGATGCAAGCGTCCGGAAGAGCTTCGCGAGGTACTGCTTCGAAATACCCGTGGCCCTCGATATCTCGTCTATCCCCGTGTAATCGGATGCCTTGCTGGTTGAGATGTACACGAGACCGGCTATCGCGTAACCGGAACCTTTGCTGAACCTGAACAAAACGCCCTCTCTTCCCGCGCCGGTTGGAAGACAGCCGAGCAGCCGTTGTGTATAGCTTAGCATGTATTGACATTTTAGCAACTTAGCAACAACCGTGCCAAAAAAGGATGCGGCCTTTTAAAGGGCTTTTCGATCCAGACTGTGTTCGGGCAAAAGGACGCTGCGGCAGAATGCCGCTCACTTGCTTTACCGGCAGGTGGAAACTATGTTGATATCGGATGGTTAAAGGCTAATGCGCAACTTTGCCGCATGCGGCACTCTTGCGCTTTGCCATGCATCAGGCGGGGCCGCCCTGCTTGAGGCCGTATTTCGTCATCTTTCTCTGGAGCGTCCGGCGGTCTATCCTGAGGACCCTGGCCGAGCGGCTTACGTTCCAGCCGTTGGCCTCAAGGACCCCTGCTATGCAGTCCCTCTCTGAGCCTTCGAGCGAGCCCTTTTCCGGGCGCGGCAAGGGACCGGACCGGCGTTGTTTGAGCGAATCCAGAAGCAGGCCTTCTGTTATGGCCTCGCCAGGGCTCATGACCGCTGCGCTCTCCATGAGGTTCTTAAGCTCCCTTACGTTACCAGGCCAGCTGTGGCCCTTAAGTACGTCTAGCGCGCCTGGGCCGAAAAAGAACCTTTTACCGCGCGCTTTAGAAGCCCTCTCAAGGAAAAATGACGCAAGCGCGGGTATGTCCTCGGGCCTTTCCCTGAGCGGCGGGATATGGACCCTGCAGACGTTCAGCCTGTAATAGAAATCCAGCCTGAACCTCCCGGCCGCCACCTCCTTTTCTATGTCCTTGTTGATGGCGGCTACTATCCGTGTGTTTACGCTCATCTCCCGGTTCGAGCCCAGGGGCCGGAACGAGCCGGTCTCCATGAACCTCAAGAGCATTGCCTGAACCGGCAGCTCCATGTCGCCTATCTCGTCGATAAAGAGGGTGCCGTTGTCGGCTGCCCGGAGGAGGCCGTCTTTAGAGTCCAGCGCGCCTGTGAACGCGCCCTTTACGTGGCCGAAGAGCTCGTTCTCAAGCAGGCCCGCCTTTAAAGAAGCGCAGTTCACGGCGATAAAGGGCATCTCCTTCCTTATGCTCTCGAAATGGAGGGCGCGCGCCACAAGCTCCTTTCCAGTGCCGCTCTCGCCCGAGATTAGGACAGGTAGGCCCGTGTCCTTTACCCTCCGTATGAAACGCGCCACCTCCTTCATGGCCAGGCTCGACCCTGCCATGCCCTGGCAGTCAGGCTCGGGCCCGTCCGCCGGTGTTATGCCCGAGAGCACCCTTTCTATCTCGTCTATGGAGCACGGTTTCGTGAGGTAGTTATAACCGCCGAGCTTTATGGCGGTGACCGCGTCGGATATGGAGCCGTACCCGGTCAATATGATGCAGGCCGTGGCGGGCCGGACCTCCCGGAGCCTCGAGAGCACCTCGAAGCCGTTCATGCCGGGCATCATCATGTCTATGATGGCGGCGTCAAAGGACGAGGCCGAGGCCATTGAAAGCGCCTCCTCCCCGGTCGCGGCGGGCTTCACGTCGTGGCCGCGGGCCGAGAGCGCCATGCAAAGGGTCTTCCTGAAGATTCTGTCGTCATCGAGGACCAGGATGCGCGCCATCAGCCCGCCCCCCTTTCGTTCCCATCTGCAGCCGGGGGCAGGAGGAGATCTACCCTGGTGAGGCCGGGCTTGCTCTCTATCCGTATCTCGCCTTTAAGGTCCCGCATGATGCCGTAGCTCACCGAAAGGCCGAGGCCCGTGCCCTTGCCGACAGGCTTTGTCGTAAAGAAGGGCTCGAAGACCCTCTTTAAAAGCTCCCGGGGGATGCCGGGGCCGTCGTCCGTTACGCTCACCCGCACGAAGCCGGAGAAGGATGTAGATACCGAAACCCTTCCGCCACCGTTCTCCTCGACCGCGTCTATCGCGTTCCTTACGACGTTAAAGAGGACCTGCCTGAACCTGTCCGGGTCTGTTGAGGCATGGGGTATCCCGGGATCAAGAGCGGTAGAAAGCTCGACCGCCTTGGAGCCCTCCCCTCTTGTGGCGAACTTCAAGGCCCTCTGGACGAGCGGGTTTATGTCGGTCGGCACAAGGCGAGTGACCCCGGCCTGCGAGAAACCCAGGAGGTCGTTTATTATGCCCCTGCACCTTTCTATCTCGCCCTTCATGTCGGAGAGGTGCTCGCTTAAGACCTCCCGGGGAAGGTCCCGTGCGCCGCCCTTCTCCACCATGCGCGCTATTTCGTCGGAGATTATCGAGATGGTCCCGAGGGGGGTATTGAGCTCATGTGCTATGCCGGCCGCAAGCTGGCCTATGGCGGCCATCTTCTCGACCTTCTCCATAAGCTCCTCCTGCTTTATCCTTATGAGCCCCTTTCCGGTGACGTCCATTATGATCTCGAAGACGCTACCCGGGGCGCCGCCCTTGCCGCTTGCAGGGACGGCAATGACCTCGAACTCCCGCGGCTGGCCGTCGTCCTTCGAATCGAGCGTAAACTCGTAGTGGGCGGGCGCGCCGCATTCGATAGCGCGCCCGGTCGGACAGATGGCGCAGAACTCGGGGCCCCGGCTCGCGACCCTGTAGCAGGCCCTTCTCCTGCCCGTCTGGGTCCCGAACCATTCGGCGGCCCTCTGGTTCATCCACTGTATCCGGTGCCGGCAGTCGATGTAGAGCAACGCGGCATCCAGGCTGTCGAGCGCTTCCTCGATTTTCATGGTCAATCCGGATTGAGAAAGGGACCGCTTTCCGGGCCGGGGCGGCCCTGGACCTTCGGGCGCGGCCCTGCCTTGGATTATACTCCTAAAGGACCTATACGGACAAGAAGAGATGTTTACGGCCCGCATGGCGCGGCTTTTTTGAATTGCGCCCCGGCCCGGTATAGACTTTAAATAAAGGCAAGCCCTAAATGAGATTCTTCCCGCTTTTCCCGAAAGGGCGGGAATAAAAAGCGGAGCATATATGTGAATATGTGAGCATTTTTATTCACGTAACCTACGCAGAGTCCGGGGAAAAGATCAATTTTCAGAGCTTGCCTAAAAGAACTAAAGGAGACAGCCATGGCATATCTTCTTATTGAACACGATGTGACGGACTTCGACAGGTGGAAGCCGGTCTATGACGGGCACGAGGACCGGAGGAGGCAGGCGGGCCTCAAGGAGGTGCTCCTTTTGCAGGACATCGAAAACCCCAAAAAGGTCGTCCTTCTTTTCGAGGCGGCGGACCTCAAGAAGGCGCGTGAGTTCCTTGAATCGGATGACCTCCAGAAGACCATGCAGAGGGCCGGGGTGGTAGGGATACCGAGCTTCTTTTTCCTGGACAGGCCCGCGCTGAGAAAAGCCGCCTGAGTAGCCAGTCGTCTTATGAAGAGAAAAGGGCTATGCCGGAGGGCGTAGCCCTTTCGTTTAAGACGCAAGCGTGAATCCCGGATGGACGGCAGCAATCAATCAGGCACGAATCAAAGCATCGCGGTCCAGCCGCCGTCTATGACAAGGGCGTGGCCAGTCACGTAATCGGAAGCCTTTGACGCCAGGAAGACCGCGGTCCCTGCGAGCTCTTCCGGCCTTGCCCCCCTTCCGAGCGGGACCCGTTCCCTTATGAACGCCATAAAGGAGCTGTCGCCAATAAGGTCCCTGGTCATGTCCGTCTCAAAGAGGCCGGGGCAGACCGCGTTCACCTGTATGTTGTGCTTACCCCACTCGGCGGCAAGTGTCTTGGTAAGTAGTATCACACCGGCCTTGCTCGCGTTATAGGCGGCGGACTCCGGAAACGCCGCGAGCCCGGCGACGCTCGCGATATTGATTATCTTCCCGGAGCGCTGTCGTATCATGTGCCTGCCTGCCTCTTTTGCGCAAAGGAGCTGCCCCCTGAGGTTGATATCCAGCACGGCATCCCAATCCTCGGCCCTTATATTCTCTGCGGCGGATATCCTGAAGATGCCGGCGTTATTAACAAGTATGTCTATTCTGCCGAGTTCCGCTATCGTCTTTTCGACCAACTCCCTTACGCTCTCCTCGTCTCCGACGTCGGCCTTGACCCCGACAGCCCTCCTTCCCAGGGCCCTTACTCCGACAACCGCTTCGCTGACGTCGATGATGTCGGATACGGCAATATCGGCGCCTGCGCCCGCAAGGCCCAATGCCATGGCCCTGCCAAGCCCCCTTGCCCCGCCCGTCACGATTGCGGCCTTGCCAGCCAGGTCGAATAATCCCGCCATAATAAATCTCCTATTTGCCTGAAATCGGTTCTGTTTACGCGTGACCTGCCCTATTACAAAGTATATCAGCCTTTCGCACCATGCATCTCGGGTGTGAATTGAAATCCCGGCCAGTTCATTTAGAATCGGCTTATAGGAACATAAAGGAGGTACTTGCCATGTCTGTGAAGAAACTTGAGGAATTCGAGGGCAGGCCAGAGGTCCTGAACGGGATAGACCTGAATAAGCTCTTCACTTCAGTGGATGCGCTCAAAAACAACCCCGAGCTTGCGAAGTTCAAATTCAGGCTGCACAACCGATGGATGGGCGGCGGGCACAACCGCTCCCGGGTAAGCGGCTTTTTCGGGTTGAGCCAGGAGAACAGGCACAAGCAGCCTTTCGAGCTAGACGGCGACGAACCCGAAATGCTGGCAGGCACGGACCAAGGGGCAAACCCGGTAGAGCACCTGCTGAACGCCCTTGCCGCCTGCCTTACCACTACTATGGTCTATCATGCGGCCCTTCGAAATATAAAGATAGACGAGCTCGAATCGGAGCTTGAGGGCGATATAGACCTGAGGGGCTTCCTCGGCCTGTCGAACGACGTGCGGCGGGGTTATCAGGATATCCGGGTAACCTTCAGGGTCAAAACCGACGAGAAGAACCTGGACAGGCTCAAAGCGCTCTCCAAGCTATCCCCGGTATTTGATGTAACGACAAACGGCACCGATATCGACGTCCGGGTTGAAAGGAAATAGTCTTCGAGCGGCTCACAATGGCATTAGGCGGGCCTACGGCGAGGTCCGCCGCAGCTCTGCTGCGGAACTCTCGATTTGACAAGAAAGCAATATGGGTCAGAATAGATATAAGGCAACCTCTAAAAATTAGAGATTTTCCTCAATCAAGAAAGGGCGGGAATAAAGCGGATCATATATGTGAATATGTGAGCATTTTTATTCACGTAACCTACGCAGAGTCCGGGGAAAAGATCAGTTTTTAGAGATTGTCCTAAAAGAATAGTATCAGTCCAGAAGGTGAACATTTTCCCTCTGCCTAAACCCTCTTAGAACCGTTCATCAAGAATCACGCCACCTTCTCAAAACAAATCAATCTCGAGCGACAGGGGAATAACCCTTTGAAGGGGAATCCTTTTCAATAAAGGAGGTGCATGAAATGGCAAAGAGGCATATACTCAGCGCCGTAATAGCGGCAGCGACTCTTGCCGCATTATCCATATCCAATGTCGATGCGGCTCCATTAAACGGAAATTCTCTTACAGAAAAAGATCCTGCGGCAGGCGAAGAGCCCACGGTAGAGAGGGCACCGACCCCCGTGGTCGAAGAGCCCACGGTAGGGAGGGCACCGACCCCAGTGGTCGAAGAGCCCACGGTGGGGAGGGCACCTATTCCAGTGGTCGAGCGACCCGCTGTGACCAGGGCGCCTATCCCAGTTACTATTACTGAAAGACCTACTCGGGTTCCCGAGCCTGCGACCATGGCCCTGCTCGGCACGGCTCTTGGCGGGCTGGTCTTTGCACGTCGTTATTTACGCGAAATAAATCGTTCTAAACCGTAGAAAATAAAAAACCCCTGTCGCCAAGTCCCGTCATAAGAAGCGGGACCGGCCCCGCCATTCCCGGCGGGGCCTTTTCCCTACTCAATACTATAACGGAGCATAATCGAAGAATTTAACAGCTCCGCACATCAACGCACTTTGACGGAAAGCCTTAAACCTCTTCTTGTCCTGCCGGCCGCCTTTTAAAAATATTTTAAAAAAGTTTCATTTTGTGATAAAAATGTCGCACTAACGGGATAGAATACACAGCCTTTTTTTCTTTTCTTATTCGTTTGTTCCGTGAAGAATAACTCAGGCCAAACCTATCCACAGGCGATGAAGTGAAATCCACCATACAGCCGCGCTTACATATCATATGCGTGCTTGCCGCGCTCATCTTTCTTTTTGCGAGCGGCACCTGCATAGCGGAACATCATTCTTACGAAATCCATGTAGCGAGCGAGAGGGATTTCAAGCCCTATTCCTTTGTGGATGCAAACGGCCGGCCCGCCGGGTTCGGCGTAGACCTCATAACGGCGGTAGCCGATGCGATGGACATCCACGTTGAAATCCATCCGGCCACATGGGATGGCGCATGGAACGGGCTTGTCGAGGGACGGTTCGACGCGCTCCCCATCGTCGCGAAGCTCCCGAGCCGCGTACCTTTCGTCGATTTCAGCCTTCCCCATACGGAGACCTTCGACTCGTTCTTCGTGCGAAAAGGCGACCCTCCTATCGATAATATAGCAGGGGCCGAAGGGAAAGAGGTCATTGTCATGCGCTCGGACGCGGCTCACCACGCGCTTCTGGAGCGCGGGTTCACGGGAAATATAATCCTCGCAAAAAACATCTCCGAAATGCTTCACCTGCTTGCGTCCGGGAAGCACGATGCGCTCCTTTTTCCTAAACTCCTCGGCATTATAATGATAAAGGACCTCAAGATAAAAGGTGTCGAGGCCGGGCCGACCATACCGGACTACAAGCGCGAGTTCTCCTTTGCTGTAAAAAAGGGAGACACCGAACTCCTTGAGAAGCTCAACCAGGGCCTTCTTATAGTCAAGTCAAACGGGGAGTATGAGCGCATATACAAAAAATGGTTCGGCTTCGAAAACCCGTGGCGGAGATACGTTGAATATTTCTGGCCCGTGATGGTCGTCTCGGCCGTAATCGCGCTTACGGCCTCCCTTAGCGCGGTAATGCTCCGGAGGATGGTAAAGAAGCGCACTGTCGAACTGGATGAAAAGAACCGGCTCTTGAGCCTTGCAAGGGAAGAGCTGAGCGAGAGGGTCGAGCAGAGGACGGCGGAGCTTTTGAAGACGAACGCCGCGCTCATGAGCGAGAACGCGGAGCGGAGGCTAGCCGAGGCAACTCTACGGGAGAGCGAGGAGCGCTACAGGTCGTATATAGAAGTGACCGGCCAGATCGGCTGGTCCACTGACGCCGAAGGGAATGTTATGGACGACATCCCGGCCTGGCGGCGGTATACCGGCCAGACCTCAGACGAGATAAAGGGGTCGGGCTGGTCCAGCGCCATCCATCCGGACGACTTAAACCGCACTATCGAGAAATGGCAGAAGTCAATTACCGAAGGGTGCTTTTACGAGACGGAGTACAGGATCAGAAGGTTTGACGGCGCTTACCGACATTTCATGGCCCGCGGCATACCCCTTTTCAGGGAGGACGGGAGAATCCGGGAATGGATCGGGACCTGCGTCGATATAACGGATCGCAAGCAGTCTGAAGACCTGCTTAAGAAGGCGCACGAAGAACTGGAAACGAGGATTATAGAGCGCACGGCTGAACTGAAGGCCGCCAACGCCCGGCTCCAGATTGAGATCGCCGAGCGGGAGCGGATGGAAGACGAGCTCATAAAGGCGCAGAAGCTCGAGTCGCTCGGCATCTTCGCGGGCGGCATAGCCCACGACTTCAATAACCTGCTTCAGGCCATAGCGAACAACATAGGCGTGGCAAAAATATTCGCATCAGAAAGAAATAAGCTCATGGAGGCGCTGAACGACGCTGAGACCGCAGCGAAGTACGCCTCGCAACTGAGCCAGCGCCTCCTGACCTTCGCCAAGGGAGGGAGCCCGGTAAAAAAGGCCACCTCGGTATCCCGCTTGATAGAAGAATCGCTCAGCATCTCCATGAGCGGCTCGAACATCCTGACCGAGTGCGAGGTCCCGGACGACCTGAGCCCAGTGGAAGTGGACGAGGGGCAGATAAACCAGGTGCTCAATAACCTCCTTATAAACGCCAAGGAGGCCATGCCCAGTGGCGGGAGGATAAGGATACGGGCCGAGGGCGTGAAGGTCGGCGAGAGCGATAATCTTTTCCTTAAGGAAGGAGACTATGTACGAATATCAATAGAGGACCAGGGCGCCGGCATACCGGAGGAAAACCTCTTCAGGATATTCGACCCCTATTTCAGCACCAAGGAGCGGGGCGCGGAAAAGGGCACCGGGCTCGGCCTCTCAGTGTGCCACTCTATACTCGTGAAGCACGGCGGGCTCATAAGCGTTGAATCAACTGTGGACGTGGGCACTACCTTCCACGTATTTCTTCCCGTTTCAAAGGAGCCGCTTTATGTAAGCGAAAACAACATGCCCGGACCTGGCGCAACCGGCGGCAGGATATTGTTCATGGAGGACGAGAAGACCATGTGGCGGTCGGCAGGCCTGCTCCTTAAGACCATGGGCTATGATGTGGAATTCTCGATGAACGGAGCGGAAGCCGTTTCCCTTTACGAAAAGGCGCTCGGCGAAGGGAGGCCGTTCGACGGCGTGATCCTCGACCTCACGATACCCGGCGGCATGGGGGGCAAGGAGACCATCGCGCGCCTCCGCGAAATCGACAGCGGCGTAAAGGCGATAGTCGTAAGCGGCTATACCGACGACCCCGTAATGACGAACTTCAGGGAATACGGTTTCGTAAGCGCCCTGGCAAAGCCTTATACGGTGGAACAGATGAACAACGCCGTCCGCGAGGAGTTCGGCCGCCCGCGGCCCCCGTCCGCGGGACTGAGCTGATCTTCAATCCTTCTGGATTTGCGTTCTGCGCAAAACGTACAGTTTGGCCGCTCTACTGTAATTATCGAAACCTTCCAGGGTTCTAACACCACTACAAAGGCGGGAATTAACAAAAGCGCCGAATGGCGCTTTTGTTTAACATTGGCGTCCTCACAGAGTTACGAGGCTTACTTATCCACGGTGGAGGTTCCGCTTTTGGTGAGGCAGGTGGGTTGAACAAGCTTTTTTTATTCTAAGAAAAGGACATCTCTTCAGAATCAAATTCTAAATCTTCATCATCCTCTTCTTTTCTCACCCGTATCACACATTCCGAATCGGTAAGGCTATAAGCAAGTATGGCCTCGTCAATTTGATTCACATCGACCCTGAACCATTCCCTCATAAGCTGATTCTTTTTGAACGCGAGGTGAAGCTCTTTTTCTATAATATCGTAATGGTCAATCAGTAGCCAGTCATGTACAACGACCTTAGCCCGTTCTTGACGTGCAACATCCCACGCCCGTTTTTCAGGGTCTTTTTGCGTCCTGCCTACCTTGAAAATACCATTCTCATTTTCTAATTTGAGGAAATAAACATAGCCTTTTTTGGGGCTGCTAAACCTAAAACCGATGTGTTTGTATTGAAGCCATTCCTTCCATAGACCGCACAATTCAGCTTGAGTATGTTCTCTCTGCCTGACATTGTACGGTAGAAAGAGATAATGACCGAGGAGGGTATCAGAAGTTATTTCGTCTGTGCCCCTGTGTTCTGGATATAAAGGCAGGTTATCGAGGATATATTTGAAGTCTCTTGCGTAATCACCGAACATGTCGCTTCTGTCTATTTGTTTTTTGATATAGGCTGTAAATGACATGCTCCCATCTCCCTTATTTGCCAAGCACCGCAACTGTGCTGTGCCACGGTTTTCCTTCATCTGAAAGGCTTGTTTCAGTTTCGTAGGGTGGGCACCGCCCACCAATCTCGTGTCATTCTTTATATCGCAATTTCACCCCACACACAAGCCGTTTAAAACTCGCCCACCGTGCGGGAACCTGAAAACAAAAAAAGCCGCAATCGCTTTTGACGATTGCGGCTTTGATCTTTCGCCGACCCACAGGAAGAGGTTATTTATCCACGGTATGGTGGAGGTGCCGATTTAATACGATTTGGTGGGCGATGCCCACCCTACCCACTGCAAGATTGTCGACCCCTTCCAGGATTCGACCAACGAAGGCCATGAAATGAGAAAAGGGGCTTTCAGCCCCTTTTTTGATTTTACTGGCGTCCCCACAGGGATTCGAACCCTGGTCGCCGCCGTGAAAGGGCGGTGTCCTTGGCCTCTAGACGATGGGGACTTATGTTATTTTCTTATTTATTCAATGGTGAGCCGCCCGGGACTCGAACCCGGGACCACCTGCTTAAAAGGCAGATGCTCTACCAACTGAGCTAGCGGCTCATGGACCCTGAGGGCATCGAACTTAGACAAAATAAAGTATCACAGCACCCCTGGGTTGTCAAACCCAAAACCGGCGCAGCCGGTCAGGCCTCCGCCAGTTTCTTAAGGGCATCCTGAGCCGCCTTCCTCCTTAAGCTCTTGAACCTCAGGTACACCGTGCCGACGAAATCGTCCTGCTCGGCGGGCCTGAGCGTCCGGTAAAATCTTACGAGACTGCGCTCCCTGGGCGCGAGGTCGGACGTCACCATCACAGGCTTTCCCGAAGAGGTGAAAAAGAACGACGGGTCGCGGCCCAGCGCCTTCGCAAGCTTGAGCCATTCCTCGGTCGTTATCGGGATTGCGCCCAGTTCCTTCCGGACGTAGGTAGACCTGTCCACCCCAAGGCGCGCCGCCA
Source organism: Deltaproteobacteria bacterium (assembly GCA_019912665.1). Lineage (NCBI taxonomy): Bacteria > Pseudomonadati > Myxococcota > Myxococcia > Deltaproteobacteria bacterium. The sequence goes on from JAIOIE010000018.1 coordinate 564,416, forward strand.
GGTGCTCCTGCCTGAGGACCAGCTCTTCCCTGAGCTCTTTGAGCCTCGCGAGAATATCTCCGGTGCTGAAAGTGCTGCCCATATCCCCTTTACTACCATTTGACCGCGCGGTCCCGGTTTGAAATGCATGGCGATCCCCCGCAGAAGCCCGGGCCGGAACGCGCTCGCTCCGGTCCTAATCAAGCCAACCCCTCAGCCCTTCACTGTTCTCCTGAGGAAATCCTTGACCTCGTATAGAAGGTCCCTTGCCTGATATATGCGGAAAAGCGAATCATTTTCGGAATAGTCGATCGCTGCGCCGTAGCCCCATTCCTTTCTCGACTCGAACAGCCGTTCCAGGAAAGGATCGAGCTTGGAGCTGAACTTCTGAAGCGAGCTGGTGAAGCCGGTAAACGAGCTTGCCTGCGCTTTGACCGACCCGGCGGTCAGGAAAGCGGCCAGTGCCGCATGGACCGAGGAATAGGAGGCAAGCGTCACGGCGGGGTTATAAAGCCCGCTCTTATGCAGCGCCTCGGCTGCATGGAAATACTCCTCGGCCATCCGGAACTCGACCTTTATTCTCTCAGCGCTCCTGGACCTCAAAAGCAAAGCCTCGCGGGAAGATGGAACTCCCGGCATTAGTGGACGGTTCAACATAAAAAACCTTGGATTGCGTCGGATTCGGCACGCGGAGTTTTAAATACCTGAAATCCAAGCCATTGTCAATATCCTATAAACCGGCCCCGGTATTCGTCTTGAAATAAAGTGCCTATATTCCTATTTCGGACGAAGTGAGCGGATTCTTTAATTTCCAAAAAGGCGCCCCCTTTAACAGATTGTCCGTAAACCGTCTTTATAGTATTATTGTGAAATGCGCTGGATCCTTGGAAGGTACATACTGAAGGAGATATGGGCCCCGTTTCTCCTGAGCCTCGTCATACTGACCGCGATCTCGCTCCTTACAAAGGCGGTCCGGATAATAGAGCTCCTGCTGGTGCAGGGCGTGGGCGGCGGGTTCATCCTGTGGTTCATCGTCTCGGTGCTGCCCTCGCTCCTTCTCTACACCCTTCCCATCGCCTTTCTCATAGGCGTTCTCGTGGCGTTTACGAGGCTCAGCTCCGATAGCGAGCTCACCGCCATGAAGGCCTCGGGCTTGAGCCTCTATGCGGCCCTCAGGCCGGTCCTTCTTTTCGCGGCCTTCGTGTACGCGGCGAGCCTGCTCGTGACCCTTTACCTCTTCCCATGGGGGAACCTCACTCTCAAGAACCTCGTCTACGAGGCCTCAAAGGACAGGTTCATCTCCGGCCTCGAGGAAAAGACCTTTTACGACAGCTTCAAGGGCTTCGTAATCTATATAGACAAGATAAACCTCAAGAGCGGGGAGATGGAAGGCATATTCATCTCCGAGTCCGGCGGGGAAGGCGAACCGAACCTCTTTTTCGCGGCGGGCGGAGTATTTTCCCCGGCAACCGACCGCCACACGGTATATCTGAAGCTCAACGACGGGGTAATGCACCGGAAGACCGAAGGCGACGGGACCTATCACATAGCGAATTTCTCCTCGTACACGCTTGAGCTCGGCCTCTCAGGCCAGCCCGGTGCCGCGAGCGAAAGGCGCAACAAGGAAATGTACGCCGGGGAACTGCGTGAGAGAATAGAGCTTGCGAAGGCTTCCGGCGAAGACCCTTCACGCCACATAATAGACCTGCATAAGAGGTTCGCCATCCCCTCGTCCGTCTTCGTCTTCGCCCTTTTAGGGCTCCCGCTGGGGCTTCAGAAGATACGGGTCGCACGTTTTACGGGCTTCTCCATAGCCATAGGCGTGGTGCTGGTCTATTACCTCCTCTCAACGGGCTTCGAGGCCCTGGGCGAGAGCGGCTCGTTGAACCCGTTCGTCGCGGTCTGGGCAACGGACTTTATCTTCCTCGTCGCGGGCCTGTTCGTATTCTCACGGACCTCGGCCGACAGGTCCGCAAACCCGCTGACGACGCTCCGCGGAGGGAAGGCAAGATGAAGGTGCTCCAGAAATATCTCCTTAGCGAGTTCCTGAAGCTCGCCGCCATCGCCGCGGCAGGCTTCATCGTGCTCTTCGTGACGGTCGACATATTCGAGAACATGGACAGCCTCATGGAGCACAAGGTCCCGCTCGTCCCAGCCGCCGGGTTCTTCCTCTACAAGATACCCTTCATAATAGGCCAGGTCCTGCCAGTCGCGCTGCTGGTGGCGACATTCGTCTCTCTCGGCCTCCTCTCAAGGCACGGAGAGATAACGGCGGTCAAGGCAGGCGGCGTAAGGGTGCTCCGGGCGGCAATACCACTTCTCGCGGCTGGGCTAGTCGCAAGCGCGGGCGTGATACTCATGAACGAATACGTAACGCCGACCGCCATGAAGAAGGCCGACTCGTTCCGGCAGAGGTGGCTCGGCGCGCAGGAAGGGAGCTTCGGCAGGGAAGGCCTCTGGATAAAAACCTCGGAGGGCATACTGAACGCGAAGAACATGGACCCGGACGGGAGCCGCCTTCACGGCGTGACCTATTATTTCATCGAGAAGCCCTTCACGCCCACGGGCCGGGTCCATTCGAGATCAGCCGTCTGGAAAGGGAGCGCCTGGGCCGCCGAGGAAGCGACCATCTGGAATTTCACGCCGGGCGGAGAGGCCCAGAGGAGCGCAAGGGAAAGCTTCATCCTGCCAGGCCTTGCGAAGCCGGACGAGATGATAAACATGGAGAGCTTCCAGAGGAACATGGGCTTCATGGACCTAAGGGAATATGTGAAGGACCTTGAAAAGGAGGGCTACGAGGCCACGCGCTTCAAGACCGACCTCTGGAGCAAGCTATCCTTCCCGCTCGTCAACTTTATAATGGTGCTCGTGGGCATTCCCTTCGCCCTCCGGACCGGGCGGCAGAGCGGCATAGCCGCCGGAATAGGCCTGAGCATCGTGATCGCCTTCAGCTACTGGGGGGTGTACGCGCTTACACGGTCGCTCGGCCAGAGCCAGCTCGTGCCGCCGTTCCTGGCTGCCTTCTTCCCGGATATATTATTCGTTGCAGTAGGCGCGCTGATGCTGGGGTATGTGAGGGAGTAGGGGAGTGTTGGGTTACGCTTCGCTAACCCAACCTACAGGACTTACATCTGACTCTGACCCAATACAGGGCTAAAAATCTTTTTCAATTTGTTCACTTGTGATTATTCTTGATGTAAGGACTCTTACTGAATCTTCATTATATTTTGGAACTTCATGCAAGTAGTCCACCATTTCTAATATTTCAGCCTCATTTTTAACTATAATATATTTTATATCTTTTGCGTCAAATCTGAGCTTAATCTGTTCTAATAGAAAATTATCTAGTTCAACCATATTGCCGGTGCTATAATCTTTTTTTGTAATTTGTTTAATAAAAACCTGTTTCCCCTTTTCGTCTACATACAAAAAAGGAATATACCTCCATTCTCTTTCATTATAAAATTTAACAATAGTTCCCGTCCTATTTGATACTCCCTCGAAGGGTTTTGTATATCTCAACATATTAAGTAATCCACTTTTTATTCCTCTTGCATTAGAGTCTTTCTCTGCGCTTAAGGGCTGAGAACACTCCAACATAAGTCTCAGCCAATCTGATAAAACAGACCCTTTTTTTAAATACATTACAGGATTTAGACCATTTGAGAAAACCCATTCCTTTGACATTCCAATTCCATAATTGCCATAAATATTAAAATGTTCTTTCACTTGAGATAAAGGAATATCACAAAAGCACACCATCGGATATGCAAACTCTGCAATGTTTTTACCTTCGAACTCTAATACTTCAAGAGAATATCTTGGGTGGAACTCATTCTTTAAAATACCTTTGAGATTTTCAAATGTGCGAGTGAAATGGAATAATGTTTCAGAGCTAATATTAGGCATAATCGTAAGCTTCCTTATCAAGTAGACAGTTCGTAGGTTGGGTTAGCGGAGCGTAACCCAACAAATCTCAAACCGCCTTCTTTCCCTCAGGCTCATTTTTCATCCACGCGGGAAGCGGCTGCCCGGTCGCTTCGTGGTAAAGGACCTCGGGGGCGATATCAAGGCCGCCGTCCCAGCAAAGCGCGCCCAATTCCTTATTGATATGAAAGTTCCTGAAGTAATCGAGATCCGCGAAGCGGCTGAAAAGGCCGCCTCTTTTGACGTAGCCCTGCAAATCGACAACGCCTTTCTTGCCATCCTCAAAGCTGATTTCCACCCTGTAGCCTTCGATATGCCGGGCCGCCTTGATATCGTAATGCATGGCATGCTCTCCTATTTCAAAGGTTCGATAGGGTTTAACGGCTTGCTCTCAACAGCAAGCTGCCAGTCTTGCAATAGTTCTTGTTTATGCATTCGGCCCACTCTATTACAAGCCCCAACGCCCTTGGCGGCAAATAGCCATCAAGGACGGCAAAATTATCTATTCTTATCGTTGCGCTGTCGCTCCCATAACGCGCATGGAAATGAGGCTGGTTGTGGTCGCCGTAAAACATGGCGATTATTATCCCGAAAAACCTGCTTATTTCAGGCATCTTGTTTTCCCGCACTCCGCATGAGATGCTTCGGGGCTTCGTCCCTCTCTTGTCATTCTGAGGCGAAGCCGAAGAATCTCAGGGGAACAACAGATTCTTCGGTCGTTTCACTCCCTCAGAATGACAAAAAAAATCTCACAATGAAGTTCGTAGGTTGGGTTAGCGCAGCGTAACCCAACAAAATCCGCACTCCGCATGAGATTGCTTCGGGGCTTCGCCCCTCGCAATGACGACCTCAATAATCCCCCTTTTCTAAAGGGGGACGAAGGGGGATTTGTAATGGTGCGCATAGCGCACCCTACAAGATAATCTCCCCTTCCCCTCTTTAAAAAAGAGGGGCGTTTTTCCTATGCCCCCGTCTTCTCCGCCTGCCTCTTGGCCACCCTTATGAAAAGCTCATCCAGCTGTTTCTGGTCAACCGCCGAAGGCGCGTCGCTCATTAGGTCCGTGCCCTTCTGGGTCTTGGGGAAGGCTATGACGTCGCGGATGGACTCCGACCCGGTCATTATGGAGAGAATCCTGTCGAGGCCGAAGGCTATGCCGCCGTGCGGGGGGGTGCCGAACTTCAAGGCTTCGAGGAGGAAGCCGAACCTTGCCTTCGCCTCCTCGTCGGCTATGCCGAGCATCTTGAAGACGCGGGCCTGCACGTCGCTCCTGTGTATCCTTATGGAGCCGCCGCCGATTTCGCTGCCGTTCAACACGAGGTCGTAGGCCTTTGCCCGAACGCTCAATGGCGCGCTCTCCATCTTGTCGATGTCCTCGTCCATCGGAGAGGTGAACGGATGGTGCACCGCCACGTGCCTCTTTTCCGTTTCGTCATACTCGAACATGGGGAAGTCGGTCACCCAGACGAAGCTCGTGCCCTCTTTCGGGATAAGGCCGAGCCTTCCGCCTATGTTAAGCCTCAAGCGCCCGAGGACGGTATTCGCAACCGAGGGCTTATCCGCCCCGAAAAGGAGGAGGTCGCCTGTTCCAGCGCCCGTGGCCTTTGCTATGCCGTCCTTCTCAGCGTCGCTCAGGAACTTGGCGATGGGCGACTGCCAGCCTTCTTCCGTTATCTTTACCCAGGCAAGTCCCTTTGCCCCGAACGAGACCGCGAACTCGGTAAGGTCGTCGAGGTCTTTTCTCGAAAAAGAGGCCCCGCCCTTTACTGAGAGGGCCTTCACGACCCCGCCTTTCGATACGGCGTCCGCGAAGACCTTGAAGCCTGAGCCTGAAAGGAGGGCCGAGAGGTCGGTTAGCTCGAGGCCGAACCTGACGTCCGGGTTGTCCACCCCATACCTGCCGATGGCTTCCGAATAGGTAAGCCTCGGGAAAGGAGGCTTAAGCTCCACGCCTGCTTCCTTAAAGAGCCGCACGACAAGCCCCTCCATCAGGCCCATCACGTCCGCCCTGTCGACAAAGCTCATCTCCGCGTCTATCTGCGTGAACTCGGGCTGGCGGTCCGCCCGGAGGTCCTCGTCCCTGAAGCACTTTACAATCTGGAAGTACCTGTCGAACCCGGCTATCATCAATATCTGCTTAAATAGCTGCGGCGACTGCGGCAGGGCGAAGAAGCTTCCCGGGTTCAATCTGCTCGGCACGAGGAAGTCCCTCGCGCCCTCGGGAGTGCTCTTTGTAAGGACAGGTGTCTCCATTTCGATGAAGCCGTTCTCCGCGAGATAGTTCCTTGCGGCCATCGCCACCCTGTGCCTGAGTATCAGCTTTTTCTGCAGCTCGGGCCTACGGAGGTCGAGATACCTGTAGGTGAGCCTCGTCGTCTCGGATACGTCGGTGTCGTCCTCTATCATGAAGGGCAGCGTCTCGGAGTCGTTCAGAATCTTGAGCTCGTGCACCTCGACCTCGACCTCGCCTGTCGGGATGTTAGGGTTGTCTGTCCCCTCGGGGCGCTTTCTCACCAGTCCCTCGACAGCTAGCACGAACTCGTTCCTCAAGCCGTGCGCCCTCTTATGGACCTCGTTCGGACTATCGGGGCTGAATACGAGCTGCACGATGCCAGCCCTGTCCCTCAGGTCTATGAATATAAGCCCGCCGTGGTCCCTCCTCCTTTGCACCCAGCCCATAAGGCAGGCCTTCTTCCCTATATCAGCCCTGGAGAGGTCCCCGCAGTAGGAACTCCGTCTCCAGCCACCCATTTTCTCAAACAAATCGAATACCTCCTTCAAGCAGTTGTAAATACGATTTTCCAAGCTATCATATAGTGTATAATAAATAGCAACCGTTCCAAAAGACAAGAAAAATCTTGGCAGGTCCGCGCGGGCGCAAGCCCATTCGGGAGCGGGCCGCCCCCGTTTATGGGCTTGCCCCTCCGAAGCGATAAATTATACAGCAAAATCCATTTTTGTCTTGACAGTAAGTACGTACTCAGGGCTATAATGCAACTTCTGTAACCCCAAAAAAGCCCATATCTCAGGGAAACATACACAAGGAGGCACCCTATGAAGAGAACGCGCTTCTGGACTCTCCTCCTGGCTTGTATCGGTATGGTCGCGGGAATGCTCGTTCCGGGCAGCGGCCAGGCGGAATACGGGGACATAGTCCTCAACAACAAGTCAGAGAGCATGCAAAAGGCCGGAGTGGACCCGGTCCTCTTTCCGCATTGGTTCCACAGGATCAGGTTCAAGTGCAAGGTATGCCACGAGGACATATTCATCCTCAAGAAGGGCGCCAACGACATCAACATGGCCGCCATAATGAGCGGCGAGTTCTGCGGCAAATGCCACAACGGACTAGTAGCCTGGGAGCCTCTTTATTGCGACAGGTGCCATAACTACAAAGGCGATCCGGCGGCCGCCGGCGCTCCAAGCAGGATTTCCGAATAAAGGAGGATAGAGATGAAATCTTCATTCAGAAAATTGAAGGTCGCTCTCCTCTGCTCGCTTGTGGCGGTAATCGGCTATACTTACGCCGGCACGGTCGCCGACGCGGCGCAGACAAAGAGACAGCAGCCACCAGCATCCAAGGAAACGGCGCCTCCGCCTAAGATCGACCCTTCCGACCCGTCGAGCGTCATCTACCTCGACAGCTCCGGAAAGCCGGCGGGCATAGGCGACCCTAACAAGCCCGCGAGCGAAGCCTTCAAGGCCGGCATGGGCTGGCATCCGCAGGCCCTTTCGGCAGCCGGGCTCCCCAAGGACAGGTACGGGCTAGTCGACTGGGCGAAGCTCGTAAGGCAGAACATAATAAACCCCAAGCACTCGCTCGACACCGAGGAAGAAGAGGCGCCACCCCTTAAGATGGACGTCGTTATAACGGCCAAGGGCGACTTCGTGGACGATGTCATATACCCGCACGAGATGCACACTTATTGGCTCAAGTGCGACGTCTGCCATCCCCAGATATTCGTCCCCGCAAAGGGCGCGAACGAGATGACGATGGTGGGCATTGTGAAGGGCGACTGGTGCGGCAGGTGCCACGGGAAGGTAGCTTTCCCGCTCACCGACTGTAACAAGTGCCATTCGATGCCCAAGAACAAGGCGAAGAAATAACGGGGATGCTGTTCAGGTTTCTGACGTTCTCCGCGGCCTTGTTCCTGGCACAGCCGGGAACGGGCCTGGCCGCGGCAGCAGGGGATATCGTCCTCGACTCCAAGGCCGGGAGCATGAGCAAGGCGGGGGTCGGGCCGGTCGTTTACCCGCACGCGCTTCACGAGAAGCTCTACAAATGCGCCGTCTGCCACCCGAAGATATTCAAAGAGAAGGCGGGCGCGACAGAGATGTCGATGAAGCTCAACATGGGGGGCAAGCTCTGCGGCTCTCCGAACTGCCACAATAGCGAGAAGGCTTTCCCGCTTTATAATTGCGTCAAATGCCATACCAAAGCAGGGGCGAAGTAATTCGCCCCTGCTTTTTTTTCATGCCTTCGCTGAGATCCCATTCGTAAATAAAAGAGCCCTTTAATTGGACTGTTCCCCGAGGAGGGCCGCCGCTTCCCTGTCGGCAAGCCATATCACCTCTCCAGCTTCGACCAGTCCGGCCGGATGCACTTCCGAGATTTCGCCCCGGAGTACGTCCCTCAAGGCCGCGGCCTTATCATTTCCGGAGACAAGGAACACGGCCTTGCGAGATTCCTTGATGGCGCTTATGGTGAGCGTCACCCTCCACGAATCGAGGACTCTGACGTGATTCTCAGTAACGAGCCTTTCCTTTTCTCTTAGGGCGGCTGTCCCTGGAAAGACGGAGAGCGTGTGGCCGTCCCGGCCGAGCCCTAAAAGAACGAGGTCGAACGGAGGGAGCCCGCCCGGCGCGAGCATGAAAAAGGACCTTATCTCGTCCTCATAGGCCAGGGCCGTCTCTTTTGGGGGAAGCTCTCCTTTAATGCGATGGATATTTTCGGAAGGTATGTCGATGCGGGAGAGGAGGCTTTCGTTTACCGCCTTGAAATTACTCTCATCGCTATCGGGCGGGACGCACCTTTCGTCGCCCCAGAAGAAGTGCACGCGGCCCCACTCGATCTTGTCGCGGTATTCCGCGCCAAGGAGCTCGTATAGAGCCCTAGGGGTCTTTCCGCCCGAAAGGACGGCCGTAAAAAGGCCCTTTTCGCGGATTGCGGCCCTGCATGAACCATGGAATATTGCGGCGGCCCCCCTTGCAAGCTCCCCTTCGCCTCGATGGATGACAAGGCCATTTCTCATCCGCGCCCCCTACGGCCCTTTGGCCCCGGTTATCCTTTCGGCCCTCTCTCCGGCGAGTAGGGCCGCGTAGCTTGCCGCGCCCATGAGCCCGGTCCTGTCGTTCAGTATTACATGAACCGGTATGCCTGCCATGAAATCCCTGAACCTGCCCTTGTCCCTGAAGGCTTCGAGGAACCCGCCAATCTTAAGCGCTTCGAGTATCTTAGGCGCGATGCCGCCGCCTACATAGACCCCGGCAATCGAAAGAGACTTTAAAGCCAGGTTCCCGGCCTCCGCGCCGTAGATCGAGACCAATAGGCCGAGGGCTTCTTTGCAGTCCTCGTCCGTGCCGTTTATCGCCTCCTCGGATATAACGGGGGCAGCGCCTTCGGCTTCCATCCTCATCCGAAGGCGCTCAGGCGTCTTCCTTTTATTTTTCGCCAGCAGGAATTCGTATATATTCGCAAGGCCCGGGCCCGAGACTATCCTTTCATAGCTTACGTGCCCGTACCTGGGCATGAGGTATTGAAGGAGTTCGACCTCAAGGGCATTTCTCGGGCCGAAGTCCGTGTGCCCGCCTTCGGATGCCGACACCCTGAAATCCTCGCCGTCCCCCACGAGTATCGCCTCGCCGAGCCCGGTGCCCGCGGCTATGAGGGCGGCGTTACCAGGCCTCTGAGCGCCCTCCTGCAGGACGAAAAGGTCAGCCTTTCCAAGGAGCCCGACCCCCCAGCCCAGCGCCTCAAGGTCGTTTATGAGGCCGAGCTTTTTGAGACCGAACCTTTTCTTAAGCTCCTCGCCGTCAACGACCCAGCCGAGGTTGGTGAGCGTGCAGCGGTTGCCGATAATGGGGCAGGCGAGCCCGAGGGCCGCGCCCTCGATCCTACGAGCCTCGCCCTCCTTCAGAAATTCGCCCATTATGACTTCAGGCCCGCCGTAGCGGTCATTGGAGAATACGCTTTCCCTTACCGGTGCGAGCGTACCTGCCGAAAGCGCATAAAGCGCCATGTAGGTCTTTGTGCCGCCTATGTCCCCGGCGAGGATGAGCCGCTCACCCTTCATAGTTCACCCAGGCCCTCCCGTCCCGCGCCATGAACCTTTCCGCCTCGGCCGGACCGAAGCTCCCTGCCCTGTAGAGATGGAGGTCCGGTCTGCCGCCCTTGCCGTCCGCGCGGTCGAGGGCCGGGCCGAGCCAGCTCCAGCTCAATTCCACGCCGTCCCTCCTTACGAAGAGCATCTTGTCGCCTGTCATGCAGTCCATGAGCACTCGCTCGTAAGCATCCAGCACCAATCCCTGATAACCTCCGAGGTATGAGAAATCCATGACCACGTCCCGAAGGCAGACCCTCGACCCAGGGTTCTTGGCGTGGAACTTAAGCTGTATCCTCTCATCCGGCTGTATCCTCATTATAAGGGCGTTCGGGCCTATCTCGCCGGGGAACACGCCGCTGAACATGAGGTGCGGCACGTTCTTGAACTGAATGGTGATTTGCGTAAAGCGGCTCCTGAGCCTCTTTCCCGAGCGGAGGTAAAAGGGGACGCCCTGCCATCTCCAGTTGTCTATATGCGCCTTCATGGCGGCAAAAGTAGGCACGATGGAATGGCTTGAGACCCCCTCCTCCTCGGTATACCCTTTCACATGCTTGCCTTCGGATTCGCCTTCCACGTACTGGCCGAGTACAAGCTGTTCGTCAAGCAGGCCGTCAAGGGGCCTTAGCGCCCTTAAAACCTTCACCCTCTCGTCCCTCACGAGCTCGGATGAGTAGACCGAGGGAGGCTCCATCGTGATGAAGGAAAGGACCTGGAGCATGTGGTTCTGGAAGATGTCCCTCAAGACGCCCGATTCCTCGTAGAAGCCCGCCCTCTTTCCGATGCCGATGGATTCCGCCACGGTTATCTGGACGTGGTCTATAAAGTGCCTGCTCCACACGGGCTCGAAAATGGCGTTCGCGAACCTGAACATCATTATGTTCTGGACGGTGTCCTTGCCGAGGTAGTGGTCTATCCTGAAGACCTGCTCTTCGCGGAGATGGCGGCCCACGGTCTCCTCGAGGGCGAGCGCGCTCGGCAGGTCCCTGCCGTGTGGCTTCTCTATTACAAGCCTCACCCAGCCGCCTTCCTCTTCAAAAAGCCCCGCGCCTGCCGTGGACTCGATTATGTCGGAGTAGACCGATGGCGGGGTGGCGAGATAGAACATCCTGTTCCCGCCGGTTCTGTACTCCCCTGCCTTCTCATCCAGGAACCGCTTGAGGGCCACGAGGGAATCGCTCCGATAGTCGGCCCTCCTGTAATAAAGCCTTCCGGAGAACTCGGCCCACGCGGACTCGTCGAAGTTGCCGGCCTTTTTTACCGCCTTTTCCATCTCGGCGCGGAAGGAGGCGTCGTCGAGCTCGGTCCTCGCGACCCCGAGCATGAAGAAATTCCTGGAAAGGAGCTTGTTCCTGAAGAGGAAAAAGAGGGCCGGGAGGAGCTTCCTTTTCGTAAGGTCGCCGGAGGCTCCGAATATCACCATCGCGCACGGGTCGGGGGCCATCTCCTCGCAGGGCTGGCCCGTTGCGGCGACCTTGCCTATCCTTATGGCCTGGCGCCCTTCTGATATATCGTCCATCTTCACCTGTTTCCCACGGAATATTCGCGAACGGGTTTAGCGCGCGTGCAAGGACGCGTTCCGAGCTTATCTAATTATTATTCGGGGATGCGCCGGACGGTATGGCCGCCGAATTCCTCTCTCAAGGCGGCAAGGAGCTTTTCTCCGAAGGGCTCTTCCTGACGCGAACGGAACCTCCGCATGAGGGACTCCGATATCGCGGGGATGCTTACGCCCATGTCGACGGCCTCCTTGACCATCCACCTGCCCTCGCCCGAGTCCTCGACATAGCCGATTATGGATTCGAGCCCGTCCTCTTTTCCAAAGGCGCTCTCAAGGAGCTCCAGCAGCCAGGACCGAACCACGCTGCCCCTGTTCCAGAGGCGCGCGAGATCCGCGTTCCCTATTCCATCGCCGTAAGGCGAAGCCTTTATCATTTCGAACCCTTCCGCATAGGCCTCCATGAGGCCGTACTCTATCCCGTTATGCACCATCTTGATGAAATGACCGGCCCCCGCCGCTCCGCACCATAGATATCCTTCGGGAGGCGCGAGGGTCTTTAGAATCGGCTCTATGGCTTCGAACGCGCTCTTTTCGCCGCCAACCATCGTGCAGTAGCCTTTTTCAAGTCCCCATATCCCGCCGCTAACGCCGGCGTCTATGTAACGTATGCCTAGAGCCTTAAGGTCCTCCGACCTCCGGAGGTCGTCTTTGTAATAGGTATTTCCGCCGTCCACAACCATGTCGCCAGACGTCAGGAGCGGCTTAAGGGACTCTATGGTGTGGTCGACTATGTCGCCGGCAGGGAGCATCATCCAGACGGCCCTCGGACTGGGGAGCTTCTCTACCAGCTCGGAGAGCGAGTACGCGCCCTCTATGCCCTCGGACTCGGCGCTCTTCGTCACCTTGGCCGTCCTGTTGTAGCCGACGACCCTGTGCCCGCCTTTCGCGAGCCGCCTGGCCATGTTGAGCCCCATGCGGCCCAGGCCTATCATGCCGACGTCCATCATCCCTCCCGGTACATCGCTATTTTAATGAGCGCTCTTCAGAAGAGACTCGAATTCCTTGAGGCACACTATTCCAGGCTCTTTCATGTCCACGAGCGCCACCCTCAGTCCCTTGGAATCCAGCGCCTCCATGTCGCCGTAGGCCTGCGACAGCTCAAGCTCTGAAAAGCTGAAATTGCTTCCCGGCACTTTAATATCGCTGTCGGGCTTGTGGCAAAGGATGAGGAATACGCCGCTACGCGGCCCGCCCTTGTGGAGCTGCCCTGTCGAGTGCAGGTATCTCGGCCCGTACCCGAGCTGGACCGCTGCGCCCGTCATCTCGCTGAGCGTCTTTCTGAGGCTGGCAAGCCCGGAGCCGATTCCGGCATCCGACGGGTTGTAATAGGCAAGGAGGCCTATGTAGTCCCCCGCCCCTACCAGTCCTACGAACTCCTTGAGCATCTTCCCGGGGTCCGAGTCAACGGCCCCGAGTTTATCGAAGGTATTCCTGCCCAGGCGCACCCCGAATCTTTCGGTCTCGGCGCCTATGCCGGGCGGCTTAAGCCCGTCGGGCTTACCGATGCTGTTAAGCCTCGATATGGTAAGCTTCTTGGCGAGCTCTACATCAGGCTGGTCAAAGGGGTTTATGCCGAGTATCTGCCCGGCTACGGCGGTCGCTATCTCCCATCTAAGGAACTCACCGCCGAGCTCGTACTTGTCCGCGAGCCTGAAATCGATAATGGGATGCCCGGCCTCGGCCAGCCGTTTCATTGCCCCCGCGCGGCCGCCGTCCTCTTCTCCGAGCGTGATGGATATGAAGACCCTGTCATTTCCGTAGCTTTCCGGGTTCCCGAGCGGCTCGCCCACGACAGGCACGAGCCCCTTCCCCTCCTTGCCGGTGCTTTCCGCTATGAGCTGCTCAAGCCACATGCCGAACGGCGCTATCTCCTTCGAGATGAAAAATGTGAGCTTGTCCCTTCCGAGCCTCCCGAGCGTGCCGAGCGCGGCCCCTAACATGAGGACCGGGTTCTCGTCCGTCGCGCACGGGTGCACCGCCGCCTCTACCCTCGAGGCGTGCTCAAGGAGCATTGTGAGATCCATGCCCAGGAGGCCTGCGGGGACTAGCCCGAAATACGAAAGGACGGAGAACCTCCCGCCTATGTCACTGGGGTTCGCGAAGAGTTTCCTGAAGCCGTACTTCCGGGCAAAGCCCTCCAATGGCGTGCCGGGGTCGGTTATGGCGATGAAGTTCTTCCCTGCCGCTTCGCCCATGCTTGACGATAATCTCTCGTGGAAGAACTCGAAGAGGCTCAGAGGCTCTATGGTCGAACCGGACTTGCTCGACACTATGAATAGCGTCCTCTCCGGGTCTATTGCATTTGCGACCGAGCCTACCGCCTCGGGGTCGGTCGAGTCCAGGACCGTAAGCCCGGGATACCCCGGGGCGCTGCCGAAGGCCTCGGCAAAGACGAGGGGAGCGAGGCTCGACCCGCCCATCCCTAAGAGGACCGCGTCCCTGAAGCCCGCCTCCTTCACCTCTTTCGCAAAGCCCTCTATCTCGCCGATATGATCGTCCATGATGTCGGCCAGGGCCACCCAGCCGAGCGCATTTTTTATGAGCTTCCTGTCCTCGGGCCCCGTCTTCCAGAGGGTGGGGTCCTTGGCCCAGAGGCGCTCCAGGAAGTTTTCGCTCCCGACCTCCTGGAGCGCCTCGGAGACGGCGGCCTCGAAGCCGTTCAATGAAAACCTCACGGCAAACGCCTTTTTTCTTTCGAGCGCCTCCCTTTTAGCGGCTATTGAGGAGAGTATGCCGAGATAGGACCCGGAGAAGGCGCCTATGCCCTCCTTTTCGAGCCTGTCGGTCGCCGCCCGGTAGTCGATGCCGAGCGCCTTCATCTCTTCAAATATTTTTCCCGGGCCGTCGAACTCCTCGACAAGGACGGGCTCGGCCTTGCCGTGATCGTAGAAGGCGAGCATCGTATGGAGCGGCATGGTGTTCACGGTGCCGCTCATCACGAGCTCCTCAACGTATTTTACATCGGAATAGCGCGGGTTCTTGGTCCCGGTACTCGCCCACAGGAGCCTCTGGGGCCTTGCCCCGGCGTCCTTCAATTTCCGGAACCTCTCCCCCGAGTATATCTCCTCGAATTTCCTGTAGGCCAGCTTCGCGTTCGCCACAGCCACCCTGCCGAGAAGAGACTTAAGCCGCGCCTTCTCGTCATTCGACCTTGAGCGCTCTATCCTTTCCTCTATTATCCTGTCGAAGATGGAATCGACCCTGCTTACGAAGAAGCTCGCCACACTCGATATGTTATCCACCGGAAGGCCGTTAGAGAGCCTCTTCTCGAGCCCGCTTATGTATGAGTCCGCCACTTCCGCGTACCTGTCGATCGAGAAGAGGAGGGTGACGTTTATATTCCGCCCTTCGAGGGTAAGCTCTTCGAGCGCCTTTAGCCCCTCGACGGTGCCCGGCACCTTCACCATGACGTTCGGCCTGTCCACGGCCGCAAAAAGCCTCCTCGCCTCGTCGATGGTCGAGCCCGCGTCTCTGGCAAGCCTCGGGTCGACCTCGATCGAGACGAACCCGTCAATGCCGCCCGTTGCCTTCGAGGCCTCGGCCATGACGTCGGCAGCCAGCCTTATGTCCCTCGTCACCAACCTTTCGAGTATGGCGTCGTCGTCAAGGCCCTCCTTCAGGAGCCTGCGGATGTCCTCGTCGTACTCGGTCGTGCCTGCTATGGCCCTCTCGAAGGTGTTAGGGTTCGAGGTCACGCCCGAGACCGCGTACTCGTCAATGAAGCGCTTGAGCTCCCCGGACGTGACGAGGCCCTTCCGGAGGTTGTCATACCAGACGCTCTGGCCAAGCTTCTTAAGCTCTATCAAGGGATTCATAAAGAACTCCTGAAACGGAAAAACTCTTCCGCGGGGCGCGCACGAGACCGCCCGTCCCGCAAGGGACTGTCAATTTCAATTACAAGGCAAGAAGGACCGGGAAAACGGAAATACAGAAGGCCGGTTTAACTGTTTTACGGCCTGCTGTAAACTATAGCAGGGATATCAGATTCCATCAACAAACCGGCCCTTTTTGGCATTGAGAAGGGCCAGCGCCTTTTCGGCGACTTTAGCCGCCGTAAAGCCGTATTTCTCGAAAACGGTCTTGTAGGGGGCGGATGCGCCGAAACGGTCGATGCCTATTACCGCGCCGTCCAAGCCGGTGTACCTGTGCCAGCCCATGGGCGAGGCCGCTTCTACCGCGACCCTGACCCTTACATCCGGAGGGAAGACGCTTGATTTGTAGGCATCGTCCTGGGCCTCGAACAGCTCCCAGCTCGGCATGTTCACGACCCTCGCCTTCACTCCCCTCGTCGAGAGGTCCTCGTAAGCGGCTATTGCAAGTTGCACCTCCGAGCCGGTTGCCATGATGATGACCTCGGGTTTGCCTTCCTTCGGGTCGGCCAGCACATAGGCCCCCTTCGAGAGGCCTTCCGCCGGGGCGTATTTCGTCCTGTCCATTACGGGCAAGCCCTGCCTCGTGAGTACAAGCGCGGTGGGGCCGGTCTCGTTAAGGAGCGCGGCCTTCCAGGCCTCGGCTGTCTCGTTCGCGTCAGCGGGCCTTATTACGGTCAGGTTCGGGATGGCACGGAGCCCCGAGAGCTGCTCGATCGGCTGGTGCGTGGGGCCGTCCTCGCCGAGACCGATGGAGTCGTGCGTGAAGACATAGATGACCTGGAGGCCCATGAGGGCCGCAAGTCTAATGGCGGGCTTCATGTAATCCGAGAATATGAGGAAGGTCGCGCCGTAGGGCACCACTCCCTTTGTGAGGGCCATGCCGTTAAGGAGCGAGCCCATCGCGTGCTCGCGTACCCCGAAATGCAGGTTCCTGCCGACTCCAGTGGGGAGGAAGTTACCCATGCCCTTCATGAGGGTGTTGGTAGAGGGCGCAAGGTCCGCAGAGCCGCCTATGAGGAACGGCGCGCTCGCAGCTATGGCGTTAAGCACCTTGCCGGACGCGCTCCGGGTGGCTATCGAGCCGTCCTTTTCCGTAAAGGACGGGACCTTTTCCGTCCAGGCCCTGTCCCTCGTCCCGTCCATTATGGCCCTGACTTCGCGCCCCTCTTCCGGATACTCCTTCTCGTACTTTTCGAGCATGGAGAGCCATTCCCTCTCAAGGGCCTCGCCACTCGGGACCAGAAGCCTAAAATCCTTCATAACCTCCTCGGGGATGAAGAACTCGGGCTCGAGAGGCCAGCCGAGCTTCTCCTTTGTGGCCTTTACCTCGTCTTTTCCGAGCGGAGCGCCGTGCACCTCGGCGGTGTCCTGTTTGCCGGGGCTCCCGAACCCTATGGTGGTCCTCGCGATAATTATGGACGGCCTCGTGCGCTCCTCTTTTGCCGATTCGATCGCCAGGGCGATGGCTCCCAGGTCGTTGCCTCCGACGTGCTGGACGTGCCAGCCGAGCGCCTCGAACCTTTTGCCCACGTCCTCGGACATGGAAAGATCCGTTTTGCCTTCTATGGTTATCCTGTTATCCGAATAGAGGTAGATTATATTCCCGAGCTTAAGGTGCCCGGCTATGGAGGCTGCCTCGTTGGAGACCCCCTCCATTATGTCGCCGTCGCTGCAGATGGCGTATATGTCGTAATCGAATAGCGGATAGCCGGGCCTGTTGAACCTGTGCGCGAGGTATTTCTGGGCCATGGCCATGCCGACGCCGTTAGCGAAACCCTGGCCAAGAGGACCGGTCGTGGTCTCTATACCTATTTTCGGGTCGTGCTCAGGGTGCCCCGGCGTGTGGCTCCCCCACTGCCTGAACCTCTTAATCTCATCGAGCGGAAGCGGATAGCCGGAGAGGTGCAAGAGGCCGTATAAAAGCATGGAGCCGTGTCCGGCTGAAAGGACGAACCTGTCCCTTGCGGGCCACTGGGGGTTTGAGGGGTTGTGCCTCAAGATGCGCCTCCAAAGGACATATGCCATCGGGGCGTCCCCCATCGGCATTCCCGGATGGCCGGAATTTGCGGCCTCGACAGAGTCGACTGCGAGGAAACGCAACGTATTTATTGACATTTCGTCAAGGGGTTCGAATTTGTAGGAGCGCGGTCTCTTTTCCATCAGATCCTCTGGATTTGGGTATTCTGAAAAGATTGCATATTATCAGATTCGGCCAAAAAGACAACGTAAATTTGCCCGTTTCAAGCGGAATATACGTGCAGGAATGATGCCTTGGATTATAAATGGGATGGTCAGGGGGTATTGCCTGCCAGGTCTTCGACAACCGGGTTCTGGACGACTACCTTGATCCCGTTCTTGCCCTCAGGAGGGACGACCATGCCGCCGGTCATGATGACCTTGAATGCGTCCTCGACCGTCATATCGAGTAAGATGACGTCCTTTTCAGGCACCACGGCGAAATAGCCGGAAGTGGGGTTGGGGGTGGTCGGGATGAAGACGCACATGGACGGCTCGCTCGTCTTATTCTTTATTTCCCCGTTTGTCACCCTGCTGGTCATGAAACCCATGGAGTGGAGCCCCTTCCTGGGGAACTCTATAAGAACGACCTGCCTGAAGCCCTGGTTCCCGTGGGTAAAGAAGGTCTCCATGAACTGCTTGGTAGCGTTATATATCATCCTCGCCACGGGCACCTTGAGCATTATCCTTTCGGCGAACTCAAGGACCCTCTTGCCGAGGAAATTAGTCGCGAGGACGCCTATTATGATAATGCTCAGGACGGTAAAGATTATGCCGAGGCCCGGTATGTGGAAAGGCAGGTAGGTATGCGGATGCGCCACCTTCGGGAGCAGGTTCAGCATGCTGTCCATGAACCTGACTATGAGCGAGACGACGTAGATGGAGAGGTACAGGGGCACCACCACGAGGAGCCCGGTAATGAAATAGCCTCGGAGGTGTTTTGTCATAGGCAGTGGGCCGCGAGCTCCGCGCTTATCCTCTTTATCGAGTTCTTCGCGTCGACATAGACGAGGACAGGCGCGTGCTTCCTGGCTTCCGACTCATCAAGGACCGAGTAGCTTGCGATTATGACGAGGTCTCCCTTGCCGGCAAGGTGGGCCGCAGCCCCGTTTATGGAGATAATGCCGCTCCCCCGCTCGCCCTTTATGGCATAGGTGGTCAGCCGGTTTCCGTTCCTGATGTTGTATATATGGACCTGCTCGAACTCGTAAATGCCGGCAGCCTCCATAAGGGCCTCGTCGATCGCGACCGAGCCCTCGTAGTCGAGGTTGGCGTCAGTGACAGTGGCCCTGTGAATCTTGCTCTTGAGCATCATCCGCTGCATCTTGTAGAAATGTCCTCCCTTTTATTGCACGAGCTTCATATTGTCTATGAGCCTCGCCTTCCCTATCCTGACCGCGATGAAAAGAACGGAGCCGCTTGCGACCTCTTCGGAGTCCTCAAGCGATTCGCCGTCGCATATATTAACATATTCTATCACGGCGAGCGGCTCTCTCTCTATGATTTTTTTCACTTTTTCGACAATTTCCAGGCTTTCCCGCACTCCGGCCCCTATTGCCTCGCGGGCTGCCCTGAGTGAGTCCGGGATGGCGCGAGCGACCCTCCTCTCCTCAGGCGTAAGGTACGAGTTCCGGGAGCTCATGGCAAGGCCGTCAGGCTCCCTTACGGTCTCGACCCCTAGTATCTCGACCGGGATATCCAAGTCCCGCACCATCCTCTCTATAATCCGGAACTGCTGAAAATCCTTTAGCCCGAATACGGCCTTCTGAGGCTGGACAGCGTTAAAAAGCTTTAGAACCACCGTTGCGACCCCCCTGAAATGGCCGGGCCTCGAAGCGCCGCAGAGCCTGTCCGAAAGCTTCTCGACCTCCACCCAGGTCCGGAAACCCGGAGGGTACATCTCCCCGGCTTCGGGCGCGAATACAAAGTCCACTCCCTCTTCGGACGCTATCTTAAGGTCCCTATCAAGGTCCCTCGGATAGGAGGCAAAATCCTCTGCAGGGCCGAACTGAGAGGGGTTTACGAAGAGGCTCATTACGAGCAGGCCCCCTTCGGCCCTGCCTTTTTTAAGAAGCGCCCTATGGCCTTCGTGCAGATACCCCATGGTCGGCACCAGGACTACGGCCTGCCCCTTTGAGCGCGCCTCGATAGAGGCCTCGCGCATTTCGCTTATACTTACAACTTTTATCATATACGGCAAAACACCTTAAGACTTCCTTCACTGACTATTAGTTTGCTGAAAATTCAAAATCAAAGCAGGCTGCTCAAAAAGCTCAGGATGCAAGGAGTCGAAAAATGAGGAATGAGGAGTACTTTCTTTGTACGCCGCCGTGACGAATTATGAAGACGACGCAGCAGATCGGGCTTTTTTCAGCAGCCTGCTAATACGAATGCTCCTTTGAAGGAAACCTCTCCTCCACCACGTCCTTAATGTACTCGGTGGCCGCAAGGAAGATGAGATTCCTTAAATCCGCGTATCTCTTTACAAATCTCGGGACCTTCTGCCCCGTAAGCCCGAGCATGTCGTTCACCACGAGCACCTGCCCGTCGCAGTGCGGGCCCGCGCCGATGCCTATGGTCGGTATGCCGAGCCTTCCGGTTATCTCCTTTGCAAGGCCCGTGGGCACGCCTTCGAGGACTATCGAGAAGGCGCCCGCCTCCTCTACGGCGATTGCGTCCTCGAGTATCTCCTCGGCCTCGTCTTTTGTCTTTCCCTGGACCCTGTAGCCGCCCATCCTGTGGACCGACTGGGGCGTAAGCCCCACGTGGCCCATTACAGGCACGTCCATATCGGTTATGGCCCTTATCGCTTCCGCCGCCCTCTTTCCGCCTTCGAGCTTTACCGCCTCTGCCCCGCCTTCCTTTACGATCCGGGCGGCGTTCCTCCGGGCGTCGTCAAGCGAGGTCTGGTAGGAACCGAAGGGCATGTCGCTCACGACGAGGGCGTTTGTCCTGCCCCTCGCTACAGCCCTCGTATGATAGATTATCTCTTCAACGGTCACCGGGAGGGTGGTCTCGTAGCCCGCCTCTACCATCCCGGCCGAGTCGCCGACCAGTAGCAGCGGTATCCCGGCCTCGTCCAGTATCCTTGCGGTCGCGAAATCATAGGCCGTAAGGACGGGGATCTTCCTGCCGTCCCTCTTCATCTTCATGATCTCCGCTGCCGTGTACTTCTTCATCCTCTGGACCCGCCGCTTTCTGGTTTAGGGGCATGCACGCCGCTCTTATTATTCAATCCCATTATCGGGGTTATTGCAAGGGGAACGGGGTCCATTGGCCGATTCCCGCCCCCAATTAAAAAAAACCTTCCGTTTATCCTACCGGAAGGTCACAATACCCCCTCTTAAAACCGGGGCCGCCGGTAATTGAAAATTATAAACCAATTCCGGCACGGGTACAATACCCTCGATACAGACAGAAGGAATAGTGATTTCAGACAACTCTAAAAATTAGAGATTTTTTCCGCAATCAAGGAAGGCCGGGATAAAAAGCGGAGCATATATGACAATATGTGAGCATTTTTATTAACGGGCCTGACGCAGAGTCCGGGGAAAAGATCAATTTTTAGAGTTGCCTTTTACCGGGAAGCGACGGGTATGTAATGCTGCGCCCCGCCCTTTATGGACCTTATCTCCTTTACAAGGTTTGCGAGGTCGGCGGGGTTGTTGACGAAATCTATGTCGGTCGTGTTTACGACAAGAAGGGGCGTGTCGCTGTAATAGAAGAAATACCTGTTATAGGCGTCAACGAGCTTCTCAAGGTAATCTTCCCTGACCTGCTTCTCGTAATCGATGCCCCGGCCGGCTATCCTCTCAAGGAGCACCCCTGTCGAGGCCTGGAGGTATATGACGAGGTCCGGTTTCGGTATCCTCGTATCGAGGAGCCTGTAGACCTGCTCGTAGAGACAGAGCTCGTTCTCGTCGAGGTTCAGGTACGCGAATATCCTGTCCTTGGCAAAGAGGTAGTCCGCTACCACCGAGGTCTTGAAGAGGTCCTGCTGGAACATCTCTTTCTGCTGCTGGTAGCGGCTCAGGAGAAAGAAGAGCTGGGTCTGGAACGCGTATTTTTTTATGTCCGCGTAGAACCTGGGGAGGAAAGGGTTATCGTCAACTGCCTCGAGGAGGGTCCTCCCTCCGAGCTCCTTTGCGAGGAGCTCGGCAAGGCTCGATTTGCCGACCCCGATCGGGCCCTCTATGGCTACGTATTGCGATTTTTCCATTAAGTCTCGGGGATGAACCTTGGCTAAATGCCCGCTGGTTTTCGGGAATCCGGGAATCGGAGCAGAGACAAGTTATCTCAGGGGCGGGAAAAAGTCAAGAACGTATAAAGGGGACTTCACTGCATTGGCCCATCCTTTTTCCTTTCATGAAGAGCGCGCGTAAGTCGCCCGAAATCATTCAAATCGAGGGTCTCGCCGCGCCTTCCGGGGTCTATCCCGGCCTCCCTGAGGGCTGCCTCGATATCGGGCTTTTGAAGGCCGACAAGGGCGAGCGAATTGACGAGCATCTTGCGTCGGGTCCCGAATGCCGCCCTTACGACCGCCTTGAAAAACCGCTCGTCTACAAGGGGCACCTTCGGAGAGCCCAGCACCCTGAAGCTCAAAACAGTGGAATCCACCTTCGGCTTCGGGAAGAATAGCCTGGCAGGCACGTCGAATTCCTTCTTTACGTCCGTATACGCCTGTGCAAGGACCGAGAGTATGCCGTAATCGCGGCTCCCGGGCCCTGATACGATCCTCTCTCCGACCTCCTTCTGGAACATGAGCACCATAATAGTGAAGGCCTCCCGCTCCTCAAGGAGCTTCGCGAGGACCGGCCCGGAGATGTAATAGGGGAGGTTGGCGACGAGCTTTAGTTTCCCGTGCCGCTCTCCCAATTCCCTGAACGAGAGCTTCAAGGCGTCGCCCCTTATGACCTCGACCTTGTCCGCCGGGAATCTCTCCCTTATGCCGGCGGCCAGCTCCTCATCCACCTCTATGGCGAGGACCCTCGCGCCGGCCTGGACGAGCGCCTCGGTAAGCACCCCCGTTCCCGGGCCTATCTCCAGGACCAATTCGCCCTCCGAGACTTCCGCGGCTGAGACTATTTTCCTGACGATGTTCTTATCGGTAAGGAAGTGCTGCCCGTACCTCTTCTTGGGTCTTGTCGGACGTGTGCCGCCTTTATGCGTGGCTGAAGACATAAAAAAAAACCTTTCAAAGGGGATGGCTGCTTTCGGAGAGAAAAAAGCCGGGGCAATCCCTGGTCAGAACCCCTCCCAGGTGGGCTTTGCGTTCATGTCGAGGCCAGCCAGCATGCCTTTCTTAAGCTGGTGGAATCCGAGGGACGCGACCATCGCGGCGTTGTCTGTGCAGTACCTGGGCGAAGGGATGAAGAGCCTAAGCCCCTCTTCTTCGGCCATCTCCGCAAGCCTTGCCCTGAACCGCGAATTCGAGGCTACACCTCCGGCTGCCACGAGGTCCTTTGCGCCTGTAGCCCGGAGGGTCCAGAGCGCCTTGGTTACTAGAGCGTCCACGACGGCCTCCTGGAAGCTCGCGGAGAGGTCTTTTAAAAGCGCTTCCGTCGGCGGACCGGCGAGGTTTTTGACATAGGTGAGCATCGAGGTCTTGAGCCCGCTGAAGCTGAAGTCCAGGTTGCCTTTGGCCATGAGCGGCCTCGGGAAATCGACCGCCCCCTTGTCCCCATCGCGGGCGAGCCTGTCTATCGCCGCGCCTCCTGGATACCCGAGCCCCAGTAGCTTCGCGACTTTGTCAAAGGCCTCGCCCGCAGAGTCGTCGAGGGTCTGGCCGAGCACCTTGTATTCAGTAGCGTCCTCGAAGAGAAGGAGCGTTGTATGCCCCCCGGAGACGATGAGCGCGACAAAGGGGAAGCCCGGCCCTTCGCCCTCCCCTTCCTTATCCGTGAGGAAGGCCGCGTGCGCGTGCGCCTCGATATGGTTTACGCCCGTGAGAGGAAGCCCCCTTGCAAGTGAAAGCGACTTGGCGAAGGAGAGGCCTATAAGCAAGGAGCCCACGAGCCCTGGCCCCTGCGTCACGGCTATACCGTCGATGTCGTCCAGGGCCTTTCCGGCCGAGGAGAGGGCCTCTTCCACTACCGGCACTATGGCCTCTATGTGCCTCCGGGATGCGAGCTCAGGGACAACGCCCCCGTATTTCGCGTGTATGGACTCCTGCGATGCAACTACTGACGAGAGCACTACACGCCCGTTCTGCAGCACGGAAGCGGCCGTGTCGTCGCATGACGATTCTATGCCGAGGATTATCATCTGTTATCTGTTTCTCTTTGGCCTAACACGCTGAAAAGCTCAAAATCTCATAGGCTGCTCAAAAAGCTCAAGATGCAAGGAGTCGAAAAAAATGAGGAACGAGGCGTACTTTAATTGTACGCACCGGAGTGTCCGATTTTGAAGACGACGCGTTCAAGGGCTTTTTCAGCAGCCTTAGGCATGATAAACCGAGGAGGGGCCGAAATCCAGCCTAAAGCGGCAAATGGCGGGGTCGGGCTACTTCGATGCCAGCTTTTTTACTGCCCGTATGAGAGCCTCTATCTCCCCTTCGGCCGTAAAATATCCGGGGCTCACCCGTATCGAGCCTTCGGGCCAGGTGCCTGCCTGCCTGTGCGCCTCGGGCGCGCAGTGCGTGCCGCACCTCGCCATAATGCCGAATTCCTGGTCGAGCCTGAGCCCGGCCTCGGAGGGAGATACGCCTTCGATATTAAAGGAGACGAGCGCGGCCCTCCTGGATGCGTCCCGGGGCCCTATTAGGGAGACCCTTTCCATACCTGACAGGCCCTTGAGGACCATGGCCACGAGCTCCTCTTCCCTGGCCTTTATCTTCGGAAGCTTCTCCGAAAGGAGGAATTCAACGCCAGCGCCAAGTCCGCCTATTCCGGGGGTATTGAGGGTCCCGGCCTCAAGCCTCTCGGGGAGCTCCGCCGCGTGCGCGCCCTCGCCGCCTGAGCCGCCGTCGACAAGGGGCTCGGGCTCGATCCCTTCCTCGACATACAGGAAACCCGTGCCCTGCGGGCCGAAAAGGGCCTTGTGACCGGTCGCCGCAAGGATATTAACGCCCATGCCTCTTACGTCCAGCGGCATGGCCCCCATTGTCTGCGCGGCGTCGGTCATGAACATAACGCCCTTCGCCTTGCATATCTTCCCTATCTCCTCAAGGGGCTGTATCGCGCCGAATACGTTCGAGGCATGGGAGATCACGACCATCCTGGTATTCCGCCTCATTGCGGCCCCTATCGAGGCCGGCGAAAGTAACCCCTCCTTATCCGGCGGAACCCGTGTCGCCTCCACCCCGGATCTCTCGAGCCTCAGGACGCACCTTGCGACCGCGTTGTGCTCGAATGTGGAGGTGACAAGGTGGTCGCCGGGCTTAAGTAAACCCTTCAAGGCGATATTTATGGCCTCGGTGGCGTTCTTGGTGAATATTATCCTGGAGGAGTCAGGGACGCCCATAAGCAGGGCCAGGGACTCCCTGGCCCTGAAGACGACGCGGCTCGCCTCTATTGCGAGCGTGTGGCTCGCTTTTCCGGGGTTCCCGCCCTTTTCCCTCAAGACCTCGTCTATCCTCCGGTAGACCGATTCAGGCTTGGGGAAGGAAGTCGCGGCATTATCGAGGTAAATCATCAAAATGATACCTTTCTTGAGGAAAACCTATGATGGAATTCCGAAACAGGCGGCTGTTAATTAGCAACTTGCTGAAAAAATTAGTTATTCAGGCTGCTCAAAAATCTCGAGATGCCAGGCCCCCGTTGGAACAGAGGAGCGAGGAATGAGGCGTATCTTTCGTGTACGCCGGAGTGTCCAGCGACGTAGCCTTCGACGCAGATGGACTTTTTCAGCAGCCTTTCCTGTTTAATGATAGCATCTTTTTTCGACCCTGGCCTCCCGGGTCATTCCCCTTCGTCGCTTACGACCTTCTTTACGACCCTGCTGAACTCGGCCACCCTGTACGGCTTGGCCATGACGGCAGAGAACCCGAAATTTTTAAAGTCCGCCATTATCGGGTCCTTGGAGTAGCCGCTGGAGACTATGGCCCTTACTCCCGGGTCTATCTCCTTCAGCTTCTGCATGGTCTCCTTGCCGCCAAGGCCTCCGGGGACCGTAAGGTCGAGTATCACGGCATCGAAGGGCCTGCCCTCGTCCCTGGCCTTTATGAAAAGCTCTATCGCCTCGCCGCCGCTTGCGGCGAAGACGGCCTCATATCCGAGGAGCTTCAGCATCTCGCCCGAAACGTCCCGTATGAGCTCCTCGTCGTCCATGACTAAAACCCTGCCCGCGCCCTTTACGACCGTGTCGTCAGAGGCCGCGTCAGCCGGCTTCCCGGCAGACGCGGGCAGGTACAGATGGAAGGAGGTGCCCTCGCCCACTTCCGAGTCCACCCCTATGTGGCCGTTGTGCTTTTTTATTATCGAATAGGTGACCGATAGCCCGAGGCCGCTCGCCTTTTTCCGTGTCGTGAAGAACGGGTCGAAGAGCTTGGGGAGGAGCTTTACGGGAATGCCGGTCCCGTAGTCCCTGAAGGTCGTCTTTATGTATTTGCCCGGCTTGAGGGGCAGGTGCGTCTGCTCGTTCACATCGAGGTTCGAGGCGCTCACCCTGAGTCTTCCGCCGTCGGGCATGGACTGGGCCGCGTTAAGGACTATGTTGCTCACGGCTTGGGCCATCTGCCCCTGGTCGACCTCGACGGGCCAGAGCCCCTCCGGGAACGAGTATTCGCAGACCACCTCCGAGCCCCGCAACACCAGGGGAGCCGAATCCCGCACTATCTGCTCCATCGAGGCCGGCTCCCGTACCGGCTCCCCTCCCCTTGAGAATGTAAGGAGCTGGCGTGTAAGGCTCTTCGTCCGGAGCGCCGCCTTCTCTATCTCGTCGAGGACGCCCGCGACCCTGTCGGCAGGCTTCACCAGGTTCTTGGCTATTGAGACGTTCCCCAGAATGCCCAGGAGGAGGTTATTGAAGTCGTGGGCTATGCCCCCGGCGAGGACGCCGATGGAGTCGAGCTTCTGCGCCCTCAGTATCTCGGCCTCAAGCCTCTTGTGCTCGGTCACGTCCTGGACAGTGCCGTACATGCGGACCGGCTTCCCTTCGGGGTCCCTCACGACCTCGGCCCGCTCGGTCACGATGCGCTCGGTCCCGTCGCGCCGGAGGACCCTGTGCCGGATGTCGTAAGGCTTGCCGAGCTCTAAGGCCTCCTTCACCGCAAGCTGCACCTCGTCCCTGTCGTCCGCGTGGACGAGAGAGAGAAAGGCGTCGTACGTGGCCTCGAATTCCGCGGCATCGAGGCCGAATATCTTGTATATCTCGTCCGACCAGTGTATCTTGTTGGTCAGTATGTCCCAATCCCAGCTCCCGATGTGCGCTATGGCCTGGGCCTCCTTGAGCCGTTCCTCGCTCCTTCTTAACGCCTCTTCGATCTTCTTCCTTTCGGTTATGTCGGTCGATATGCCGCAGATCGCGCCCGGCAGCCCAGGAACCGGGAACTTGACGGAAAGAAAGGTGAGGAGCCTGCCGTCCGGATTGAGCACATCCTCCTCGAACTCGACTGGCCTGCCAGCCTCAAGCGCCTTTATGTCATTCGCACGGAAGCTCGCGGCAGTCCCGGCTGGAAATAGCTCGTTGTCCTTGAGGCCGAGTATTTCCTCTTTTTTTCTGTTGAAGAGTTCCTCGAAGGACTTGTTTACGAATATGTGCCTGCCTTCCGAGTCCTTTATCAATATCGCCGCGCCGGAATGGTCGGATATGATATTGAGCATTTCGATGGACTTCTTCCTCTCGTCCTCGGACCTCTTCCTTTCGAGCTCAAGGGCGGCCCTGAGCGCGAAAAGCCGCATGAGGGCCCTCGCGTCCTGGTCCCCCTGAAGTGGCTTGTCGTCTATGGCCACAAGGAGGCCCAGCGCCCTGCCGTCCGAACCCACCAGCGGCACGCCAATATAGCTCTCGGCCTCCATCTGGGCGAGATACCGGTCCCTGGGAAAGGCCTCCTGCACGCGGCCCGGATAAGAGCAGACCTCGCCATTGACGACGCTCTCGCAGGGGGTGCCTTCGAGCGCGTATTCGAAATTATCCGCGAAACGCCCCTTGCCCCAGAACGCCAGGGTCCTGGCCCTCATCCCGCCGACGTACTCGGCGACGAGCGCATACTTGAACTCCAGCGCGACTGCGAGATGGCGGACGAGTGTACGGAGGAACTCTTCCCCCGCCACCGACGAGGTCGCCTTGAGGATAGTGTGAAGGAGCTCTTCCGTCCTTACCCTCTTAAGTATCTGCATCTCGAGGGACCTGTTGACGGACTTAAGCTCGGCCGTGCGCCTCCTGACCTTCTCTTCCAGCCGCTCCTTGGAGGTCCTTATCTCGTCGAGGGACTTTTTCCGCTCCGTAACGTCCCTTTTGACTGCGAGCTTCATCTCCTCGCCCCCGGCCTGGACGGTCTTTACGGTCATGCCCACCCAGGCCTCGGAGCCGTCCTTTCTCCTCATCCTGTAATTCTGGTAGAACACCCCGTCCTGCCTCCTTATCTCCTCGAAGGCCCTGGGGGCGTCCTCGGGGAAAAGGAGGAGGCTTATGTCGGATGAAAGGAGCTCTTCCCGCGAGTACCCGAACATGGTGCAGCCCGCGGGGTTCACCTCTCGATATTTACCGTCCATGCCGATGACGAATATGCCGTCCATCGCGGAATCGAAGATGGTCGAGAGCAGCTCGATATCCGCGCCGCCGGGCCAGCGCTTCGCCTCCTGCTTGCCCCGGGCCTCTTTATTTTCCTTTTCGTCCTTCATCAAACGAGCTGCCTGTCGAGGCTCCTGTACTGGATGGCCTCGGATACGTGGTGCGAAAGTATAGCTTCCGAGCCGTCGAGGTCGGCTATGGTCCTTGCGACCTTCAAGACCCTCGTATACGCCCTTGCAGAGAGGCCGAGCCTCTCGACAGCGGTCTCAAGGAGCTTCGAAACCTCCCCCTTCGACTCGCAGAATTTCCTTACGAGCCTTGCCGTGAGCCTGCTGTTCGAGTATATGCCCAGGCCCTTGAACCGCTCGGCCTGTGCGGCCCTGGCCTTGTCTACCCTATTCTTTATATCCGCCGATGTCTCCCCGGACCTTGAGCCTGAAAGCTCCCTGAACCTCACGGCAGGGACCTCGCAATGTATGTCTATCCTGTCGAGGAGCGGCCCGGATATCCTGGACCTGTATTGCTGGACCTGCAGAGGGGTGCAGACGCATTCCTTGTGCGCGTCTCCCAGATAACCGCAAGGACAGGGGTTCATGGCCCCTATGAGCATGAATTCGGCCGGATATGTGAGCGAGACCGCTGCCCGCGAAATGGTGACTTTTCCGTCCTCGAGAGGCTGCCTGAGGACCTCGAGGACATTTTTCCTGAATTCGGGGAGCTCGTCAAGGAAGAGCACCCCGTTATGGGCGAGGCTCACCTCGCCGGGACGCGGGACCCTTCCGCCGCCTATCAGCCCGGCATCCGATATCGTATGGTGGGGGGACCTGAACGGCCGCTCGGTTACGAGCGCGCTCCCTGGCGAGAGGGTCCCGGCCACGCTGTGCACCTTTGTCGTTTCTATAGCTTCTTCGAGGGTGAAATCCGGCAAAATCGTGGGGACCCTCTTCGCGAGCATGGTCTTCCCGGAGCCCGGCGGGCCTATCATGAGGACGTTATGCCCCCCGGCGGCTGCTACTTCGAGGGCCCGCTTTACGTGCTCCTGCCCCTTGACGTCCGAGACATCAAGGCGGCTGCCGGGGTCGGGGCTCAAGGCCGCGCTTTCATCGAGCGTGAACGGCTCGATGGAGGAATTACCGTTCAGGAACTCTATAAGCTCCGCAAGGCTCCCTACCCCGAAAACGTCCACGCCTTTTACGATGGCCGCCTCGCTGCGGTTCTCGGCAGGCAGTATGAGCTTTTTCCGCAAATCGCGCGCAAGCACGGCCACCGGGAGCGCCCCCCTTATGGGCCTTATGCCGCCGTCGAGCGAAAGTTCCCCCATTACGAGGTAATCCTCGACCGACTCGCTCTTTATCATGCCTTCGGCCTTCAATATGCCGACAGCGACCGGGAGGTCGAAGGTGGTCCCTTCTTTCTTTATGTAGGCAGGGGCTAAGTTTACGGTTATCTTCTTGGCCGGGAGCGCATAACCGGAGTTCTTGATTGCCGCCCTTACCCTGTCCTTGCTTTCCTTGACCGCGTTGTCAGGAAGGCCGACCGTTGAAAAGGAGGGGAGGCCCCTGGATATGTCGACCTCGACCTCTACGAGCAGGGCATCCACGCCGAGCGTCGATGCCGTAAGCACCCTTGAAAGCATATGGCGGAATCCGTTTAGTGTGAAAGAGCCTCAGGCGAAGCGAAGGGATATATTACCAGAAAAAAACGACTGGTTACAAGCGGAACGGAAGGATGCCGGAGGCAGGGCGCTAGACCCTGATTTCAATGATTTTACTTCAACTCCCGCTGCACCCCTTCTCCCTGAATAGCATTGCGGTACGGAGAAAGGCCCTTGGGAAAGCAGGGTTGCTAGCAAAATGGAGGTGGATATAGCTCGCAAGGGCGTTCCCCCTGCTGAACCCTTCAGGAAAGGTATTCGAGCCGCCCCTTACCATGTACCCCCTGCCGAGCCCTTTGGGGTCGGAGGCCATTTCAGAGTAATGGAACTCGTGCCCCCGAATACTACCCCTCTTGTAGAACGGGCACTCGGGCGTAAGCGAGACTTCCCTGTAGCCGAGCGCCTTTCTTCCGGATAAGAGCCGCGTTCTCCAGGGGAAGACCCCTGCCATGCCGAAGTTTTTCCCCTCGCGCTCGATCGCCTTTCCCAGGTACATGAGGCCGCCGCACTCGGCGTAGACCGGAAGCCCTTTTTTTGCGAGCCTTCTTATGCAATCCCTCAAGAATCTATTCGCTTCGAGAGCCGGGGCGTGGAGCTCCGGATACCCGCCGCCAATATAGAGGCCGTCCGCGCCTTCGGGAAGCGCTGCGTCATTCAAGGGGCTGAAGGGCAAAAGCTCGGCCCCGAGCCTTTCGAGGATATCCAGGTTCTCCTGGTAATAGAAGGAGAAGGCCTTATCAATCGCGACCGCTATCCTGACCTTTTCGCCTTCCGCGCTCCGGGTTTCAGCATAATGCCGGACCTTCACTCTATGGTTAAGAAGCTTCCCGAGGTCGATTGAGCCCTCTATGGCGTCTGCCGCCCTTTTTGCCACTCGCCTTATAATATCCGGGTCTTCCGAGGCTGTCACAAGGCCCAAATGCCTCTCTTTAATCCCGAGGGCCTCGTCTCTCTTGATGCACCCCAGGAGCTTTATACCCGAGCCCCTGGGCATGGAGTCCCTCAATATTTCAGAGTGCCTGTGGCTACCGGTCTTATTGAATAGCGCCCATCTGATATCCACTCCCGGGTCGTACGCCTCGAAGCCCTTTATGACAGCGCCCATGCTCCGGGCCGCCTTCTCGGCATTGGCAACGAGTAGCACAGGCACGCCGAGCGTCTTTGAAAGGTGCGCTGTGGAGCCCTCTTCGCTCCTTCCGTCCCGCCCGTCAAAGAGCCCCATTACGCCCTCTATGACCGCGCAATCGGCGCCCTTGACCGCGCGGGCGAAGGTCTCCTTTACGCCTCCGGCACCCATCATCCAGGTATCAAGGTTATAGGATGGGCGGCCGAGGACCGCCCTGTGAAGGCCGGGGTCTATATAGTCCGGCCCCGCCTTGAAGGCCTGCACCCTGAGGCCCCGCCTTTTAAGCGCCTCCAGTATGCCGAGCGTTATGAGGGTCTTCCCCGAGCCGCTAGCGGCCCCTGCGACTATGAAAGCGGGTATCATCCCGGCCATGCGCATCAATATATCTCGGTAGGCCGCATGTCCTGGTTCGGCCCGCCGTTAAGTAGCTTCACTACCTTAAGGCCGTCGTCCAGGTAGTCGATAATATTGAGGCAGCCGTAATCCTGCTCGATGCTGAAGAACCGTTCGAGCGGAAGGCCCATGGCCTCGCTCAAGACCACCCGGTTCACGCCCCCGTGGGCGACGACGCATACCGATTCGTGCCTGTTGCGGTCGAGAAGACTGGAAAGCGCCGGAACCACCCTGGCCCTGAGCTCCACGAGGCTTTCGCCTTCCTTCACCTTGCTCGTCGCAAGGTCCTTGAAGCTGAAGTCCGCTTCCTCGGGGTATTTAGCTATCGCCTCCTCCCTCGTAAGCCCCTCCCACCTCCCGAGGTTAAGCTCCCGTAGGTCGTGCACCATGACCGGCTCAATGCCCAGGGCCTTGCCGATTATGCGCGCGCCCTTCACGGCCCTCTGGAGGTCGCTCGAATAAACCGCTTTTATGGGCTCCCGGGAAAGGAATTCGGACACCCTCCTCATCTGCTCGACCCCGGTGGAGGTTATGTCGATATCAAAGTGACCGTTATAGCGGTACTCATGGTGGTTCACCACCTGGCCGTGCCTGATGAGGTAAAGCCTTGTAGCTCTCATATTCCGATGCCTCCGGTCGATCTGGCGCCATAGATAGCGAGCGCCCCGAAAAGGAAAAGGAGCTCGGCTATCTCGCTATGAAACCCGAATACGTCCCCCGTCACCCCGCCGAGCTTCCTTTTGAAATACAGGGACGACATATAGATTATAACCCCGAGCGCTGCGAAAATGAGAATGGAAAAAGGGCCCGCTAGGGGCGCGGCCATGATTACCGCAAGGAGCGTCGCCGCCAAGAGCACCCCCTTTGTATTCCCGGCAAATGCCGCGCCGAGGCCGCCCGAGGGCCTCGCGTAACCCGCGAATGAGGCAAGCGGCACCATGGCCCACCTGCCTACGACAGGAAAGAGGAATATGGCCCAGGCCTTCTCGTTGGAAGGAAGCTCGTAGAGCGAAAGGAACTTAAGGAGGATCAGGAGCGTAACACCCGCCGCTCCTATGGCACCGACGGAGCTATCGCGCATTATGCGGAGCATATCCTCCCTGTCTCTTCCGCCCGCAAGCCCGTCTATCGTATCCGCGAAGCCGTCGAGGTGAAGGCCGCAGTTCGTAAGCAGCAGGACCGGGATGAGAGAGGCCAGGACGACACTCTCAGGCAGGAACGCCTTTAGGACGGAATACGCCAGGACCAGTATAAGCCCCTGGAGCGCCCCGATGACAGGGAACCAGGCCATGGAGCGGGCAAGCTCCTTTGGCTCGGGCACACTTGCGGGCTTCCCGATCCTGAATACAGTCAGGAACTGGAGGGCTATTATGAAGCCTTTCATTTCTCTCCCACGCCACCTAGGTTGCGGAAACGCAAAATTCGCTTAGGCTGCCCAAAAAGCTCCAGACGCGAGGCTCCCACTGGAACAGGGGAGCGAGGAATGAAGCGTTTACAACGAAGCAGATGGACTTTTTGAGCGGCCTGCTACGCGTTTTTTTCAGAGACGCCCGCGTCCCCGAAGGTCGCCATTTCATTATAGACCCGGAGCGCAGCTTCTATAAGTGAAATGCCTATGGCCGCGCCAGTGCCTTCCCCGAGCCTCAAGTCCAAGTCAACAAAGGGCCTGAGTCCCATCCTTTCGAGCATCACAGAATGCCCCTTCTCCACAGACCTGTGCGCGGCGAACATGTACTGGGCAGTAACAGGCTCTATCTCGCGGGCTATGAGCGCGCCTGCGGTGGAGATGAAGCCGTCCACCACGACCGGCACCCTTTTTGAGGCCGCGCCTATGACAAGCCCCGCTATCCCGGCTATCTCCGCGCCCCCGAGCTTTGCGAGCACATCGAGCGGGTCCGAAGGGTCGGGGCTATTTACGGCTATGGCGTCCTCTATCACCTTTACCTTGTGCGTGAATATGCCGTCGTCTATCCCGGTGCCTCTTCCTGTGACCGCCTCGGGCGAAAGGCACGAGAGTGCGGCTATTATGGCGCTGGCAGGGGTGGTATTCGCTATGCCCATCTCCCCTGTGCCGAATATAGCCCCCTTGCCGGCATACTCCCAGGCAATTGATATGCCGACCTCAAGGCACTTCACCGCCTCTTCCCTGGTCATGGCCGGACCTTTCCGGATATTCCGCGTGCCACGGACGACCTTCCTTTTAAATAGCCCTGGAGCGTCGTCGAAATCAAAATCCACGCCTATGTCGACCACCGCCACATCCGCGCCTGCGTGCCTGGCAAGAGCGTTTATCCCGGCCCCGCCCCTGAGGAAGTTATATACCATCTGCCGGGTGACCTCTTTTGGAAAGGCCGAGACCCCTTCGTCAGCCACCCCGTGGTCCGCGGCAAAGGTGAATATCGTTTTCTTCTGTAAAACAGGCCTGAGCTCGCCGGTTATGGCGACCATCCTTTTCGCGAACTCCTCGAGCCTTCCCAGGCTGTCCTTGGGCTTGGTAAGTGAATCGAGCCGCTTCCGGGCCTGTTCAAAAAGCCCGGCATCGACCGGCCTTATGGCTTTAATGGCTTCCTCAAAGATCGACATCCGCCGTCTCCTTTTTCTTTTTAGAGGTTGCCTTTACAAAAAACGCGCTCCCTGCAAGGCCGCCGAGCGCGGTAACAGCAATGAAAAGGACTAGATACAGAAACTTCTCATGTCCTCCGCCCGATTTCATAATGAAAAAAAGCGAGAGGGGCAAGGCCGCGAGGACCGACCATATGACCGCGAGCCTTCTATTTTTCGCAAGCATGGCCCCGGCAAAGAGGCCCATTACGAAACCGGAAACGGGCGTGAGGAAAAGGTTCGCGAACGACGAAGCCTCGGCCAGCATGGAATCGAAAAGGGCCCTGTCCGATCCTATCCGCGCCGCCACTTCTTCCCTGGTCCTCCCCCTGAAGAAGGCCGCCACGAACCTGCCGTAAGGGGTGACGTTGAAAAAAGCCAGGGTCCAGGCAATTGCCGCGTTAAAAAAGACAAAGATGAGGTTGCCGCCGAGCACGGCGGCGAAGATGCGGGTTTTTGTTATTGCACTCTTCATTATTTCATCCTGAGGGGCAGCCCCGCCGCCAAAAACCAGACCTCCTTCGCGGAGGAGGCCATCTCCTTATTGACCGCGCCGGAGAGGTCCCTGAACCTCCTTGCGAGCGCGTTATCAGGCACTATGCCGAGGCCGACCTCGTTGGATACGGCGACCACGCTTGAGCCGGACTCCTTGCACGCCCTTGCAAGCGCCCCTGCCTCGTCCAGTATCTCCTTATCCGAAAGGCCCGCGGACAGGAGGTTCGTTATCCATAGCGTAAGGCAGTCTATGACCACGGCGCATTCCGGGCCGAGCGATTCTACCCTTTCACGCAAGGACTTTTTCTCCTCGACGGTCTCCCACTCCGCGCCCCGCTCCTCCTTGTGCTTCCTTATCCTCTCATCCATCTCCTGGTCGAAGGCCTCGGCCGTCGCGATAAAGACCTTCCTCCCGGGTAGATTCGAGGCGAGGCCGAGCGCGAACGCGCTCTTCCCGGAACGCGCGCCGCCGATTACGAAAGAGAACCTCCCTGGCATCAGAACTCTATCCCCTTCCTTGCCTGCACCCCGTGGTCGAACGGGTGCTTTATCTTGAGCATCTCGGTTACATAGTCCGCTATCCTCATAAGTTCCGTGGGCGCGTTCCTTCCCGTAAGGACGACTTCGAGGGAGGCGGGCCTTGAATCGAGAAAGCCGAGTATGTCTTCCGCGCTTATCCAGCCGCCGCTCACCGCCGACATTATCTCGTCGAAGACCACGAGGCCGTAGCCGCCTTCCGACAACTTATCCTTTGCCGCCTCGTAAGTGCCCACAATGGACGCCTTCAATGCCTGAAGGTCGGTCTTCCCGCCTGTGAACATGGGGTGCCGCACATCGGAGCGGACGAGATCGACTCCGAGCCTTCTAAGGCTCTCCTTTTCGCCGGACGAGGCCTTCTCCTCCTTGAAGAACTGTATGAAGAGCACCTTCATGCCCTGGCCCGCGGCCCTTGTCGCGAGCCCCACCGCGGCGGTG